>NZ_JBIUVC010000014.1:0-219799 GCF_044742755.1 Streptomyces sp. NPDC087845
AGCAGGCCGCGCAGGGCGGCGCGTTCGGTCTGCCGGCGCAGGACGACAAGAACTTCGAGCTGCCCGACGAGTTCAAGAAGTTCATGGGCTGAACGCCATGACGTTGCCGGTCTGAAGATCTTTTCCGGGTATGGGGAGGGGCACCAGCGATCGCGGGGTGCCCCTCCCCATACCCGGCCCCGTCGACCGCCCTGACCGGATCGCGTGTCCGGCCGGGCGAACGGAACGCAAACGCCCCCCACGCACCCGCCAGAGCCGACCTACCCTTGCTGCCTTCCGGCCCTGGGGGAGTTCAGTCAGATAGCGCCACATGAGGGGCTGCGGCGAACGTTACCTGATCACTCTCGCCCACAGAACCGGGGTTCTGAGCGGGGCAACAGCGGACGTCCTGAACTGCGGAAATCCTGTTGCGGCAGTGGACACCCAATTGCACAATGCCTGCGCTGAGATACACGTGATCTATCAAGGACGAAGAGTGACTGAGAACGACGAGCAGCGCCAGACCCTGACCAATGGGGAGGGCGTGCCGGTCCTGACGTATCTGCAGGGTGTTCGGGAGGGGCACCCATGGGCGGACCTGGCCGAAGTGGTCGGTCCCGACCCCGTGGAAACCATCGTCTCCCACATGTCCGGATGGGCGGTCTCGGGGTCTGTCGAACTCGGTGAGCAGTTGCTGCGCCGTGGTGCCCGGGTGATGAGGCACGCCCACGAGATGCGGAGGGACTTGGTCGCGTGTCCGCCACCGGCCGACTGGTCGTCGCGTGCCCTGGGCGACGGACTCCGGGCCGTTCCTTGCGGTCTCGATGCGGATGCGGTGTTTCCGGCTTGGCGGGCCGCCTTTCCTCCCGACCACCCCGACCATCACCGCGGCAGTGACGAAGAAGTGCTGAACGAGCTTCTGGCACCGATGCTGGCGGGCTCTGTTCTCGGGCCGGTCCTCCCGTGCAGTGCCCTGGTGGTGGACGAGGCGGACCGTGTGGTCGCCGGGGCGATCCTCACCGACCGCGACGGCCTGCCGTGGGTCGCGGACGTGTTCCGTCGGCCCGAAGCGCGCTACGCGGGCCTTGGCGCCGATCTGCTGCGTCGGGTGCTCGGCGTTGCCGCGTCCGACGGGCTGGCCGAGGTCTCACTCGCCGTGAGCGAGGCGAATCCGGCCCGCCGTGTCTATGAGAAGCTCGGATTTCAGCTGACTGACACATCGCTGACTGTCGTCGTCCCATAGGTCCTGAGACCCCGTCAGCGCCAGGACTTCTGTCCGGACGACGTCTGCGGGACAGGCGCCGCCGGGACATCGAAGCGGGACTCTCCGGGTGCGGTGTACCAGGACTTGCACGGAGTCGCCGGTGATCCCGCCACCGGCCGCGCCGGTCGTTGCTCACCGGCGACAACGACTCCGGCACGGCCCATTCGTCGTCCGTCGGATCCCCCGACTCACCATGGCCGCAACAACGTACGACCTGATCGAAGAGGCACGCTCCGGAACCAGGTGCCGGTGACGCGAGTCGGAGATTCTTGTTCCCTTCCTACGGGTACGCCGGTTCGTCCTGCTGTGCCGGTTCGCCGGCGGGTGCGGTGGCCCGGCCCGATGCCGAGCGGAGGAGGACGGCCACGATCACCGCTGCGGTGGCCATGGCCGCGCCGCCGCAGCGCAAGGCCAGATGGAGCCCTTCGATGAAGGCGGTGTTCACGGCGTCATGGACGGGTGCGGGCAGGGCCTGGGTTCTGCCCGCACCCGCGCCGGCGACCGAGTCCGCGATGCCGCGGCGGGTTCCGGGAGAAACGTCGAGCCGGTCGAGCGATCTGTCCAACGTGGCGGCCAGGCGGCTGGTGAGGACGGCTCCCAGGGCGGCGACGCCGACGACGCCGCCGATCTCGCGCAGCATGTTGAGGGTCGCGGAGGCCATACCGGCCTGGGCGAGGGGGACACGCTTCATGACCGTGACGGACACCGGTGTGAAGGTCATCCCCATGCCGATTCCCATGGCGAGCAGCACCCACAGATACTCCGGGTAGCGGGCGTGGCCACCGTAGAGCGAGAGGCCGCCGAGGGCCACGGCGCACAGGGTCAGGCCGGTGACCAGCGGAATCCGGGGACCGCAGCGCGTGGTGAGTATGCCGGACAGCGGCGCGGCGACGACGATCATCGCGGTCATGGGCAGCCCCGCCAGGCCCGCGCTCGATGGTGTCCAGCCCATCACATCCTGCATGAGCAAGGGCAGGAAGAACGACGCACCGAACATGCCGAAGCTGATCATGAATCCGCTCACCGCGGCTCCGCCGAGCACCGGGTCCCGGAAGAGGTGCAGGTCGAGCATGGGGTCGGTGGTGCGGAGTTCGACCGCGACGAAGGCCGGCAGGGCCACTGCCGCCGCCGCTGCGAGGGCCAGGACGCGGGTGTCGGTCCAGCCGCGGGCCGGTCCCTCGATGAGTGCGTAGACCAGGGCGCCGAAGCCCAGCACCGAGAGCAACTGGCCCGGAAGGTCCACTCGCCTGGCCCGGCCTGCGAACTCCGGGAGCGCTCGGACTCCAAGCAGCAGCCCGGCCGCTCCGATCGGGACGTTGATCCAGAACACGCTGGCCCACCCGAACGCGTCCACCATCGGCCCGCCCAGGACCGGGCCGATCGCCAGGCCCAGGGCGGAGACACCGGACCAGAGTCCGACAGCACGGGCCCGCTCCTTCTCGTCGGTGAAGACGTGCCGCAGAATCGACAGGCTGCCCGGTGTGAGCAGTGCCGCGCCGAGTCCTTGCAGCATGCGTGCGGCGATCAGCGGGCCGATCGACCCGGACAGCGCCGCCGCCGCGGATCCTGCCGTGAACAGCGCCAGCCCGATGAGGAAGATTCGCTTGCGGCCGTACCGGTCGCCGAGCGTACCGCCGGTGAGCAGGAGGGCGGCGTAGACCAGGCTGTAGCCCTCGACCACCCACTGCAGTCCGCTGACGCCGGCGTGCAGCTGCTGCCCGATGCGGGGCAGGGCGTTGTTGACGATGACGTTGTCGAGCATCGCCATGAACATCGTGGCGCACAAGGCGGCAAGCACGAGCCGCTTGCGCCCGGAGGTGAACTCCTCCATCACATTCCCTAACAGTGTTAGTCGACCATTCGGAGCCGCCAGAGTGCCCCTAACGGTGTTAGATTGCAAACCGGTTTTCTTTCGACGGAGGTGGCCGGTGGTACGCGAGGGCGCGGCTGAGGATGCTGCACAGCCAGGACTGACCCGTCAGACGCTCGTTGCGGCGGCCCTGCGCGTGCTGGAACGTGAAGGCATCGCCGGGCTGTCGATGCGCAAGGTCGCCGCCGAACTGGGGGTGAAGGCGGCTTCCCTGTACTGGCACGTTCGCAACAAGGAGCAGCTACTGGACCTGCTCACCGACGAGCTCATGGCTGATGCCGAGCCGCCACCCAGGCAGGGCGACTGGCGGGAGCAGCTTCGCGAGTACTCGCTGCGCTACCGACGGCACCTGCTGGCCAAACGCGACTCCGCCAAGGTCGTCGCCGGGCGGCTCGCACTCGGCCCGAACCTGCTGCGTCTCATGGAGGAGCAATTGGACCGGCTGCGCGAAGCCGGATTCTCCGATGCCGACGCCGCCCTGGCCAACTACCTTCTCGGCGCCTTCGTCCAGGGCTTCGTGCTCCAGGAGCAGTCGCCCATCTCCGCGTCCGAGACCGAGGGCGCCAGCCGCTCCGAGGTCGCTCGGGCGGCGGCCGACCGGCTGCGCGGACTGCCGGAAACGACCTTCCCGAACCTCGTCGCCCTGGCCGGCGACCTCACCGCTCCGTCCATGGAGGACCGATTCGCCTTCGGTCTCGAACGTCTCCTCGACGGGCTGGCAGCCCTGCTCGCCGAGAACCGCGCGCATTCCACGGCTGAACCCGCCCCCCTCGAAGGAAAGCCCTCGACCCATGAGTGACGGTACCTACCGCGTCATCGTCCGCGGCACGTTTGCCGACCTCGACGAGGCCCAGCGTGCCGCACTCGTCGAGAGCGCCGCCGAACACGACCTCCTCAGTGCCGCGTTGACCGACGAGGGAACCCTGATCCACGAGCTGCCGCTCCGTAACTCCACGTTCCGCTGCGTCGTCCGGCAACCCGCCGACGCCAAGGACGACCCGCTGGGCGGGCGGGAAGCCCGTGACAGCGCCGAAGGGCAAGAAACCCCTGATCAGAGGCTTCTGCTCAGCACTCGATGATGTTCACCGCGAGCCCGCCCCGCGCGGTCTCCTTGTACTTCACGCTCATGTCCGCGCCCGTCTCCTTCATGGTCTTGATGACCTTGTCCAGGGAGACCTTGTGGCTGCCGTCGCCGCGCAGCGCCATCTTCGCCGCCGTGACGGCCTTGACCGCGGCCATGCCGTTGCGCTCGATGCACGGGATCTGGACGAGACCGCCGACCGGGTCGCAGGTCAGACCGAGGTTGTGCTCCATGCCGATCTCGGCGGCGTTCTCGACCTGCTCGGGGGTGCCGCCGAGGACCTCGGCGAGGGCGCCCGCGGCCATCGAGCAGGCGGAGCCGACCTCGCCCTGGCAGCCGACCTCGGCGCCGGAGATGGAGGCGTTCTCCTTGAAGAGCATGCCGATGGCTCCGGCGGCGAGCAGGAAGCGGACGACGCCGTCCTCCTTCTCCGCCTCGGTGGCTCCACCGGCCGCGAAGTTCATGTAGTAGTGCAGCACGGCCGGGATGATGCCCGCCGCGCCGTTGGTGGGCGCGGTGACGACGCGCCCGCCCGCCGCGTTCTCCTCGTTGACCGCCATCGCGTAGAGGGTGATCCACTCCATCGCGTGGGCCTGCGGGTCGCCCTCGGCGCGCAGCTGGCGGGCGGTTTTCGCGGCGCGGCGGCGGACCTTGAGGCCGCCGGGCAGGATGCCCTCGCGGGACATGCCGCGCGAGACGCAGGCCTGCATGACGCGCCAGATGTCCAGCAGACCCGAGCGGATCTCGTCCTCGGTGCGCCAGGCCTTCTCGTTCTCCAGCATCAGGGAAGAGATCGACAGGCCGGTCTCCCCGGAGAGCCGCAGCAGTTCGTCGCCGGTGCGGAAGGGGTGCTTCAGCACGGTGTCGTCGAGGACGATCCGGTCCTCGCCCACCGCGTCCTCGTCGACGACGAAGCCGCCGCCGACGGAGTAGTAGGTCTTCTCCAGCAGTGTGGCGCCCTCGCGGTCGAAGGCGAAGACCGTCATGCCGTTGGCGTGGTACGGGAGGGCCTTGCGGCGGTGCAGGACCAGCTGCTCGTCGGCGTCGAAGTCGATCTCGTGCATGCCGAGCAGATTGATCCGGCCGGTCGTACGGATGCGTTCCACCCGGTCGTCGGCGGATTCCACGTCGACGGTGCGGGGCGACTCGCCCTCCAGGCCGAGCAGGACCGCCTTGGGAGTGCCGTGGCCGTGACCGGTCGCCCCGAGGGAGCCGTACAGCTCCGCGCGTATGGAGGCGGTGTGGGCGATGAGGCCCTCGTTCTTCAGCCGGCGCGCGAACATGCGGGCGGCGCGCATCGGGCCGACCGTATGGGAGCTGGACGGGCCGATGCCGATCGAGAACAGGTCGAAGACCGAGATGGCCACGGAAGACTCCTCAGGGTTGGTAGACGTCGTCGTCTGCCGGGTGATGCGGTACGGACCGGTCGGTCCGAAGAGCAGCGGGGACAAGGGATGGGGCACCGCGCTCACTGAACAGTGTGCGCGGTGCCCCGCCCGAAAGGTGCCGAACTGTGTCCCGAATTACGTCCCGGACCACTTCGGGACGGTCTGTGTGCCGGGCTACTTCAGGCCGGGGTACAGCGGGAACTTCTCGGCCAGCGCGACGACGCGGGCCTTCAGCGCGTCCGCGTCGTAGGACGGCTTGAGCGCGGCGGCGATGATCTCCGCGACCTCGGTGAAGTCCTCGGTCTGGAAACCGCGGGTCGCCAGGGCCGGCGTACCGATCCGCAGACCCGAGGTGACCATCGGCGGCCGCGGGTCGTTCGGGATGGCGTTCCGGTTGACCGTGATGCCCAGCTCGTGCAGCCGGTCCTCGGCCTGCTGGCCGTCCAGCTCGGAGTTGCGCAGGTCGACGAGGACCAGGTGGACGTCCGTACCGCCGGACAGCACGGAGACACCGACCTCGGTGACGTCCGGCTGGACCAGGCGCTCGGCGAGGATGCGGGCGCCGTCCAGGGTGCGCTGCTGGCGCTCCTTGAACTCCTCGGTCGCCGCGACCTTGAACGAGACCGCCTTGGCGGCGATCACGTGCTCCAGCGGACCACCCTGCTGGCCCGGGAAGACCGCCGAGTTGATCTTCTTGGCCAGCTCCTGCGTGGACAGGATGACGCCACCGCGCGGACCGCCGAGGGTCTTGTGCGTGGTGGTCGTGACGACATGGGCGTGCGGCACCGGGTTGGGGTGCAGACCCGCGGCCACCAGGCCCGCGAAGTGCGCCATGTCGACCATCAGGTACGCGCCGACCTCGTCCGCGATGCGGCGGAAGGCGGCGAAGTCCAGCTGGCGGGGGTAGGCGGACCAGCCGGCGACGATCAGCTTCGGCTTGGACTCCTTGGCCAGGCGCTCGACCTCGGCCATGTCCACGACGCCGGTCTCGTCGACGTGGTACGGGACCACGTTGTAGAGCTTGCCGGAGAAGTTGATCTTCATGCCGTGGGTCAGGTGACCGCCGTGGGCCAGGTTCAGGCCCATGATCGTGTCGCCCGGCTTCAGCAGCGCGAACATCGCGGCGGCGTTGGCCTGCGCACCGGAGTGCGGCTGGACGTTCGCGGCCTCGGCGCCGAACAGCGCCTTGATGCGGTCGATGGCGATCTGCTCGACGACGTCGACGTGCTCGCAACCGCCGTAGTAGCGGCGGCCGGGGTAGCCCTCGGCGTACTTGTTGGTGAGGACGGAGCCCTGGGCCTCCATGACCGCGACCGGAGCGAAGTTCTCCGAGGCGATCATTTCGAGGGTGGACTGCTGGCGGTGGAGCTCGGCGTCGACAGCGGCGGCGACGTCCGGGTCCAGCTCGTGGAGGGATGAGTTGAGAAGCGACATCAGGTGGTCCCTTGGGGTCTCAGTTGCCGGAGAACTCGGAGTACTCGTCGGCGGAGAGCAGGTCCTTCGGCTCCTCCGCCACACGTACCTTGAACAGCCAGCCGCCCTCGAACGGAGCGGAGTTCACCAGCGACGGATCGTCCACGACGTCCTGGTTCGCGGCGGTGACCTCACCGGTCACCGGCGAGTACAGGTCGCTCACCGACTTGGTCGACTCCAGCTCGCCGCAGGTCTCGCCCGCGGTCACCGTGTCACCGACCTCGGGGAGCTGGGCGTAGACGACATCGCCGAGGGCGTTGGCCGCGTACTCGGTGATACCGATCGTGGCCACACCGTCCTCGACGGCCGACAGCCACTCGTGCTCCTTGCTGTAACGCAGCTGCTGGGGGTTGCTCATGACCTGAATTCTCCTGTACGCGGGGGAGTGCTGATGAACGGTGGTCTTACGGTGTGAGACGCGACTGCGTCACTTCTTCGGGAGCGCCGACGTCACTTCTGGCGCTTGTAGAACGGCAGCGCCACGACCTCGTACGGCTCGTGGCTGCCCCGGATGTCCACTCCGATGCCTGCGGTACCGGGCGTGGCGTGCGCGGCGTCCACGTACGCGATGGCGATCGGCTTGCCCAGGGTCGGCGAGGGGGCGCCCGAGGTGACCTCGCCGACGACCTCGCTGCCGGTCCCGCCCACGGCGACGACGGAGAAACCGGCGCGGGGCACGCGGCGGCCCTCGGCGATCAGTCCGACCAGCTTGCGGGGCGGGGCGGTCTCGGCACGCTCGGCGGCGGCCTCAAGCGCCTTGCGGCCGACGAAGTCGCCCTCCTTCTCGAACTTCACGACGCGGCCGAGACCGGCGTCGAACGGGGTCAGCTCGGTGGTCAGCTCGTGCCCGTAGAGCGGCATGCCGGCCTCCAGGCGCAGCGTGTCGCGGCAGGAGAGCCCGCACGGGATCAGGCCGCGGGAGGCGCCCGCCTCGGTGAGGGCCTTCCACAGCTGCTCGGCGTGGACGGGGGCGACGAACAGCTCGAAGCCGTCCTCGCCGGTGTAGCCGGTGCGGGCGATCAGCGCGGGGACACCGGCGACCGTGCCGGGCAGGCCGGCGTAGTACTTCAGCCCGTCCAGGTCGGCGTCGGTGACGGCGGCCAGGATGGCGGGGGACTCGGGGCCCTGGACGGCGAGCAGTGCGTACGCGTCGCGGTCGTCGCGTACGCCGGCGTCGAAGCCGCCGGCCCGCGCGGTCAGCGCGTCCAGCACGATCTGGGCGTTGCCGGCGTTGGCGACGACCATGTACTCGTCGTCACCCAGCCGGTAGACGATCAGGTCGTCCAGGATGCCGCCGTCCTCGGCGCAGATCATCGTGTAGCGGGCGCGGCCCACGGCGACGGTGCCGATGTTGCCGACCAGCGCGTAGTTGAGGAAGGCCGCGGCCTCGGGGCCGGTGACGGTGATCTCGCCCATGTGCGACAGGTCGAAGAGGCCGGCCCTGGTGCGGACCGCGTTGTGCTCGTCGCGCTCGCTGCCGTACCGCAGGGGCATGTCCCAGCCCGCGAAGTCGGTCATGGTCGCGCCCAGCGAACGGTGCAGGGCATCGAGGGCGGTGAGACGGGGGGCGGTGCTCATGGATATGGCTCCCAGGGCATGACGACGAGGACAGTCCCTCCCCATCTGTCATCGGAACCTGAGAGGTTCGCCGAGAGCCCCCTGAGGGGTTCGGCTTGCACCTTGGGTGGGGCCGCGGAGCGGCCCGCTTTTCAGATCTGCCTCATCCACGCGGTACGGGGCCTGAGAGATTCAAGGGAGGAACTTGCTCCTTCGGCGCCCGGCACAGGTAGTCACCGGAACTCTCCCGCGCGGATTCAAGCGGCCTTTATGCAGTTGGCCGGGTCATCATCGCACGCATCGCGCCGGAGTGGGGCCCCGGTCCCTCACGGGAATCTGCGGCGTGGACGGTTGTGCCGCATTACCTTTTCTTTACACTTCAGGGGCATGTGTGGGGTGACCAGACAGGGGGAGGGGCGATGACGTTGCAGCGGTACGCGACGACCGCGGGGGTCGCGCACGGCGCGATGCCCGCACAACCGGGGGCGCCGGCCGCCGATGCGCTCGGCCCGCCCGCGCCCGTGGTGCGGGACCTCCGGGACCGGGCCGGGCGCAGCCCGCGCAGCCTGCACTTCGGGGCGGGTGACCTGGTGGTGGTCTCCGGGCTGCCCGGCAGCGGCAAATCGACGCTCATCCGGCGGGCGGTGACGACGGCCCGCGCCATCGACTCCCAGGACACCCGGGACCACTGGGCGCGGATCGTGCCCCGGTTACTCCCGTACGCCCTCTACCGCCCCCTCGTCCGCGCCGCCCACTACGGGGGGCTGTGGCGGGTGCTGCGCTCCGGCGAGTCCGTCGTCGTCCACGACTGCGGAACCCAGGCGTGGGTACGCGGCTGGCTGGCCCGTGCGGCGCGGCGCCGGGGCCGGGTGCTCCACCTCGTCCTGCTCGACGTCACGCCGCAGACGGCGAGGGAGGGCCAGCGGGAGCGCGGGCGCGGCGTCTCCGGGTACGCGTTCGCCCGGCACCGCAGGGCGGTGGGAAGGCTGCTCCGGGACACCGAGACCGGCCTGCTGCCGCCGGGGTGCGCCTCGGCGGTGCTGCTGGACCGCGAGGCGGCGGGTCTGCTGACCCGGATCGGGTTCGCGGACCCGCGGGGCCCGGGAGCCGGACGTTAACCTTCTGCCGGAAGGCTCGGGCAAGAAGGGGAAGCAGTGGACATTCCGGCACAGGGCCAGTCCCATCCGCAGGGCGGATGGCCCGCCAATGAGCTCGAAGAGGTGCTGATGGCCTCGGTGGGCAGCCCGGAGGCGGGCGGACGGCTCGTCGAGGTGCTCGGGCGCAGCCACGTCTGGGTGCCCCTGCCCAACGGCGGCGGACCCGATTCCCCCGACCTGGACCTGCCGACGCTGGAGATCGAGGGCGCCGCGTACGTTCCCGTGTTCAGCTCCGAGCAGCAGTTCCTCAGCTGTGTCGGCGCCGCCATGTCCTTCACCGTCGCGCCCGCCCGCGAGTTCGCCCGCGGACTGCCCCCGCAGCTCGGTATGGCGGTGAACCCGGGCGGCGCCGTCGGGACGCCGCTGCCGCCGCCCGCCGTGGCCGAGCTCTGCCGCGGCGGACGCACCCCGCTGGACGGACCGGCCGGCGGAGGCAGGGTCCGGCTGTACGAGCCGGACTGGAAGGAGGAGCCCGTCGACTTCCTCGCCGCGGCGGCCGGCGAATTCGAGGAGAGCGCTGTCGTGCTCACCGCCCGCCGGACCCTGGCCAGCATCGAGGGCGGCGAGCCCGTCCTCTTCATCGGTGTCGAGCTCTCCACCTGGGAGGGCGCCGGGCGCAACGCCCCGATGGACGCCCTCGGCCGTGCGCTCGGCCGCGTCGAGGTGCCGTGGTCGGTCAACCTGGTCCTGCTCGATGTGGCGCAGGACCCGGTCGCCGACTGGATGCGGGAGAGGATCCGGCCGTTCTACTGCCGCGCGGACGGGTAGCGCCCGGCACGGTGCCCGCGGACCGCTCCGGAGTGGATCACCGCGTCGGCCCGAGGCGTCAAGTCGGTGTCAGGACCGGCGCATAAGCTGGTTTGATGGCATGGTGCCACGGCACCATGCCGCACCCGTGTGCCCCGGGAGCGGCGGGCCGACACAGTGGATCGAAGAGGGGCGGGACCAGGTGAGTGCGTCAGGCACCGCGGCGGCCGGGCAGGTCGAGCACATGCTGCGCCAAGTGACGCCCGGGCGCTACGACGCGTACGAGGCGCTGCTGCAGGCCCTCGCGAACGGCCGGATCTGGATGCTCCTCTGGCACGGCCAGGCGGGCTCGCCCGACGCCCAGTACGGGAACATGGAGGTCGACGGCCTCGGCTACGCCCCCTGTGTGACGTCCGCCCAGGAGCTCTCGGCCAGCGGCTGGAACCGGGCCCACGAGCTGGTCACCGGCCGCGACATCGCCCGCGCCCTCTTCCCGGACCGCTGGGGCATCTGGCTCAACCCGCACGCCCCGGGCGGCGGCGTGGGCATCCCCTGGCTGGACCTGCGCCGGATCGCCACCGGTCTCGACCGGATGCCCGCGGGCCCGCTCCGGCTCACCGAGCCCGCCATCGAGATCCCGCAGTTCTACGCCCTGCTCACGCAGAACGCCCATCACACCCCCGCGATCCGTTCGCTGCGCCGCGCCTGGGTGCAGCCCGCGCTGGGCGTCCCGTATCTCGCCATCGGCCTCGATCTCTACGACACGAGCCAGACCTCCGTCGACGCGGTGCGGGCGATGATGCAGCAGTCGATCGGCGCGGTCCCGGACGGGCTGCCCGTCTCCACGGTCGCGATGTCCGACGAGTACGACCCCGTCGCGATGTGGCTGCGCGCCAACACCCGCCCGTTCTACGACCGTGAGGCCCACGCCCCGGCGGCGCCGGTGGCCGGCTACGGCTACCCGCCGCAGGGCGCGTACTGAGCCTGCCGGCAGCGCAGTTGTACGTACCGGAGCCTCCCGGCAGGCATGCGTCCGCCCCTCGCGCCCGGAATGCAGGTGTACGTGCCGGGTGTGCAGGGAATGCATGCGTACGGTCCTGATTCCCGGAACGCAACGTACTCGTCCGGCACCAACTCCCCGAATTCCGGACCGCTTTCCCGACACCTACCGCGCGGCCGCGCTCCCGCGCGCTTCCCGGACCCCTGCGCGGTTCCGCTCCCCATGTCCGGGATCTCCGTGCTGGGGATGTCTGATGGTGAATGCGGGGTGAATCTGTCCGCATGCCCTCTTCCACCTCAACTGACCAGTGTTCGGCGGGCGTTCACATCCGTCCGGATAACGGAACACCCCTGACCGCATCACGGTTAGGCATCCATTCGCCTGACGGTATGGCTACCTCGCGCAACAGCAATGAAGACTCCCGCAGCAAGGGCGTCCTGCCGCCTCCGTGTACGACTGACTGATCCGCGCCGCCACAGCGGCCAGTTCGGCCCGGCCACCGCCGGTTGAGAGGGGTCCTTGCCACGATGACGGCACCATTGCACGAGCCGACCACGGAAGCGGACCCGATCGCGACCGGCGGTCCCGCAGCCGACTCCGGGGCGAAGAAGGTCGAGGGGCGCTCCCTCAAGCAGATCGCCTGGAACCGCCTCAAGCAGGACAAGGTCGCTCTGACGGGTGGCATCGTTGTCCTCGTCCTGATCGTGGTGGCGGTCTTCGCGCCCCTCATCGTGGGCCTGCTGGGGCACCCGCCGAACGACTTCCACCAGGACAAGCTCGACCCGCTGACCAATCTCCCCACCGGCTCCCTCGGCGGCGTGAGCGGCGACTTCCTCTTCGGCGTCGAGCCCAACAAGGGGCGCGACATCTTCAGCCGGATCGTCTACGGCGCCCGGATCTCGCTGCTCGTGGCGTTCCTGGCGGCCCTGGTCGCGGTGGCGCTCGGCACGCTCTTCGGGATCATCGCCGGCTACTTCGGCGGCTGGGTGGACGCGGTGATCAGCCGGGTCATGGACGTGCTGCTGTCCTTCCCGCAGCTCCTCTTCATCATCTCCCTCGTCTCGGTCCTCCCCGACGACCTGCTCGGCCTCACCGGCAGCGGGGTGCGCATCGCCGTACTCGTCGCCGTCATCGGCTTCTTCGGCTGGCCGTACGTGGGACGCATCGTCCGGGGCCAGACGCTCTCGCTGCGTGAGCGCGAGTACGTGGAGGCGGCGCGCAGTCTCGGCGGCGGGCGGGGGCACATCCTCTTCCGCGAGCTGCTGCCGAACCTGGTGGCGCCGATCACCGTCTACGCGACGCTCATGATCCCCACCAACATCCTCACCGAAGCGGCCCTCAGCTTCCTCGGCGCGGGTGTGCGGCCGCCCACGGCCTCCTGGGGCGGCATGCTGCGCGACGCCCTGGAGACGTACGAGCACGACCCGATGTTCATGGTCTTTCCCGGCGTGACGATCTTCATCACCGTACTGGCCTTCAACCTCTTCGGGGACGGGCTGCGCGACGCCCTGGACCCCAAGGGGACCCGATAGCCCACGACTTGCCCCTGCCGCACTGTCAGGTGGCTCTTCCCATGGTTCTCCGGCAAGCAACGGCCTGGGACCGCGATCTCGGAGGTTACGAGAAAATGTCCACAGTTACCTCGAAACGACGGCTCACCGCTGGTGCGGCCCTCGTGGTCGCGGCGCTGATGACCACCACGGCGTGCGGCGGCGGCGACGGCGACAGTGGCGACGGCAAGTCGAAGGCCGCCGGGTTCAACGCGGCGTTCAACAAGGTCGCCAACCCGTCCACCAAAAAGGGTGGAACGCTGAAGATGGTCGGCAAGCAGGACCTCGACTCCGCCGACCCCCAGCGTGCCTACTACGGCATGGCCTGGGACTTCATGCGCTTCTACACCCGCCAGCTGGTCACGTACGACACCAAGCCCGGTGCCGCCTCCACCAAGCTGGTCGGCGACCTCGCCACCGGTCCCGGTGTGATCTCGGACGGCGGCAAGACGTACACGTACAAGCTGCGCCCCGGCATCACCTGGGAGGACGGCTCCAAGCTGACCTCCAAGGACGTCAAGTACGGCATCGAGCGCATCTGGGCGACGGACACCATCACCGGTGGGCCGCAGTACCTGAAGCAGACGCTGGACCCCAAGGGCGAGTACAAGGGCCCCTACAAGGACTCGTCGCCGGACAAGCTCGGTCTGAAGGCGATCGAGACGCCGGACGACAGCACCGTCATCTTCAAGCTGCCCAAGCCCAACGGTGACTTCGAGCAGTTCCTCGCCATGCCGTCCGGCACGCCCGTGAAGGCGTCGGAGGACAGCAAGGCGAAGTACACCCAGCGGCCGTTCTCCTCGGGCCCGTACAAGTTCGAGTCGTACAAGCCGGGCAAGAACATCGTCCTCGTCCGCAACGACAAGTGGCAGAAGTCCTCGGACCCGGTGCGCGCCGCGCTCCCGGACAAGATCACCGTGACGATCTCCGCCAACCTGGAGGAGAACGACAAGAAGCTGATGGAGGGCGACTACGACGTCGACCTCAACGGCACCGGCATGACCCAGTCCGGCCGCGTCACCGCCATCCAGGACCACAAGGCCAGCGTCGACAACATGCTGACGTCCTTCGTCCGCTACGTCGCGCTCGTCCACACGGCCAAGCCGCTGGACGACGTCCACTGCCGCAAGGCCGTCTTCTACGCCACGGACTTCGCCAGCCTCCAGCAGACCCGCGGTGGTGAGATCGCCGGTGGCGAGATCGCCAACAGCACGCTGCCGACCTCCATCAAGGGGCACAGCGACTACGACCCGTACGGCGTTCTCGCCCGCAAGGGCAAGCCGGACACGGCCAAGGCCAAGGACGAGCTGAAGCAGTGCGGTCACGCCGACGGCTTCTCGACCAAGCTCACCGCCCGCAACAACAACCCGGGTGAGGTCGACACCGCCGAGGCGCTCCAGGAGCAGCTCGGCAAGGTCGGCATCAAGGTCGAGGTCGACCCGATCGACGGCGCCGAGGCCTCCAGCATCACCGGTTCGCCGGCCGTCGTGAAGAAGCGCGGCTACGGCATGACGATGAGCGGCTGGGGCCCGGACTTCCCGTCCGGCCAGGGCTTCGGCCAGCCGCTGTGGGACAGCCGGTTCCTGTCGGACACCGGCAACTACAACGAGTCGCAGCTCAAGGACCCGCAGATCGACAAGCTCTTCGACAACGCGATCGCGGAGACCGACCCGGTCAAGGCCGGCGAGATCTACAAGGCTCTCGACAAGCGGATCCTCGACCAGGCCGACTGGATGCCCTTCATCTACGAGAAGAACATCACCTGGCGCGGCGACCGGCTGACGAACGTCTACATGTCCGACGCCTACAGCGGCCGTTACGACTACGTCTCCCTCGGCGTCGTCAAGTAGTCGCTGTTCTAGTCAACAGCATTTGCAGTCAACCCGGTTGACTGCCCCACCGCCGCCGAAACCCGCCAGTCCGAAGGGCAGGTGATGGCCGGGGCGGTGGCCGGGAGCCCCCACAAGGGGTTCCCGGCCACCGCCGGGCCGCGCACAGTGCTTGCTTATCTCATCCGGCGCCTGTTCGCCGTAGTCATCATGGTGCTCGTCGTACTGCTCGCGACCTTCACCATCTTCTTCATGCTGCCCAAGTGGGCGGGTCAGGACGTCGCCGTCCTCTTCGCCGGCAAGGCCACGGGTGCCGAGCAGCTCGCGGGCATCCGGATCAAACTGGGTCTCGACGACCCCCTCCTCGTCCAGTTCTGGGACTTCGTCAAGGGCATCCCGATGGGGCGCGACTACGCGAACGGTGACGACGTCACCCACTGCGCCGCGCCCTGCTTCGGCTACTCCTTCCGCACCGAGGTACCGGTCTGGACCACCCTCAAGGACGCCCTGCCCGTCACCGGCGCGCTCGCCGCCGGAGCCTGCGTCCTGTGGCTCATCGGCGGCGTCGCCACCGGTGTGGTGTCCGCGCTCCGGCGCGGCAGCATCTGGGACCGGGCCGCGATGACCACCGCCCTCGGCGGCGTCTCGCTGCCGATCTTCTTCACCGGCATGGTCGCGATGGGCCTCTTCGTGCACAACCTCGGCTGGGTGCACATCGCCGACAACCTCTCCACGGACGACGGCATCGGCACCTGGTTCCAGACGCTGATCCTGCCGTGGATCGTGCTCGCCTTCCTGAACGCCGCGATGTATGCCCGGCTCACCAGAGCCACCATGCTCGAAGTGCTCGGCGAGGACTACATCCGCACCGCCCGCGCCAAGGGGCTGGGGGAGGGAACCGTCATCACCCGGCACGCCCTGCGGTCCGCGATGACACCGATCCTCACCGTCTTCGGCCTGGACATCGGTGTGCTCCTCGGCGGCGCCGTCCTCACCGAATCCACGTTCAACCTGCCGGGGCTCGGGCTCGCGGCGGTCCAGGCCATCAGCAACAAGGACCTGCCGGTGATCCTCGGCGTCACCCTGTTCGCGGCTCTCGCGATCGCCGTCGCCAACCTCGTCGTCGACATTCTGTACGCCGTCATCGACCCGCGAGTGAGGCTGGGATGACCGAACTGCACAAGAGCGGTGCCGCGCTGGGCGAGCCCGCCCCGGTGGGCTCGCCCGCTCCCACCGCCTTCCTCGAAGTGCGCGACCTCAAGGTGCACTTCCCGACCGACGACGGGCTGGTCAAGTCCGTCGACGGGCTCAACTTCCAGCTGGAGAAGGGCAAGACCCTCGGCATCGTCGGCGAGTCCGGCTCCGGCAAGTCGGTCACGTCGCTGGGCATCATGGGCCTGCACACCGCGGGCCAGTACGGCAAGCGCAAGGCGCAGGTCTCCGGCGAGATCTGGCTGGACGGCAAGGAGCTGCTGTCCGCGGACCCCGACGAGGTGCGCAAGCTGCGCGGCCGCGACATGGCCATGATCTTCCAGGACCCGCTGTCCGCGCTGCACCCGTACTACACGATCGGCAAGCAGATCGTGGAGGCGTACCGCGTCCATCACACCGTGGACAAGAAGACCGCCCGCAAGCGGGCGGTCGAGATGCTCGACCGGGTCGGCATCCCGCAGCCCGACAAGCGCGTCGACAGCTACCCGCACGAGTTCTCCGGCGGCATGCGCCAGCGCGCGATGATCGCCATGTCGCTGGTCAACAACCCCGAGCTGCTGATCGCCGACGAGCCGACGACCGCGCTGGACGTGACCGTCCAGGCGCAGATCCTCGACCTGATCCGGGACCTGCAGAAGGAGTTCGGCTCCGCGGTCGTCATCATCACCCACGACCTGGGCGTCGTGGCGGAGCTCGCCGACGACATCCTCGTGATGTACGGCGGGCGCTGCGTCGAGCGCGGACCGGCCGAGAAGGTGTTCTACGAGCCCCGGCACCCCTACACCTGGGGCCTGCTGGGCTCGATGCCGCGTCTCGACCGCGACCAGACCGACCGGCTCATCCCGGTCAAGGGCTCCCCGCCGTCGCTCATCAACATCCCGTCGGGCTGCGCCTTCAACCCGCGCTGCCCGTACGCGGACGTGCCCAAGGACGACGTGACCCGCACCGTACGGCCCGAGCTGCAGGAGGTCGGCAGCCGGCACTGGGCGGCCTGCCACATGTCGCAGGAGCAGCGGGAGCGTATCTGGACCGAAGAGATTGCGCCCAAGCTGTGAGCGAGGACAAGGCCGTGACGAGCGAGGACAAGGGCGTGGACGTTCCGGCGCAGAGGTCTGCCGGGGGCGGCGCGGCGGTCGCGGAGGCCGCCTCCCGCGAGGTGCTGCTCAAGGTGACCGGGCTGCAGAAGCACTTCCCTCTCAAGAAGGGCATGCTGCAGCGCAGCGCCGGCGCGGTGAAGGCCGTCGACGGGATCGACTTCGAGGTGCGCGCGGGCGAGACCCTGGGCGTCGTCGGGGAGTCCGGCTGCGGAAAGTCGACGATGGGCCGGCTGATCACCCGGCTCCTCGAACCCACCGCGGGGAAGGTCGAGTTCGAGGGGAAGGACATCACGCACCTCGGCGTCGGCGCCATGCGCCCGATGCGCCGCGACATGCAGATGATCTTCCAGGACCCGTACTCCTCGCTGAACCCCCGGCACACGATCGGCACGATCGTGGGCGCACCCTTCAAGCTGCAGGGCGTCACGCCCGAGGGCGGCGTCAAGCAGGAGGTGCAGCGGCTGCTGGAGGTGGTGGGCCTCAACCCCGAGCACTACAACCGCTATCCGCACGAGTTCTCCGGCGGCCAGCGCCAGCGCATCGGGATCGCCCGCGCGCTCGCGCTCAACCCCAAGCTGGTCGTGGCGGACGAGCCGGTCTCGGCGCTGGACGTCTCCATCCAGGCGCAGGTGGTGAACCTGCTCGACGACCTCCAGGCCGAGCTGGGTCTGACGTACGTGATCATCGCCCATGACCTCTCGGTCGTCCGGCACGTCTCGGACCGGATCGCGGTGATGTACCTCGGCAAGATCGTGGAGCTGGCCGACCGCGAGTCGCTGTACAGGGCGCCGATGCACCCGTACACCAAGGCGCTGCTCTCGGCGGTGCCGATCCCGGACCCGAAGCGCCGTTCGGCCAAGAGCGAGCGCATCCTGCTGACGGGCGACGTACCGTCGCCGATCTCGCCGCCCAGCGGCTGCCGCTTCCACACCCGGTGCTGGAAGGCGACGGAGGTCTGCAAGACGCAGGAGCCGCCGATGGCCGCGCTGAAGACCGGGCACCAGGTGGCCTGCCACCATCCGGAGAACGCGCCGGACCAGGCACCCGGCGAGACGGTGACGGCGGAGGCCCGCCAGGCGATCGAGATCGTCACGGTGCGCAAGTCCGGGGCCGACGAGAACGCGGCCGACGAGAACGCGGCCGACGAGAGCGCTGCTGACGAGAGCGCTGCCGACGACGGCCCCGCACCGTCCGATGCGCCGGAGGGCAGCCCGAAGGAGTAGAACCGGCACAATTGCCCGGTGCTCAACGAACTGTTCACGCCCTCCGTCCAGCATGCGCTCGACATCGCCGGAATCTTCGTCTTCGCGATCTCCGGCGCTCTGCTCGCCGTACGCAAGAACTTCGATGTCTTCGGCATCGCGGTACTCGCCGAGGTGACCGCGCTGGGCGGAGGGCTGTTCCGTGACATCGTCATCGGGGCGGTCCCGCCGGCGGCGTTCACGGACCTCGGCTACTTCACGACCCCGCTCCTCGCCGCCGGTCTGGTGTTCTTCCTGCATCCGCACGTCGAGCGGATCCAGGTGGGCGTCAACGTCTTCGACGCGGCCGGCCTCGGGCTGTTCTGCGTCACGGGCACGGTCAAGGCGTACGGCTACGGCCTCGGCCTCACCGCGTCGGCGGCCCTGGGGCTGGCCACCGCGGTCGGCGGCGGTGTGCTGCGCGACGTACTGGCCAACGAGGTGCCCTCGCTGCTGCGCTGGGACCGCGACCTGTACGCCGTGCCCGCGATCGTCGGCGCCGCGATGATCGTGCTCTGCATCCGCTTCGACGCGCTCAACGCGTTCACCAGCGGCATCGCGGTGATCATGGCCTTCGCGCTGCGGCTGCTCGCGATGCGCTACCACTGGCGGGCCCCGCGCGCCTACAACCGGCGGTCGGCGACGGCCGAGGAGTGACCCGCGGCCACCCGATACGGCTTCGCGGCCCTGCGGACGCCGTGCTCCGACATCTTCCGGCCACAAAAAGCTACCGCTCAGTAATACAGTCGGTGTACGGTGCATCGCATGGCACAGGCAGCAGCGCGGGCGGCGCGGACCGCACAGGCAACCATCGGGGACAGCGAGTTCGACCGCGACACCGCCGTCACCCTTCGCGAAGAAGGCGTCTACGACGCCGAGCTCTCCGCCGGATGGACGATCATCCGCGCGGTCAACGGCGGCTATCTGCTGGCCATGCTCGGCCGCGCGCTCGGCGAGGCCCTGCCGCACCCGGACCCGTTCTCGGTCTCCGCGCACTACCTCACCGCGTCCGTCCCGGGGCCCGCGGTGATCCGCACCCAGACCGTCCGCACCGGCCGCACCCTCTCCACCGGCCAGGCCTCCCTCTTCCAGTACGCGGAGGACGGCACCGAGATCGAACGCATCCGGGTCCTCGCCACCTACGGCGATCTGGACGCGCTGTCCGACGACGTCCGCACCTCGGCGAAGCCGCCGGCCATCCCGCCGCTGGAGCACTGCCTCGGCCCGAGCGACGGCCCGGCCCCGATCCCCGGCAGCTCCGCCATCACCGAGCGGATCGCCATCAAGCTCGACCCGGCGACGGTCGGCTGGGCCGTCGGCGCCCCCTCCGGCAAGGGCGAGATGCGAGGCTGGTTCGGTCTCGCGGACGGCCGGGACGCCGATCCGCTCTCGCTGCTGCTCACCGTCGACGCGCTGCCGCCCACCTCGTTCGAGCTGGGCATCAAGGGCTGGACGCCCACCATCGAACTCACCACGCACATCCGCTGCCGTCCCGCCCCCGGCCCCCTGCGCGTCTCCATCACCACCCGCAACCTCGCGGGCGGCTACCTGGAGGAGGACGCGGACGTCTGGGACAGCGCGGACCGGCTGGTGGCCCAGTCCCGTCAGCTGGCGCGGGCACCGCGCGCATAGCCGGACAGCCGGACAGCCGGACAGCCGTACGGGGGCGGAGCGGGGGTACGCGGGACCGTGAGGCCGCGGGGGAAGCTGGTGGCGTGAAATCCGACCGGCTGCTCTCGATCCTCCTGCTGCTCCAGACCCGCGGCCTCGTGCCCGCCACCGAGCTCGCCGAGCGCCTCGAAGTCTCCGTACGCACGATCTACCGCGACATCGAGGCGCTCTCCGCCTCCGGCGTCCCCGTCTACACCGAGCGGGGGCGGCGCGGGGGCGTCGCCCTGCTGCCGGGCTTCCGTACGGACGTCACCGGGCTCACCGCGGACGAGGCGCGCGCCCTCTTCGTCCTCGCCGCGCAGGGCGCCCATGCCCCGCTCGGTCTCGACGCGGCGCTCGGTTCCGCGCTGCGCAAGGTCATGGCGGCCCTGCCCGCACCGCACCGGCCCGCCGCCGAGTTGACCAGCAGACGGATCCTGGTCGACCCGGTGCGCTGGATGAGTGGCCCGCAGCCGGTCGTCGACATCGCCGAACTGCACGAGGCCGTGTTCGCCGACCGGCGGCTGCGGCTCGGCTACCGGCACAGCGGCACCCGGACCCCGCGCACCTACACCGTCGACCCGTACGGCCTCGTCGTGAAGGCGGGCGTCTGGTACCTGGTCGCGGATCACGACGGGGAGCCCCGGCTCTTCAGGGCGGACCGGGTGCGTCGGGCCGTCCTCACCGAGGAGGCGGTCGTGCGCCGGCCCGGGGTGGAGCTGGCGGACCTGTGGGACGAGTTGCGCAAGCGGGTCGAGGAGCGGCCCGGGGGCGTACGGCTGCGCGTACGGGTGCACCGTTCCCGGCTCGACCTGTTCGTACGCCTCCACGCCGGGGTGCTGACCGGGGAACCCCGGCCCGAGGGACGAGCGGAGCGAGGTGCGCGCGGGCAGCGGACGCGGGGCGGGGAGCAGGGCGACTGGGTGCGGGCCGAATTGGCCGTGGACTCGGTGGAGTGGGCCCGCTCCCTGCTCTCCTTCGGCCCGAACCTCGAAGTGCTCTCTCCGCCGGAGGCGCGGACCGTTCTCGCCCGTCACGCGGCGGCGGTGGTCGCGCTGTACGGGGAGCCGGGGCCGGACGCGGAAGACGGGCGGGACTCCGCGGCCGCCTCGGGGACGGCCCCGGGGGGATCGGGACCGGCGGGTCTTGGGGGCCTGCCCGGCGGATCGGGTCCGGGTGGGCCCGAGGGGCTGACCGGCGGATCAGGGCCGGGCGGGCTCTGAGGCGCCCGCGCTGTCCGCGCCGCCCGTGCCGCCCGCGCCGCCCGCGCCGCCCGCGCCGCCCGCGCTGTCCGCGCTGTCCGCGCCGCCCGCGCCGCCCGCGCCGCCCGCGCTGTCCGCGCTGTCCGCGCTGTCCGCGCTGTCCGCGCTGTCCGCGCTGTCCGCGCCGCCCGCGCTGCCCGCGCCGTCCAGCCAGTGCAGTCTGCCGAGGGTGACCAGTCTCAGCCGGCGGCGGGCCACCCCGGCCACCTGCTGCTCGCCTTCCGGCCCCGCGTCGAGCAGCGCCGAGGCGGTGATCACCATGTGGTCGACATAGAGGCCGCCCAGCATCAGCAGATCCTCCTCGCTCCAGCCCCGGGACTGCGGCTCCTCGGCGAGGGCCGCCGCCACCTCCTCGGCGAATCGCCGCAGCTGGGCTGCTATGGCCTCGCGGACCGGGCCCACGCCGCCGTGCTGTTCGCGGGCGATGAAGCGGAAGTGGGCGGGCTGCTCACGGACATGACGTGAAATCAGTTCCACGCAGCGGTCCAGCCGTTCCTCGCTGTCGCCGGTCTCGGCGAGCATCGCTCCGATCATTCCGTGCAGGCTGCCCAGCGCCTCCTCGACGAGCGCCACGCCGAGCGCGGCGGTGTCGTCGAAGTGCCGGTAGAAGGCGGTGGGTGTGACGCCCGCCGCCCGGGTCACCTCGCGCAGCCCCAGGCTGCTGAGGCTCTGGCCCTCCAGCAGTCCGAGCGCGGCATCCAGTAGGGCCTGACGGGTTCTCAGCTTCTGGGCCTGGCGGATGCCTGCGGTGTGACTCATGCCATTCAGTAAACAACTGTTCTCCAGGGCGGGGAAGGAGCGTCCGGAGCTAGACTGACAAGTCAGTGAACAGTCGTACTCTCAAATGTTCTCCGGAGCCTTGGAGAGCCAGCGGAAAGGCTGAACATGATCGTCCTCGTCGCCGCACTGCTTCTGCTCGGGGTCGTGCTCGGAGCGGTGGTTCAGATTCCGCTCCCGCTCAGCTTCGCGCTTGCCGCAGTGATCGGCTGCTGGCTGCTGATCTTCGCCGTGCGGGAGCGGGCGGGCGCGCAGCGCCGGTGCCGCTGACCTCCGTTCCGATCGCTGTTCCCGTCATCGATTCGAAGGGGCCCGCACCATGGCACTCACCGTGTCCGTCCGCTGCCGCGCCGCGAAGGCCGCTCCCGACGCCGAAGCCGGTATCAGCACCGACGCCGACATCAGCACCGACATCAACACCGGTACCGGCACCAGCACCGGCATCAACAGCGACGCCGACGGCCTGGCCGTGGCCTCCTTCGTGCTCGGGCTCATCGGCCTGCTGGTGATGAACATCCTGCTCGGCCCCACCGCCATCGTCATGGCGGTCATCGCCCTCGCCCGTTCCACTTCCCGCCGCGGCCGTGCCTTCCTCGGGCTCGCCCTCGGCGTCGCCGACCTTGTGGTGCTGGCCTTCCTGGTCACCGGCAGCGGCACGGTCTCCTGGAACTTCGCCGGCTGACCGGGACCGGTACGTACGGCCGGGCCGGCGGCCCGCACCGGCGTCTCCACCAGCACCGTCTCCGACCGGATCGGGCTCCGGACCGGGGCGGGCGGCCGAGTGCACGCGCGGTGCGCGGGGACCGGGCCGCGGTGCGCCCGGCATACGCCCCGCCCCGGGCTCGTAGAATCGAGCCCACCATGGCTTACCTCGACCACGCCGCGACCACGCCGATGCTTCCGGAAGCGATCGAGGCGATGACCGCCCAGCTCGCCGTCACCGGTAACGCGTCCTCACTGCACGCCGCCGGGCGCCGGGCCCGCCGTACCGTCGAGGAGTCGAGAGAGACCCTCGCCGACGCCCTCGGCGCGCGCCCCAGCGAGGTGGTCTTCACCGCCGGGGGCACCGAGGCGGACAACCTCGCGGTGAAGGGCCTGTACTGGGCCCGCCGCGCCGCCGACCCCCGTCGCACCCGAGTGCTGGCCAGCCCGGTCGAGCACCACGCGGTGCTGGACGCCGTCGACTGGCTCGCCGAACACGAGGGCGCGAACGTCGAATACCTCCCCGTCGATCGGCACGGACGCGTCCACCCGGACGCACTGCGCGACGCGGTTCTCCGCAACCCCGACGACGTCGCGCTGGTCACCGTGATGTGGGCCAACAATGAGATCGGCACGATCATGCCGGTACGCGAACTGGCGGCCGTTGCGCAGGAGTTCGGCGTACCGATGCATGCCGACGCGGTGCAGGCGTTCGGGCAGCTGGAAGTCGGCTTCGCGCGGTCCGGGCTGGCCGCGATGACGGTCAGCGGGCACAAGATCGGCGGACCGTTCGGCATCGGAGCGCTGCTGCTCGGCCGCGAACACACCCCCGTGCCCGTGCTCCACGGCGGCGGCCAGGAGCGGCACGTCCGTTCGGGCACCCTCGACGTGCCCGCCATCGCCGCCTTCGCCGTCGCGGGACGGCTGGCCGCCGACGGGCGCGAGGAGTTCGCCCGCGAGATCGGGAGCCTCCGCGACGACCTCGTCGCGGAGGTGCTGGCGGCCGTGCCGGACGCCGTCCTCGGCGGGGATCCGGCCCCGGGCGGCCGACTCCCCGCCAACGCACACTTCACCTTCCCCGGCTGCGAGGGCGACTCCCTGCTCCTGCTGCTGGACGCCCAGGGCATCGAATGCTCCACCGGCTCCGCGTGCACCGCGGGCATCGCCCAGCCGAGCCATGTCCTGCTCGCCACCGGCACCGACCCGGACCTGGCCCGCGGCACCCTGCGCTTCTCACTCGGCCACACGTCCACCAAGCAGGACATCGGCGAGGTGGCACGCGCGATCGGACCGGCGGTGGAGCGGGCACGGACGGCGGGCCTCAGCTGAAATCGAGCCCGTCCGGCGATCGGGCGGGCCTCGTGGTCACCGCGCGCCCGCCGCCCTGACCAGCTTCAGATACCGGTCCCAGTCCCAGTGCTTCCCCGGATCGGTGTGGTCGGTGCCCGGCACCTCCACATGCCCGATGATGTGCTCGCGGTCCACCGGCATCCCGTACCGCCCGCATATCGCCGCCGTCAGCCGCGCCGACGCCCCGTACATCGCCGCTGTGAAGTCCTGCGGACGGTCCACGAACCCCTCGTGCTCGATGCCGACACTGCGTTCGTTGTACGACCTGTTCCCCGCGTGGAACGCCACATCCAGCTCACGGATCATCTGCGCCACATGGCCGTCCTTGCGCACCACGTAGTGCGCCGCCGCCCCGTGTCCCGGGTCCTGGAAGGCCTTCACCACGCTTCCGTAGCCGCCCTGGGTGACATGGACGACGACCCGGTCGATCGGGTAGTCGGCGGGGCGGTCGGCCCGGCGCCAGTTCGCCGACGACGCCGATATCCACTCGGCCCGCGCGTAGTCCACCTCGCCCGGCGTCCGGGGCTTGTCCACCCCGGGCAGTCGCCACCAGGCACGCTCCAGCTGTTCCCGTGCCAGCGCGGCCGTGCCTGCGGCCGTGACGGCAGCGCCGATCAGCAGCCCGCGCCGGCTGATGCCGCGCCCGGACTTCGCCCCCGCGGAGCCCTTGGCGCCCGCCGTCCCCTTGGTCCCCATGTGGTCCACAACGCTTATCCGCGAGCGTTCGGTTCCCGGCGCCCCGTACTCTGGTGGGGCTATGACTCAGACTTCCCAGCGCCCCCTCCGTGTGCTCGCCGCGATGTCCGGCGGTGTCGATTCCGCCGTCGCCGCGGCCCGCGCCGCCGAGGCGGGCCACGACGTGACCGGTGTGCACCTCGCCCTCTCCGCGAACCCGCAGTCCTTCCGTACCGGAGCACGCGGCTGTTGCACGATCGAGGACTCCCGCGACGCGCGCCGCGCCGCGGATGTCATCGGCATCCCGTTCTACGTCTGGGACCTGGCGGAACGCTTCCGCGAGGACGTCGTGGACGACTTCGTCGCCGAGTACGAGGCGGGACGCACCCCCAACCCGTGCCTGCGCTGCAACGAGAAGATCAAGTTCGCCGCGCTGCTCGACAAGGCCCTGGCGCTCGGCTTCGACGCCGTGTGCACCGGCCACTACGCCACCGTCGTCCTGCGCGAGGACGGCAGCCGCGAGCTGCACCGCGCCTCCGACATGGCCAAGGACCAGTCGTACGTCCTCGGCGTCCTGGACGAGAAGCAGCTCGCCCACGCGATGTTCCCGCTCGGCGACACCCTCACCACCAAGGACGAGATCCGCGCCGAGGCCGAGCGCCGGGGCCTCGCCGTCGCCAAGAAGCCCGACAGCCACGACATCTGCTTCATCGCCGACGGCGACACCCAGGGCTTCCTGGCGAGCCGGCTCGGCACGGCCGAGGGCGACATCGTCGACGAGTCGGGCACGAAGGTCGGCACCCATGAGGGCGCCTTCGGATTCACCATCGGCCAGCGCAAGGGGCTGCGCATCGGCCACCCCGCCCCCGACGGCAAGCCGCGCTACGTCCTGGACATCTCCCCGGTGAACAACACGGTGACGGTCGGCCCGGTCGAGTCCCTCGACGTCACCGCACTCACCGCCATCAGGCCCCGCTGGTGCGGCACCGCCCCGGCCGGCCCCGGCACGTACACCGCCCAGCTCCGCGCCCACGGCGGCGAGACCGAGGTGACGGCGGAACTGGTCGACGGGACGCTGAACGTCACCTTCACCGAGCCGGTACGCGGCGTGGCCCCCGGCCAGGCGGTCGTGCTGTACGACGGCACCCGGGTAGTCGGCTCGGCGACGATCGCGACGACGGCGCGTAGGGAGACCGCGGCGGCCGGCTGACGGGCCGGGGCTGGCACGGCCCGTGCCGGCGTCATAGGCTGCACATGCGGATCGTCCGCATGCGGTGTACGTACGACGGGGCCAGCCTCCCCGTCCTGTCGGGAGGCCGAGGGTGCTACTGCGTTTCCGGGTGGCCAATCACCGCTCGATCCGCGATGAGTGCGAGCTGTCGCTCATCGGACCGGATCACGGCGACGGCAACGCCCGAGTGACCGGACTCCGTCACGACGGGCACAACGTGTCGGCTCTTCCGGTGCTGGGCATCTTCGGCTCCAACGCTGCAGGCAAGAGCAACATGCTCAGTGCGCTGTCCGACATGCGTCATGCGGTCCGCACATCGTTCGCCGACTGGACGAAGTTGCCCGGCGTGCCCCGCGAGCCCTTCAAGCTCGCCCCCGCGTGTGCGGAGGAGACCAGCCTGTACGAGGTCGACCTCTCCCTCGGCCGCAGCGGTACCCGCTTCACCTACGGCTTCGAGCTCTCGGACGAGCGCGTCGAGGCCGAATGGCTGCACGCCTACCCCGGGGGCAAGCGGGAGACCTGGTTCGACCGGGAAGCGGGTCGGCCCGATGCGGAGGGCGGGGAGTTCGTCTTCGAGGGCGAGGGCTTCAAGGGCAATCGCGAGCTCCTGGTGTCCGTCACCCGCGAGGACGCCCTGTTCCTGTCCACCGCCGCCACGCTGAACGACCCCCAACTCTCCGCACTGCACCGCTGGTTCCTGGACAACCTGTGGCTGGTGACACCCGGTGAGGACGTCGGGCACCGCACCAGGTGGACCCTGGACCTCATCGAGCAGAACGCGAAGGACGGGTACCGCGAGCGGGTCCTGCACCTGCTGGCCGCCGCCGACATCGGTGTCACCGGCATGGACGTCGACCCGGAGACCGGGGCGGTCAGGCTGCGGCACCGCACGGGGGACGGAACCGATACCCCGCTGGACTTCCTCACCGAGGAGTCCTTCGGCACGCATGCCTGGTTCGCCTTCCTCGGACCGATGTTCACCGTGCTCGACAAGGGGGCGGTGCTGCTCGTGGACGAGCTGGACTCCTCCCTGCACCCGACACTGGCGGCGGAAGTCGTACGGATCTTCCAGGACCCGAAGGCCAACCCGCGCAACGCGCAGCTGATCTTCACCACGCACGACGCCACCCTCCTCGGCAGCGAAGTGCTGGACCGGCCGCTTGCCCGCGAGCAGGTCTGGATCGCGGCCAAGGACCGGTCGGGCGCGACGGAGATCTATCCGCTGACCGCCGCCCACCCGAAGGACGGCGAGAACCTGGAGCGTGGCTATCTGCGCGGGCGCTACGGCGGAGTGCCCCGAGTCAGCGCGGGGGAGATCGCCCGCGAACTGTCCTGGCAGGAGGAGAAGGCAACAGCGTGAGTACGCGGGGTGGGCAGCAGGGACAGCACGGTGCCGAGGGGCAGGCGGACGAGCCGCCCCGGCGGAAGCGGAAGAGCCGCAAGGACGAGGAGAAGCCCCTCGTGGCCCCCGCGCCACCGCCTCCGGCCGATACGCGGGCGCAACGGGTGCTGTATGTCGGCTGCGAGGGCGAGTCCACCGAGCCGGACTACCTCAACTACCTGAACGAACGATTCGGGGACGGCAGCCTCACCGGCGGACGGCGGTTCCGGATCCAGCCGGTGTACGCCAAGAACGGACTGACCCCGGCCAGGGTGGTTGCCCAGGTTCAGGCCAAGGCAGAGGAGGACGAGGCCTGGGCCCTCTTCGACCGGGATCAGCACCACGACATCCCCGAGGCCCTGCGCCTGGCGGCCGAGCGGGGCACCGAGGTCTGCTTCTCGCACCCCTCGTTCGACCTGTGGCTGCTGCTCCATTTCCAGGCGTTCGGTGGCAAGCGCAGCGGCAGCAGCGAACACGTGGTGGACACGCTGCGGCAGGCGGACCCGGCCTTCAAGAACTTCGACAAACGGAACGACAAGAGCGTCAAGGACGGGCGTCGCGCGGCGTTGACGGAGAAGGAGTCCGCCGCCGTCAGCCATGCGCGGAGCCTGGTCGCCCAGTGCGAGCATGGCGCATGCAAGGCGAAGTCCACCCGGAAGGACCGCTACCAGTGGGAAGGCGCTCCGGAGCGCCCCGATCCACTGATCCCGCACTCGGGCCACGCCGACGAATGCCCGGTCCTCGACCGTGACCCGTCCACCGATGTCTGGCGGCTGCTGGTGAGTCTCGAAATCGTGGACGCCTGATCACGCGGGAGTCCACCCGATCCGGTCATCGGTCCTCACCGGATCCACGGGGCGTCTACGCTTCTCTGAGCATCCCGATCCCGACTCCATACGTACGAAGGAATGGCGCGTGGCCAGAATCACCCTGCCCGAGCTCGAACGGCACCTGTATTCGGCCGCCGACATCCTGCGCGGTCGGATGGACGCCTCCGAGTACCGGGACTACATCTTCGGGATGCTCTTCCTGAAACGCGCCTCGGACGAGTTCCAGCCGGAGTGGGAGCGGGTGTACCGGGAGCACCTGGACCGGACGAAGGACGAGACGAAGGCGCTGAAGCGGGCCAACGACCCGGACTCGTACGCCGAGGTCTTCTACGTGCCGCCCCGGGCACGCTGGTGGAAAGGGCCCCACCGCGACCTGGAGCACCCGGAGAATCCCGCGCCCGGCATCCAGACCCTCACCGACAAGGTCGGTGAGCGGCTCGATCAGGCGATGGTCGCGCTCAGCGAGGGCAACGAGCGTCTGGCCGGCGTCACCACCCACATCAGCTTCAACGAGATCATCGGCACGAAGCCCCGCTTCACCGATGCCGAACTGGCCCAGCTGATCCGTCACTTCACGCTCTACCGGCTGCGCAACGAGGACTTCGAGTTCCCCGACATGCTGGGCGCGGCCTACGAGTTCCTGCTGGGGGAGTTCGCCGACTCGGCCGGGCAGAAGGGCGGGGAGTTCTACACCCCGCGCGCCGTCGTACGCATGATGGTCCGGCTCGTCGACCCTAAGGCCCAGGAGTCCGTCTACGATCCGTGCGCCGGCTCCGGCGGCATGCTGATCGCGGCCCGCGAGCATGTGGAGGAGCACGGCGGGGACCCGACGCACCTCTCGGTCAACGGCCAGGACAAGAACGGCCCCTCCTGGTCCATGGCCAGCATGAACATGGTGCTGCACGGCATCCGGCAGTTCAACCTCCAGCACGGTGACACCCTCACCGAACCGCTGCACTTCCAGCCGGGCACCACGCAACTGCGCCGGTTCACCAAGGTCCTCTCCAACCCGCCGTTCTCCCTGAACTACGACGCCTCCCTGGTCGCCGAGGCCGACAAGAACCATGGGAAGCGGATGAAGCACTGGGCGCCGGAGGGCGGCAAGAAAGCCGACCTCATGTTCGTCCAGCACATGGTGGCCGTGCTGGAGGAGCGGGGCGTCGCGGCGATCGTCATGCCGCACGGGGTGCTGTTCCGGGGCGGCAAGGAACGCGACATCCGCGAGCAGCTCCTCAAGGACGACTGCATCGAGGCGGTCATCGGCCTCGGCCCGAACCTGTTCTACGGGACGGGCATCCCGGCCTGTGTGCTGGTGCTTCGCCGCCCGCATCGCAAGCACAAGGACCGGGCGGGCAAGGTCCTGTTCATCAACGCTGACCGGGACTTCACGGCGGGCCGGAACCAGAACGAACTCCGCCCGGAGCACGTCGAGAAGATCGTCACCACGTACCAGCAGTGGCGCCAGATCCCCCGGTACTCGCGTGAGGTCGAGGTCGAGGACCTGCAGGCTGCCGAGGCCAATCTCAACATCCGCCGCTGGGTGGACAACTCGCCGCCCGCCGAACCCCAGGACGTACGGGCGCACCTGTACGGCGGCGTACCGGTGACCGAGGTCGCGGACCGGGCCGAGCTGTTCCACTCGTTCGGTGTGGACGCGACGGAGCTGTTCGCCGTCCGGGACGCCGACCCGGACTACTACGACTTCCTGCCGGAGGGCCCCGACGCGACGGCGGCCCGCATCCCGTTGCTGGCGGAGAAGAAGAAGTCGGAGCTGGACGAGGTGTACGCCACGTGGTGGAAGGCCCACGCGCCGCTCTTCGAGGGGCTCGCGGCGGACCGTGAGCTGATGAAGCTGCGGAGTGGGCTCCTGGACTCGTTCAAGCGGGACATCGGCGCCGTCGGCGTGATCGACGAGTTCACCACGGCCGGCATCATCGCCGACTGGTGGGCCACCAACCGCTACGACATGAAGGCGCTGGCGGCGGGCGGATTCGAGCGGGTGCTGACCGGCTGGGTCGACTCGGTCGAGGCGATCGTCGAGCCCGTGATCCCCGACGATGACACCACGACGCGCAAGACGACGGTTACGGCGGTCGACCGCCGCCGAGCCATGGACCAGCCGGTCGTACGCGTACTGATCCCGGAGTTCCTGGACGCGGTGGCGGCGGCGGACAAGGCGGTCGCCGAGGCCGATGTGGCGTACAAGACGGCGCTGGAGGCGCTGGCTGAGACGGAGGGGCCGGAGGCGGCGGACGAGGACGCTGAGGCGGACGAGGCTACGGAGGAGGGCGAAACGAAGGAGGGCGCCGCTCCGGTGGCCTCACCGGAAGAGATCGCCGCGCTCTCCCGTGGCGCTGCGGCCCGCAAGAAGGCCTTGGCGGCGGCCAGGAAGAAGCGGAAGGCCCTGGATGAGGTGTTCCTGCGCCAGCTGCGGGCCGCGTGGGATGTGGTGAAGGACGCGGAGGAGGGCGGCCCGGAGCGCGTGGTGCTGGAGGTCCTGGACGGGGACCTGTCGGGTCGCCTGGACTCGGCTGCGGCCGGGCGTCGGCGCGAGTTGGTGGCGGCGTTCCGGAACTGGACGGAGAAGTACGCGGTGTCGCTGACGGACCTGGAGGCGGAGAGCGACGGGGCTGCGGGCGAGCTGGGGACGTGGCTGGAGGAGCTGGGCTATGCGCAGTAACGAGGGCTCGACCTTCGGACGAGCCATGGTTCCCCTGAAAGGCCTACTGCGGAAGGTAGAGACGGGGTGGAGCCCTGTCTGCGATGCGACTCCTCCTGCTCCCGATGAATGGGGCGTCCTACGGCTTAGCGCGGTCACGTCCGGGACATTTGTGCCAATGGAAGCCAAGAGGCTTCCGGCTTCGTTGGTTCCACGTCCGAGTTTCGAGGTCAAGCCCGGGGACGTTCTGATGTCCCGGGCGAACGGAGTGAAAGCGCTCGTAGGCGTTGCGTGCTCCGTTGGCAGCGTGCGGCCGCGACTTCTCCTGCCGGACCTTGTGTTCCGTCTTACCCCGGATCCGGATCGGTTGGATTCGAGGTTCTTGGGAATTGCACTGTCATCGGCTGCACTGCGTCGACAGATTGATTCCGTCATGAGGGGAACCAGCGGCCAGTACAAGATCTCGAAGACTGACATTCAGAGGCTTGAGGTTCCCAAGGTCCCTCTGGAGGAACAGCGCCGGATCGTGGCCGCGCACACCGCCTTCGAGCGGCGGATCGGTGTGTTGGAACAGGTGCTCAGCAAGCTGGAAGTCGCGCGAGAGGCGCTGTCTGCCCAAGCCCTGGGCCAGGGGGCAGGCTGGCGGTTCGCGCCTCTCGACGAGGTAGCCACTGTGGCAGCGGGGGTAACTCTAGGATCCGAGCCTGTTGGTGAGGGGACTATAGAGCTCCCGTACCTTCGTGTGGCTAACGTGCTGGATGGTCGCATCGACACTGCGGACGTGAAGTCGGTGCGCATTCTCCAGGCACAGCGCGAGCGGTTCGCTCTCCGCGAAGGGGATTTGCTACTTACCGAAGGCGGAGACCTGGACAAGCTGGGGCGAGGCGCGGTCTGGGATGGTCGTATCGACGTGTGCCTGTACCAGAACCATGTCTTCCGCGTTCGATGTGGTGCGCGGATGTCGCCGGACTTCCTTGCCTTGTACACCTCGTCGACCGAAGGGCGGGCCTATTTTCAACGCGTGGGTAAGCAAACGACCAACCTGGCCTCGATCAACTCGACGCAGGTAAAGAAGATGCCCGTCCCTGTGCCGCCGGTTGAGGAGCAGGAACGATTGCTGGGCCCGATTCATGCGGTACGTAGCCGGATTGCGGTGATCGAGAGGCATATCGCGAAACTGCGGGTGGTCCAGCAAGGAGCAGTCGAGGACTTGCTCGACGGCAAGGCAAGCAACCCGACGCAGTGACCGACTGTCTCGGTTAGCTGAGACAGTCCTCCCGGGCTTTCATTCCGAGTACGAGCGCGTGCAGCGCAGCCCGGTTTGTCGACAGGATCACAGTCGGGCTATCGCTCTCTCGGAGCGCGATGCAGTCGCGGTCTGTGGCAGCGACCTCAACGCAGTTGTTGCCGGAGGCCTCGGAGAATGAGGACTTGATCCATATCAGTTCGGGCAAAGCTGACACCTCTTACAGTTCTTTGGCGATGGTCAGGATGACGTCCCGCGACTGCACCGGATTCAACGCCACCTGTTCGACCGCGTCCAGCCGTCGACGGAAGTTGGCCAGCTGAGTCGGTGAGTCGAAGTAGACAGCTCCGTTGGGGGAGTCCACCTGCACAGTGTCCAAGTGTGGGCTATGCGCTGCCGCGTACAGCACTGAGTCGCCCGCCATTGGGAATCCGCCGATCGAGAACGGGACGACGAGCAGGGTGACGTTGTCGCGCTCGCCTTCCGTCAACAAGCGGGTGAGCTGTGCCTTGGCTACTTGTGGCCCACCTACAAGCATCCGTAGTGCCGACTCGTGGATCAGCCCGGTGTACGGGATGGAGGGTTCGTTCGTGAGGACCTGGTGGCGGGCCAGGCGTTGCGCGATGCGTAGCTCAATCTCCAGGCGAGGCAGCGCTGGGATGAAAAGATCAAATAGTGCTCGTGCGTGGTCCTCGGTTTGGAACATGCCGGGCAGGTGAGCGGTCTGGAGGGTCCGAAGGCTGGATGCGTGGTGTTCAAGTTCGGAGACTTCGAGGAAGTCTGGCGGGATCTTCCCTCGGTACTCGTCCCACCAGCCTCCGTTCCGTCCGCCGGTCATCCCGGCCAGCGCCTCAACAAGCGCAGGGGCGTCGCATTCGTAGATGCTGGTCAGTCTGCGCAACCGCTCCTCGCTGATGCCGAAGCGGCCCGCCTCCACGTTCGAAATGCTCGTGCGGTCGGTGCCGAGCAGCTCGGCGGCCCTCGGTGCCGACATGCCAGCCGCCTCGCGTAGCCGTCGAAGCTCGGTGCCGAACCGGCGTTGGCGAACTGTTGGTGCCTGCCGTGGTGCCATGCGCTCTCTCCTCGTCCGCGCTCATTGTGTCGATCACTGCACGCCGCCGTCTATCGAAGGCGGATCTTTCAACTCGTTGTGCTGAATAAGGTCTCACGGGTTGGATTGCTGTGGTTACTCTATGTCTCGCATCGCTTACGCAGTCGTCGACGGAAGCGCACCGATCCACCCTGCCCACCCGGGAGGCAGGCCCCGGACCGGCATTGCCACCGTCGCTCGTGGTGTAACAACTGCAACCACCCCTGGCGCACGCCCACTTCACCCACCCACCTACTCGCACGCACCCCAGGAGGTGCCCGTGAGGACCGAGCCCACCCCCTACGCCCCGCACGCCCCGTACGACGACACCCTGTACGCACTCCACCCCGCCCCCATCCCCTTCGCCGACCCCTGGAGCTACGAACTCGTCTTCCCCCGCGACCCGCGCGGCCCCCGCATTGCCCGCACCACCCTCCGGGCCGTCCTCGGCGCCCATGAACTGGCCGAACTCAGCTACCGCGCCGAGCTGTTGACCTCCGAACTGACCACCAACTCCGTGCGGCACGCCCAGGGCCACGCCGGTGTGCGACTCCAGTGGCGGCACCCTGTGCTCAGAGTCAGCGTCTGGGACCTGAGCCCGGACCTGCCCAAGCCCTACAGGCCGGCCGTCGGCCCGGACGCCGAAGCAGGGCGGGGCATGGCCATCCTCGAACTCGTCGCCGACCGCTGGGGCGGATGCGCCATAGGGGAAGGGGAGCTGGGCTCGGGCGGCAAGACCATCTGGTTCGAGCTGGCGCTCACCAGCTGACCCCTGCCCCCGCTCGGCGGCCCCGCCGTCCGCCCTGGTCGATCCGGTGCCCGCCGGTAGAGTTCCGCGTACACCCATACGGGTGCGGGTGGGACGTACGGTGACGGGCGCGCGGGGAGACCAGGCATGGGGCAGCCGGAGTACGACAAGGCCGAGAAGCCGCTGACCAGTCAGCTGACCGCCATGGGGTGGACGCACCTCGAAGGCGGCCCACCGCGCGGCGCGGTCACCGAGCCAGGCCCTTCCGGGCGGACGAGCTTCGAGCAGGTCGTCTACGCACAACGGTTCCGGGACGCGGTGGCCCGGATCAACCCTGGCCCCCATGGAAAGACCTGGCTGTCCGACGCCCAGCTGAATCACCTCCTCGCCCGGGTCCAGGGCACGGCGCCGGGATTCGGAAGCCCAGGGCGGGGCGTCGCGGGCAACCTGGACGCGACCGATCTCCTGCGTAAGGGGATCAACTCCCGGACCGTCCCCGGCTGGACCAAGGGCAAGCCCGAACACATCAGACTCGTCGACTGGGACGGCGAGTTCGAGAACGGCAACGACTTCCTCGCCGTCTCGCAGTTCCGGGTGGAACGCAAGAACGCCGCACCCGTCATCCCGGACATCGTCCTGTTCGTCAACGGTCTGCCCTGGGTCGTCATCGAGTGCAAGGCGCCCTTGGTCTCCGCCCGGCAGGAACAGCGCGCGGCGCTGGACGCGGCCGTCGAGCAGGTCATCGGCTACGCGGGCGTGGACGCGCCGTCGCCCGTCGCGGAGTTCGTACGTTTCGTCCAGGTGCTGATCGGGACGGACCGGGACCACGCCGAGCTCGGCACCGTCACCGCCGACCCGCTGCGCTTCGCGCCCTGGCGGACCGCCCTGCCCGCCACCGAGGAGCAGGTACGCGAGGAGACCGGCAGGAGCATCGGCGCCGCGTTGAGCGACCAGGACATCCTGGTGGCCGGTGTGCTGAGACCGGCGCATCTGCTGTCCCTGGTCCGGGATTTCACCACCCAGGCCGGGAGCGGCCCGCGTACCGTCAAGATCATCGGCCGCTACCCGCAGTTCAAGGCCGTGCACAAACTGGCCCAGCGCCTGCTGGAACGGCGCCGGAAGATCGACGCCGGTGAGCCGGTCGACCAGCGGGGCGGAGTCGTCTGGCACACCCAGGGCTCCGGGAAGAGCCTCACCATGGCCTTCCTCGTGCGCCATCTCCGCAGCACACCCGGTCTCAAGGAACACAAGGTCGTCGTGGTGACGGACCGGCTCGACCTGGAGAAGCAGATCCGGGGGAGCCTCGCTGCGAGCAACCAGACGATCTACCGGGCCTCCAGCGTGGCGCAGGCGCGCGGCTACCTCGCGGTGGACGTGCCCGACCTCGTCCTCGTCACGCTGCAGAAGGCGCGCAGGGATGACTCGGAGTACGACGGCCGCGAGGAGAAACTTCCTGGAGGGGACGACGGCGAAGGCTATCTGTACAACCGCGTTCAGAACCCGAGCCCGGACATCGTCGTCCTGATCGACGAGGCCCACAGGGGCCAGGACCAGTGGCAGCACGCGCGACTGCGCGCCATGCTGCCGAACGCCATGATGGTCGGCTTCACCGGAACCCCGATCCTCAGTGGCGACCGGAAGACCACCGAGGACATCTTCGGCCCCTTCGCCGACCTCTACACCCTGCGCGACGCCGAGCGGGACGGGGCCGTGGTCCCGGTGCGCTACGAGGCGTACAGCGTCCCGCTGGAAGTGATCGAGAAGGCGGCGCTGGACGCCGAGTTCGACGAGAAGGTGCCTGCCGACCCCAAACAGCGCGAGCGCGTCCTGGAGAAGTTCGCGCGGCGCAAGGAGATCCTCGAAGCGCCCTCCGTGATCGAGGCGAAGGCCGACTACATGCTGCGGCACTGGGCGCGGAACGCGCTGCCCGACCGCTTCGGCGCCCAGCTCGCAGCCGTTTCCCGGCTTGCGGCGGTCCGCTACCGGGATGCCCTCCTCACCGCACGCGACCGCCTGGTGGAGCAGATCGACGCCCTCGACCCGGAACTCGTCCACGACCCGATCGCAGCCTTCGAGGCCGAAGGGGAGGAGCGCGAGCTGCTGGACCTGGTCGCTCACCGGGACCTGCTCAGGTCCATCGACGCCGCCGTGGTGATCTCCGAGGCCCAGCCGAACAGCGGGCGCAAGGACCCCGAGGCATGGAAGAGCTGGACCTCCAAGTCCCAGCAGGACGACTACATCGGGCGCTTCCAGAAGGGCCTCGGCGACCCGCTCGCCGCTGCCGACGACCCCGCGTGGAAGGCATCCGCCCACGGGACCTCGGCGTCCGGACTGGGCACGCCCCGCGGAACGGGAGAGATCTGGCACCCGGACGGGCAACAGTCGGACCCGCCGGTGGCCGAGCAGGAGGAACCGGACGAGGCGCCCATGGCCTTCCTGGTCGTGCAGTCGATGCTGCTCACCGGCTTCGACGCCCCCGTCGAGCAGGTGCTCTACCTCGACCGCGCGCTGTCCGGCGCGGGGCTGCTCCAGGCCGTCGCCCGTACCAACCGCCCGTACCGGGACAAGCGTTGGGGGCAGGTCGTCGACTTCATCGGGATCGGCCCGGAACTCGCCCGCTCGCTCGGGGAGTACGAAAAGGCACACCTCCGCGAGCTGTACGGCTACGACACGTCTGTCGACCACCTCGACAAGAAGACGTTCACGGGCGACCAGCCGGTCCGGGACCGTCTGCTGCTCCAGGCCGACGCCGCGGCCGACGCCCTGCTCGCAGATCTGCGTACCCGCGTCTCCGAATTCCTGGACCGGGTGGGCATTACCTCCCTCAAGGTGGAGGAACAGCGAGAGGACCTGCTGGCCGCGCTTGAGGACCCGCTGTTGCGCGCCGATTTCGACGAGCTCGCACGTGACTTCCTCACGGCCCTCAACGCCGTACTGCCACGACCTGAGGCCTTGAAGTACGAGGCGTTCGCCGGGCTCCTCGGCGAGGTCCAGTACCTGGCACGTCGCCGCTACCTCGACGGGCGTGACGACTTCAGCCCGCGCCGCTACGGTGCCAAGGTCAGGCAGCTGATGGCACGGCACCTGAAGGTGACGAACATCGAGCAGCGAGTCCCTCCCATCGACCTCACCGCCTCGGATTTCATGGAGCGGGTCAACGCCAACAGTGATCCGCGTACCCGGGTCTCGTACATGTCCAGTTCGGTCAAGGTACGTATCGCGGCCGAGATCGGCTCCGACCGGGCCCGCTACACACGCTTCAGCCGACGTCTCGACGAGATCCTGCAGCAGATGCAGGACGACTTCGAGAAGGCCGCCGCCGATCTCACCCGGCTGGTCGGAGACATGAACACGAACGACGCCGAGGACGCCGGGGCCGGCAGTGGACTCGACCCGTTGACCGAGCGGCCGGTCCACGGACTGCTCGTACAGGAGTTGGAGGAAGGTGCACCGACCCCGCCGGGCGCCGACCTGACGGCAGCCGCCCGTGCTCTCACCGTGGAGATCGCCGGCCACGTGCGCTCACCGGACATCGTGCACCTGACGGACACCAGGGACCGGGTCCGCAAGCACCTTCGTGACAGTCTGGAGAGGCACGTCTCCCTGGACTGGGAGGACACCGGCCCACTCGCCGGGCTCCTGGTGGAACTGGCTGTCGAGCGCCGTGACGACTTCCTGCGGTACGGGGAGCGGAACGGGCGCTGAGTGAGGGGCGCCGCAGGGAATCCGTGTTGTCGGATGGTAGGAATGCCCCGTGAGTACTCCCGTCCACCAGGCGATCGCGGCACTCCCCGTGCCCGGGGAGTGGACGTGGCAGGTCGTCGTACGGCCCCGGCGGCGCACCCTGGGCATTGAGGTCGACGAGAGCGGGGACGTCCTTTTCGCCGTGCCGCCAAACGCAGACCCGGCCGCCGTCGCACGGGCCGTAAGGACGAGGCTGCCACGCCTGGCGCGCGAGGTACGACACAGGCGGACGAGGCCGGACGAGCCGGTCAAGGAACTCGTCGGAGGCACCGGCTTCACCTATCTGGGGCGACGGCACCGGCTCAAGCTCCTGCCCCCGGGAAAAGGCGGCCGGGTGAGGCTGCACCGGGGGTGGCTGGAGCTGCCCCGGCCGCACACGGCCGACGAAGGCGCACGCCGGATCGCTCGGTGGTACGAGACGCGCGGCAGCCGATGGCTCTCCGGGCGGCTGCCCTCGTACGCGTCACGCGTCGGGCTGCCGGCACCACAGGTCGAGGCATGTGATCTCGGGCCGAGATGGGGGGCCCTGCGCCAGGACGGTGCGATCACGGTTCACTGGGCGGTGTTGCAGTTGCCGCCGTCCTTGGTGGATCTCGTCCTGGTCCACGAACTCTGCCACCTGCGCGCGGCCGGTCACGGCGCGGCGTTCCGGCGAGAGATGCGGCTCGTCCTGCCGGACGCGGATGGGCGGGAGAAGCAGTTCGCCGAGGCGGAGCCGGAGCTGTGGCGCGGGGCAGTGCGGTGAGACGCCTCTGGTGAAGGTGGCACCGAAGGCGCCCCGCCCGGTCACGTCCGACCCCTGTACGGGCGTGACCGGGCGGGGCGGGCTGGGGGTTCAGGAGGCTCGGCGTGCGTACACGTCCCTGGCGAAGAACTCCGCCAGGACCGGGGCCACCGCCTGGGGGGCCAGCTCGCGCGTCTGGCCGGTCAGGGTGCGGTGGCGGGCGCGGGGGAGCGCGTCCGCGAGGGCGCGGGTCGACAGCCGGGCCCGGGTGGGGCTGGAGCCGCCGCAGACCACCAGCGTGCGCGCCGTGACGGCGGTGAACCGGGCGGCCGGGACCGAGCCGTCGCCGAGCAGCGCGTCGTCGTACGCGAGGGTGTGGGCCATCGCCACCAGGTCGCTCCACAGCGGGGCGCGGCGCATCCGGGCGATCATGTCGGCCGGCACGCCCGTCACCGAGAGGAACAGCTCCACGGCCCCCGCACGGTCGCCGGCGGACAGCAGCCGGTGCAGCCGGGAGGTGCAGCACGCCTTGTACTGGAGGCCCGAGGCGCCCGGCGTGTACGGCGGCTCGTACACCGCCAGCAGGTCCACGGGGAGCCCGGCCGCCTGTGCCTCCAGGGCCAGCGCCCCGCCGGCCCCCATGCCGAACACCGAGGCCCGGCCGCCCACCGCTGTGACGAGCACGGCCAGGTCCTCGATCTCGCGTTCCACCGCGTACGGCCCGCTGTCGCCGCTGGAGCCGCGGCCGCGCCTGTCGTACGTGACGACGTGGAACCGCGGCGCCAGCAGACGCGCCAGCGGCGCCTCGGTCGCCGCCGTGCCCAGCGCTCCGCCGACCAGGATCACCGGCGGTCCGTCGCCCCGGTGCCGGTACGCGATCATGGTGCCGTCGCGGGAGAGAATCTTGTCCATGCGAGGGTGGACTGCGACGGGGCGAAGAAGTCATCGCCGCGGCCGAGAATTTTTTGAGATTCTTCAATACCGCAGGTCAGAAGGGTGGTTGAAGATCAGTTGGAGACGGCCTCGGTGTCGTAGAAGCAGAAGTGGTCCTTGATTGCCGCGACTTCGGACTTCGGCTCCGGATACGCCCAGACGAGATCGGCGGCGTCCGGCAGCGACCAGTAGGAGGCATCGCCCTTGAACGGGCAGTGGGTGTGGGTGTCCGAAGGTGTCAGCAGTTCCGTACGGACGTCCTCGGGCGGCAGGTAGTAACGGACCGGACAACCCGTCTCGCGCAGTACGAGCGGGCGGCGGCTCTCGGCGAGCACCTGCCCGTCGCGCACCACACGGACGTGCTCGGTGCCGGCTTCGACCGTGATGTGGTGTCCTCGTGTGGAAGTCATGTCAGGTTCAGCCGTGCCACGGACCGATTTCTTCCCCTGTGAGTCTCCTTTCCCCCCGGCTCTGCCTCCTCTTCCCTTCTCGGCCCTTCTCGGCGGCGGCCGGATTTCCACCCGGCCGTCCATGTGTGTCAGTGGTGGCCTCTACGGTGTCTGCATGAACATCTGCGTTTTCCTCTCCGCCGCCGACCTCGACGACCGCTACACCCGGCCCGCCCGCGAATTCGCCGAACTGCTCGGCCGGGGTGGACACACACTGGTCTGGGGAGGGTCGGAGAGCGGCCTGATGAAGGTCGTCGCCGACGGCGTCCAGGAATCGGGCGGACGGCTGGTCGGGGTGTCGGTCGACTTCCTGGCGGCCAAGGCGCGTACCAACGCCGACGAGATGGTGATCGCGCGCGATCTCGCCGAGCGCAAGGCACTGCTCCTGGAGAAGGCCGACGCCGTCGTGATCATGGTGGGCGGCACCGGGACGCTCGACGAGGCGACCGAGATCCTGGAGCTGAAGAAGCACGGCAAGCACGCCAAGCCGGTGGTCCTGCTCAACACGGCGGGCTTCTACGACGGGCTGCGCCAGCAGTTCCAGCGCATGGAGGACGAGGGCTTCCTGCCCGTCCCGCTGACCGACCTGGTGTTCTTCGCCAAGGACGGCGTGGGCGCCCTGGCCTACCTGGAGGAGTGGTCCGGCCTCCGCTGACGCGGCGGAGGGAGGCGACCGGGTGGGATGCGATCATGGGGGGCATGTCCACTCATATCATCACCGGCGCCGGTTCCGGCATCGGCGCAGCCGTCACCCGTCGTCTCCTGGAGCGCGGTGACGAGACCGTGCTGCTGGCCCGTGACGCGGGCCGCGCGAAGGAACTGGCCGAGCTCCACCCCGGCGCCCGCACGCTCGTCGGTGACCTCTCCAACCCGGACCGCCTCTCCTGGGCGTTCGCCCAGCAGGCGATGCCCGAGCGGGTCGACTCGCTGCTGCACATCGCGGGCGTCGTCGAGCTCGGCCGGGTCGGCGACCTGACGCCCAAGGCGTGGCACTTCCAGCTCAACGCCAACCTGGTCGCGCCCGCCGAGCTGACCCGGCTCTTCCTGCCGCAACTGCGGGTCGCCCAGGGCCATGTGCTCTTCGTGAACTCGGGCGCCGGCCTCGCCGCGCACGCCGAGTGGAGCGCGTACGCCGCGAGCAAGCACGGCCTGAAGGCGCTCGCCGACTCCCTTCGCCACGAGGAGCACGCCAGCGGCGTCCGGGTGACCTCCGTCTACCCGGGGCGCACCGCCAGCCCCATGCAGGCCAAGGTCCACCAGCAGGAGGGCAAGGAGTACGACGCCTCCCGCTGGATCGACCCGGAGTCGGTCGCCACCACGATCCTGATGGCACTCGACCTGCCGCGTGACGCCGAGGTCAACGACCTGACGGTGCGCCCCGGGCGCTGACCGTTACGGGTGCCGACCGCCACCGGTGCTGAACATCCCGGTCGCGGACCGTTACGGGTGCCGACCGCCATGGGCGCTGAACGTCCCGAGCGCGGACCATACCGGGTGCTGACCACCACGGGCGCCGAGCACCACGGGCGCAGACCGCCACGGACGCGGACCGTCACCGGCCGCTGCCGACGACGGTCGAGCGCGCCGGGCCCGGCCTCGGGGCCTGTCCGGCACCGGCCCGTCGGGCAGGCCCCAAGGGCTGTCCCGTAATCCCTGGCGGGCGTGCGACGTCGGCTACGGCACCTCGCGCGTTGCCGGAACGCCCGAATACATCCAGTATTCGGGCGTCCCTCCGCCTTGCGATGCACCGCATCCGACGCCGCACGCTGATCCACCAGGGGTTACGGGACAGCCCTTAGGCTTCCCGTGTGAGCGAGAAGAGCAAGTTCAGGGGTTGCCCGGCCACCGGGATCGGTTCCATGCCGGGGGGAGACGCGCGGGAGGCGGCGAAGACCGTCACGGGGTCCTTCGGGGACGGCGAGGGCCTGCCGTATCTCGCGGAACTGCCGGCCCGCGGGCCCGGCGCGGACATGATCGGGCGGACCATCGGGCTGCTCGTCGAGCTGTACGGCCATGTCGAGCCCAGCGGCTGGCGGATCAGCGACCGGCCCGGACGGGACACCCGCCGGGCCAGGTCCTGGCTCGGCGAGGACCTCGACGCGCTGGAGGAGTTCACGCAGGGGTACGAGGGCCCGCTCAAGGTCCAGGCCGTGGGTCCCTGGACGTTGGCCGCCGCCCTGGAACGGCGCGGCGGCGAGGCCGCGCTCGGCGACCCGGGGGCCTGCCGCGATCTGGCGGGCTCGCTGGCGGAAGGGCTCCGGGCCCACCTCGCGGAGGTGCGGCGCAGGGTGCCGGGCGCCGAGGTGGTCCTGCAACTCGACGAACCGTCGCTGACCGGCGTACTGCGCGGGCGGATCGGCACGGCGAGCGGCTACCGCACCTACCGGGCCGTGGACCGGCAGATCGTCGAGGGCACCCTGCGGGACGTGCTGGCGGCGGCCGGGGACGGGGCGACGGTCGTTCACACCTGTGCGCCCGATGTGCCGTTCGCGCTGCTGCGCCGGGCCGGGGCCGACGGTATCTCGTTCGACTTCTCGTTGCTCACCGAGCGTGAGGAGGAGGCGATCGGCGAAGCGGTCGAGGGCGGCACACAGCTCTTCCTCGGGGTGCTGCCGGGCACCGACCCGGCCTCGGGCGGATTGTCGGACCCGGGCGGTAGCGTCATGGGTGTCAGGACGCTGTGGCGCAGGCTGGGGCTGAATCCGGGGACTCTGACGGAGTCCGTGGTGATCACCCCGTCGTGCGGGCTCGCGGGTGCCTCGCCCGCGTACGCGCGCGCCGCGCTCGCCCACTGCGCTCGGGCCGCGAGATCGCTCGCAGACAACCCTGAGTAACGGGGCATCGGGTAACGGGAGGACGAGACGATGGTCGGCGAACAGCAGATGGCAGTGCCCGCACAGGCGCAGGAGCAGCACGCGCTCCTCGCCGAGCAGGTCGAGGAGCACCGCTTCCGGTATTACGTGAACGACCAGCCGGTCGTGAGCGACGCCGAGTTCGACCGGCTGATGCGCGAGCTGGAGACCCTGGAGAAGACGTATCCGCAGTTGCGCACGCCGGATTCGCCGACGCAGAAGGTCGCGGGGCCGTACCAGACGGAATTCACCTCCGTCGAGCACCGCGAGCGGATGCTCTCGCTGGACAACGCCTTCGACGACCTGGAGTTGGCGGCCTGGGGTGAGCGGATCGCGAAGGAGGTCGGCACCTCCGACCACCACTTCCTGTGCGAGCTGAAGGTCGACGGCCTCGCGGTCAACCTCACCTACGAGCACGGGCGGCTGACCCGGGCCGCGACCCGGGGCGACGGCCGCACCGGCGAGGACATCACCCCCAATGTCCGGACGATCGCCGAGATCCCGCACCGGCTGAAGGGCGACCGGATTCCGGCGCTGGTCGAGATCCGCGGCGAGGTCTTCTTCCCGATGGAGGCGTTCGAGGAGCTCAACGCCCGGCTCGTCGAGGCCGAGGACAAGCCGTTCGCCAATCCGCGCAACGCGGCGGCCGGTTCACTGCGGCAGAAGGACCCGAAGGTCACCGCCACCCGCCCCCTGCACATGGTGGTGCACGGCATCGGCGCCCGCGAGGGCTTCGACATCGACTGTCTCTCGCACGCCTACGAACTGCTGCACGCCTGGGGTCTGCCCACCGCCAGGCACAACAAGGTGGTGGACTCCCTCGACGGGGTACGGGAGTTCATCGCGTACTTCGGCGAGAACCGGCACTCCGTGGAGCACGAGATCGACGGTGTCGTCGTCAAACTCGACGAGGTCCCGCTCCAGGGCCGGCTGGGCTCCACCTCGCGCGCCCCGCGCTGGGCGATCGCCTGGAAGTACCCGCCGGAGGAGGTCAACACCAAGCTGGTGAACATCCGGGTCGGCGTCGGACGCACCGGCCGGGTCACCCCGTACGCCCAGGTCGAGCCGGTCGAAGTGGCGGGCTCCGAGGTGGAGTTCGCCACCCTGCACAACCAGAACGTGGTGAAGGCGAAGGGCGTCCTCATCGGGGACACGGTGGTGCTCCGCAAGGCGGGCGACGTGATCCCGGAGATCCTCGGCCCGGTCGTCGATCTGCGCGACGGCACCGAGCGGGCGTTCGTGATGCCGACGCACTGTCCGGAGTGCGGCACGGAACTGAAGCCCATGAAGGAGGCGGACGTCGATGTCCGCTGCCCCAACGCGCGGTCCTGCCCCGCCCAGCTGCGGGAGCGCATCGCCTATCTCGCGGGCCGCAAGTGCCTCGACATCGACCACTTCGGCTATGTCGCCGCCGCGGCCCTCACCAAGCCGCTGGAGCCCGCCGATCCGCCGCTGCACGACGAGGGCGATCTGTTCGGGCTGACGGTCGAGGAACTGCTGCCGATCCGGGCCTACGTCCTCGACCAGGACAGCGGCCTGCCCAAGCGCGACCCGAAGACCGGCGAGGAGAAGACCGCCTGGGTCTTCGCCAACCAGCAGGGCGAGCCGAAGAAGAACGCCCTCGCCATGCTCGACGCCATCGCCGCGGCCAAGGAGGCGCCGCTCGCCCGGATCCTCACCGGCCTCTCCATCCGCCATGTGGGCCCGGTCGCCGCCGCGGAACTGGCCCGTCAGTTCCGCTCCATGGACCGGATCGACGAGGCGACCGAACAGGAGCTGGTCGAGGCCGACGGGGTCGGGGACATCATCGCCGCATCGGTGAAGCAGTGGCTCGCCGAGGACTGGCACCGGGAGATCCTGCGCAAGTGGCGGGAGGCCGGGGTCCGGATGGAGGACCAGGGGGCGGGGGAGGAAGGGGGGCCGCGCCCGCTCGAAGGACTCACGGTCGTCGTCACCGGCACCCTGTCCGGCCACACCCGGGATGGCGCGAAAGAGGCGCTCCAGAGCCGGGGGGCCAAGGTGACGGGATCCGTTTCGAAGAAGACCTCCTTCGTGGTCGTCGGCGACAACCCCGGCTCGAAGTACGACAAGGCGATGCAGCTGAAGGTGCCCGTACTGGACGAGGACGGTTTCGCCGTGCTGCTCGAACAGGGGCCGGAGGCCGCACGCGAGGCGGCCGTCCCCGCCGGAGAAGCGGCGGAATAGGGCGGATTCCCTTCAGTCGGCGGGCAAATTGGTCGGAACGGAGCATATGGTCGACCGGGAATGACCGTATGAGACCGGCCGGTTGGTGAATGATGAACGAGAAAGTATAGAAAGGACGTAGCGGGACGGACGGGGGCAAGCGGTGTCGTCGGTCGGTCGGAGTCACCCGATCGGCGCCTACCAGATGCTGACGGACGGTTGGTTCGCATTCAGGCAACAGCGGTAGAGCGCTGCCCGTAGAGGCCTTCTGCGGCCTACTGTTGAGATGTGCACCTGCCGTGCCGGCCACGGGGTGGGAAAACGGGTCGTGGTGGCATGGAGCCGAGCATTCGGGTGACATCGGCACCGCCGGCTGTGAGAGGGACGGAATGAAACCGACCGAGAGCGCCGCACCGGTGTCGCGGCTGCAAGGTTTCGTCGGCCTCGCGCCCGGGGTGGGTGCCGTCGTCGTGGTGATCGCCGTTGTTCAGCTCGCGACCGGTTTCTACCGGACCGTGAGCGAAGGACACGCACTCTTCCCCGACGGCAGAGCCGGCTGGTCCCTCGCCGTCCTCACCGGGATCGTCGTCGGCCATCTGGTCGCGCTCGGACGCGACCGCTGGTGGGGCGGTACGGGTTCCGGGGCCGCACTCACCCTCGCCGTGCTGCTCCTCTACGGCTGGGTGCCCGCCGGTCTGGTCAGCCTGGTCGTGGTCGTTCTCGTCGGCGTGGCCCGCAGGCACCGCTGGTGGCAGGGGCTGCTGCACGGCGCGGTGGACATCCTGGGAATAGGCGCGGCGGCCCTGGTGCTCGCCGCGTTCGGCGAGGTGCACACCGTCGAATCGCCCTGGCAGCCACTCGGCTGGGGCATCGCAGCCGTCCCCGAAGTTCTCCTGGCCGCCTCCACCTATCTCCTGGTCACCCGGGTCCTGCTGTGGTATGCACGGGCACCCCAGGGAGGCGGCCTGCCGACCGTCGCCCGTACCGCCCTGCTGCGTCAGGGCCTCGTCGCGGTCGCCCTGCTCGGCATCGCACCGCTGATCTGCGTCGTCGCGACGACCATGCCCGTGCTCCTGCCGCTCTTCGCGGTCCCGCTGATCACCCTGGACTCCACCCTCTGGATCGCCCGTGCCCGGGCCGAGGAGCAGCTGCGCGACCCGCTTACCGGGCTGCCCAACCGGCAGTGGCTGCTGGAACGCACCTGGACGGCCCTGGAGGACGCCGAGTCCATGGGCGCCAGATCCGCCCTCGTCCTGATCGACCTCGACCGTTTCCGTGCGGTCAACGACACCCTCGGGCATCTGGCGGGCGACCGGCTGCTGCTGCAAATAGCGGAACGCCTCAGGCTCGCGCTCCCCCGGGGAGCAGAGGCCGCCAGGCTCGGCGGTGACGAGTTCGCCGTGCTCCTGCCGACCGCGGACTCCACCACCAGCGCCCAGCGCGTCGCCCGCCATCTGGTCGCCGAGCTCTCCTCCCCGCTGGACCTGGACGGCCTGACCCTGGTCCTGGAAGCGAGCGCCGGAGTGGCCGTCTATCCGGACCACGCACTGGACGCCGAAGGGCTGCTCAGGCGCGCGGACGTGGCGATGTACCAGGCCAAGCGCGACCGCACGGGCGTGGAGGTGTACGAGTCGAAGCGGGACAGCAACACTCCGGACCGGCTCGGACTCCTCGGAGACCTGCGGCGCGCGCTGGACGCCGGTGAAGTGGAGCTCCACTACCAGCCGAAGGTCCGCTTCGACGGCCAGGTGGCCGGCCTGGAGGCGCTGGTGCGCTGGGTGCATCCGGAGCGCGGACGGGTCCCCCCGGACGAGTTCATCGCCATCGCCGAGTCCTCCGGCCTGATGCCGCACCTCACGGAGTACGTCCTGGAGACGGCACTGGCCCAGGTCGCCCGGTGGCGGGCGCAGGGCCTGTTCGTACCGGTGGCCGTCAACGTCTCCCCGCGCGACGTCCACACCCCCGGATTCGCGGGCGGTGTCGCGGCCCGGCTGGCCCGGCACGGCGTCCCGGCCGGGGCCCTGCAGCTGGAGATAACGGAACACGTGCTGCTGGAGGATCCGCAGCGCGCCGCCGACACCCTCGCCGGACTCACCGGGCACGGCGTGAAGATGTCCCTCGACGACTTCGGCACGGGGTACTCCTCGCTGGTCCATCTGCGCCGGCTGCCGGTCAGCGAGCTGAAGATCGACCGCTCGTTCGTGGCCCGGCTGGCCGTCGACAACGAGGACGCCGAGATCGTCCGCTGCACCATCGACCTGGCCCACTCGCTCGGACTCCTGGTCGTGGCGGAAGGCGTCGAGGACGACGAGACCTGGGAGCGGCTGCGGGATCTGCGCTGCGACGCGGTGCAGGGCTGGCTGGTCGCCGCGGCGATGCCGCCGCAGGAGGCGACGGCCTGGCTGCGGGCGCGGGGCGAGCACGGGTGGCGGCGGCCCGCGGAGCTGGCGGCCGCGGCGGCCGCCGCGGCCGCAGCCGGTGCGGCCGGGCCCGCCGAGCTGGAGCACGGGCCGACGGGCCGCGCGGTGAAGCCGGGCCCGGCCACGGCCTGAGCGGCCGGTGGGACCGGTGGGACCGGTCGGGGAAGGCGTCCCGGCCGCCCGGCGGCCGCGTCGTTCCTCGGGAGCCCGGCCGTGCCCGAAACGCCCCGGCCGGACGGCACCGCAAGGCCCCGGGCCCCGCTCGGGCGCGAATGAGGCGGGGCTGACCAGGGTGTTCGCCCCGGTGGCGGGAGCGGCCGCGGGCGACACCATAGGATTGGGCCAAAACCACACACCAACCCCTGAGGATCGCTGCATGCCTGGCATCACGCGCGAGGAGGTCGCCCACCTCGCCCGGCTGGCGCGTCTGGAGCTGAAGGGCGAAGAGCTCGAACACTTCGCCGGTCAGCTCGACGACATCATCGGCGCGGTCGCCCGCGTCTCCGAAGTCGCCGACCAAGACGTACCGCCGACCTCCCACCCGCTGCCGCTGACGAACGTCATGCGCGCGGACGAGGTCCGTCCGTCGCTCACCCCCGAGCAGGCGCTCTCCGGCGCCCCGGCCCAGGAGCAGCAGCGTTTCAAGGTGCCGCAGATCCTGGGGGAGGACTAACAGCCATGACGGACAACAGCACCATCATCAAGCTCACCGCGGCCGAGATCGCCGCGAAGATCGCGTCCGGCGAGCTCACGGCCGTCGAGGTCACCGAGGCCCACCTGGCCCGGATCGAGGCGGTCGACGAGAAGGTCCACGCCTTCCTGCACGTCGACCGCGAGGGCGCGCTCGCGCAGGCCCGCGCCGTCGACGCGAAGAGGGCGGCCGGCGAGAAGCTGGGTCCGCTGGCCGGTGTCCCGCTCGCGCTGAAGGACATCTTCACCACCGAGGGCATGCCGACCACCGTCGGCTCCAAGATCCTCGAAGGCTGGATCCCGCCGTACGACGCGACCCTCACCAAGAGGCTGAAGGCCGCCGACGTCGTCATTCTCGGCAAGACCAACATGGACGAGTTCGCCATGGGGTCCTCCACCGAGAACAGCGCCTACGGCCCGACCGGCAACCCGTGGGACCTCACCCGCATCCCCGGCGGCTCCGGCGGCGGCTCCTCGGCCGCGCTCGCGTCGTACGAGGCCCCGCTCGCCATCGGCACGGACACCGGCGGTTCCATCCGCCAGCCCGCCGCCGTGACCGGCACCGTCGGCGTCAAGCCCACCTACGGCGGCGTCTCCCGCTACGGCATGGTGGCCTTCTCCAGCTCCCTGGACCAGGGCGGGCCCTGCGCCCGCACCGTTCTGGACGCGGCCCTGCTGCACGAGGTGATCGCCGGGCACGACCCGATGGACTCGACGTCCATCGACGCACCGGTCCCGCCGGTCGTCGAGGCCGCGCGCAACGGCAGCGTCGACGGCATGCGCGTCGGTGTCGTCAAGCAGTTCGCCGGTGAGGGCTACCAGGCCGGTGTCGTCCAGCGCTTCAACGAGTCGGTCGAGCTGCTGAAGTCGCTCGGTGCCACGATCGTCGAGCTGGACTGCCCGTCCTTCGACCTGGCCCTGTCGGCGTACTACCTGATCGCGCCGTCCGAGTGCTCCTCCAACCTGGCCCGCTTCGATGCCATGCGCTACGGCCTGCGGGTCGGCGACGACGGCACGAGGTCCGCCGAGGACGTCACCGCGCTCACCCGCGAGGCCGGCTTCGGCGACGAGGTCAAGCGCCGCGTCATTCTCGGTACGTACGCCCTCAGCTCCGGCTACTACGACGCGTACTACGGCTCGGCCCAGAAGGTCCGCACCCTCATCACCCAGGACTTCGAGAAGGCCTTCGAGCAGGTTGACGTCATCGTCTCCCCGACGACGCCCACCACAGCCTTCCCGATCGGCGAGCGCGCCGACGACCCGATGGCGATGTACCTCGCGGACCTGTGCACCATTCCGACCAACCTCGCCGGCAACTCCGCCATGTCGCTGCCCTGCGGCCTGGCCCCGGAGGACGGCCTGCCGGTCGGACTGCAGATCATCGCCCCCGCCATGAAGGACGACCGGCTGTACAAGGTCGGAGCCGCCGTCGAGGCCGCTTTCGTGGAAAAGTGGGGGCACCCGCTGCTGGAGGAGGCTCCGTCACTGTGAGCGCACTGACCAAGGCCAAGGGCTTCAAGAAGTCCAAGACCGGTACGTACCTGTCCATCGGCACCACCGCCTTCGGGGCGCTCGGCGTCATCAAGCAGGCCAAGAAGGCCCGCGTCGAACGCGACACGCTCCGACTGATCGACGCCGTCGTCTCCGCCGCCGCCATCGCCACGGGTGTCGCCCTGCTGCTGCGCGAACTCAAGCGCATCGGCGATGACGACGTACTGCTGGGCTGAGAGGGAAGTTTCACCGTGACTGTCACCGACCTGGTGTCGTACGAGGATGCGCTCGCGTCCTACGACCCCGTCATGGGCCTGGAGGTCCATGTCGAGCTCGGCACCAAGACCAAGATGTTCTGCGGCTGCTCCACCGAGCTCAAGCAGGACGCCAACTCCCAGACCTGCCCGGTCTGTCTCGGCCTGCCCGGCGCCCTGCCGGTCGTCAACGAGATCGGCGTCGAGTCCGCCATCAAGATCGGTCTCGCGCTGAACTGCGAGATCGCCGAGTGGTGCCGCTTCGCCCGGAAGAACTACTTCTATCCGGACATGCCGAAGAACTTCCAGACCTCCCAGTACGACGAGCCGATCGCCTACAACGGCTATCTGGACGTCCAGCTGGAGGACGGGGAGATCTTCCGGGTGCAGATCGAGCGCGCCCACATGGAGGAGGACACCGGCAAGTCGACCCACGTCGGCGGTGCCACCGGCCGTATCCACGGCGCGTCCCACTCCCTGCTCGACTACAACCGTGCCGGCATCCCGCTCATCGAGATCGTCACCAAGCCGATCGAGGGAGCGGGCGCACGCGCCCCCGAGGTCGCCAAGGCGTACGTCGCCGAACTGCGCGAGCTCATCAAGGCGCTCGGTGTGTCGGAGGCCCGGATGGAGATGGGCCAGATGCGCTGCGACGTCAACCTGTCGCTGCGCCCCAACGGCACCGAGACCTTCGGTACGCGCTCCGAGACGAAGAACGTGAACTCGCTGCGTTCCGTCGAGCGCGCCGCCCGCTTCGAGATCCAGCGCCACGCCGCGGTGCTGAGCTCGGGCGGCACGATCGTGCAGGAGACCCGGCACTTCCACGAGGAGGACGGCTCGACCACGGCCGGCCGCATCAAGGACAACGCCGAGGACTACCGCTACTTCCCCGAGCCCGACCTGGTGCCGGTCGCCCCGGCCCGCGAGTGGGTCGAGGAGCTCCGCAAGGGCCTCCCCGAGCTGCCGCGGCTGCGCCGCAAGCGGCTGAAGGAGGAGTGGGGTGTCTCCGAGCACGACATGCAGTCCATCCTCAACGCGGGCGCGGTCGACCTGATCGTCGCCACGACCGATGCGGGCGCCCCCTCGGACCAGGCCCGCAAGTGGTGGATGGGCGAGCTGGCCCGTAACGCCAACGAGACCGGCCGCGGCCTCGACGAGCTGCCGATCACCCCGGTGCAGGTCGCCAGGGTGGCCGAGCTCGTCACCTCGGGCGACCTCAACGACAAGCTGGCCCGCCAGGTCATCGAGGGCGTGCTCGCGGGCGAGGGCGACCCGGACACCGTCGTCGAGAAGCGCGGCCTGAAGGTCGTCTCCGACGAGGGCGCGCTGGGCACGGCCGTGGACGAGGCCATCGCCGCCAACGCGGCCGTCGCGGACAAGATCCGCGGCGGCAAGGTCGCGGCGGCGGGCGCGCTCGTCGGCGCGGTCATGAAGGCCACCCGCGGCCAGGCGGACGCGGCCCGGGTGCGCGAGCTGATCCTGGAGAAGCTCGGCGTCGAGGGCTGATCCCGTCCCCCCCGAGGGGGCGGATTCCGTACGTCCGTGAAGGGGCGGCGCACCCGTGAGCCGGGTGCGCCGCCCCTTCACCCATCCGGAGAGTCCTGAGTCCGCTGAACACCGTCACCGCCGAGATCGTCTCCGTCGGGCTCCTGCTCGTCGTGCTGGCCTTCGCCGTCGTACGCCCCCGGGGGCTGCCGGAGGCGACCGTCGCCGTACCCGTGGCCGTGCTGGTGACGGTGGCCGGTGCGGTCCCGTGGCAGCAGGCCCGTGAGCAGGTGGGCAGCCTGCTGCCGGTCGTCGGTTTCCTCGCGGCGATCCTGGTCCTGGCCCAGCTCTGTGCCGACGAGGGGCTCTTCACGGCCGCCGGTGAACTGGTCGCCCGGGTCTGCGGCGGGCGGACCGGCCCCCTGCTCGGCGGGGTCTTCGCCGTCGCCTCCGTGACCACCGCCGTGCTCAGCCTGGACGCGACCGTGGTGCTGCTGACCCCCGTCGTCCTGGCCACCGCCGCCCGCGTCGGCGCCCGCCCCCGGCCGTACGTCTACGCCTGCGCGCACCTGGCCAACTCGGCGTCCCTGCTGCTGCCGGTCTCCAACCTCACCAACCTCCTGGCGTTCACCGCGAGCGGCCTCTCCTTCACCCGCTTCGCGGCGCTGATGGCCCTGCCGTGGCTGGCCGCCATCGCCGTCGAGTACGTCGTCTTCCGCCGCGTCTTCGCCGCCGACCTGGCGGCGGGTGCGTATCCGTCGAATCCGGAGAAGGCCCGTCCGGGCGTCCCCGTCTTCACGCTCGTCGTCCTCGCGCTGACCCTGGGCGGATTCGTCGCCACCTCGTTCGCGGGCGCGGACCCGCTGTGGGCGGCGCTGGCGGGTGCCGGGGTGCTGGCCGTCCGCGCGCTGGCGAAGCGCGAGACCACCGTCAGGGGCCTTGTCCGCTCCGCCAACCCGCTGTTCTGCCTGTTCGTCCTCGCGCTGGGGGTCGTGGTCGAGGCCGTGGTCGGCAACGGCCTCGGTGCCGGCCTCGGCGCCTTCCTGCCGGGCGGCCCGTCACTTCCCGCGCTGCTGGCGGTGGCCGCGGTGGCGGCCGTCCTCGCCAACCTGATCAACAACCTGCCCGCGATCCTCGCCCTGCTCCCGGTGGTCGCGGCAGCCGGTCCGGGCCCGCTGCTCGCCGCCCTGATCGGCGTGAACCTCGGCCCGAACCTCACCTACGTCGGTTCGCTCGCCACCCTGCTCTGGCGCCGCATCCTGCACACCCACGGCGCCGCGCCCGACCTCGGCCACTTCACCCGCCTCGGGCTGCTGACCGTACCGGCGACGCTGGTCGTGTCGACGGTGGCGCTGTGGGGCGCGCTGCGGGTGATCGGGGTGTGACGGCGGTCCCGGGGGCCGGGAAAGCGGTTGGACTTTCCCGGCCGACCTGTTGGACGTTCACCACGGGGCCGTACGAAATCCTTCCCGGCGCCATCTGGCGTGATTAGTTTCCCGTCCTGTACGACCGGACTCGGGAGGCTCACTTGACCACGGACATTTCACGGCGACGACTCTTCGCGCTCGGCGGTGGCGCGCTCGGCGCCGCGGCGGCGGGGTCGCTGCTGCCGCCGTCGCTGCAGGCCGCGATCGCCGCGCAGCCGGCGCACTCGGCGGGGTCCGGCGGCGGACTCGGAGCCATCAAGCATGTGGTGATCCTCATGCAGGAGAATCGTTCCTTCGACCACTACTTCGGCACGCTCCGGGGGGTGCGCGGTTTCGGCGACCGCAACGCCGTCGAGCTGCCCTCGGGCAAGCCGGTCTTCGAACAGCCCGCTCCGCTGGGCACCTCCGTGCTGCCGTTCCCCGTGCGGGACGCGGCCGAGGCACAGAAGAAGGACCTCCAGTACATCGGCGCGCTCGACCACTCCTGGAGCGGTGGCGGCAAGGCGTGGGCCGGGGGGTGGATGAACGGCTGGGTGTCCGCGAAGACGGCCGCCACCATGGCGTACTACGACCGCCGCGACATCCCGCTGCACTACGAACTGGCCGACACCTTCACGGTCTGCGACGCCTACCACTCCTCCATCCACTCCTCGACCAGCCCCAACCGCAACCACCTGTGGAGCGGAAAGACGGGCAACGAGCCGAACGGCAAGCGGGCCGTCGGGAACGACGCGTACGACGAGGGCACGCACCCCGGCTACGGCTGGAGCACGTACGCGGAACGGCTGGAGAAGGCCGGGCGGAGCTGGCGTACGTACACCGAGTGGGAGAACTTCACCGACAACCAGATCGAGTTCTTCGCCACCTTCAAGGCGGTCGCCCGCAAGGCGCTGGCGAAGACCGGCGGCCACACGTACATGGAGTCGTTCTACGCGGCGGTGCGGGGAGCGGGCGCCCCCGAGCGGGAGCGGCTGTTCGGTCTGCTCGAAGAGGGTGTCGCCACCCTGGACAAGAAGGAGCGCAGCCTCTTCGAGCGCGCGCTGCGCCGAGTGGAGACCGGAACGCTGGCCGACGAGTTCGCGAAGGACGTGGCGGCGGGCACGCTGCCCGAGGTCTCCTACCTGGTGCCGTCGGCCGTCGACTCCGAGCACCCGAGCGTCTCCTCGCCGATCCACAGCGCGACGATCGTCTACAAGGTCCTCGACGCGCTGGGCAAGCACCCGGATGTGTGGCGGCACACCGCCGTCTTCATCAACTACGACGAGAACGACGGCTTCTTCGACCATGTCCCGCCGCCGGTCGCGCCGCCCGAGGTGACCGAGGAGCAGTGGGAGGGCAAGCCCACCGGTCTCGGGATGCGGGTGCCGCTGCTCGTCGTGTCGCCGTGGACCGTGGGCGGCTACGTCTGCTCCGAGGTCTTCGACCACACCTCCGTGATCCGCTTCCTGGAACGCTGGACCGGGGTGAAGGAGCCGAACATCAGCAACTGGCGGCGCACCGTCGCCGGCGATCTGACCTCGGCCTTCGACTTCAAGCACGCGCGGCGCCGGCCCGAGGTGGAGCAGCCCGGCGCCATCCCGCCGTTCAGCGGGCGCTGGGCGCCCAAGCCGCCGCTCGTGCAGCACATGCCCGTACAGGAGCCCGGGGCGCGTCCGGCCCGCGCGCTGCCGTACCAGCCGGACGCCCGGGCGACGCTGGTGGACGGGGCGGTCAAGGTGGTCCTCAGCAATACGGGACGCTCGTCCGCGCACTTCGCGCTGTATCCGTACGCGGGGGAGTTCCCCGTACCGCAGCACCGGGACGTGCGGGGCACGGCGCAGTGGACGGTGCCGCTCACCGGTGCGGCGTACCGGTTCACCGTGACCGGGCCGAACGGCTTCCGGCGCGAGTTCGCCGGGCCCGCGAAGGGCGGCGCCGCGGCCGGGGCCGAGGTCGCCTCGCGGGTCGACGCGCATGAGCGGGATCTGCATCTCACCCTGCGCAACACGGGACGCACGACCCTCACCTTCACCGTACGGCCGCTGGGGTACGTCGACGAGGCGGACCTGCGGGACTGGACCCGTACGGTCAAGGTCAAGCCGGGACGCAGCCGTACGGTCGTGCACTCGGCGGCCGACGCGCACGGCTGGTACGACCTGGCCGTCACGGTCGACGGGGACGATGTCTACCGGCGCCGGCTGATGGGGCACATCGAGAACGGCCGGGCGAGCGTCTCCGGCTGACCTGGCGTGTCCGGGCGGCGGGGGCGCCGTATGCCGCACAGCGGCGCCCCCGCCGGAGGCCGTGGAGCGCCCGGAAGCCCCTGCGGGTGCGGACGTCCTCGCGAGTCCCGGAGGAGGCCGCCGCGAGCCCGGAAGCCTCTGTGAGTAAGGCCACGAAAGGGACAAAGGATCACCAACGGCTGCGAGAGTGGCAGTTCTCAGGTCATGCGCTCTTTGCGGGTAATTCATGTTTTGTCCCGCTGAGGAACCACGAACCAGCAGGGAGCACATCCGTTGGCTGCCATTGCCCGCTGGTGCATCAAGCACCGTCTCGTCGCCGTTCTCATCTGGCTCCTCGCCCTCGGCGGCACAGCCACCGCGGCGGGCTTCGCGGGCTCCGCGTACTCCAACAACTACGACGTGCCCGGTACGGAGGCCGGCCGGGCCGCCGACCTCCTCAAGAGCAATTTCACGGAGCTGGGCGGTGACACCGACACCATCGTCTGGCACACCACCGACTCCACCGTGCGGGCCGCCGACGTCCGCCAGACGATGACCCGCACGCTGCACGCGGTCGAGGAGCTCCCCGGCGTCGGCGCCGTCACCGGCCCGTACGGGGCGTCCGGCGCCGGACAGATCAGCGAGGACGGGCACACCGCCTACGCCACGATCACCTTCGACCGGCAGACCGAGGACATCCCGGCGCAGCAGGCCCAGGCCGTCGTCGACACCGCGAAGGAGGCCGCCGGCGACCACCTCCAGGTGGAACTGGGCGGCTCGGCCATCGCCCTCACCGAAGCGCCGACCGCCCACTTCAGCGAGGTCATCGGGGTCGTCGTGGCAGCGGTCGTCCTGTTCCTCGCCTTCGGCTCGCTCGCCGCCAGCATGCTGCCCATCGCCACCGCCCTCGTCTCCGTCGGTACGGCCTACGCGGGCATCGCACTGCTCGGCCATGCGATGACCGTCGCCGACTTCGCCCCCATGCTGGGCATGCTGATCGGGCTCGGCGTCGGCATCGACTACGCCCTGTTCATCGTCACCCGCCACCGCAGCGGACTGCGCAGAGGCATGACGGTCACCGAGGCGGCGCAGAACGCCGTCGTGACGACCGGGCGGTCCGTCGTCTTCGCCGGAGCCACCGTCTGTATCGCGCTGCTCGGCATGCTGATCCTGCGGCTGGGCTTCCTCAACGGCGTGGCGATCGCCGCCTCGCTCACGGTCGTCCTGACCGTGGCCGCGTCCGTGACGCTGCTGCCCGCCCTGCTGTCCTTCATCGGCATGCGGGCGCTGAGCCGGCGCGAGCGCAGAAGGCTCGCCGAGCACGGGCCGCGGCCGGAACTGCCCACCGGCTTCGCCGCCCGCTGGTCCGCCTTCGTCGAACGGCACCCCAAGCTGCTCGGCTCGCTCGCCGTCGTGGTGATGCTGGTGCTCGCGCTGCCCACCTTCTCCCTGCACCTGGGCACCGCCGACCAGGGCAACAACGCCTCCTCGTCGACCACCCGGCAGGCGTACGACCTGCTGGCCGACGGTTTCGGGCCGGGCGTCAACGGCCCGCTGACGATCGCCGCACAGGTCGACGACGCGGGCGACCGGCTCGCGATGGACGGCCTTCCGGCCACGCTGCGGACGACCGACGGCGTGGCCTCGGTCGGCCCGGTCACGTACAGCAGCAGCGGCAGTGCGGCCTTCGTCACCGTCGTACCGACGTCGTCGCCGCAGTCGCAGGAGACCAGCGCGCTCGTCGACCGGCTGCGTACGGACGTCCTCCCACAGGCCGAGGCGAACACCTCGCTCCGGGCCCATGTGGGCGGGGTGACGGCCGGCTACGACGACTTCGCCCAGGTCGTCATCGGCAAGCTCCCGCTCTTCATCGGCGTCGTCATAGGGCTCGGCTGCCTGCTTCTGCTGCTGGCCTTCCGGTCTATCGGCATCCCGCTGAAGGCGGCCGCGATGAATGTGGCCGCCGTCGCCTCCTCGTTCGGTGTCGTCGTCGCGATCTTCCAGTGGGGATGGGGGAGCGAACTCCTGGGGCTGGGCAGCTCCGGGCCCATCGAACCGTTCCTGCCGGTGATCATGGTGTCCGTGCTCTTCGGGCTCTCCATGGACTACCAGGTGTTCCTGGTGGGGCGGATGTACGAGGAGTGGCGGGAGACCGGTGACAACAGACGGGCGGTCCGGGTCGGCCTCGCCGAAACCAGCCGTGTGATCAACTCCGCGGCCGTGATCATGATTTCGGTCTTCCTCGCGTTCGTCCTCAGCGGGGACCGGGTCATCGCCATGTTCGGCATCGCGCTGGCGGCGGCCGTGGCGCTCGACGCGTTCGTCCTCCGTACGCTGCTGGTCCCCGCCCTGATGCATCTGCTGGGCGGCGCGAACTGGTGGCTGCCGGGCTGGCTGGACCGGCGGCTGCCGCGGATCAGCATCGAGCCTCCCGAACAGCATGCGAAGATCCCGCAGGCAGCACAACCGACGGAGGTTCCGCAGACCGCGCACGCGACGGAGGTTCCGCAGACCGCGCACGCGGTGGAAGCGGTTCGAGAAGGAGCATGATGTTCGCGATATCCCTGGGCGAGGACGGAGCGGAACTGCGGCCGCTGGAGATCTGGCAGGCAGCGGAGTTCCTCGCCCACATGGACCGGGCCCGCGAACTCGTCGATCCCTGGATCCCCCTCGCCTCCCTCGCCACCGACCTGGACTCGGCGCGCGCCGTGCTCCGGTCCTACGCGCAGAAGCAGGCGGCCGACACGGGGCGGCTCTACGGCATCTGGCTGGACGGGACGCTCGTCGGGGGCGTCCTGTTCCGGATCTTCGACGCGGAGTCGGGCAACTGCGAGGTCGGCTGCTGGCTGGAACCCGCGGCGGAGGGGCGGGGCCTGATCACCCGGGCGGCACGGAAGCTGATCGACTGGGCGGTCTACGAGCGCGGCATGCACCGCGTGGAGTGGGACGCCTCCGCCGCGAACACCCGCAGCGTCGCCGTGGCCGAGCGGCTCGGCATGACGCGCGACGGGGTGCTCCGCCAGAACTACCTGTACCGCGGCGAGCGGCACGACTCGGAGATCTGGTCCGTGCTGGCCCCGGAGTGGCGGGCGCGGAACGTCTGAGGCCCCCGGGAGCGGCTGGTCACACCGGCCGGGGCCGGGCGCGTTAAGAGGGTTCTCATCTGCCCCGCCTAGCGTGCGGGACATGAACTCCAGGACCCCCGCAAACCCCACCTCTCCCACCGGCCCCGCCGCTCCCGGCGTCGAGGAGGCCGCGGCCGAGGACGCGGCCGTCGGCCTCGACAAGGGGGCGGCCGAAGCCGGGAGGGAGTCCGCACCGGCTGACGGCGGAGCGGGCACCGCCCCGGACGCCGGACGCACCGAAGCCGGTTCCGAGGGCTCCGGTTCCGGTGAGGCCCGTACCGGTGAGGCCCCTTCCGAGGACTCCGGTTCCGATGACATCGACCTCGACGACCTCGACGATCCCGACTCCGAGGGCTCCGGCAAGAAGCCGTCCGGCCTCGGCGCGGCCGCTGCGGCCGTCGCCGCCGCCGGTCTCGGTGTCGTCGCGCTCACCGGGTCCTGGACCGGCAAGGTCGTCGCCGAGCGCGAGACCCTGATCGGGCAGATCAAGACCTCGTCCGGCGGCACCGCGGCCCAGCAGATCTCCGAGATCTACGGCGATGCCTGGCACTCCACGGCCCTGGTCAACGGCCTCTTCGCGCTGCTCGCCCTGCTGGTCGGCATCTTCGCCCTGGTCCGCCCGGCCTTCGGCGCACCCTCCCCGCACCCGCAGCCCGGCTGGGTGCGCGCCGTCGCGACCGCCGGCATCGCGCTCGGCGTCCTCGGCGCGGTGATTTCCGTCGGCATGTACTTCGACCTCATCGTGCCCCTGCCGACCACGGGCGCCACCCAGTGAGTACACGCCGCCCCATCGCCGTCTAAGGCATCCGCCGGTGCGGTCCCGGCCCGTATGCGGTGGGGCCCGCGTCCGGCTAAGGCCCCCCGCACCGCGAAGATGCGGAACTCGCCCGATGTGGCGGCACCCCCTGGGAGACGACAGTGGGGGCACGGCAGAAGCACTGCCGCCCCCAGGCCCCGACGGGCCGTCGTCCTCCGGGAGAATCACATGTTCACGTTCGAACTCCACAAGCTGCACGAGGCCGAACTGCGGCGCTGGGCCGAGCAGGAGCGGCTCGCCGGGGAGGCCCGCCGTGCTCGCCGGACCGCGCGCAGAGCCGCCCGTGATGCCGCGAGCAAGGAGTCCGAGGGGCCGGTGAGTACGGACCGGAACCGGTTCGCCCACGCCGCGTAGCGGCCGTGCGGGGGCCGCGCGATGCCGGACGATCCGATTCCGCGGCCCGCACCGTCGGACCCGTGTGCGATGCTCGGCGACGTGGAGACCAGGTCCGTCAGTCCCGTGTTCGTCGGCCGCGCAGATGAATTCGCCTCGCTCGTCGACGCCCTCACCCGTGCGACCGGCGAAGGCTCGGGCCGGGCCGACGGCTCCGGCGGCGAGCCGCAGGCGCTGCTCATCGGCGGCGAGGCGGGTGTCGGCAAGACCCGGCTGGTCGAGGAATTTCTCACCGAGGCGGTGCGGCGCGAGGCCGTCGTCGCCGTCGGCGGCTGCGTCGAGGTCGGCGCGGACGGCCTGCCCTACGCCCCGTTCTCCACCGCCCTGCGCGCCCTGCGCCGCACCCTGCCCGACGAGATGGCCACCGCCTGCGCCGGGCAGGAGGGCGAACTGGCCCGGCTGCTCCCCGAACTCGGCGAGGCCGACCGGGACGCGACCGACGAGCACAGCACCGCCCGCCTCTTCGAACTCACCGCCAGGCTCCTGGAGCGCATCTCCGCACAGCGTGCCGTCGTCCTCGTCCTGGAGGACCTGCACTGGGCCGACGCCTCCACCCGCCATCTCCTCGCGTACCTTTTCCGCACCGTGCGCAGCGGCCGCCTCGTCGTGATCGGTACCTACCGCTCCGACGACATCCACCGCCGCCACCCCCTGCGCCCCCTCCTCGCGGAACTGGACCGGCTCCGGGCCGTCCACCGGATCGAACTCGCCCGTTTCAACCGCGCCGAGGTCCGCCGCCAGCTCACCGGCATCCTCGCCGCCACCCCCGAGGCCACCCTCGTGGACGAGATCTTCGAACGGTCCGACGGCAACGCCTTCTTCGTCGAGGAACTCGCCCGCAGCCTGGAGAGCGGCGACCGGTCCCGGCTCTCCGACTCGCTGCGCGATCTCCTGCTCGTCCGGGTCGAGGCCCTCCCCGAGGACGCCCAGAAGATCGCCCGGATCGTCGCCGAGGGCGGTTCCACCGTCGAGTACGGACTGCTGGCCGCGGTGGCCCGGCTCGCCGAGGACGAACTCATCGAGGCCCTGCGGGCGGCCGTCGGCGCCAATCTGCTGCTCACCACCCCGGAGGGCAGCGGCTACCGCTTCCGGCACTCCCTGGTCCGCGAGGCCGTCAGCGACGATCTGCTGCCCGGCGAGCGCTCCCGGCTCAACCGGCGCTACGCGGAAGCCCTGGAGGTCGACCCCACCCTCGTCCGCGCCGGGGAACGCGCCACCCGGCTCGCCAGCTACTGGTACGGCGCGCACGATCCGGCCAAGGCCCTGCCCGCCGTACTGAAAGCCTCGGTCGAGGCCCGTCGCCGCTATGCCTTCTCCGAACAACTCCGCCTGCTGGAAAGGGCGATGGAGCTGTGGGACGACGCCCCCGACGACGTGCGCCGCACCCTGCGCCCCATCGACTACGCCGAGAGCTACCCGGTGTGCGGCTGCGACCCCGACGCCACCCCGCTGCGCTATCTCGACCTGATGGCGGAGGCCACCGTCGCCGCCCGGTTCGGCGGCGACCGCGAACGCGCCCTGACCATCGCCAAGAAGGCCATGCGTGTCCTGGACGGCGAGGACGACCCGCTGCGCGCCGCCTGGTTCTGGGTCCAGCGCTCCCGGCTGATGCAGGACCTCGCCCGGGGCGACGGCCGTCAGGAACTGACCAACGCCCAGGAGCTCGTCCGCGGACTGCCTCCGTCCGTCGTCCATGCCGACGTCCTGATGAGCGTGGCGGGATGGGGCGCCCTGCACCGCCCCGGCGCCGAGACGCTGGTCGCCGTCGACCGGGCCGTGGAGTACGCCCAGCTCGTCGGCGACGAGTACATCGAACTGCACGCCAGGCTCACCCGCGGCTGGCTCACCGCCGACGCGGGCAGCGTCGACGAGGGCATCGCGGAGATGTACGCCGTCCGCGACCGCGCCGACGAACTGCACCTGGTCGGCATCCTGAGCCGGGCCGGCGTCAATCTCCCCTCCACCCTCGAATCCATGGGCCGCTCCCTGGAGGCCGTGGCCGCCGCCGACCACGGCATCGAGACGAGCCGCAGCCACGGCATCGCCGACATGGAGGCGTGGGTCCGCTGCAACCAGGCGGCCTCGCTCTTCTCCCTCGGCCACTGGGACGAGAGCCGGGCCACCACCGACGCGGCGGCACGTGCCGCCCAGTCCGGCAAGGCGCAAGGGCTCGTCGCCTCACGCCGCACCGAACTGGCCCTCGCCCAGGGCGACCTGGCCGAGGCCGAGCTGCAACTTGCCCTGACACGAAGGCATTTCGGCTCGCGGGACCCGCAGCCCCAGCACTTCATCACCCCGGTACGCCATGCCGTGACCCTCGCCGCGCAGCGGGGCAGGCTCGCCGAGGCGCGGGCCGAGTTCGAGGGGCAGTCGGAACAGGGTTTCCCGCCCGGCACCCAGCGGTACGCCCTGCCGCTGCTCCATGCCGCCGCCGCGGCCGAGGCCGACGCCCGGGGGCTGCCCGCCGCCGACCGCGGCCGGCCCGCGATCCTCGCGGCCATCCGCACCCACCTCAAGCGGCTGCCGATGCTCGTCCCCATCTGGGCCGCCCACGGTGTCCTGGTCGACGCCGAACTGGCCCGTGCCGAGGGGCTCGACACCCCCGACCACTGGTCCCGTGCCGCCACCGCCTTCGCCCCCCTGCACCGCCCGTACGAGCTGGCACAGATCCGTCACCGCTGGGCCGAGGCACTTCTCGTCGCCTCGGGCGACCGGTCCGCGGCCACCACCCTGCTGCGCGACGCCCACCGCGCCGCCGGGCGGCTCGGCGCACATCCGTTGACCGAGACCATCGAGCTGCTGGCCGGCCGTGCCCGTATCGCCCTCACCGCGCCGGACCGGGCCCCGGCCCACGGCCCCGACCACGAGACACCGGACGCCGTCACCGTCCTCGCCGAGGACGGTGACGGGGCCGGGGGCCGGGAGCGGACCGGGGACGATCTGCGCGAGGCTGCCGCGGCGGCCGTGGAGTCCTTCGGGCTGACGCGACGCGAACAGGACGTGCACCGGCTGGTCGCCGCCGGTCACACCAACCGCAGGATCGCCGAGGAGCTCTACATCTCACCCAAGACCGCGAGCGTGCACGTCTCCAACATCCTCGCCAAGCTCGGTGTCTCCAGCCGCGGCGAGGCGGCCGCACTGGCCCACCGGCTCCGTCTCTACCCCGCCCGGAACACTCCCTGACACAGCGCCGCCACCGGCCGGCCGCCCCGGCCCCTCAAAGCCCCGGCCCCTCAAGGCCCCCGGCCCGGTCGGGCACGCGGTCGGTCCTGCGGTCAGTTCCGCGGCCCGTCCTCCCGACCGGCCTGCGGTCCGTTCTCCGGTACGCCCTCCGGTCCGGTCTGCGGTCCGGCCTGCGGACCCGGCCCGGACGCCTCCCCGGGGGTTTCGGCGATTCCGGGGGCGTCGGCGACCCCGCCCCGGCCGGGTATCGCGCCACGATCCGCCGCCCGACCGCCGGCGGAGCTGCCGCTGTCAGCACCGTCGCCGCCTCCGGCATCGGCACCGGGCGCCCTGACGGTCACCTTTCCGGAGGCCAGGTCTATCGGTCCGCGCCCCGGGTCGCCGATGCCGAGATCCACCCGGGACAGCTCCAGCCGCTTCTGCTCCTCGGCGGCATGCTTGCGGCCCGGCGCGAAGAGTTCCTCGAAGAAGTTGAACACCGGCCGTACGCCCTTTCACCTGCCGTAGCCGCTACCGCACCTGCAACGCCAGGATCCTGTCGTCTCCCGGCTTCGGGGTGCCACGGGTGTCCGTATTGCTCGTGACGAGCCAGAGCCTGTCGCCGCCCGCGGCGAGCACGGTACGCAGACGGCCGTACTTTCCTTCCAGGAACGCCTGAGGGGCCGCCACCGGTTCCCCGTCCGCCCTGCCGGACAGCGGAATCCGCCAGAGCCGCTTTCCGCGCAGGCCGGCCATCCAGATCGAACCCCTGGCGAAGGCGATCCCGCTCGGGGACGCCTCGGACGTCTTCCACTGTGCCACGGGATCGATGAAGCCCTTCTTTCCCGCCTTGCCCTCGGCCGCGGGCCAGCCGTAATTCCCACCCGGCACGATCCGGTTCAGTTCGTCCCAGGTGTCCTGCCCGAATTCGGATGCCCACAGCTGCTTCTGCCCGTCCCAGGCCAGCCCCTGCACATTGCGGTGCCCGTACGAGTACACGACGGAGTCGGCCTCCGGGTTGCCGTGCAGCGGCCGGCCGTCCGGGGTCATCCGCAGGATCTTTCCGGCCAGGGACTTCTTGTCCTGCGCGAGCCCGTCGTCCCCCGTATCCCCGGTGCCCGCGTACAGCATGTGGTCCGGGCCGAAGGCGATCCGTCCGCCGTTGTGGACCGAGCCCTTCGGGATGCCCCGCAGAATCGTGTCCGGCGCGCCCAGCAGCCGGCCGGGCGTCGTGCCGTTCTCGTCGTACTGCATGCGCGCGATGCGATTGTCGGACGCGGTCGTGAAATACGCGTACACCAGATGGTCCGAGCCGTACGCGGGGGAGACCGCGATGCCCAGCAGCCCGCCCTCCCCGCCGGGCGACACCCCGGGCACGGCGCCCAGCAGGGTCTTCTTCCCGCTCTTCCCGTCGATCCTCGTGATCGTGCCCTTGTCGCGCGAGGAGACCAGCAGGTCGCCGCCGGGCAGCTCCGCCAGCCCCCACGGCGAGTCGAGACCCTCGGTGAGCGTGGAGACCACCTCGACCGAGCCCTTCGCGGGCGGCGGGGCGACCGACGGGGACGGGGAGGGCGCCGGGCCCGAGGCGGCGGAGGAGGGGCGGGACGGCGGCAGGTCGCCGACGCCCGCCGCGCTGCCGGAACCGTCCCCCGGGGAACAGCCCGCGGTCAGCAGGAGCGCGCCCGCCGCCAGCGCGGCCACCGTTCCCCGGCGCACCTCGCCGCGCCGGCGCCGCCCCCGACGCTCCCGATGCACCGCAGAGCCTCGTGCAGATCCGAACAGAACACCGCGCACAGCACCGATCCCTTCGACGGCCATCCGACTACTGTCTCTTACACCGCGCGACCGCCCCGGGGTGCCCGCACCCGCCGGTTTCCCCGCTCGCTGGCCACGAAGGCGGGACGTGACCGGGAATCAGTCCCATGACCCCCGCGCCGCGGGGAGCCGGGCGATCTCCAGCAGATCCTGCGCGGTCAGGGCCAGCCCGGCCGCTCCCGCGTTCTCCACCGCCCACCGCTCCCGCTTGGTTCCCGGTACCGGCACCACATGCGGTCCCTGCCGCAGCACCCAGGCCAACGCCACCTGCGCCGTGGTCGCCCCGTGCCGCTCGGCGATCCGCCGCAACCCGGCCACCACGGGCTGGTTCGCCGCCATCATCTCGGCCGTGAACCGCGGATGCCGGGCCCGCAGGTCTTCCGGCTCGAAGCCCTGCCCCGGCGTCAGCGTGCCCGTCAGATAGCCGTTCCCCAGGGGCATCGCCGCCAGCAGGCCCACCCCCCGCGCCGAGCACCACGGGAGCAGCGACTCCAGCGCCTCCGGCGACCAGACCGAGAGTTCGGCCTGCACCGCGCTCACCGGGAAGACCTGCTGCACCCGATCCAGCTGACGGATCGTTTCGTCATACCTACGGGCACCCCGGCGGCGCGAGGCCCGCGCCCCGACCGCACAGAGCCCGAGCGCCCGCACCTTTCCCGCGGTCACCAGCTCCGCCATCGCGCCCCAGGTCTCCTCGACCGGCACTTCGGGATCGGCCCGGTGCAGCTGGTACAGATCGATCACATCGGTCTGGAGCCGCCGGAGCGAGGCGTCACAGGCCCGCCGTACATAACCGGGGCGGCCATTGGCGACGATGTGCTGATCACCCACCAGCAGCCCGCACTTGGTGGAGAGGAAGGCCTCGGACCGGCGGCCCTTCAGCGCCCGGCCCACCAGCAGCTCATTGGTGAAGGGGCCGTACATGTCGGCCGTGTCGAGCAGTTGGACGCCCGCGTCGAGCGCGGCGTGCACCGCACGCAACGCACGGTCACCGCGTTGCTGCGACGCGCTGTACGCCCAGCTCATCGGCATGCAGCCGAGACCGACCGCCCCCACGGCGAGCGCCGCCGCACCGAGACTCCTGCGCTCCAACTCCCCCAACCCTTCCTGGGCCCCGCCGCCGAACCGCCGTCTGCCGTGCGGCGTCCGGCACGCACGCTCGCGGCGATGCCGAAAAACCCAAGTAGCTCCGCTGCACCTCTTCGGCGCCTTGCGATCGCACACGCCGGACGCCGCACGGCCGCCCGGCGGGCGGCGACGGCAGTCGACGACGGGACCCAGCCCCCGCCGCGGGACCGCAACGCACCCCAAAGTAACCTCTGCCGACCGCCGTCCCGCGCGCAGCCTCCCGGCGATTAGCCTCCTGACCATGACTTCGACAAAGACCCCCGACGTATGGCTGCCGATTCCCGCCGACGAGATCGAAGGACTTCCCGAGGGTTTCGCCTACCGCTTCTGGGACGGGGGGCCGGACTACCCCGCCGACCCGGCCGACTGCGCCTTCTATGCCGTGCCCTACATGAAGAGTTCCGAGGTCGTGGTCCGCCCGCTCGCCGGCATGGCGCGGGTCCAGGTCGTGCAGACGCTCACCGCGGGCATCGATCATGTCGAGCCGGGCCTCGGCCTGTTGCCGGACGGGGTGCGGCTGTGCAACGCCAAGGGGGTCCACGAAGCCTCGACCGCGGAGCTCGCCCTCGCCCTGATCCTTGCCTCGCTGCGCGGTTTCCCCGGGTTCGTGCACGGCCAGGACAAGGAGGAGTGGCGGTCCGGTTTCTACCCCGCGCTCGCCGACAAGTCCGTGCTGATCGTGGGGTACGGATCGATCGGTGCCGCCATCGAGGACCGGCTCGCGCCCTTCGAGTGCGCGCGAGTGGCACGCGTCGCGCGCTCTGCGCGGACAACGGCACGCGGCCCCGTACACACACTCGACGACCTGCCCGCACTCCTGCCCGAGGCCGACGTCGTCGTCCTGTCCACCCCGCTGAACCCGTCCACACAAGGGCTGGTGGGCGCGGAGTTCCTCGCCGCGATGCCGGACGGAGCGCTGCTCGTGAACGTCGCACGGGGCGGCGTCGTCGACACCGAGTCGCTGCTGCTCGCACTCGAGTCCGGCCGGCTGCGCGCCGCTCTCGATGTCACCGACCCGGAACCGCTGCCCGCCGGCCATCCCCTCTGGCATGCTCCGAACGTCCTGATCACTCCTCATGTGGGCGGCAGCACCTCGGCGTTCCTGCCGCGCGCCAAGCGTCTGGTGGCCGGGCAGCTGAGCCGGTTCGCCGCGGGGGAGCCGGTGCGCAACGTCGTACGCACCACCGGCTGACCACGCTACGGGGCCGTTCGGATGCGCACCGTACCGGCAATCCCCTTGATCGTCACTGAGAGTAGATAACCTATGTCCCTCCGTGACTGGTCTGGTGTATCGTCCCGAAAGGGGCGCTGCGCCGGAGGAAGGGACGGCGCCGGGGAGGACGCAACACGCGAGGGGGCGACGGGTGATGCACGGCCGATGGGCGAACGATCCGACACCGCGGGGCAGTCGACGGCGAATCGGGCCCGCTCGGGTCTTCCCGTCCCCCGCCCGCGGGGCGGGTGTCGCGCACTGCGATGCGTGCGACCGCGAGACGGAGGGGCCTCCTCGCACCGGACGTACGCGGACGGGCCCGGCCGCACGGCAGGAAGGTCTGTCCTGTCCCGGCGGAGCCGAGAGCTCGGGGGAGCGCGCGCCGGACATCGCGGCGGCGGGAAGCCCGGACCGGGCACCGGCGGGGCGCCGGGTGCGGGCCCACCCGGCGCCGGGTGCGCCACGGTGAGCGCGCCGGCCGGCGCCCTCGGCGCGCTCCTCTCCCGGCGGTCGACCGTCGGTGGCACCTCCTCGCTGGTGTCGCAGGTCCTGCTCGGCCTCGTCTGCGGCGGTTACGCGGTCGGGGCCGCCCTCGGCTGGGGTTCGACGGAACTTGCGCTGTTCATGGGGGATTTCGGCCTCAGCGCCGCCGCGACGGTCGCGGCCGTCTCCTGCTTCCTCTACGCGCGGGCCCGCGGTGACCGGTGCCGGCCCGCCTGGCTGCTGTTCTCGCTCTCCTCGCTCATGGCCGCCGGGGGCAACGCCGTCTGGGGCTGGTACGAGGTCCTGCTGGGGGTCCAGGTGCCCAGCCCCTCCCTTGCCGACGCCTTCTACCTCTGCTTCGCACCGCCCGCCATCGTCGGGCTGCTCGTCCTCGCCAAACGCCCCGTCACGCGGGCCGGCTGGGTCTGTCTCGCGCTGGACTCCTGGCTGATCGGCGGATCGCTCCTCACGCTCTCCTGGAGCCTCGCCCTCGCCCACACCGCGCACCTCGTGGACGCCGAGGGGGCGAGCGTGGCCCGCGCGGCGCTCTCGCTCGCCTACCCGCTGCTCGACATCGTGCTGGTCTCCATGGTGCTGGCCCTGCACTTCCGGCGGGCCAACGTCAACCGCTCCGCGGTGAACACCGCCATCGCGGCCCTCGCCCTGACGGTCCTGTCCGACGCCCTGTTCACCTCCCCACTGCTCCGCCAGACCTACCACTCCGGCCAGTTGCTGGACGCGGGCTGGTTCGCCGGTTCCCTGCTTCTCGCGTACGCGCCCTGGGGCGCGAGCAGCGCACCGGACCACCCCCTACCGCCTCGGGACGCGCCGCGGCCGACCAGTCGGCCCATCGCGGGATCGCTGGCGGCACTGACGCCGTACCTCGCCGGCGCCGTCTGCACGCTCGGCATCCTCTACAACGTCATCGAAGGCCGCCGAGTGGACCGCGTGGTGGTCTTCACCGGCTGCACGGTGGTGCTCGCCCTGGTCGTCCGCCAGGGCATCATGCTCGTCGACAACATCGCCCTCACCCAGGAGCTGGCGCAGAAGGAGAACCACTTCCGCTCCCTGGTGCAGGGCTCCAGCGACGTCATCATGATCGCCGCCCCCACGGGTGTCCTGCGCTACGTCAGCCCCGCCGCCGCAGGCGTGTACGGGCGCGACGCCGAAGACCTCGTCGGCGCCGAGCTCTCCTCGATCATCCACCCCGACGACCTGGGGCGGGTGGTCCACGAGGTGCGCCGGTTCCTGGCCGCCCCGCCGGCCGAGGAACCCACCACCCGGATCGAGTGCCGGTTCCGGTCCGGTACGGGCGACTGGCTCAACGTCGAATCCACGGTCAACCGCCACCAGGGCGGGCTGATCCTCAACAGCCGCGATGTGACCGAGCGGGTGCGGCTGCAGGCGCAGTTGCAGCACAACGCCGAGCACGACCCGCTCACCGACCTGCCCAACCGGGCGCTGTTCACCGAACGGGTCCGCCAGGCCCTCGGCGGCCGCCGCTCCGGCGACCCCGGCACCGCCGTGCTCTTCATCGACCTCGACGGCTTCAAGGCGGTCAACGACCGCCTCGGCCACCAGGCGGGCGACGAGCTCCTCATCCAGGCCGCCCGCCGCCTCCACGAATCCGTACGGGCCGGAGACACCGCCGCCCGCCTCGGCGGCGACGAATTCGCGGCCATCATCCTCGGCGACGGCACCCGCGAGCAGTCCGCCCGGGAATGTCAGGTCCACGAGATCGCCGACCGGCTGCGCCTCACCCTCTCCCAGCCCTACCGCGTCGGCGTCAGCGTCGGCGAGGTCCGGGTCGCCGCGTCCATCGGGGTCGCCTTCGCCGAGCCCGGCATCAGCCCCAGCGACCTCATGCGCAACGCCGACCTCGCCATGTACCGCGCCAAGGCGGGCGGCAAGGACCGGGTCGAGCTGTACGCCCCGCAGATGCAGGCCGAGGTCGTACGCCGCTCCGAGCTGGCGGCCCGGCTGCGCACCGCGCTGCGCGACGGCGAGTTCGCCCTGCTCCACCAGCCCGTCGTGCACCTCGCCAGCGGGACCGTCGCCTCCGTCGCCGCCCAGGCCCGCTGGCGCTCCGCCCAGGGCATCCTGTTCACCCCGGCCGAATTCCTCCGCGTCGCCGACGACAGCGACCGCACCGCCGAGCTCGGCCGCTGGCTCCTCGAAAAGGCCGTCGAGCAGGCCGCCGACCGGTCCAGGGCCGGGCACCCGGTCTCCGTCACCGTGCGGCTCCCCGCCCGCAGGCTCCTCGACAAGGGCATGCCGTTCGGCTCCGTCGAGGCGCTGCTCACCCGCCACAGCCTGCCCTCCGGCGCCCTGATGATCGAGGTCTCCGACAGCGACCCCCGCATCTCCTTCGACGAACTCGAACAGCGTCTCGTCGCGCTGCGCCGCCTCGGCGTCCGTATCGCGCTCGACGGCTTCGGCAGTGGCTACGCCGCGATCAACGCCCTGCGCCGGCTCCCCATCGACGTACTGAAACTGGACCGCGGCCTTGTCGAGGGAGTCGTGGAATCCGCCCGGCTGCACAAGATCACCAGCGGCCTCCTGCGCATCGCCTGCGACCTCGGCATGCAGTCCGTCGCCGACGGGGTCGACGTACCGGAGCAGGTCCTCGCGCTGCGCGCCATGGGCTGTACGCACGGCCAGGGGATGGCCTTCTCCGGGCCGCTCGACGAGTACCGGCTGCGCCGCGCCCTGGCCCGCGGCGAGTTTCCGGTGCCCGGCAGCACCACCGCCCAGCCGGTCCTGGCAGGCGGCTCGATCCCACTCCTCAGCGGCTCACATGCTGAGACTCCCGTCCCACCCACTTGACACCTTGTGTGCGTCGGAGAGAGGGTCATTGCCATGCGCACCCGAATTCTCGTACTTGGAAAGCGCGTCGGCTGAAGCAGAGTCCCTCGTTGAGGCCCTGCAGACCACACCGACGCGCTCCCCTCGCTTGCCTCACGGCACGAGGGGTTTTTTGTTGCACCGGCACCAGGCAAAACGTCGCAAAGCACCCGCAAGAAACCCGCAAAAACCCTCAGCTTCGAGAAGAGAATGCCGATGACCGAGCAGGCCACCGGGGCCCACCATCCCCAGCCGCGGGCCCGTAACGGCGGATCACCCGCCGCCACCGTTGAGCACGTCACGGGCGCGCAGTCACTCATCCGGTCTCTCGAGGAGGTGGGGGCCGACACGGTATTCGGCATTCCCGGCGGCGCCATCCTGCCGGCGTACGACCCGATGATGGACTCCAGCCGCGTCCGCCATGTGCTGGTCCGCCACGAGCAGGGCGCCGGACACGCCGCCACCGGGTACGCGCAGGCCACCGGCAAGGTCGGCGTCTGCATGGCCACGTCGGGCCCCGGCGCCACCAACCTGGTGACGCCGATCGCCGACGCCCACATGGACTCCGTCCCGCTCGTCGCGATCACCGGCCAGGTCGCCTCCAAGGCGATCGGAACGGACGCCTTCCAGGAAGCCGACATCTGCGGCATCACCATGCCGGTCACCAAGCACAACTTCCTGGTCACCAAGGCCGAGGACATCCCGCACACGATCGCCGAGGCCTTCCACATCGCCTCCACCGGCCGTCCGGGGCCCGTCCTCGTCGACATCGCCAAGGACGCCCTCCAGGCGCAGACCACGTTCAGCTGGCCGCCCGTCCTGGACCTGCCCGGCTACCGCCCGGTCACCAAGCCGCACGCCAAGCAGATCCGCGAAGCCGCCAGGCTGATCACCCAGGCCAGGCGCCCGGTGCTGTACGTCGGCGGCGGCGTCATCAAGGCGGGGGCCACCGCCGAACTGAAGGTCCTCGCAGAGCTCACCGGAGCGCCCGTCACCACCACACTGATGGCGCTCGGCGCATTCCCCGACAGCCACCCGCTGCACGTCGGAATGCCGGGCATGCACGGTGCGGTCACCGCCGTCACCGCGCTGCAGAAGGCCGACCTGATCGTCGCCCTCGGAGCCCGTTTCGACGACCGTGTCACCGGCAAGCTGGACAGCTTCGCCCCGTACGCCAAGATCGTCCACGCCGACATCGACCCGGCCGAGATCGGCAAGAACCGCGAGGCGGACGTGCCGATCGTGGGCGACGCCCGCGAGGTCCTGGCCGATCTGGTCCAGGCCGTCCAGGCCGAGCACACCGAGGGGCACGTCGGCGAGGCCGCCCGGACACGCTACTCAGCCTGGTGGAAGGATCTCAACCGCTGGCGCGAGACCTACCCCCTCGGCTACGACCTGCCGGAGGACGGCAGCCTCTCGCCGCAGCAGGTCATCCAGCGCATCGGCAAGCTCGCCCCCGAGGGCACGATCTTCGCGGCGGGCGTCGGCCAGCACCAGATGTGGGCCTCGCACTTCATCCAGTACGAGCAGCCCGCCACCTGGCTGAACTCCGGCGGCGCCGGAACGATGGGGTACGCCGTCCCGGCCGCGATGGGCGCCAAGGCCGGCATGCCGGACCGTACGGTCTGGGCGATCGACGGCGACGGCTGCTTCCAGATGACGAATCAGGAACTCACCACCTGCGCGCTCAACAACATCCCGATCAAGGTCGCCATCATCAACAACGGCGCACTCGGGATGGTCCGCCAGTGGCAGACCCTGTTCTACAACCAGCGGTACTCCAACACCGTGCTGCACTCCGGTGCGGACACCGAGGGCGTCCCGGCGAAGGGCACCCGCGTCCCGGACTTCGTCAAGCTGTCCGAGGCCATGGGCTGCTACGCGATCCGCTGCGAGGACCCGGCCGATCTGGACAAGGTCATCGAAGAGGCCAACTCCGTCAACGACCGCCCCGTCGTGATCGACTTCATCGTCCACGAGGACGCCATGGTGTGGCCGATGGTCGCCGCCGGCACCTCCAACGACGAGGTCATGGCCGCCCGCGGGGTCCGCCCCGACTTCGGCGACAACGAAGACGACTGAGAGACAGAGAGAGACCGACTCCATGTCCACCAAGCACACGCTCTCCGTCCTGGTCGAGAACAAGCCCGGTGTCCTCGCCCGGATCACCGCACTGTTCTCCCGCCGCGGCTTCAACATCGACTCGCTCGCGGTCGGTACCACCGAACACCCCGACATCTCGCGCATCACCATCGTCGTCAATGTCGAGGACCTGCCGCTGGAGCAGGTGACCAAGCAGCTCAACAAGCTGGTGAACGTCCTGAAGATCGTCGAACTCGAGCCGTCCGCTGCGATCCAGCGCGAGCTCGTCCTGGTGAAGGTCCGCGCCGACAACGAGACCCGCTCCCAGATCGTCGAGATCGTCCAGCTGTTCCGCGCCAAGACCGTGGACGTCTCCCCGGAGGCCGTCACGATCGAGGCGACCGGCGGCGCCGACAAGCTGGAGGCCATGCTCAAGATGCTGGAGCAGTACGGCATCAAGGAGCTGGTCCAGTCCGGCACGATCGCCATAGGGCGCGGCGCGCGCTCGATCACCGACCGTTCGCTGCGCGCCCTCGACCGTACCGCCTAGGCACCGCCGCCTCGCCGCTCGTATGGCGAGACCCGAAAACGTATCTGACGCACCCCGCCGTACGGTGGGACGCAACACCTGCACACCAAGGAGAGACCCAGTGGCCGAGCTGTTCTACGACGACGATGCCGACCTGTCCATCATCCAGGGCCGCAAGGTCGCGGTCATCGGCTACGGCAGCCAGGGCCACGCCCACGCGCTGTCGCTGCGCGACTCGGGTGTCGACGTCCGTGTCGGTCTGCACGAGGGCTCCAAGTCCAAGGCCAAGGCCGAGGAGCAGGGCCTGCGCGTGGTGACCCCGTCCGAGGCCGCCGCCGAGGCCGACGTCATCATGATCCTGGTCCCGGACCCGATCCAGGCCCAGGTCTACGAGGAGTCCATCAAAGACAACCTCAAGGACGGCGACGCGCTGTTCTTCGGCCACGGCCTGAACATCCGCTTCGGCTTCATCAAGCCGCCGGCCGGCGTCGACGTCTGCATGGTCGCCCCGAAGGGCCCGGGCCACCTGGTCCGCCGCCAGTACGAGGAGGGCCGCGGCGTTCCGTGCATCGTGGCCGTCGAGCAGGACGCCTCGGGCAACGGCCTGGCGCTCGCCCTGTCGTACGCGAAGGGCATCGGCGGCACCCGCGCCGGCGTCATCAAGACGACCTTCACCGAGGAGACCGAGACCGACCTGTTCGGTGAGCAGGCCGTCCTCTGCGGTGGCACCGCCGCCCTGGTCAAGGCCGGTTTCGAGACCCTCACCGAGGCCGGCTACCAGCCGGAGATCGCGTACTTCGAGTGCCTGCACGAGCTGAAGCTCATCGTGGACCTCATGTACGAGGGCGGCCTGGAGAAGATGCGCTGGTCCATCTCGGAGACCGCCGAGTGGGGCGACTACGTCACCGGCCCGCGGATCATCACGGACGCCACCAAGGCCGAGATGAAGAAGATCCTCGCGGAGATCCAGGACGGCACCTTCGCCAAGAACTGGATGGCCGAGTACCACAACGGTCTGCCCAAGTACAACGAGTACAAGAAGGCGGACAGCGACCACCTCCTGGAGACCACCGGCCGTGAGCTGCGCAAGCTCATGAGCTGGGTCAACGACGAGGACGCGTAGTACCGGCACCCCGGGGGCGGGTCCGCGGACCCGCCCCCGGGGCGTTCCCCCCGCTTCACCGCTGGAAGAGGCGGCGTCGTACGTGTGTACAAGTCGTCCACCCCCATGTGGGTGATCCTTCCATCGGGGCGAAGAAAGCCTCCTGGCGCATGACTACACTGCTCCACACATACACGCGTCAGGCCCACAGTGTCGTGCGTCTTCCACGCGGCAAGCCCCTCCACCGCCTGCGGCCGTCGGGACGGCCGTCCGCACTGGACTTGTGAGGACTCACGTGAGCTCGAAACCTGTCGTACTCATCGCTGAAGAGCTGTCGCCCGCCACGGTTGACGCCCTGGGTCCGGATTTCGACATCCGGCACTGCAACGGCGCGGACCGCGCCGAGCTCCTTCCCGCGATCGCCGATGTCGACGCCATTCTGGTGCGCTCCGCCACCAAGGTCGACGCCGAGGCCGTCGCCGCCGCGAAGAAGCTGAAGGTCGTCGCCCGCGCGGGCGTCGGCCTGGACAACGTCGACGTCTCCGCCGCCACCAAGGCCGGCGTGATGGTCGTCAATGCGCCGACCTCCAACATCGTGACCGCCGCCGAGCTGGCCTGCGGTCTGCTGATCGCCACCGCGCGCAACATCCCCCAGGCCAACACCGCCCTCAAGAACGGCGAGTGGAAGCGCTCCAAGTACACCGGCGTCGAGCTGAGCGAGAAGGTCCTCGGCGTCGTCGGCCTCGGCCGCATCGGCGTCCTGGTCGCGCAGCGCATGTCGGCCTTCGGTATGAAGATCGTCGCGTACGACCCCTATGTGCAGCCCGCGCGCGCGGCCCAGATGGGCGTCAAGCTCCTCACGCTGGACGAGCTGCTGGAGGTCGCCGACTTCATCACCGTGCACCTGCCCAAGACCCCCGAGACGCTCGGCCTGATCGGCGACGAGGCGCTGCACAAGGTGAAGCCCTCCGTGCGCATCGTCAACGCCGCGCGCGGCGGCATCGTCGACGAGGCCGCGCTCGCCTCCGCCCTCAAGGAGGGCCGGGTCGCCGGCGCCGGTCTCGACGTCTACACGAAGGAGCCCTGCACGGACTCCCCGCTGTTCGAGTTCGACCAGGTCGTCTGCACCCCGCACCTGGGCGCCTCCACCGACGAGGCCCAGGAGAAGGCCGGTATCGCGGTCGCCAAGTCCGTCCGGCTGGCCCTCGCCGGCGAGCTCGTGCCGGACGCGGTCAACGTCCAGGGCGGTGTGATCGCCGAGGACGTGCGTCCGGGCCTGCCGCTCGCCGAGAAGCTCGGCCGGATCTTCACCGCGCTCGCGGGCGAGGTCGCTGTCCGCCTCGATGTCGAGGTCTACGGCGAGATCACCCAGCACGACGTCAAGGTGCTCGAACTCTCCGCGCTCAAGGGCGTCTTCGAGGACGTCGTCGACGAGACCGTGTCGTATGTGAACGCCCCGCTCTTCGCGCAGGAGCGTGGTGTCGAGGTCCGCCTCACCACCAGCTCCGAGTCGCCGGACCACCGCAATGTGGTCACCGTCCGCGGCACCCTCTCGGGTGGCGAGGAGGTCTCGGTCTCCGGCACGCTGGCCGGACCCAAGCACCTCCAGAAGATCGTGGCCGTCGGCGAGTACGACGTGGACCTGGCGCTGGCCGACCACATGGTGGTGCTGCGCTACGAGGACCGTCCCGGTGTCGTCGGCACGGTCGGCCGGATCCTCGGCGAGGCCGGTCTGAACATCGCGGGCATGCAGGTCTCGCGGACGGGCGCGGGCGGCGAGGCGCTGGTCGTCCTCACCGTCGACGACGACGTCCCGGCGTCGGTGCTCGCCGAGATCTCCTCGGAGATCGGGGCCACCTCGGCCCGTACGGTGAACCTGACCGACTGACGGCCTCAGGCCCCGCGTACCCGGCATCTAGACGTGCGTCTTACACAAACGTCTGCATGCCGGGTACGCTGCTTTCATGGGACATCGTGAGGATCTGCTCGAAGGCGCCAAGCGCTGCCTCCTGGAGAAGGGGTACGCCCGGACGACGGCACGCGACATCGTGGCCGCCTCCGGCACGAACCTCGCCTCCATCGGCTACCACTACGGCTCCAAGGAGGCCCTGCTCAACCTCGCCTTCCTCAAGGTGACGGAGGAGTGGGGCGATCTGCTCACCGAGCGGCCGGACGAGGCCGCGGACGGCGACGGCGGGGCCCGGCCGCCGCTGGAGCAGTTCCGCGACACCTGGGAACGGGTGATCGACAGCTATGAGCGGACCCGGCCCGTCTGGCAGCTCCAGATGGAGGTCATCTCCCGGATCGACCAGGATCCGGAGCTGCGGAAGGCTCTCGCGGGCCCGCAGCGCGAGGGCCGCGACGGGCTCGCCGAGAACATGCTCGGCATCGATCCGGAGACCGACCCCGAGAGGGCGCGGGTGGCCGGGTTGTTCTGCCAGGCACTGCTCGCGGGCGTGATGGTGCAGTGGCTGATGGACAGCGAATCGGCCCCGTCCGCACAGGATCTGACGGATGGTCTGAAGGCGGTGCTGGACGGGCGCGTGAGCTAGTGCCGTGACCGGCACTAGCGGCCGCGGGCGTCGCGGAGGTCGTGGGCCGACCTCGCCGACGGCACATCATGGGGCCCACATGGGGTTGATGTTGGGCCCGGAGACCCATGACGCGGACGGCGGCCCGACCCTAGGGTGAGTGACTGTCATGTCACTCACTGACACCGGGGGTCGGGGCACGTATGTCTGCTATCGGTGGCATACCGGTTCCGGGGGGTCCGGCGCCGGCAGGTGCGCGGCGGCGAGAGCTTCCGCGTCCGCTCAACACGGTGCGGGTGCTGCTCCTCGTACTGTTCGGCGCGACGGTCCTGGGCGCGCTCGGCCTCTTCGGCTCGGCGCTCGCGGTGGACGCCATGGGCGCCGAAGTCATCGGCATCCTGCTGTACGCCTCCCTGCCGGGAGTCCTCGGCCTGCTGCTGGCGCGGCACGTGCGGACCGGTGGCAGGCGGGTCTGGTGGGGGCTGGTCGCCGTCCAGGTGTGGCTGGTCCTCGGCGGTGTGGCCAACATCGGGGACGGGTCGGCGCACGGCTTCACGCAGCTGCTGCTGCCGGTCCTGATCCTGGTGTTCCTCACCCGGTCGCAGAGCCGGGCGTGGTTCCTGCTGCCCTCGGGCGAACGGGGTGAGCGGCCGAAGTTCTCGCTTCCGCACATGATCACCTGGCGCCGGGACCGGGGGCAGACGGCCCTGGAGTACCTGGGCCTGGTGCTGATCGTGGTCGCGCTGATCGCGGCCATGGCACTGAGCGGCCTCGGTGGCCGGATCACCGCGCAACTCCAGTCGGCGGTCTGCTCGCTGAGCGGCTACTCGTGCCCCGCGTCCGGCGACGGCCCGGGGCGGGTCGAGGCGGGCCACGGCCAGGACGACGGCACCACGAGCGGGGGAGCGGCCGGGGGAGGAGCCGCGGGCGCGGACGCCGGCTCGACGGTCACGGGCGGTACCGGCTCGAAGGGCGGTACGAACGGCGGCCCGGCCGGCAGTGACGCGACCGGCGGGAACACGGCCGGTGGGAACGCGGCCGGTGGGAATACCAACGGCGGGAACACCAACGGCGGCGACGCCACCGGGGGCCCCTCCGGCGGTACGGGCGCGAGCGGCGGCACCGGAGGCCCCGACGACGGCCGTCCGGGCAGCGGGGTGGACACCTATCCCGAGAACGGCGAGGAGCCCGAGGCCGACTACGACGTCCCCGCGTCCGACAAGGACGACAACGGGAACAGCGACGGCGGCAGCAAGACCGAAGAAGAGGACTGCGGCGGCTGGGGCTTCTTCGGCTGCGCCTGGGACCGCACGACCCAGGTCGTCAAGGGGGTCGCGGTCGACGGGATCTGGGGCGACCTCACCGGGATCGTCGACCTGTTCAAGCCCGAGACGTGGTCCGGCATCGCGGACTACGGCAAGCAGCTCGGCAACCAGTGGATGCAGGACTCCAAGGGCGCCGGTGACAAGTGGAACGACGGCGACTACCTCGGCGCCGTCTGGGACTGGGGCAAGGCGTCGGTCAACACCGTGGCGAAGGTCGGCGACGACGTCATCGTCGGCGACGACGTCCGCGACCGCTGGAACAACGGCGAGAAGACCCGTGCCGTCACCGACGTCGTCTGGAACATCGGTTCCTTCTTCATCCCCGGCTACGACGTGGCGAAGGTCGTCGGCAAGGTCGGCGAATTCGGCAAGCTGGGCAAGGTCGCCGAGAAGGTGGCGGAGGCCGCGGGGGACGCGGGCGCCGCGGCCCGCCGCGCCCGCAAGGCCGCCGAGCTCGGTGACCTCAACGGAGTCCGCAAGGCCGCCAAGGAGGCCGACGACGCCGCGGACGCGGCGGAGGACGCGGCGCGCCGGACCGGCTGTGTCATCGCTTCCGGGCCGCTCCTGGTGCGTCACGGCGGCGGAACCGTTGCCGGAGTCGGCGGTTCCGGTACCGGGGTACTGGCCTCCGGCTCGGTCGGCCGGGTGGTCCTCGCGGACGGCGGGTGCGACGAGGCGGCCAAGGCCAAGGCCGCGGAGGCACGTGCCCAGGAGCGGGCGGCCCACCTGGAGCAGAAGCGTCTGGAGGAGCCGGAGCGCGCCCGCAAGGCCGAACTGGACAAGAAACAGTACCCGGAGCCGACGCGCAACGACACCTCCGACCCGCGCAACTACAACCCGCCGTCCTGGGCCAAGGAGCTGAAGGACCACACCCTCGGCGACGCGGACCTGGGCGACGGCTACTGGGCGAGCCGCGACCGCAACCCCGCACCCAACTGGAAGAACGAGTCCTGGCTGCGGTACCAGGAGCAGGTCACCGGCACCAACCGGGGGCAGGAGTACGTCGTACCGCACCCCAAGGAGGGCAAGCCGGCCGTGGAGTACGACGGCTGGGACTCGGGCAGGCAGACCTTCCTGGAGGCCAAGAACGGCTACCGCAGCTATCTGTCCCAGACCGAACAGGGCGCTCTCACCAAGTCCGGCAAGGACAAGTTCATCGCCGAGGCGACGGCCCAGGTGGAGGCGTCCGGCGGCCGGGCGGTGGAGTGGCATTTCTCCGACCCCGAGGTGGCCAAGGCGGCCCGCCAGGCGTTCCGGGACGAGCAGCTGCCGATCAAGGTCGTCTACAGCAAGCCGAAGGTGAACGACAGCACCAGGAAACCGGGTGCCTTCGACGAGTAGCCTGCACGCGGTGGTGCCCGGGCCGCGCCCGGGCGCCACGCCCGACGGACGAAGCTCGACGGAGGAAAGTGCATGCGACGTGTAGTGCGGGGCTTCTGGGGCCCCCGGCCGGAGCCGGCCGAAGCGCTCGCCGGACGCTGGAAGCGGACGCTGGACGGGCTCACGGAACTGCTGCCCGAAGCGGCGCCGACGGGCGGCGCGGCCGGAGCCGGCGCCTGGCAGCAGGTCCACGGCTCCGGCCCGGCGACCGGCCTGGCGGCGGACGAGGGGGCACTGCTCGACGCTCTGCGGGAGGCGCAGACGGCCCAGGACTGGTCCGACCTCACCGGCACGGCGCTGCGGCTGGTCCACACGGGTGGGCCCGGCTGGCAGACCGAGATCAGCGGACTGGCCGGGGGCGCCCCGGAGTTCCTGCTCCAGTCGCTCGTGGTGACGCTCCACGCGCCCGACGGCGCCGAGGTCCCGGAGGCCGGGATCCTCGCCGTCCTCGCCCGGGTGTGGGAGCCGGACTTCGGTGATGTGAGCGACAACGACGTGCTCGACGCGCTGGAGGACGACGCCGGATTCTCCGTCGGGGACCCCGTGGTGGGCCGGGTCGGATACCTCTCCCCGCGCCGTGCGGCCCTCGTCCCGGACAGCCTGAAGGCGGCCCGTGAGGAACTGCCCGGCGGCGGCGTCCTCCTGCGCGTCGCGGACCCCGGGGCGAGCGAAGAGGTGGTGACGGCCTACGAGCGGCTCCGCGAGGCCGGCGCGCTCGATCCGCTGCCCCGGCCGATGGACCGGGCCGTTCTGTGAGCTCCCGTGCCGGGGAGCCCTTCACCACGGCCCGCGCGCTGGCGGACGTCGAGGAGCTGCTGGCGGGCCCCGTACCGGCGACCGGGCCCACCATGGCCGAGGGGGATCCGGAGACGGGGGAGTGGACCGCGACCGGCGGCGAGGGCTTCCGCGTCGTCCCGCTCTGGGAGGGCGACCCGCTGACCGGGGTGTACGCCCCCGACTGGAACGACGCGCAGGAGGCGGCCGAGGGCCATCTCGCCGCCCTCGCCGGGGAACTGGACCGCAGATGGGGCCCGCACCGTGCGGTGCCACTGCACCTTCCGCTGCTGCGGCGGCAGGAGGGTGCTCCCGTCGAGCCGCTGTTCGGCGCGCTGTTCGACCAGGACCTCCTCGGCGACCTGTCCGTCTGGGGCCCGGTGGGCGCCACCGGCCGCTGGGTCGGCGTGAGTGTGGGGCACAGCGACGGCGACGCGCCGCTGGTGCTGGCGGCCCTCGTCAGCGACCGGCCGGTCACCGCTCCGGACGAGCGGTGAAAGCCGCCCCGCCGGCGGCCGCGTCCGGCTCGCCCCGAACCCCGTCACGGCGGGGGCGCGGGGTCAGAGCCGCGCGCCCTTGAGCGCCATGTGCAGCAGCAGCCGGTCCTCGCCGTCGTTCAGGTCGAGGCCGGTGAGCTGCTGGACCCGGGAGAGCCGGTAGTAGAGCGTCTGGCGGTGGATGCCGAGCGCGGCGGCCGTCCGGGACGCCTGGCCCGCGCAGTCGAGGAACACCTCGGCGGTGCGGGCCAGATCCTTGTGCGGCGGGGTGAGCAGGGCGTGCACCGCGCGGTCCGCGGCCGCTTCCGCGGGGAGTGCGGTCAGCAGCCGGTACGGGCCGATCGCCGACCACTCGGCGACCGGACCGAAGCGGGACTCGGCCGACGCCGCACGGGCGGCGGCCGACGCCTCGTGCCAGGCCGCGGCCAGCTCCGCCAGGCCGCGGCGGGGCACCGCGACCCCGGCCGTGGCGCCCCGGCCCGCCGCGGAACGCAGCCGGTCCGCGGCGGTCAGCGCCGGGTCGAGGACATCGGTGGAGCGCAGCCGGACCAGTGCGGCCAGCGAAGCGGCCCCGGCGGCCCCCGGGGCCGGCACCGAGGTCAGTGCCGCCGCCGACGACACCGTACCGACCGACGGCGGATCGTCGGTCCACGGCGTCACGCACACCAGCGTGTGCAGCCCCTCCGCGTCCCGGCCCAGCGCCTCGTGCAGCGCGGCCACCGCCATGTCGTGCTGCCAGCCCCGCCCGGCGGTGAGGACCGCACCGAACTCCCGGGACAGATCCGTGCCGGCCCGCGCTTCGTCGGAGAGCAGTCCCCCGATCCGGGCCGCCACCTCCATCGCCGCGTTCAGCTGTTCGCCGGTCGGCCCGGGGTCCGCGTCGAGCAGCCATACGTAACCGAGCACCACACCCCGATGGCGTACCGGCAGGCAGATCCGGCCCCGGAACACCCCGGCCTCCGGGGCGGCCGGAATGCGGACCGGGCCGGTCGCGCGGGCGATGCCGAAGCCCTCGAACCAGGCGCGGACGGCGGGCGTGGAGCGCCTGGTCAGGATCGAGCGGGTGCGGACCGGGTCCATCGCCGTGTCGTCGTCGCTGTCGTGGGCGCCGAAGGCGACCAGGCCGAAATCCCGGTTCTCCAGCGTCGCGGGGGCGCCGAGCAGCCCCGAGATCTCGTCGACCAGCTCCTGGTAATCGCCCTTCACCCGAACATTCTCGCACCCCTTTCAGACATATGTCTGAGATCCCGGGAGCGGATGCGTGACAGCTGTCGATGGCACACGATCGGAGGGATCCTTAGATTTCACGGTGGTTCTCCGTGCTGTACCGCTTTGTTCCCCCTCTGCCGGTACGGCCTTCGTTCGTACTTTCCGTGGAGGTGCCCCGTGCTGGGTCCCGTGATTCTCGCCGCGTCCCGCAGCGACAAGATGCGCCGCTTCATATCGGCCGCACCTGGCACCAAGCAGGTCGTCGACCGGTTCATCGCCGGTGAGACCGTCGACCAGGTCGTCCCGATCATCGAGGACGCCGCCGGAAAGGGCCTCGAAGTCACCCTCGACGTGGTGGGCGAGGACATCACCACTCCCGAGCAGGCCGCCGCCGCCCGCGACGCCTACCTGGAACTGGTCGAGCGCCTCAAGGACCTCGGTCTGGGCACCAGGGCCGAGATGTCCGTCAAGCTGTCGATGTTCGGCCAGGCGCTGGACGGGGGCCACGAGCTGGCACTTGCCAACGTCCGCCCGGTCGTCGAGGCCGCCGCCGAGATCGGCACCACGGTCACGCTGGACGCCGAGGACCACACCACCCTCGACTCGATGTTCGCCATCCACGAGGAGCTGCGGAAGGACTTCCCGCAGACCGGCTGTGTGATCCAGGCGTACCTGTTCCGCACCGAGGAGGACGCCCGCCGCCTGGCCGCCGCCGGCAGCCGCGTCCGCATCGTGAAGGGCGCCTACAAGGAGCCCGCCTCCGTCGCGTACCAGGACAAGGCCGAGATCGACAAGGCGTACGTCCGCATCCTGAAGACCCTGATGGAGGGCGAGGGCTACCCGATGATCGGGTCGCACGACCCCCGACTGATCGCCATCGCCCAGGAGCTGGCCCGCAAGGCCGGGCGCAAGCTGGACGAGTACGAGTTCCAGATGCTGTACGGCATCCGCAGCGACGAGCACCTCCGGCTCGCGGCCGAGGGCCACCGGATGCGCGTCTACACCGCCTACGGCACCGACTGGTACGGCTACTTCATGCGCCGCCTCGCGGAGAAGCCGGCGAACCTGCTCTTCTTCGGCCGCTCCATCCTCACCAAGGGCTGACCTGCCCGGCTGACCCCCACCCCCCGACACAAGGAGACAAGGCACTCATGGACGCTGTGACCCAGGTCCCCGCGCCGGTCAACGAGCCGGTGCACTCCTACGCCCCGGGCTCCCCGGAGCGCGCCCGCCTGGAGGTGAAGCTCAAGGAGCTCGCCGAAAACCCGATCGACCTTCCGATGACCATCGGTGGCGAGAAGCGGATGGGCGGCGGCGAGCGCTTCGACGTCGTACAGCCGCACAACCACAAGGCCGTCATCGGCACCTTCGCCAACGCCACGCAGAAGGACGCGCAGGACGCCGTCGACGCCGCGCTGGCCGCTGCCCCGGCCTGGCGCGCGATGTCCTTCGACGACCGCGCCGCGATCATCCTGCGCGCCGCCGAGCTCCTGTCCGGCCCCTGGCGCGAGACGCTGGCCGCGTCCACGATGCTCGGCCAGTCGAAGACCGCCCAGCAGGCCGAGATCGACACCCCCTGCGAGCTCGTCGACTTCTGGCGCTTCAACGTGCACTACGCGCGCCAGATCCTGGCCGAGCAGCCCCCGGCCAACTCGCCGGGCGTGTGGAACCGCATGGACCACCGCCCGCTGGAGGGCTTCGTCTACGCGATCACGCCGTTCAACTTCACGGCGATCGCGGGCAACCTGCCCACCGCCCCCGCCCTCATGGGCAACGTCGTGGTGTGGAAGCCGTCCCCGACGCAGACCCACGCCGCCGTGCTGCTGATGCAGCTCCTGGAAGAGGCCGGTCTGCCCAAGGGCGTCATCAACCTGGTGACGGGCGACGGCATCGCCGTCTCCGAGGTGGCCCTGAACCACCGCGACCTGGCCGGTATCCACTTCACCGGCTCGACCCCCACCTTCCAGCACCTGTGGAAGACGGTCGGCAACAACATCGCCAACTACCGCACCTACCCGCGGCTCGTCGGCGAGACCGGCGGCAAGGACTTCGTCGTCGCCCACCCGTCGGCCGACCACGCCATCCTGAAGACCGCGCTGACCCGTGGCTCCTTCGAGTTCCAGGGCCAGAAGTGCTCGGCCTCCTCCCGCGCGTACGTCCCGGCCTCCATCTGGAACTCCGGTTTCAAGGAGAAGTTCGCGGCCGAGGTCGACTCCATCACCATGGGTGACGTCACCGACCTGTCGAACTTCATCGGCGCCGTCATCGACGAGCGCGCGTTCGCCAAGAACAAGGCCGCGATCGACCGCGCCAAGGCCGACCCGTCCTGCACGATCGTCGCGGGCGGCACGTACGACGACTCGGTGGGCTACTTCGTCCGCCCGACCGTCATCGAGTGCAGCGACCCCTCGAACGAGGTCTTCACGACCGAGTACTTCGGCCCGATCCTCGCCGTGCACGTCTACGAGGACGGCACGTACGACGAGATGCTGGAGCAGATGGAGTCGGTCTCCGACTACGCGCTGACCGGTTCCGTCATCGCGGGCGACCGTGCCGCGGCCGCACACACGATGGAGAAGCTGCGGTACGCCGCGGGCAACTTCTACATCAACGACAAGTCGACCGGTGCCGTCGTCGGCCAGCAGCCCTTCGGTGGCGGCCGTGCCTCGGGTACGAACGACAAGGCGGGCGCCCCGCAGAACCTGCAGCGCTGGACCCTGACCCGGGCCATCAAGGAGACGCTGGTTCCGCCGACCGACTACACCTACCCCCACCAGGGCTGACACCCCCCGGGGCGCCACACCCCGGCGCCCCGCCACGATTCCCGCCTCCCGCCCGGTTCCCCTGCCGGCCGGGAGGCGGTTTCCATTTCCGGGACCGGTCCGCCCCGGGCTCAGATCTCCACGAGCACCTGGTCCAGCGACTTGCGTACCAGGTCCGGTACGTGGCAGTCGTCGGCCGGATAGCCGACCGGGATCACCGCGAACGCCTTCTCGTTCTCCGGGCGGTCCAGGACCTCGCGCAGGAACCGCATCGGGCTCGGTGTGTGGATCAGCGCCGCCAGGCCCGACAGATGCAGGGCCGAGAGCAGCATTCCGACGGCGATCCCGACCGACTCGTCGACGTAGTAGTGCTTGTGCCTGGTGCCGTCCTCGCCCACCCAGTACCGCTGCTGGAACACCACGACGAGGGCCGGGGCATCCGTCATGTGGGCCTTGACGGCATCCGTGCCCAGCGGGCGCAGTGCCGCCAGCCACTCCTCGCCGAGCCTGCCGTCGTAGCTGATCTTCTCCTCGTGCTCGGCCGCTTCCCGGATGCGCCGCCGTACCTCCGGGTCCTTGACCAGGACGAAGGTCCACGGCTGTTGGTGCGCGCCGGACGGGGCGGTCGCGGCGCAGGCGATGGCATCCTTCACGACCTGCTCCGGTACGGGATCCGCCGAGAACCGGCGTACGGTTCTGCGCTCGGCCATCCGCCGGCTCAGCTGTGCGGAACGGGCGAGGGACTCCTCGGCCGGGGTCCGCTCGGGGCGGTAGGGGACCGGCCGGTACGGCTCGCCATGGGTGGGCGTCCACTGCGGGGGTGTGGCTGCGGTGTCAGACATGCCGGCAGTGTGGCGGCGGCAGCAGGTCCGGACCAGAGGGCGGTCGGACAGAACCGGCGCGCACAAGTCGGCCGGTGTCCGGTCCGGGTACCGGGGCTTCAGGGCGTAGAGGCCGTTCATGGGGCCAACTCGCCTGCGGCGCATTGGACTTCGACGCGCGGCAGGTGCGCGAATGGTGGCTGGGTACCTGGTGGGCGCGGGGTCTGGGAGGCTGGAGTGCATGACTGAGCCGATTCTGCGCACCGAGCACACCTACCGGCTGGCCCCGGCCGCCCTCGACGAGATCCGCGCCCTCCTGGACACCGCCTTCGAGGGCGATTTCAGCGACGACGACTGGGACCACGGCCTCGGCGGTGTCCACGCGTATGTGCGGGACGGCAGCGGGCTCCTGGCGCACGGCAGCGTCGTCCAGCGCCGGGTGGTCCACGAGGGCCGCTCGTACCGGATCGGCTACGTGGAGGCCGTGGCCGTCCGCGCCGACCGCCGCCGGGAAGGGCTCGGCGGGCGGGTGATGGCCGCGCTGGAGCAGGTGGTCGACGGGGCCTACGCCTTCGGGGCCCTGTCCGCCTCGGCCGCCGGAGCCGCGATGTACGCCGGGCGCGGCTGGCAGGTGTGGCCGGGGCGGATCGCAGTCCAGGGACCGGGCGGAGTGGACCGGCTGCCGGACGAGGAGGGCAGCACCTATGTCCGCGGTGCGGCCGGCCGCGCGCTGCCGCCCGCGTCCGGGGCGCTGGTCTTCGACTGGCGGGACGGGGACGTGCTCTGACCGGAGCCCGCCGGCCCTTCGTACGAGGGGAGCCTGCGCACGCCGGGGGAGCCCGCGGTGATCAGGGCGTGGCTGCGCCAGCCCTGCCGGTGGTGGACCAGATCGCCTTCGGCGAGAGAGGGGTCGCGGGAGGCGACGACCCGGCCGACGGCCCGGCCCTCCAGCGGGGCGTTCAGCTCCCAGCCGCCGTCCATCTCCTCGCGGTGATACGGGTCCACGGAGAGGTAGAGGTTCTCCACCAGGGCCTCGCCGGGGCCGGGGGAGGGGACGGGGGATTCGACGAAGGAGAAGAGGCCGGCGGTCGGGAAGCCCCGGGGCCGGGCCGTCTGCTGAATGGTCACGGCGTGTGTGGTGGTCATGGCAGTGACCGTAGGAAGGAATCCATCGGCCCGGCAGTGGGTTGCTTCGATGGAAAAGCCGTTTCCATGAACGGCATTCATGCAAGGAGAAGACCGCCGAGATGACCGACCTCGCCCCGCACGAACTGCGGATACTCGTCGCGGTGGAGAGCGCCGGCAGTTTCTCCGGCGCCGCACAGGCGCTCGGCATGACGCAGTCGGCCGTCTCCCACTCGGTCCGCACCAGCGAACGCAGGATCGGAGCGGTCCTCTTCGATCGCGGACGGCGCGGTGCCCGGCCCACTCCGGCCGGTGAGAGCGCCGTCGCGCACGCCCGTCGCATTCTGCGGCTGCTGGAGCGGATGGGCACCGAGGCACGCGGTGCGGCGGCCGGGCCCGCGGGGGCCGCCACCGTGGCCGGGCCGCTCCGGATCGCCGCCTTCCGCAGCGCCGCGCTGCATCTGCTGCCGCCCGCACTGGACCGCCTCCGAGCCGCCCACCCGGGGATCGAGCCGGTGGTGCGGATGGTGCGCGAAGTGGGGCGGGGCACGGCGGGCGAGGTCCTGGACGGGCGCGCCGATCTGGCGATCGCGACGATCGGGACCACGTCCCCCGTACCGAAGGAACTGGTCGGGGGAGTGCTGATGGAGGAGGGGTACGCGCTGGTGCACCCTGCCGGGCATCCGGCGCCGCGGACGCTTCCGCTGGTGGACTGGGCGGAGAACTGCACGTCGTACACGCGCGACTGGTGGGCCGCGCAGGAGTGGATCCCGCGGGCGACGGTCGAGGCCGAGGACGACGGAGCGGTGCTCTCGATGGTGTCCCGGGGTCTCGGCATGGCGATCATGCCGGAGCTGTCACTCGAAGGAGCACCGGACGTGGTCGGGATCACCCCTCTCGGGCCGGAGCGCCCGACACGTTCGGTCGGCTACGTCACCACCCCTGAGCAGGCACGATCGCTCGCCGTCCGGGCCCTGATCCGGGAACTGAGGGCGGGCGGCCGTAAACCTCCGTCTCAGATAGTAGGAAGTCCGAGTAATTGTGGAGACAGACCGGCCGAGCTGTCCTAGCTTTGTAGGAGCCGAACGTCTCGCTAGATCCAGCGACTGGCGGTCGTGAGTGCGCGCTCCCGTGCAGGCAACCCCTGCGGCGCCCGCTCCCCGCCCCTTCCGGCGCCTCGAAATCCCGAACTCGAAATCACCCTCACGTTTTTTCGATCTCGAAATCCTCGCGATCTCAAGGAGTCGATCCACCATGACCCAGACGACTGTCCGCCGCGTCCGCCACACCCACCGCCCGACCGACTCGGAGCGCCGGAATGCCGCCGCTGCCCTGCAGCGGGCCCTCGACCGCAGGGACAACGGCGGCTCCACGGGCCACTGAGACCGGCCGCGCGGGCCGGTCGTGGCGACCGGCCCGAGAGGCCTTGTGCAACCGGCGCTCAGCCGCGGCTGATCTCGAAGTGGTCGATCCGCTCGCCCGACTCGGCGAGTGCGGTGACCTTCATACGGGCGTGCCGTCCGGGCTGCACCTCCACCGCCAGGAACGAGAAGCCGGTGTAACGCACCCGGGACCACTCGACGGTCTCGGCCGCCTTCCCGCCGCCCTTGACCACGTGGTACGTGTCCACGCTCTCCCGGTCCGCGACGTGTCCCTCGTAGGTGTCCGGCACCGGGAAGTTGTACAGCGCCTTGCCCGCGCCGCCCGCCGTGACGTACACGATGCCGTCCCGCGTCGGGTCGGTGCGCTCGCCGATCGGCACCGTGCGCCGCACCGCGTTCTTCAGGATCGCGTCCGTGCGCTCGTAGACGTGGTTGTGGCCGTTGATGACGAGGTCCACCTGGTGCTTCTCGAAGAGCGGCACCCAGGCGTCGCGCACCCCGCCGTCCGAGGCGTGCGCGTTGGTCGTCGAGAAGGCGCAGTGGTGGAAGAAGACGACGACGAAGTCGATGTCGTGACGGGCCCGCAGTTCGCCGAGGCGCCGGTCCAGCCAGCGCGTCTGCCTGCCGTCGCTGATCCCGAAGTTGGCCGGGATCTCGTACGAGACGTCATTGGCGTCGAGGGCGACCACACCCACGTTGCCGTGCACGAACGAGTACGCACCGGGCTGGTTCACCGGGTCCGGACCGTTGCCGGGCAGGGTCCAGCGGGCGTTCTGGCCGCCGTAGCCGTCCGGCGAGTACCACGCCTCCATGTCGTGGTTCCCGGTGGTCACCATCCACGGCACGGTCTTCGACACGGTCTCCGTCTGCGCCAGGAACTGGTCCCAGGTGCGGGCGTCGTAGGTGTCGGTGCTCTGCCCGGAGCCGGACGGGTCGGCGTAGCAGATGTCGCCCGCGTGCAGGTGGAACGCCGGGTTCTGGCCCAGGATCAACTGGTCGTTGCCCAGCGCGTGGTAGCTGACGCCCTGGTCGCCGAAGGCGGTGAACGTGAAGGGTTCGGCGTGCGAGGGCGCGGTGGTGAAGGTGCCGAGCGTGCCCAGGTTGCGGGTGTCGGCGGGGTCGAAGCCGTCGTGGCCGACGCCGTAGTAGTACGTCGTGCCGGGCCGCAGCCGCTCCAGGCTCGCGTGTACGTAGAACTGCTCGGCGGCCGCGATCTTGCCCCCGTTCAGCTCGGGGGTGGTGAGGTGGCGCACCTCGGCGTCGATCCTGCGGCTCAGCGCCCACGGCTTGAGGCCGATCCGGACGTAGGGCCGCTTCACGGCGAACGGAACCTGCCAGGAGACCGCCATCTGCGTCTTCGGGTCGGCCCCGTAGGCCAGGTGCCGGCCGAACGGCGCCACCAGCGAACCGTCCACCCGGGTGGAGGTGTGACGCGAGGTCAGGACGGTCGGTGCGGCGTAGGCGGGCGAGGCGGCCGACCCGGTGGCGAGGCCGACACCTGCCACGGCCGCGGTCGCCACGCTCGTACGGAGCACGCCGCGCCGGGTGAGCCGGGTGCGCAGATATTCGTGCTGCTCGGCCATGCTCATACGGCCGGCGAGCTTCTCGGGAATTCCGAAACGGGGGATGTCCATGAAGCAGAACATCCACCCGTTGCCCGACTCCGTCCCGTCGAGTAGGTGAACGGTACACGTACAGCTCACCATGTGTCCGTATGGTGGACGTGACGTGTCATGGGGTGGGACGCGCAGTAAGGTGCGGACATGTCTCGCAGCATCAATCTCGCAGTGATCCCCGGTGACGGTATCGGCCAGGAGGTCGTGGCCCAGGGCCTCAAGGTCCTCAACGCTGTTCTCCCGCAGGATGTGAAGCTGGAGACCAAGGAGTACGACCTCGGCGCCCGGCGCTGGCACCGTACCGGTGAAACCCTCCCGGACGCGGAGCTCGAAGCGCTCAAGGGCCACGACGCCATCCTGCTCGGCGCGATCGGCGACCCCTCCGTGCCGTCCGGCGTCCTGGAGCGCGGCCTCCTGCTGAAGCTGCGGTTCGCCTTCGACCACTTCATCAACCTGCGGCCGTCCAAGCTGTTCCCGAACACCCCGACCCCGCTGGCCGGCCGCCCGGACATCGACTTCGTCGTGGTCCGCGAGGGCACCGAGGGCCCGTACACCGGCAACGGCGGTTCGCTGCGCACCGGTACGCCGGCCGAGGTCGCCACCGAGGTCAGCGTCAATACCGCGTACGGCGTCGAGCGCGTCGTCCGGGACGCCTTCGAGCGGGCGGACTCCCGCCCCCGCAAGAAGCTGACGCTGGTTCACAAGAACAACGTCCTGGTGTACGCGGGCCACATGTGGAAGAACATCTTCGACCGGGTCGCGACCGAGTACCCCGAGGTCACCACCGACTATCTGCACGTCGACGCCGCGACGATCTTCTTCGTCACCCAGCCGGAGCGCTTCGACGTCATCGTCACCGACAACCTCTTCGGTGACATCCTCACCGACCTCGCCGCCGCCGTGACCGGCGGCATCGGCCTGGCAGCCTCCGGCAACATCAACCCGACGGGCGCCTTCCCGTCGATGTTCGAGCCGGTCCACGGCTCTGCCCCCGACATCGCGGGCCAGGGCAAGGCCGACCCGACCGCCACGATCCTCTCCGTCGCCCTCCTGCTGCGCCACCTCGGCCACGAGTCCGAGGCCGTGCGCATCGAGGACGCCGTCTCCGCCGACCTCGCGGAGCGCGACGGGACGACGACTCGTACGACCGGCCAGATCGGCGACGCGCTCGCGGTACGCGTAGCGAGCTGACCCGACGACTCCCATTCGAAGCCGCCGGGTCGCAAACGCACCCGGCGGCTTCTCCTGTGCGGCCCCGGGTGTCACCATCGAACACTGGACCGCATTCGCGTCATTTCGTGCACGGCCACCCGGGAGCGATAATCGAACGGGCCGTGGCTCGCACAGAAGCTCGGACGTCCTAGCACCTGTCTGGCAGGAGCGGCGCGAGCGCGGCCCACCACACACAACCGGTGAAGGACACGCACTCATGACGACGCCCACGATCGAGCTCAAGCCCTCCTCGAACCCGCTGTCCGACGCGGAGCGCGAGGCGATCCTGGTCAAGCCCGGATTCGGCCGCCACTTCACCGATCACATGGTGACGATCCGGTGGACCGAGGGCCGCGGCTGGCACGACGGCCAGCTCGTCCCCTACGGCCCGCTCTCCCTCGACCCCGCGACCACGGTCCTGCACTACGCGCAGGAGATCTTCGAGGGCCTCAAGGCATACCGCCAGCCCGACGGCAGTGTCGCCACGTTCCGCCCGGAGGCGAACGCCAAGCGCTTCCAGGCGTCGGCGCACCGGCTGGCCATGCCGGAACTGCCCGTCGAGACGTTCATCGAGGCGTGCGACGTGCTGGTCCAGCAGGACAAGGCATGGGTTCCGGCGCACGGCGGCGAGGAGTCGCTCTACCTGCGCCCGTTCATGATCGCGACCGAGGTCGGCCTCGGTGTGAAGCCCGCCAACGAGTACCTCTTCGTCGTCATCGCCTCGCCCGCCGGCGCCTACTTCCCCGGTGGCGTCAAGCCCGTCTCCATCTGGCTCTCCGAGGACCGTGTCCGCGCCGTCCCCGGCGGCATGGGCGACGCCAAGACCGGCGGCAACTACGCGGCCTCCCTGCTCGCCCAGGCCGAGGCCGCGGCGAAGGGCTGCGACCAGGTCGCCTACCTCGACGCGGTCGAGCACAAGTGGGTCGAGGAGCTCGGCGGGATGAACCTGTACTTCGTGTACGGGAACAAGATCATCACCCCGGCCCTGACCGGCTCCCTGCTCGCCGGCGTCACCCGTGACTCGCTGCTCAAGGTCGCCCGCGACCTCGGATACGAGTCCGAGGAGGGCCGCGTCTCCATCGACCAGTGGCGCGCCGACACCGAGAACGGCACCCTCACCGAGGTCTTCGCCTGCGGTACCGCCGCCGTCATCACCCCCGTCGGCACCGTCAAGTCCGCGGGCGGCGAGTGGACCCAGAGCGAGGGCGTGCCCGGCGAGGTCACGCTGAAGCTGCGCGAGCGCCTGCTGGACGTCCAGCGCGGCACCGCCGAGGACACCCACGGCTGGATGCACCTGCTCGGCTAGGACTCCGTCCGACCCGTTCCCCGTACGAGCGAAGGCCGCGCCCGGTTCTGCCGGGCGCGGCCTTCGTCGTGCTCCCGGACCGGTCGCATGGTTGGAGCGCTGCTCAAAAGTGACGGAAGCAACCTTCCGTATTCTCTTGCTCCACGGTTAGAGTGCTGCTCTAAACAGGAGGTGAGCGGGCGTGCGACTGACCCCGACGGAACGTGACAGGCTGCTGCTCTTCGGCGCCGCCGAACTGGCCCGGGCCCGCCGTGCCCGGGGACTGAGGCTCAATGTCCCCGAGGCGACCGCCCTGATCGCGGACACGGTCTGCGAGGCCGCCCGCGACGGGCGCAGGCTCGCCGAGGCCATCGAGGCCGCCCGCTCCGTGCTCGGCCCCGACGACGTCCTTCCGGGGGTCGCCGATGTCGTCACCGAGGTCCATGTGGAGGCCGTCTTCGACGACGGTTCACGGCTCGCCGTGGTCTCCCGGCCGCTGGGCGGCGGGCTCGGCGACGACGCGCCCGGGGCGGTCGTCCCCGGCCCCGCCACGCCCGAACCCGAGCCCGCGGCGCGGCTGACCGTGCGCAACACCGCGACGGTGCCGGTCTCCGTCACCTCGCACTTCCACTTCTTCGAGGCCAACCCGCGGCTCGACTTCGACCGGTCGGCCGCGTACGGGATGCGGCTCTGCGTACCCGCCGGCTCCTCCGTCCGCTTCGGACCGGGGGAGTCCGTGGACGTGGGGCTGGTGCCGATCGGCGGCGACCGGATCGCCATCGGATTCGCCGGTCTGGTCGACGGGCCGCTCGACGCCCCCGGCGCACGTGACGAGGCCCTGCGGCGCGCGGTGGCCTGCGGATACCTGGGAGCCGGGCGATGAGCATCGATCCTCACGAGTACGCCTCCGTGCACGGCCCGCGCGCCGGGGACCGGGTCAGGCTCGGCGACTCCGGGCTGACCGTCCGCGTCGAGTCCGACGCGCAGCGGTACGGCGAGGAGTTCCTCGCGGGCTTCGGCAAGACCGCCCGCGACGGGCTGCACCTCAAGGCCGCGGCCGTCCGGGACACCTGCGACGTCGTCATCAGCAATGTGCTGGTCATCGACGCCGTGCAGGGCATCCGCAAGGTGTCCATCGGCATCCGTGAGGGCCGGATCGCGGCGATCGGGCGGGCCGGGAACCCGGACACCCTCGACGGTGTCGACGTCGTCGTCGGCACGGGCACCACCATCGTCTCCGGCGAGGGCATGATCGCGACGGCGGGCGCCGTGGACACCCACGTCCACCTGCTCTCGCCCCGGATCATGGAGGCCTCGCTCGCCTCCGGTGTCACCACGGTCATCGGCCAGGAGTTCGGCCCGGTCTGGGGCGTCGGCGTCAACTCGCCCTGGGCCCTGCGCCATGCCTTCAACGCCTTCGACGCCTGGCCCGTCAACATCGGCTTCCTGGGCCGCGGTTCGTCCTCCGACCCGGCGCCGCTGGTCGAGGCGCTCGCCGAGGGCGGGGCCTGCGGCTTCAAGGTCCACGAGGACATGGGCGCCCACACCCGCGCCCTGGACACCGCCCTGCGCGTCGCCGAGGAGCACGACGTCCAGGTCGCCCTGCACAGCGACGGGCTGAACGAGTGCCTGTCGGTCGAGGACACCCTGCGCGTCCTCGAAGGCCGCACGATCCACGCCTTCCACATCGAGGGCTGCGGCGGCGGACACGTCCCCAACGTCCTGAAGATGGCCGGCGTCGAGAACGTCATCGGCTCGTCCACCAACCCGACGCTGCCCTTCGGCCGGGACGCCGTCGCCGAGCACTACGGGATGATCGTCTCCGTACACGACCTCAAGACGGACCTGCCGGGCGACGCCGCCATGGCCCGCGACCGCATCCGCGCCGGAACGATGGGCGCCGAGGACGTCCTGCACGACCTGGGGGCCATCGGCATCACCTCGTCCGACGCGCAGGGCATGGGACGGGCCGGCGAGACGGTGCGCCGCACCTTCGCGATGGCCGGGAAGATGAAGGCCGAGCTCGGCCCGATGGAGGGCGACGGCCCCGCCGACGACAACGCCCGGGTGCTGCGCTACATCGCCAAGCTCACCATCAACCCCGCCATCGCCCACGGCCTCGCACACGAGATCGGCTCCATCGAGACCGGCAAGCTCGCCGACATCGTGCTGTGGCGGCCGGAGTTCTTCGGCGCGAAGCCGCAGCTCGTACTGAAGTCCGGCTTCCCGGCGTACGGCGTCACGGGCGACCCGAACGCCGCCACCGACACCTGCGAACCCCTGGTACTCGGACCGCAGTTCGGGGCGTACGGAGCCACCGCCGCCGATCTCTCCGTGGCCTTCGTCTCCCAGGCGGCGACCCAGCTCGGGGCGGACCTGATGCCCACCCGACGGCGCCGCGTCGCAGTACGCGGCACCCGCGGCATCGGCCCCGGCGACCTCGTCCACAACTCCCGTACCGGAGAGGTCGCCGTGGACGCCCGCAGCGGCCTGGTCACCCTGGACGGCGACCCGCTGCGCTCCGAACCCGCCGACTCCGTCTCCCTCAACCGCCTCTACTTCCTCTGACGCCCAAGCCGGCACGTATCGCCCCACCCGGCACGTATCGCCTCATCCGCTACGTATCGCATCACCCGACACGCTTTCAGGGACACCTCATGACCTTCCGCATGCCGCCCGAGTGGGCCCCGCACGAACGCACCTGGATGGCCTGGCCGGGCCCCAACCCCACCTTCGGCACCGACGCCGAACTGGAGGAGGCCCGCGACGCCTGGGCCACCGTCGCCCGCGCCGTCCGCCGCTTCGAACCCGTCACGATGGTCGTCGGACCCGGCCAGGAGGACAGCGCCCGCGCACTCCTCGGCCCGGACATCGAACTGGCCGTCCGCCCGCTCGACGACGCCTGGATGCGCGACATCGGACCCACCTTCGTCACCGACGGGCAGCAACTGGCCGCCGTGGACTGGACGTTCAACGGCTGGGGCGCCCAGAGCTGGGCCCGCTGGGAGCACGACCGGCACATCGCCCGTTCCGTCGCCGAGCTCGCCGCCGTCCCCGTGCACAGCTCCTCCCTCGTCAACGAGGGCGGCGCCATCCACGTCGACGGAGAGGGCACCGTCCTGCTCACCGAGACCGTCCAGCTCGGTGCGGAGCGCAACCCCGGACTGACCCGCGAGCAGGTCGAGGCCGAGATCCACGCCCGGCTCGGCACCGAGAAGGCCATCTGGCTGCCCCGCGGACTGGCCGGCGACTACGGCACGTACGGCACCCTCGGCCATGTCGACATCGTCGCCGCCTTCGCCCGCCCCGGCACCGTCGTCGCCCACGTCCAGCCGGACCCGGCCCACCCCGACCACGAGATCACCCGCGAGACGCTCCGCGTCCTGCGCGCCGCCACCGACGCCAGGGGCCGCTCCCTGGACGTCGTGGAGGTCCCCGCGCCCACCGTGCTGAAGGCCGACGGCGAGTGGGTCGACTACTCCTACATCAACCACTACCTCTGCAACGGCGGCGTGATCCTCTGCGCCTTCGACGACCCGCGCGACAAGGAAGCGGCGGCGATCTTCGGCGAGCTCTTCCCCGACCGTACGGTGACCCTCGTCGACGCCCGTACGATCTTTGCCGGCGGTGGAGGCATCCACTGCATCACCCAGCAGCAGCCGAAGGTCTGAACCGTGCCCCCCGCTCCACGCCGACGCAACACCGCCCCGCCCCGCGAGGTACTGCTGGCCGCCGCCATGGCCACCATCGCCGAACGCGGCCTCGACGGCCTCACCATGGCCGGGCTGGGCCGTGAGGTCGGCATGAGCAGCGGACACCTCCTCTACTACTTCCGCACCAAGGACGAGCTGCTGCTCCAGACCCTGGAGTGGAGCGAGGGGCGGCTCGGCGCGGAGCGGCGCGCCCTGCTGTCGGCGCGGACGACGGTCCGCGAACGGCTCGACGCGTACATCGATCTGTACCTCCCCGACGGCCACCGCGATCCGCACTGGACGCTCTGGCTGGAGGTCTGGAACCGCTCGCGGAACGCCGACGACGACGCCCGCGCCCGGCAGGCAGCGATCGAGGGCGCCTGGCACCGCGACCTGGTGGCACTGCTGGCGGAGGGCGCCTCACGCGGCGAGTTCCGTACCGTCGACGCCGAGCGGTTCGCGACCCGGCTGCGGGCCCTGCTCGACGGGTTCAGCGTCCATGTCGCCGTCGGCATCCCGGGCACGGGCCGGGACCAAGTCCTCGCCCGGGTCGGGGAGTTCATCGACGACTCGCTCACCACCCAGGAGCGTCCCGGGCCGTTGTGAACCAAACGCACGTAAGTACGCCTGATCGTTGCCCGTTGCGCCCTTGTTGTGCTCCCGGCTGTTCGGGCACGGTGACGGACCATGGGACGAGAGCAGTGGAAGAAAATCTGGGTCGGCTCCGCCGGCAACATGGTCGAGTGGTTCGACTGGTTCGTGTACGCGACCTTCGCGGTCTACTTCGCGGACTCGTTCTTCCCCGAAGGCAATGAGACCGCCAATCTCATGAACACCATGGGCATCTTCGCCGTCGGCTTCTTCATGAGGCCGGTCGGCGGCTGGATGCTCGGCCGGATCGGTGACCGCCGGGGCCGCAAGGCCGCCCTCACCCTCACCGTCACCCTCATGTCGGCCTCCGCGATCCTCATCGCCGTCGCGCCGACGTACGACGTGGCGGGGTACGGCGGCGTCGCCGTCCTCCTGCTGGCCCGGCTGCTCCAGGGCCTGTCCGTCGGCGGCGAGTACGCCGCCAGCGCCACCTACCTGACCGAGGCCTCCGCACCCCACCGGCGCGGCTTCGCCTCCAGCTTCCAGTACGTGTCCATGACCGCGGGACAGCTCATCGGCCTGGGCCTCCAGATCTTCCTCCAGCGCAACATGTCCGACGCGGCCCTGCACAGCTGGGGCTGGCGCATCCCGTTCGTCGTCGGCGCGCTCGGTGCCGCGATCGTCTTCTACCTGCGCCGCTCGATGCTGGAGACCGAGGTCTACGCGGAGTCCGGTGCCGCCGAGCAGGAGGACCGCGGCACGCTGAAGGCGCTGTGGCAGCACAGGCGCGAGGCGTTCCTGGTGATGGCCCTGACCATGGGCGGGACCGTCGCGTACTACACGTACACGACCTACCTCACCAAGTTCCTCTCCAAGAGCGCCGGCATGGAGAAGTCCACCGCCTCGCTCGTCAGCTTCTGCGCCCTGTTCGTCTTCATGTGCGTCCAGCCGCTGGCCGGACTGCTCTCCGACCGGATCGGCCGCCGCCCGCTGCTGATCACCTTCGCCGTCGGCTCCACCTTCCTGACCGTGCCGATCATGACGATGCTCAAGCACGCGGGCACCTTCTGGCCCGCCTTCGGCCTGGCGCTCCTGGCCCTGGTCGTCGTCACCGGGTACACCTCGATCAACGCCTGCGTGAAGGCCGAACTCTTCCCGACCGGCATCCGGGCCCTGGGCGTCGCCCTCCCGTACGCCGTCGCCAACGCGCTCTTCGGCGGCACCGCCGAGTACGTGGCGCTCTGGTTCAAGAAGGCGGGCGCCGAATCCGGCTTCTACTGGTACGTCGCGGGGTGCGCCGCGGTCTCCCTGGTCGTCTACCTGACCATGCGCGAGACCCGTGACATCGACCTGGGCCGGGTCGGCACCCGGAAGGCCGGGCAGGAGCACTCGGAGCCGTCCGGAGCGACCAGCGTCACGCCCGCATCCTGAGACGGGACACGGCACGGAGGCAGCCCTGTGCAAGACTGCTTCCGTGCCCTCGTTCGTCATGATTATTGGCAACAGGCGCGCCGGTCCGCAGTGACCGCCCCGTACCACCATGTACGGCGCGGCCACCGTGCCCCAGACCCGCGCGCAGACCTCTCGCACCCGCGAGGGGTTTTTTCGTTTTCCGGCCCTCACCACGGCCGGGGCGAGGCGCGCGGGATGATGGGGGCAAGTGGAGCCAGATCGTCCGGATCCACTCATCCGACAGGAGTCAGACCAGCATGACCACCAAGGCCAAGCCCACCGACGACAGTTTCCATGTCTTCGACACCACACTGCGCGACGGCGCCCAGCGTGAAGGCATCAACCTGACGGTCGCGGACAAGCTGACCATTGCCCGGCACCTGGACAACTTCGGCGTGGGCTTCATCGAGGGCGGCTGGCCCGGCGCCAACCCCCGCGACACCGAGTTCTTCGCCCGCGCCCGGCAGGAGATCGAGTTCAAGAACGCCGAGCTGGTCGCCTTCGGCGCGACCCGCCGCGCCGGTGGCAAGGCCGCCGAGGACCACCAGGTCAAGGCCCTGTTGGAGTCCGGCGCCCCGGTGATCACCCTGGTCGCCAAGTCCCACGACCGCCACGTGGAACTCGCCCTGCGCACCACCCTCGAAGAGAACCTGGAGATGGTCCGCGACACCGTCTCCTTCCTCCGCGAGCGGGGCCGCCGGGTCTTCGTGGACTGCGAGCACTTCTTCGACGGCTACCGCGCCAATCCCGAGTACGCCAAGGCCGTCGTCCGCGCCGCCCACGAGGCGGGCGCCGACGTCGTCATCCTCTGCGACACCAACGGCGGCATGCTCCCCGCCCAGGTCCAGGCCGTCGTCTCCACCGTGCTGGCCGACACCGGCGCCCGGCTCGGCATCCACGCCCAGGACGACACCGGCTGCGCCGTCGCCAACACCCTCGCCGCCGTCGACGCGGGCGCCACGCACGTCCAGTGCACCGCCAACGGCTACGGCGAGCGGGTCGGCAACGCCAACCTCTTCCCCGTCGTCGCCGCCCTGGAACTCAAGTACGGCAAGACGGTCCTCCCCGAGGGCGCGCTCGCCGACATGACCCGCGTCTCGCACGCGATCGCCGAGGTCGTCAACCTGACGCCCTCCACCCACCAGCCCTATGTGGGTGTTTCCGCCTTCGCCCACAAGGCCGGACTGCACGCCTCCGCGATCAAGGTCGACCCGGACCTGTACCAGCACATCGACCCCGCGCTGGTCGGCAACACCATGCGGATGCTGGTCTCCGACATGGCGGGCCGTGCCTCCATCGAGCTCAAGGGCAAGGAGCTCGGCATCGACCTCGGCGGCGACCGGGAACTCGTCGGCCGGGTCGTCGAGCGCGTCAAGGAGCGCGAACTCAAGGGCTACACGTACGAGGCCGCCGACGCCTCCTTCGAGCTGCTGCTGCGCGCGGAGGCCGAGGGCCGGGCACGCCGCTACTTCCGTACGGAGTCCTGGCGCGCCATCGTCGAGGACCGCCCCGACGGGACGCACGCCAACGAGGCGACGGTGAAGCTCTGGGCCAAGGGCGAGCGCATCGTCGCCACCGCCGAGGGCAATGGCCCGGTCAACGCGCTCGACCGGGCGCTGCGCGTCGCGCTGGAGCGGATCTACCCGCAGCTCGCCAAGTTGGAACTGGTCGACTACAAGGTCCGCATCCTGGAAGGCCGCACCGGGACCGAGTCCACCACCCGCGTCCTCATCACGACGGGCGACGGCAGCGGTGACTGGGCGACCGTCGGTGTCGCGGAGAACGTCATCGCGGCGTCCTGGCAGGCGCTGGAGGACGCGTACACGTACGGGCTGCTGCGGGCCGGGATCGAGCCCACGGAGTAACGCGGTCCGTCCCCGACCGCCGGACGTCCCCGACCGCCGGACGTACCCGATCGCCGGACGTCCCCGGCCGCCGGACGTCCCCGGACCCGGGTCCGTCCGGGTCCGGGTCCGTCCGGCGGCCGGCCGTGATGTCCGTTGAGACCGGCCGTCGCGAGTAGGGCGGCGAGCAGGCCCCGTGGGCTCTTCCCGATCGGATCATGGGCTGGTGCCTTCCTCGGCGGGGCGTGGGGGAGTAGCCGTCGATCGGGGCGGGAGTGAACTGCTCCTGCGGGGCCGCGTCAAGAGGGCGCGTGTTCAGAACCTGAACACACAACTCGCCCCGCCTGCACAGGAGATCGGTACGGACCAATGTCGGCGTGAAGTATTGACGGCACTGTTCCCGCGGGGTTAACTCACGCCGCAACGCCGGTACCGGTTCCGGAACCGGTTGCGGTACCGGTTCCAGCTGCCTGCCATGCCCTGTCCCGGAGGCCCCGATGCGTGTCACCATCGCCGATGTCGCCCGCGAGGCCGGCGTCAGCAAGACGACGGTGTCGCGGGTCGTCAACGCCAAGGGCGAAGTGGACGGTGCCACGGCCGCCCGCGTTCGTGAAGTGATCGCACAGCTCGGCTATGTGCCCAGCTCGGGTGCCGTCGGACTGGCCCGCGGCAGCAGCCGCACGGTCGGCATGCTGGTGCCCTCGCTCACCTGGCCGTGGATGGGCGAAGTGCTCCAGGGCGTCGTCGACACCGTCGAGGCCGCCGACTACGGACTGCTGCTCTTCACCTGCAACCGCGGTGCCGAGTCCGTGGAACGCTTCACCAGCCAGGTGTCGGCCCGCGCCTTCGACGGCCTCCTGGTCGTCGAACCCGAGAACACCCTCGACCACCTCACCGCACTGCACCGCGGCGGTCTGCCGATCGTGCTGATCGACGACCGCGGACACCACCCCGAATTCCCCTCCGTCGTGACCACCAACCGCGAAGGAGGCGCGTCCGCCGCCCGTCATCTGCTGGCCGCCGGACGCACCAGACCCCTGATCATCACGGGCCCGCAGCACTTCGGCTGCGTACGCGACCGGCTGGACGGATTCCGTACGGTCCTGCCCACCGATCTCGTCGTGCACGGGGACTTCACCGAACGCCGGGGCCGGCTGGCCGTGGAGCAACTCCTGGCCGCCGGAACCGAGTTCGACTCGGTCTTCGCGCACAACGACATCAGTGCGGCGGGCGTGCTGCGGGCGCTGCGCGCGGCCGGACGGTCCGTGCCGGACGACATCGCCGTGGTCGGCTTCGACGACATCCCGATGGCCGAGCACACCGAACCACCGCTGACCACCGTGCGCCAGCCCACCCGGCAGATGGGTGAGACGGCCGCGCGGATGCTGCTCTCCCGCCTCGGCGGCACGGCCGCGCCCGACGCGCCCGTCGTGCTGCCCACCGAACTGGTCGTGCGCCACTCGGCGCCGTAGCGGTCCGGCCGGTCCCGTCGGCCGCCCGCCCCCGCCCCGCCTCCCACTCGCCGTACGCACCACCCGTACCGCACCGCCCGCACCGCCCGTACCACCCCGTACCGCCCTGTACCGCCCCGTACCGCCTGTACCCGGCGCGCCGAGCGCTGCCCCTTTTCCGGATCTCCCAGACCCGCAGTCCCTCATGGAGTCGCCATGTCCGCACGACGTCACGCCACGCTGAGAGCGCTCTCACTCGCCACCGCCGTGGTCGCGCTCGCCGCCGGTTGCTCGTCCGCCAACTCGGGTGCCAACAAAGGGGGCGGTGCCTCCGGCGTACTGACCCTGGGCAAGCCCGACGGGCCGCAGACCAACAACAGCAACCCGTTCCTGAACACCTCGGCGGGCGCCACGCTCGGCTACCGGTTCATGATCTACGAGCCGCTCGCGATGACGAACCAGATCCGGCCCGCGGACAAGGCCGCCCCGTGGCTGGCGACCGACTGGGCGTGGGAGTCCAACTTCACCAAGGTCACCTTCACCCTCGACCCCAAGGCCAAGTGGGCCGACGGCAAGCCGCTGACCGCCGACGACGTCGCGTACACCTTCGACCTCCTGAAGAAGCGCCCGGCTCTCAACGGCAACGGCATCCCGTTCGACGGGGTCGCGGTGCAGGGCAAGAAGGTCGTCCTGACCTTCAAGGAGTCCCAGTACGTCAACCAGAACAAGATCATCCAGCAGTTCGTCGTGCCCAAGCACATCTGGGAGGGCGTCGAGAACCCGGAGACCTGGCCCAACCGCACACCGGTCGGCTCGGGCCCGTACAAGCTCAAGACGTTCACCCCGCAGACCACCACCCTGACCGCCACGCCCACCTACTGGAAGGGCGCGACCAAGGTCAAGGAGCTGCGCTACACCGCCTACAACGACAACAGCGCGGCGACCACGGCGCTGGCGAGCGGCAAGGTCGAGTGGTCGTTCGTCTTCATGCCGGACTACAAGCAGCTGTTCATCGCCAAGGACCCCGCGAACCACAAGCTGTGGTTCCCGTCCGGGCTCGGCATCCACGGACTGTGGTTCAACACCGCCCGCAAGCCGTTCGACAACCCGGCGCTGCGCAAGGCCATGGCGATGGTCGTCGACCGCAAGGCGATCCACACCCAGGCCGAGGCGACGCTCTACCCGGAGATCACCAACCCGACCGGCATCCCGCTGCCCGCCGGTGAGTCCTTCCTCGCGCCCGAGTACAAGAGCGCCACCACCGCACCGGACGTGGCCGGGGCCAAGAAGGTGCTCGCCGACGCCGGGTTCGAGCTCAGCGGCGGGGTGCTGAAGGACCCCGGCGGCAAGCCGGTGAAGCTCACCTTCACCGACCCGGCCGGCTGGAACGACTACATCACCGGACTCGCGATCATCAAGGACAACATCAAGCAGCTCGGCATCGAGGCCAAGGTCAAGACGCAGACCGCCGAGGCCTGGGGCGCGGACGTCGCCAACGGCAACTTCGACGCGACCCTGCACTGGACCAACAGCGGCGCCACCCCGTACGACATGTACCAGAACATCATGGACGGTGCGCTGCTCCAGCCCGTCGGCAAGGCGTCCCAGCTCGGCAACTTCGGCCGCTTCAAGAACGACGAGGCGACCGAGGCGCTCAAGGACTTCGCGAACGCCACCGAGGACTCGGCCCGCACGGCTGCCATGAACACCCTCCAGAAGATCATGGTCGAGCAGGCGCCGGTGATCCCGACGGCCGCCGCCCCCATCGGGGCCGAGTACTCCACGAAGAACTGGGTGGGCTGGCCCACCGAGGCCGACCCGTACGCCCCGCCGCAGCACACCCAGCCGTCCGCGCTGCAGATCGTGCTCCAGCTCAAGCCCGCCAAGTAGCGCCAGGAACAAGGAGATACGGGATACGGGATACGGGACACAGGACCGGCCATGACTGAACAGCCCGAACAGAACCACGTCGTGCTCGAAGCACGCGGAGTCACCAAGCACTTCCCCGTACGGCGCACCGGACGCGACCTCGTCACGGGCAGGCGCCGCACCGTCCACGCCGTCGACGACGTCTCGCTGCGACTGCGGCGCGGCACCGTCACCGCACTGGTGGGGGAGTCGGGCTCCGGGAAGTCCACCGTCGCCCGGCTGCTCGCCCAGCTGTATCCGCTGACCGGGGGCGAGATCCGGCTGGACGGCACGGCGGTGAAGGCCGGACGCGGCCGGTCCTTCCGTGCCTACGCGCGTCGGGTCCAGCTCATCTTCCAGGACCCGTTCGCCTCGCTGAACCCGGTGCACACCGTGCGCTACCACCTGACCCGAGCACTGAGGATCCACGGACGGGCGGGCAGCGGCGAGGCGGAGCTGGAGCAGAACCTGACCGCTCTGCTGAACCGCGTCCAGCTGACTCCCCCGCACCAGTACCTGGACAAGTTCCCGCACGAGCTGTCGGGGGGACAGCGCCAGCGCGTGGCCATCGCCCGCGCGCTCGGCGCCGATCCCCAGGTCCTGCTCGCCGACGAGCCCGTCTCGATGCTGGACGTGTCGATCCGGCTCGGGGTGCTCAACCTGCTGAAGGACCTCAAGGACCGCTTGCACCTGGCGATCCTCTACATCACCCACGACATCGCGTCGGCCCGCTACTTCGCGGACTCGACCCTGGTGATGTACGCGGGCCGGATCGTCGAGGGCGGCGGCAGCGAGACCGTCACGCAGCGCCCCGCGCACCCCTACACCCAGCTCCTCATCGCCTCGGCGCCCGACCCGGACCGGGTGGTCGCCGAGGCGGAGCGGGAGGAGACCGGCGGCGGCGAACCGCCCTCGCTCATCGCCCCGCCCGCCGGCTGCCGCTTCCACCCCCGCTGCCCCAAGGCGATGGAGCGCTGCCGCACCGAACCGCCCCCGCGCTTCGACCTGGCGGACGGCCAGTGGGCGGCCTGCTGGCTGTACGCGGACGACGGCGAGAGCCATGGGGCCGGCGGCCACGAGAAGGAGGCGGACGACGGCGAGCCCAACGGAGCCGACGACGGCGGGCGCCGCGGAGCCGGCGGCCAGGAGAAGGAGACCGTGAAGTGAAATACCTGCTGCAACGGCTCGCCTTCTACCTGGTCACCGCGTGGGCCGCGATCACCATCAACTTCCTGATCCCGCGCATGATGCCCGGCGACCCCGTCCAGGCCCTCGTCTCCCGCTTCCAGGGCCAGCTCGACACCAGTGCCATCAACTCGCTCAAGGCGCTCTTCGGCCTCGACAAGCACCAGTCGCTCTGGCAGCAGTACACCGACTACTGGTCGCATCTGCTCGACGGCGACCTCGGCCTCTCCTTCACCTTCTTCCCGACCCCGGTCGGCGAGGTGATCGCCCAGTCGCTGCCCTGGACGCTCGCGCTCGTCGGTGTCACCACCCTGATCAGCTTCGTGCTCGGCACCGGCATCGGGGTCTTCACCGGCTGGCGGCGCGGCTCCTGGATGGACGGCCTGCTGCCCGTCACCACCTTCATCTCGGCCATTCCGTACTTCTGGCTGGGGCTCATCGCCATCGCCCTGTTCGCCGTGAAGTGGCCGCTCTTCCCGGCCGCCGGGGGCTACGACAGTTCGCTCGTCCCCGCCTTCGACTGGCCGTTCGTCTCCAGCGCGCTCTACCACGCGGCGCTGCCCGGCCTCACCATCGTGCTCAGCGCCGTGGCCGGCTGGATCCTCGGCATGCGGAACATGATGGTGACGGTGTCCTCCGAGGACTACGTCATGGTCGCCCAGGCCAAGGGGCTCTCCGAGCGCCGGGTGATGTTCGGGTACGCCGCACGCAACGCGATCCTCCCCAACATCTCCGGCTTCGCCCTCTCGCTGGGCTTCATCGTCGGCGGAACGCTGCTGGTGGAGATGGTCTTCTCCTACCCCGGCATCGGCTACCAGCTCTTCCAGGGCGTGGGGGCGAAGGACTACCCCCTGATGCAGGGCGTCTTCCTCATCATCACGCTGTCCGTCCTCGCGGCGAACCTCCTCGCCGACGTGATCTACCTGGTCCTCGACCCCCGTACCCGAAGGGAGGCCTAGGACATGGCCGTCACCGCCGCCGAGGCCGCCGTGATCGACGCGACCGCGGCCCCGGCGCCCAGCAGGCGCAGGCTGCGTTTCCTGCGTGGCCGCAAGACCGCCGTCGGCCTCGGGATCCTCTCCTTCTTCGTCGTGATCGCGGTCATCGGGCCGTGGATCGCACCGTACGACCCCGACGCCATGAGCAACGAACTGCTCCAACCACCCTCCGGTGCCCACTGGTTCGGTACCACGCAGACCGGTCAGGACGTGCTCTCGCAGATCCTCGTCGGCACCCGGGGCGTCCTGGTCGTCGGGTTCGTCGCCGGGGTCCTCGCGACGATCCTCTCCGTACTGGTCGGCGTCAGCGCCGGCTTCCTCGGCGGTACGGCCGACGAGCTGCTCTCGGTGCTCTCCAACGTCTTCCTGGTGATTCCGGGACTGCCGCTGATCATCATCATCGCCAGTTTCGTCTCCGACGCGGGCGACCTGCTCATCGCCACCGTCATCGCCTTCACCTCATGGGCGTGGGGAGCGCGGGTGCTGCGCGCGCAGACGCTGTCGCTGCGGCGCCGGGACTACGTCGAAGCGGCGCGCGCCACCGGCGAGTCCACCTGGCGGATCATCTTCTTCGAGGTCCTGCCGAACCTGACGGCCGTCATCGCCTCCGGCTTCGTCGGCACGGTCATCTTCGCCGTCCTCTCCGAGATCACCCTCGCCTTCATCGGCGTCGCCGACATCTCGCACTGGAACTGGGGGACCGTCCTGTTCTGGGCGCAGTCCAACCAGGCGCTGGCCCAGGGCGCGTGGTGGTGGTTCGTTCCCGCCGGGCTCTGCATCGCCCTGCTCGGCATGTCGCTCGCCCTGATCAACTTCGGCATCGACGAGTTCGTCAACCCGCGCCTGCGCACGGCGACCGGCGCGTCCCGCACGGTGCGGATGCGGGTCGGCTTCACACCCGTGGCGCGCGGTACGCACGACAAGGAGACCCGCTCATGAGCAGCGAGCCCGTCCTCACCATCCGCGGTCTGAACGTCGACTACGGGACCGGGGCCGACGCCGCGCACGCGTTGCGCGACATCGACCTGACCCTCCACCGGGGCGAAGTCCTGGGTCTGGCGGGCGAGTCCGGGTCCGGGAAGTCGACCCTCGCGTACGCCGTCACCCGGCTGCTCTCGCCGCCGGGGGTGATCACCGGCGGCGAGGTCCACTACCACCGGCGGGACGGCGGAGCGCTCGACCTGCTGACCCTGACGGCGCCCGAGCTGCGGGCCTTCCGCTGGCAGGAGCTGTCCATCGTGTTCCAGGGCGCGATGAACTCGCTCAACCCGGTGCACACGGTCCACAGCCAGCTCACCGACGTGCTCCGGGCCCACCGCCCGGACATGACACGCCCCGGACGGACCGCCCGTGCCAAGGAGCTGCTGGCCCTGGTCGGCATCTCCGCCGACCGGCTCTCCGCCTACCCGCACCAGCTCTCCGGGGGGATGCGTCAGCGCGTGATGATCGCGATGGCGCTCGCGCTGGAGCCCGAGATCGTCATCATGGACGAGCCGACGACCGCCCTGGACGTCGTCATGCAGCGCCAGATCCTGCGCCAACTGGTCGGACTCCGCGAGGAACTGGGCTTCTCGGTCGTCTTCATCACCCACGACATCTCGCTGCTGATCGAGTTCTCCGACCGGATCGCAATCATGTACGGCGGCCGGATCGTCGAGGAGGCCGGTGCCGCGGCGATCTACCGGGACCCCCGCCACCCCTACAGCGACGGCCTGCTGCACTCCTTCCCCGCTCTCCACGGCCCCCGCCGTGAGCTCACCGGTATCCCCGGCTCGCCCCCGCACCTCGCCGCGATGCCGGCCGGCTGCGCCTTCCACCCCCGCTGCGGCCGGGCGCTCGACGCCTGCGCCACTCAGGTCCCGGTGCTCGCCGCGCCGGACGGGCCGGACGCGGACGGCTCGCGCACGGTGGCCTGCTGGCTCCACCGGCCCGCCCCGGCCGCCGCGGCACCCCGCTCGTAGCGATCCCACGCGATCCCACGCACACCACAGGAGACCCATGAATATCGTCACCCCCCAGGCATACGCGCGCGAGATCGCCGCCGAGGCCGTCCCCGGACTGCCCGCCGACTTCCGCTGGGGCGTCGCCACCGCCGCCTACCAGATCGAGGGAGCAGCCGCCGAGGACGGCCGGACCCCGTCCATCTGGGACACGTACTGCCGGGTCCCGGGCATGGTCGTCCGCGGCGAGAACGGCGATGTGGCCTGCGACCACTACCACCGGATGCCCGAGGACGTGCGGCTGATCGCGGACCTGGGCGTGGACACGTACCGGTTCTCGCTCGCCTGGCCGCGCATCCAGCCGGGCGGGCGGGGGCCGGTCAACGAGCGGGGCCTGGACTTCTACAAGCGCCTGGTCGACGAGCTGGCGGCCCGGGGCATCACGCCGTGGATCACCCTCTACCACTGGGACCTCCCGCAGGAACTGGAGGACGCGGGCGGCTGGCCGGCCCGGGACACGGCCTACCGGTTCGCCGAGTACGCCGCCCTCGCCCACGACGCCCTCGGCGACCGGGTCGAGCACTGGACGACGCTGAACGAGCCGTGGTGCTCGGCCATGCTCGGCTACGCGTACGGCAACCAGGCCCCCGGCCGGAAGAACTTCGGCGACGCGATCCGCGCCGTCCACCACCTGCTCCTCGGCCACGGCCTCGCCTCGCGGCACCTCCGCGAGACGGCCGCCACCCGCGGCGACGCACTCGAACTGGGCATCACGCTCAACCTCGGCACAGCGACCCCCGAGACCGGCAGCCACGAGGACGCCGAGGCGTGCCGCCGCGCCGACGGCATGGGCCGCCGTCTCTATCTGGACCCGCTCGTCAAGGGCGCCTATCCCGAGGACGTCGTCGCCGACCTCGCTCGCCAGAACGCCGAACTCCCGGTTCAGGACGGCGACCTGGCCGTCATCTCCACCCCGATCGATGTGCTCGGCGTCAATTTCTACCGGGGCACGCTGTTCTCCGGCGTCACGCAGGAGGGCTCCCCGGTGGACGCCGACGGGCTGCCCGTCACCCGCGGCGTGGAGCGTGACCTGCCGCGTACCGCGATGGACTGGGAGATCACCCCCACCGCCCTCACGGACCTGCTGGTGGGCCTGGAGAAGGACTACGGCGTTCCGACGGTCGTCACCGAGAACGGTGCCGCGTTCGACGACTCCGTCTCCGCGGACGGACAGATCCACGACGCCGGCCGCACCACCTACCTCGCCGACCACATCGCCGCCGTGGCCGCCGCCCGCGCGCAGGGGGCGGACGTCCGGGGCTACTTCGCCTGGTCGCTGATGGACAACTTCGAGTGGTCCTACGGCTACGACAAGCGGTTCGGCATCGTCCGCGTCGACTACGACACGCAGGAGCGGACGCTCAAGGACAGCGCCAAGTGGTACCGCGACACGATCCGCCTCACCCGCACCCGCACCCGCACCCGCACCGGCGACAGCGACAGCGACTGATTCCGGTCGGGAGAGGGGCCGGCCCAGGTGGGTGAGCGCGCAGGCGGCACCCACCTGGGTTAGCTTCGACATATGCGGAACAGGCTGTTCCCGACCGTGTTGGCCGGCCTGCTGCTGATGCTGTCGGCGGTCGTGCTCGCCATGGCACCCGCTGCACCCGCGATGGTCGGTGCATCGACCATCAATGATGTCGCGCAGGCGCTGCGCAAGGGGCCGGTGTACGTCGACCCGGCCGCCGCCGACCAGCTCTCCCCGAGCCGGGCGGCCGCCCTGACGAAGAAGATCAAGGACGCCGACAAGCCCGTGTTCGTGGCCGTGCTGCCGCGGACCTCCGCGTTCCCCGAGCAGAACCTGCTCACCACCCTGCGCACCGACACCGGCATCACGGGCGTCTACGCGGTCCGCCTGGGCGACGGGTTCAACGCGGGCGCCGACCCCCGGGTGATGTCCACGCGGGCGGTCCAGAACCTCACCGCGGTGAAGGCACCGGGCACGGACACCGACGCGGCGACCCAGCTGAACGCCTTCGTCGACCGGGCCGTCGAACAGGCCCGGGGCAGCGCCCCCGCCTCCTGGGGCGGCTCCTCGGCGGGCACCGGACCGTCGTCCTCCACCGGACTGATCACGGTCGCGGCGCTCCTCGTGCTGGGCGGCGGTACGGCGTACACGATCGTCCGTCGCAACCGCAGGCGGAAGGAGGCCGAGGAGCGGGCCGCACTCGACAAGCTCCGCGTCGTCGTGGACGAGGACATCACCGCGTACGGCGAAACCCTGGACCGTCTCGACTTCCACCCCGCCGAGCCCGGCGCCGACGACAGCATGCGGGCCGACTACGAGCGGGCACTCGACTCCTACGAGAGCGCGAAGACGCGCATGTCCCGGGCCCGGCACCCGTCCGACGTGCGCGGGGTCACCCAGGCCCTGGAGGACGGCCGGTTCTCCCTGGCGGTCCTGGAGGCCCGCCGCACGGGCGGCGAACTGCCCGTCCGCCGTCCGCCGTGCTTCTTCGACCCGCGCCACGGCCCCTCGGTCGCCGACGTCCGATGGTCCCCGTCCGGCGGCACGGGCCGCGAGGTGCCCGTCTGCGCAGCGGACGAGATCCGGCTGCGCGAGGGCGAGGAGCCGCTGAGCCGCACCGTCGACACGGGCGACGGCCGCCGCCGCCCTTACTGGGAGGCGGGCCCGGCGTACGGCCCCTGGGCGGGCGGCTACTTCGGCGGCGGCCTGCTCCCCGGCCTGCTGGCCGGCACGGTGCTCGGCTCGATGCTGGCCTCCCCGGCGTACGCGGACGAGTACGGGGGCGGCGACTACGGCTCCGGCGGTGACGGGAGCGGCGGGGACTTCTCCGGCTCCGACTTCGACCCGTCCGGCTTCGACGGCGGAGGCTTCGGCGACGGTGGCTTCGGCGGGGGCGGCGACCTCGGAGGAGGTGGCGGCTTCGACGGCGGCGGGTTCTGAGCCGACGGTCCGGGCCACCCGGTTCCGGGCCGAGGGGTTCGCCGCCGACCGGCGATCCCGGCAGCCCCGGCGATCTCTCGGGCAGGTGCGATTCATGCTAGACCTGAATCTATGTCTGGTATCGGCCGATTCCGGGCGAGGCTGCGACGCTCCGTCCGGCGACCACATCGGCACGATGGGGGGCGCTCGGGCCAAGCCACCCCCGCGCCGCCCCGCCGGGACATGACCCGCCGTTCCCCGGTCCGCGACGTGCTGGCCCTGTTCAGCGTCCGCACCGTGGCCGGCCAGGTCTTCTGCTTCGTGCTCGGGCTGGTGCTCCTGCTGATCACCGGCTTCGCGATCGCCCTGGTGGCGCAGGGCCGCAGCGACAGCCTGCAGGAGGCCCGGATGCGTACGTTCAGCGTGGCCGAGACCTTCGCCCACTCGCCGGGGGTCGCGGCGGCGCTGGACAGCAAGGACCCCACCGCGATCCTCCAGCCACGCGCGGAGCAGGTCCGCAAGGAGGCCCGGGTCGAGTACGTCGTGGTGGCCAGCCCCCAGGGCATCCGCTACACCCATCCCGACCCCGCGCTCATCGGCAAGCACCTCATCGGCCCGTACAAGGAGGCACTGGCCGGACGGGGCTTCACCCGGACCTTCAACGGCAGCGTGGGGCCCTCGATCAACTCGGTGGTACCCGTGCCCAGGCCGGACGGATCGGTCGCCGGCGTGGTGTCCGTCGGGCTCACCGACAAGACGGTGAACAGCGTGGCCGACCGCTCCGTCCCGTTGAGCGCGGGCGCGGCCGTGGTCGCCCTCGTGATCACCGCGGGCGGCGCGGCGCTCGTGACCGGGAGGCTGCGCCGCCAGACGCACGGTCTCGGAGCCGCCCAGATGACCCGGATGTACGAGCACCACGACGCGGTGCTGCACGCGGTCCGCGAGGGCGTCCTCATCGTCGTCGGCCCCGACCACCGGCTGACGCTCGCCAACGACGAGGCCCGCAGGCTCCTCGCTCTTCCCCCCGACGCCGAGGGCCGCTCCGTGACGGACCTGGGGCTGGCGCCCGACACCGCCGAACTGCTCGCCTCCGGCCAGACCGTCACCGACAAGGTGCTGCGCAGCGGGAACAGGTTGCTGGTCGTCAATCTCCGGCCGACGGACACGCGCGGCGGGCCGCCCGGCACCGTGGCGACCCTGCGGGACACCACGGAGCTCCGCAAGGTCACGGGCCGGGCGGAACTCGTCCACGAACGCCTGCTGCTCCTCTACGAGGCCGGTGCCCGGATCGGCACCACGCTCGACGTGACCCGGACGGCCCAGGAGCTGGCGGACGTCGCGACCCCCGGATTCGCCGACGCCACGACCGTCGACCTCGCCGATCCCGCGCTGCCCGGGGAGGAACCGGCCACGCTGACCGGCGCCCCGCTGGACATGCGCCGTACCGCCATCGCCGCAGTCGACCCGGACCAGCCCCTCTACCCGATCGGCCGACCGGTCGGATTCGTTCCGACCAGGATCCGGGCCATGCGCGTGAACAGCGCGGAGACCGGGCTGGGGCCCGAGGTGATCGCACAGCTGGGGTGGCGGCGCTGGGACCCCGACCGCGCGGCGAAAATACTCGACTACGGATTCCATTCGGTGCTGTCCGTACCGTTGCACGCGCGCGGCGTGATTCTGGGCCTGGCCAACTTCTGGCGCGCGGGCAACCCCGAGCCGTTCGACGACGACGACCAGTCCTTCGCCGAGGAACTGGTGGCGCGGGCGGCGGTCAGCGTGGACAACGCCCGCCGCTACACCCGCGAACACGAAATGGCCGTGACACTGCAACGCAGCCTGCTGCCCCGCGGCCTGCCCGAGCAGAACGCCCTCGACGTCGCCCACCGCTATCTGCCGGCGCGGGCCGAGGTCGGAGGCGACTGGTTCGACGTGATCCCGCTGTCCGGCGCCCGGGTCGCGCTGGTCGTCGGCGACGTGGTCGGACACGGGCTGCACGCCGCCGCCACCATGGGGCGGCTGCGCACCAGCATCCACAACTTCTCGGCGCTGGACTTCGCACCCGACGAACTCCTCGGGCATCTGGACGAGCTGGTCACCCGGACCGACCAGGACGAAGCGGCCGGCGGTGACAACACCGAGATCGCCGGAGCCACCTGCCTGTACGCGATCTACGACGCCGTCTCCGGGAACTGCTCGGTGGCCAGGGCCGGCCACCCCGGGCCCGTGCTCGTCCTCCCCGACGGCACCGTCGAATTCCCCGAGGTCCCGGCCGGCCTGCCCCTCGGCATCGGCGGCATGCCCTTCGAGGCGGCCGAGTTCCACGTACCCGAAGGGAGCCGTCTGGTCCTCTACACGGACGGTCTCATCGACCTCCGCGACCGGGACCTGGACGCCGGTATGGAGCTGCTGTGCGAGACCCTCGCCCGTCGCGACCGGACACCGGAGGAGACCTGCGACGACGTGCTCGAAGCGATGCTGCCCGACCAGCCGGCCGACGACGTCGCGCTCCTCGTGGCCCGCACCCATACGCTCGATCCCGGCCAGGTCGCCCAGTGGTCCGTGGCCACCGACCCGGCTGCCGTCGCGGGAGTGCGCAAGAACGTCGCTGAATGGCTCACCGACCGGGGCCTGGACGAGGAGGCGTTCACCACCGAGCTGATCCTGAGCGAACTGGTCACCAACGCGGTGCGCTACGGCACCGGACCGATCGAGGTCCGCCTGCTGTACGACCGCAACCTGATCTGCGAAGTGTCCGACACCAGCAACACCTCACCGCATCTGCGCTACGCGGCGACGATGGACGAGGGCGGCCGGGGCCTGTTCCTCGTGGCCCAGTTCGCCGAACGCTGGGGCACCCGCTACACCGAGACGGGCAAGGTGATCTGGTCGGAGCAGACGGTCGGCGAATCGGAGGAGGAGGGGGAGGAGGGGGAGGAGGACGACGACCACGGGCCCGGTCCTTGACCTGTGCGGCCGAGCGACCGGATTCGGCGCACCGCTCGGCGCGGAACGTCGAAGACCGAGCCGAGCGCCCGCCTTCCGCCCCCGGCGGGGGAGGGGGAAGGCGGGCGCGCTCGGGTGCGGGACGGACGCGGCGGGGTGTCAGGCCTGCGGTGCGGCGGCCTTGATGGCGGAGATGTCGAAGGTGAGCCTGACCTTGTCACTGACCATGACGCCGCCGGTCTCCAGCGCGGCGTTCCAGGTCAGGCCCCAGTCGGAGCGCAGGATGTCCGCGCTGCCCTCGAAGCCGACGCGCTCGTTGCCGTAGACGTCGGTGGCGGAGCCGCTGAACTCCAGGTCGATGGCGAGGGGGCGCGTGACGTCCTTGATCGTGAGGTCGCCGGTGATGCGGTACCTGTCGCCGCCGAGCTGCTCGGCCCGCGTGGAGCGGAACGTCATGAGGGGGAACTTCTCTGCGTCGAAGAAGTCGCCGCTCACCAGGTGGCCGTCGCGGTCGGCGATGCCGGTGTCGACGCTGGCGATCTTGACCTCGATCGAGGCGGTGGAGCCGGCCGGGTTGTGGCCGTCGAGCTTCAGGCTGCCCTCGTGCTCGCCGAAGGTGCCGCGCACGTTGGTGACCATGGCGTGGCGCACGGTGAAGCCGATGCTGCTGTGCGCCGGGTCGATCGTGTAGTCACCCGTGAGGGCGGCCAGGGCCGGGTCCACGGCGGGGGTGGCGACGGCGGTGGTGGCGGACGGGGCGTTGTTGGTCTTGCGGTTGAACAGAGCCATGGCTCCTCCTCGGGGGACGTGATCGAGCGGCGGTCGAAGTGATTGTTTAACCTTCAACGAGATTGACTCTAGCGCAATCTAGTTCAAGGTTCAACATCAACGCTCCGGATTGTCGGGACGGGTGGGTCATTCGCTGCCGTTACCCCTGGCGACGCGCGTAGAACTCGGGCAGTATTTCCGTGCCCTTACTTGTCATGAGCAGGAGGAGTCCCCCCATGGTGTCCCGTATGACACTGCGCCCCGTCCTGACCGCCCTCGCCCTCGTCCTCGGCGTCCTCTTCGCCCCCGGCGTCGGCGTCCTCGGCGGCGGAGCCACCCAGGCCCACGCCGACACGAAGCTCACCCACGCCCAGGCCACCGCCCGGTTCAGCTCCTCCGGGGTCACCTGGTCGTCCTCCGGCAACTGCTCCGACCGCAATGTCGCCACCTGCACCTCGTTCGACCAGCTCAACCTGGCCACCGCCCAGGGCGCCCAGACCCTCAAGAGCGCCACGGGCTGCGCGCTGAACATCACCGGCGGCACCGAGACGGGCCACGCCAGTGGTACGTACTCGCACTGGAACGGCTACAAGCTCGACTTCGCCAAGTCCACCTGCCTCACGAACTACGTCCACGGCGTCTTCACGTACATAGGGCTGCGCGGCGACGGCGCTCCCCAGTACAAGGCGGGTTCCGGCAACATCTACGCGGACGAGGGCAACCACTGGGACGTGACGTACTACAACTGCGGCGGCTGCTGACCGCGCACCGCGTCTCCACGCACGACTGCCCCCGTTCCGGTGGAACGGGGGCAGTCGTGCGTTGCGCGAGGCGGGATCTCAGACCTTCGGCTGAGTGAAGCGGATGCGGTTGCCGAAGGGGTCGCGCAGTCCGCAGTCGGTCCCGTACGGGCGGTCGGTGGGTTCCTCGGTGAACTCCACGTCCCGGGCGAGCAGCGTCTCGTACGTCTTGCGGCAGTCGTCCGTGGTGAAGATGAGCCAGCCGCCCATCGCGCCCTTGGTCACCAGCTCGCGGACCTGCTGCGCCGTCTCCTCGGACATCGCCGGAGCACCCGGCTTCTCCAGCAGGATCTGGCGTTCCGGGTGGCCGGGGACACTGACGGTCAGCCAGCGCATGAAGCCCATGTCGACGTCGGCGCCGACCTCCAGGCCGAGCTTGCCGACGTAGAAGTCGAGGGCCTCGTCCTGGTCGAGGACGTAAATCTGCGATTGCGTAATGGCGTTGAACATGTGCCTCACGCTACGGGGCGGGCCGGACGGAAACTTATCCAAAACTGCTCAGTCGACGGACGGGGGCGGGAGGTGCGGACGGCCAGCGCGAACGGCCGGTGCGGACGTGTGGAGCGGCGGGCCGGTGCGGACGGTCAGCCGCTCGGCCGCGTCCACGCCATCGTGAAGCACGTCGGTACACCCGTGGCCTCCGCTTCCCTGCGGTACGTCCTCGGCGAACGGCCGACGATGTCGCGGAACGTGCGGCTGAAGGTTCCCGGGCTGCCGAAGCCGACTTCGAAGCAGATGTCCGTCACGCTGCGCTCCGTCTCGCGCAGCAGGAACATCGCACGCTCGACGCGGCGGCGTTGCAGGTAGCGGTGCGGCGTCTCGCCGAACGTGGCCCGGAAGGTGCGCGTGAAGTGCGCCGCGGACACATGGGCGATCCGGGCCAGGGCCGGGACGTCCAGCGGCTGGGCGTAGGCGCGGTCCATCGCGTCCCGGGCCCGGAGCATGCGGCGGTTGGTCTCTTCTGCGGCGCGGCTCACGCCGCCATCACACCACGGTTCCGCGCCGCCCGTGACGGATGCGCCTTCCGTGATGGATCCGCCGCCCGTGACGGAACCGGTGACCGGTCCTCCGCCCCTCCCGGCGCGAGATGGCGCACCACGAGAGCCCGTGTCCGGCAAGGTCATGCCGGCAACGGGCCGACGTTGAGGACAGCCTGATCCAGGCAGTCGCGTCGCCGTCTGGCCGGGATCCCGGCCGACCCCGGCATCGGCAACGCCCTGCGCGCGGACCCCGCCCCGTCCCTGGCTCGCCGGGCGCCTATGCGCTCAAGTGCCGCTGGGGCACCGGGCGTTGCGGGTCTTGGTGTGGGTACCGCGACCGCGCACGCCACGGAGCGGCGCGCGACGCTGATCGTCGGCGGGAAGGTGCGCAACCTCACCGGACCCGCGGAGACCGGACGGTTCGGCTTGTCCCCGCAGCCAACGGAGTGCGAGCCGGGGAGCCCCTCCATGAACTTCCGCGGCGCCAGGGCAAGAACGCCGCCGGCTGAGCCGGATCCCGCCACACACCTCAGCCGTCGTCACCGGCGCGGCGGCGCTTCGGCCGCGAGCTGAGGAGAAAGAGGCTGCCGCCCGCGACAAGGGTGCCCACGGCCAGCAGCGTCAGGTCCTTGGTGTCCTGGCCGGTGTTCGCGGTGGTGCCCCGCGCCGTACCGTTGTCCATGGACGTCGGCAGAGCCGACGCCCCGGCGGAGGTCGAGCCGGTCGTGGTGCCCGCGCCCGAAGTGCCGGAGGCGGGCGAACCGGTCGTCTTCCCCGTCCTCGTGATCTTGAACGATGCCACGACGGGATGGGGGTGGGCATTGAGCTTGCACGCCGCGTTGACTGTGCCCAGGGGGCGGCCGTTCGCCTTCTGCCCGACGAGTTTCAGGGTGAGGTCGCCGACGGCGATCTGCACGTGGCCCGGCCGGTGGAACGTGCGAGAGGGGGTGGTGCCCGTCGCCGTGATGGCAAAGGCACGGTCGGAATCGGGAATGGTGACCTTGTTGATACTGAAGTGCACAGGGACGCTGAAGTTTCCCTCCGGCGAGCGCAGTTCTGTGTTCGCGTTCGCCGTGCCCTCAATGGACTTCAGGCCCCCAAGGGATGTGTGGATCAAGTGGGTCTCCTCCTTGCTCACCGTCGTCGTCGCGTCGAGGGTGAATTCCGGGGTGGGCTTGCCGACCGCGACCGAATCCGGGATATCCAAGTGGATCTCCATCGGGACGGACTTGCTGAAAAGAGAAACTGAACATGTGTAGTTCAGCGTGAGTGAAACCGGGTGCGCGAAAGCGGCGCCGGCTCCGGAACCTCCCACGACTCCGGCAACGATTCCCGCTGCCGTCGCTACCTCAAGCGCCACCCTCGCTTTTGCTGTGTTGCGCCTGCCATTCATGAGCTGTCCCCAATCAATTGATCAGCGGTGATTCTCATCGGTCAGCGCCTGTCGCGTCTCCTCGTGTTCAAGGCGACGTGCTTCCGGTCATCAACGTTTCCCGCTCGGCCATAATCGGTGAACTCGGCCGGCGGGAGGCTTGGTGCGCCTGGAAGGTGTGAGCCAGGTGGGCTTCGAGTTGAGCGTGACGGAATTGGTAGACCGCGCCGGCCCTGCGCAACACCCCTCGTTCGTGGGCGTCGTCCAGGAAAGCGACCACCGCCCAGGGCAGCCGCCCGGTCAGTGGCAACCATATGCGCGACAGGGCCACCCACTGACCCCAAGCGGTGAAACTCAGTCCGTATCCGAGCCCGCCGCCGAACGCGCCCTCGATCCCGAAGGCGAGCCCGGCCAGGAGCCCGAGCACGGGTCCGGTCGCGAACTCGCCTACGTGCCCGGGCGTGCGCCCGATAGCGATCCCGGCCGGGATCCCGAGCACGAGCAACCACACGAGCATATAGACGAACGCGTTCTTGCGGTTCGTCCTCAACAGGTCCGAAGCGCTGATAGCGGATGTAGTGTCAATAGGGGTTTCCAGCCAGGACATGATCGCAAGCGCGAACCCGGCGCCGAACCCGAGCTCCGCCGGGAACAGCAACGCGCCCCGGAGCCCGCCACTGAGTCCGTCGTCGAACCCCAACGGCCCAATGACAAACCTGTCCAAGAGCTCCAGCGCAACCGCAGACGGCACCCCGAACACGAACCCCAGCACGAACCTGCGGACTATCTCGGCAGTATTCCGCCGGATCCCGCCGAAGAGCTGGATGCGCAGCGTCGATGGCTCGGACGCCGGGCCCCTGGGCATGAACCCGTACACGAACCCGAAGACCAACCCGGCCACCAGCCCGTGCAGGAGCCAGACCAGGAGCCCCCGCACGATCGCGAACCCGAGCGGATGCGTCGTCCCGACCAAGTCCACGGGCAGGTTCCCGATCCCGGTCGGCACTCCCAAAGCCATACCGGCCAGGAACCCGACCACGAGCATGCGCGTCGAACGGCGCACGGTGGTGCCCAGTTGCCACCATGCGAGGTCATGGGTATGGAGTTCATCCAGGTGCGTGGCGAGGTAGCCGAGCCAGTGCTGGGCATGTTCGGGAGTCCAGTGACGGCGGCGACGGCGGGGACTGTCCGCGTCGCGATCGTCCGTGGGCGCGCGTTTGTAGACGGCGGGGACGAACGCGGCCAGGAGATGCTTTTGCAGGGCTTCGGACGTTCGGAAGTCCAGCAGCTCCCGGGGATCCTGTCCGGGAGCGTCGCTGTAGATGGTACGGGCCAGGGAGACCATCAGCGGGGTGGTGAGAACCTCGGCGAGGTTCGCCGTGCACGGGGTGAACGGCAGTTCGCGCAACCGTGCCAGGACGGCGTCCCATACGGTACTGTCCGCGCCGCCGCCTCTGACCGGCCGGCTGGCTCGGGTCAGGTAGTCGGCGTAGTCCTCTACGGTGAGACCCTCCAGTTCGATAACTGCGGCGGCGGTCAGCACGTCGGATTCTTTGGAGTTGTTGACGGCCCTGCTGTATTCGCCGGGGCGGCTGGTGAGCAGCAGCGGCATGGTGGTGGCCTTGTTGAGCGCTTCGAGCGCCTTGCCGTGCAGGCCACTGGGGATCTCGTCGAAACCGTCGAGAACGGGAAGGATCTTGCCCGTGTCGAGAAGGTCGCGGGCCAGACTGCCTCCGTGCGCGGCCGGAGCCGCGAGGAGGGGGTGGTCGCGCACCAGGTGGGCGCACATCCAGTCGCGCAGCGAAGTGGCGGCCGGATCCCAGGAGCCCAGGCCGAAGATCACGGGTACCCGGTCGCCGGGGACGCGGGCATCGAGCCAGTCGACGAGGAAGCGCAGGGTGAGGATCGACTTGCCCGCCCCGGCCTCACCCAGCACCACCAGCCGACAGGACGGGACAGAGAGGTACGCCTCCACGATCTGGTCGAGTTCACCGTCCAGCGGGAGAGGCTGCGCGGCTGCCCCGCGCGGGAGCTTGCGGATGTTGGCCCAGTGATCGAAGACATTCCGGTCGGTGCACCGGAAACGCAGGGGGAGCGGGAACGGGTCGTGCACCCGCCGCTGCTCCTCCTCCTTGCGCCATTGCTTGGACACCTCGCGGGCGAGGGCCTCGGCCGGGTCGTCATCAGCCGGCTGTGGCTGCGCGGGTGGCGGTGGGAGCCGCGCGAGGTGGGCGGCACGGGTCGGCAAGCCGATCAGCTCGCTCAGTTCATCGATCTGGTCTCGACTGAGGCTTTTGTACCAGCGTTGCACCCGGCTTGCCGTGAGCCTGCCTGGACCGTCGGTGGCGTGATGCAGGCTGACCACTCCGATCAGGTACCCGCTGCTCCACACCGCGGCTCCCGACATCCCTTCCCATGGGGAGCGGCCCTCCGGATCGGACCCAGGAGCGCTTACGGAGATCTCCAGGGTGCCCTTGCGCAGGTCCGCCCACGGCGTGGTGCTGCCCAGCGCATGGTGGGAATCCCGGTACTGGGTGATCCTATTGAGCTCCGACGATGCATTGTCGGGACGCAGCTTGAATTTGGGGAACCCCAGCGATTCGCAATCCACGGGCTGGGTGATGCGGCCGAACCGCACCGGCGGGACCTCAGCGGCGTACACCCCTCTGCTGCCCGCGTCCTTCGCGATCTTGAGCACCGCGATATCGACTCCGGAGTCCTCCCACAAAGGGTCCGGCTCGGCGGACAACTCCGTTACGTCACCGTCCTCGGTGAGGAAACGCAGCGTGACTGAGACCGCGTCCCGCACGACATGCGCGGCCGTGAGCACCGTATCCCCACTCACGCGGTAGCCCGATCCGCGCCACCCCTCGCCTCCGCGCCCGACGATGACGACCTGGACCACTCGCCGTACATCGAACCCGTCCGGCTCGGACGCCTCGGTTGCGCCGCCGTCCGCGGCACTCATCGCTCGTTCCTGCCGGCGCGGCCGGAGACGAACGGCGGATTGTGCGACCCGGTGAGGGTGGGCTGCAACGCCAGTTTGATCAACTGCGTCGAGGTGCGGCTTGCTGTCATGTCCGCACCGGACTCCACCACCCAGAACCGTACCTTCGCCCCAGCGTGCCCGGTTCGCTCCACAGCGACCGACAATTCCAGCTCGATCGTCCCCAATTCAAAGCGCAGCGCCTCACCTTCCGCCGCGACGACCGCCTGTTCCAACTCTTCCCGCAGATCCCTGATCACACTGGCCAATTCGATCATCCACGCCCCCTACACCGGTGCCAGTCGTCACTAAAAACTTTAGCCGCGTGGAGCGCCTGAACACATCGATTCGGCACGGCGGTTGACACCAACGGGGGACACCAGCCGGCGGGAGCCGCTGCTGCAAGTGAGGCGTACCCGATGCTCGCGGATGCAGGGGTGGACGCATGCGGCAGATGGCTGATTTTCGCCAGCCTTGCTGGACGCCCTGTCGACAGGCTTCCTACTGCCGGGCCCATTCATGCCGCGATTCGGCCAGGATCGCGCCGGGCACGATTCCCACACGTCCCCGCCAACGCTTTCCCCAGACCATTCCCTCTGCATGAACACAAGACATCCGTGAGTCAGCTGGACCGCCTTCCAGAAGTGGTCTGGGTAGGTCCCACAGGAGAACTGAATGGCCGGAGCAGTATCGTCCTGACTTCCGTACTGGATCGCCAGGAACTTATTGCTGTTCCTGTTTATTATTCGCCGAGTGTTGTCCACCGAGTCAAAATCAAACCTTCATTATTGGTCCGGGTGGAGGGGCGATCCGCACGGATGCTGGGTGGCACGGGCGTAATTCTCCTTCGAAGCCTGGTCCACCGACAGGCATAGCCCACTGTTCTTGTTGACGAGCACTTCTCGCGCTTTCGATCACGCTTCGGACAGCCCACCTCGTGAAAGGCCGAAGCCAGTTGCCGCAACTGCGTTTGAGGTGACGATGCCGCAGCTCCACGGACTGCGGCCTCGTCGTTTGCGGCCCACACGCAGGGGCCGACGTCGACTCCCGCGGCTCGGCGCCGGTACCGGCCCGGTCACGGAGACGGCTGACCGACCTCACGCATTCACGTTCACATCGCGTCCCGGAGCGTAAACGGCGCCGTAGGTGCGAAAGGTTGCATCCCGGGCCGCTCTCTACGTGTCGCACTCCGATGATGCTCCGTTTACTACTTTGAGCTTCACGCGCGCTCTTTTCTGTGGTGACGAAGAAGCAGGTGTTTCTGCAATGCTTCTGGGGCGGCCTGCTAACCGTGAGAACGGACTCGCGGTGGAGCGGGAAATCCGCCCACTTCGCGTGACGCGAATGCTGGTGTCTCCGACCCTTTGCCATGAATGGAGATGTCGTGACGCTTGAGGAGTTCGAGCAGATCCTGACGCGCGTTGTGCACGGCGAAAAAGCGTCCCCCGAAAAGGCAATCAGGCTTCCCGAGGAGGCACTCGACAAGCCGTTCGACGAACTGGACGTGGACTCGCTGGCGCGGGCCGAGATGATGACGGTGATCAGCGACACCTACCAGGTCGAGATCGGTGACGACGAGGCCGGCCACCTCACCACCCCGCGTTCGATGATGGAGTTCGTGGCCGCGGCCGGCGGCCTGGGCAACCCGTGAGCGTCGAAGCTGTGCGTCCGTGCCGCATCGTGTCCACGGGCTCCTACCGGCCGGCGCCGGCAGACGCCCGACAGGTGGCAGAGCGGCTGGGCGTGACACGGGAATGGGTGCTGTCACGGACGGGCGTGGAGTCCCGGTGCGTGGCCGGCCCGGACGAGTCGTTGACTTCCATGGCCACCCTTGCTGCGAAAGAGGCGCTGGCGGCGGCACAGTTGCCGACCGACGCGGTGGACGTCGTGCTGGTGGCCACGTCGTCCAATCTCCAACTGTGCCCGGCCATCGCCCCGCAGGTGGCCGCGGCTCTCGGACTTCAGGTGGCCGCGTTCGATGTGAGCATCGCCTGCGCGGGGTTCTGCTACGCCCTGCATGTGGCGCGTTCGCTGATCGGCGCCGGTGGCTGCGACACGGTGCTGGTGATCGGCGCGGACCGCATGCTGGACATGGTCGACCCCGATGATCCGGTCACCGCCCCGCTGTTCGCAGACGGAGCGGGTGCGGTGGTCGTCTGCGCCGCGGAGGGGGCATCGGGGGTGGGGCCGGTCGTGTGGGGTTCGTCCGGGCAGCGGGCGGCAGCGCTGGAAGTGCGCCCGCACCCTCGTGAGCTGGACATCGCCGCGCGGGTGCATCCGCGTCTGCACATGGACGGCCTGGCGGTGACCCGATGGGCCTGTGCCACCGTTCCCGCCGCAGTGCGTGAAATCCTGGCGGTCAGCGGAATCGGCTGGGACGACGTGGCAGCGTTCATTCCGCATCAGGCCAACTGGAAGATGATCCGACGGGTCGTCACAGCACTCGGTGTGCCCGACAAGGTCGTGGTGGCCGACGACGGTCGTTTCACCGGCAACACCAGTGCCGCATCGGTGCCGCTCGCCCTCGACCGTCTGCGGGCTTCGGGCAGGATCCATAGCGGCCAATGGGCGGTACTGGTCGGCTACGGAGCCGGTTTGGCCTACGCCGGACAAGCTGTTCAGGTCCCCTGACCGAATGAGGCGGCGGCGCCCCGGACCGACCGGCAGAGCCGCAGGCGGCAGTCCGTACCGGTGACGGGAACGGTCCCAGTCGGATCGGACAACTGGCCTACGGATCCGGTGTGTTGGCGCATCCGCTGCTGCCCGCACGGCCGACGGCGCCGTGTGTGTCGCGGTCAATTTCCCCCGAACCGAGGAAAGGAAGACATTCCTCATGCTGAGCCGGATCGAGAACGGAGAAGGGAACGGACCGCTTCCGCCCGGTCCGCGCATGCCCTGGCCCGTACAGACCGTCATTTTTACCTGGTGGCGGCACAAGTGGGCCAAGATTCTGCGTGAGCGTCACGGTGATGTCGTTTCACTGAAGGTTTTCCCGTGGCGCACCGTGGTCCTGGTCATGAACAGCGAGCACATCGGAGCCATGTTCAGTGCATCGGCATCGCTGTTCCACGTCGGTGAGGGCAATCGGGTGCTGGCGCCGGTGTTCGGCGAACAGTCGCTGCTCACCTCCGACGACGATCAGCACCGGCGGCTGCGGAAGCTGATGGCCCCGCTGTTCAGGAAAACCGCGGTGCGGGGTTACCGGAGCGCGATCCAGGAGCTGACAAAGAACGAGCTGGAGCGCTGGCCTGTCGGAGTGCCCTTCAAGAGTCTCGACAAAATGCGCACACTGAATCTCGACATCATCTGGCGGATCATCTTCGGCCCCGACAAGGATGCGCGCCTGGATGAGACGCGTGCTCTCGTGGGCGAACTTCCGGTGGGGCAACTCGCGGTGCTGATCGGGCTGAACAGCTCTGCCGCGCGTCGCGTCGCGCCGTGGAAGCGCGCTGCGGCGCTGCTGGAGCGGTTCGACTCCCTCATCCACGAAACGATCGCCGAGCGCAGGAAAGCACCCGATCTGCGCGGACGCGAGGACATGCTGTCCCGGCTGATCCGCGCGGGCGACGCGACCGAGCAGCTCAGCGACGTCGAGATCCGCGACCAGATCATGACGCTCCTGCTCGCAGGCCATGAACCCACCGCCACGACGTTGGCCTGGACGCTGCACGAGCTGGCGCGCAATCCCCGGGTGGCACGCGACGCCGTGCGGGCGGCGCTCGTGGACGACTCCGCCTATCTGGAAGCGGTGGTGAAGGAATCACTACGGCGGCGTCCGGCGATCTTCGAATCGATCTGGACGCTGACCGAGGATGTCGAGCTGGCAGGATTCCGGCTGCCCAGAGGGGCCACGCTCATGCCGCTCATCGGGATCGTCCACATGGATACGGCACATTACCCGGACGCGGAGGTATTCCGCCCCGAACGCTTTCTCGACAAGAACGTTCCACCGCATGCTTTCATCCCCTTCGGCGGTGGCGCGCGACGCTGTATCGGGGCGTATCTGTCCGTGATGCAGTCCGTCGAGGTGCTACGGGTGCTGCTCTCCACCCGGGCCATCAGCACCGACCGGTCGAAGCCGGAAGCGGCCGTTCTCAACAGTGTGACCATGGCGCCCGCCGGCGGTGCCCGGATCATCGTGGGGCCGCCGGCCTGCATCGAGCAGACCCTTCCGTGGCCGTGACCGCGCCGAGGGAGGGGACAGCCGCCCCGTGGAACCTCCTCGCAAGAAGAGACAGGTGTTCGTGCGCTCTGCCCCGGGTGCCCTGCCCGGCAGGAAAGGACTGACATGAAACTGCGTTCCGTCGTGACAGAACTTCCCTCTCGCGAGGTCACCAATTCGGACGTCACTCGGCTGATCCACCAGCACAGTACGGGGCACTTCACGGGGGATCTGGACCGCACCGTGCACAAGATCGCCGCATTCCTGCGGTATTCCGGGTCGGTCACGCGGTACTGGCTCGACACCGGGGAACGCCCCATCGACCTGCTGCGCACTGCCGCGAACTCCGCGCTGGCGAAGGCCGGTATCACCGCAGGAGGGATCGACGTGCTCATCTACACCGGGGTCTCCCGGGGGTTCCTCGAACCGGCGGGCGCCTATCACTCGGCCGCGGCGATCGGTCTCGACAACGCCCAGTGCTTCGACATCCTCGACGCGTGCATGAGCTGGACCAGAGCAGTACAGCTCGCCGACGCCCTGTTCCGGACCGGGGAATACCGCACGGCGATGGTCGTCAATGCGGAATTCAATCTCCGTCCCGGTGGCCCGGTCTATCCTCGCGCGTTCCAGCTGGAGAGCGTCGAGGACCTTCAATCGACCCTGCCCGCCTTCACGCTCGGTGAGGCTGCGACCGCGACCGTGCTCACCGCGGAGGACGCCGAGCCGTGGCGGTTCCGCTTCGTCTCCCGGCCGGATCTCGCGCCGTTGTGCAACGTCACCCTTGAGGGCTACGAAGGCTACTGCGACCCTTCGGACAAGATCGCCCACAACGGTGTCGGAACCTTCACCTCCTTCGGCTTCGACATGCACGCAGCCGGCAAGCCCGAGGCGGACAAGGTCTTCGAGCAGCTCGATCCACCGATCGACGAGGTCGCGGCCCTGTTCACCCACGCGTCCAGCAAACGTGAGTGGCAGGCGGGCGCCGACAGGCTCGGGCTCGGCGCCGTGATCCATCACATCTACGACCGGATGGGCAACGTGGTCTCGGCTTCGGTTCCCGCGGCCATCGACTCCGCCATCGAAGCAGGTCGGCTCCGGCCCGGTCAGCGCGCGGTCGGCTGGGTCGGCAGCGCCGGGATGTCCTTTGGCGCCTTCACCTTCGTCCTCTGACCTTCCGGCGGGAGAAGAACATGCTGCGACACCTCGTCAAGGCCGTCTCCGGCATCACGCTGGGCGCAGCCAGGTACGCGCGCGCGTGCGCGGTGCAGCGCGACGCCACGACCCGCGATCGGCGCCGGGCCGAAGCCGTCCTGGGATTCCTGCTCCACATGGGCCCGATCTACATCAAACTGGGCCAGGTCGCGGCCACCCGATCGGATCTGCTCACCCCGGACTGGGTGAACACGCTGCGGGCCCTGCAGGACCGGACCCCCCACATGACCCCGTCCGACACGCGGCGCGCGGTCGAGCGCGAACTGGGCGGACCGCTGGAATCCACCTTCCGCACCTTCGATCTGGAGCCGGTGGCCAGCGCATCGGTGGCCCAGGTCCACGTCGCCGAACTGTACGACGGGCAGAAAGTGGCGGTGAAACTGGTCAAGGACGGCGTCCCCGAGGAGATCGAGAAGTCTCTGCGCGCACTGTCCACACTGCTGGGGCTGGTCAACCGCTGCTCGTCGCTGGCACGACAGCTGGACGTGTCCCGGCGCTTCGACGAGGTGGCCCGGCTGCTGAGGCCGCAGGCCGACATGCGACAGGAAGCCCGTCAGCAGCAGCGCATCGGTCACAACTTCTCCGGGCACGCCTACGTGCGCGTGCCCGCTGTGTACCCGGAGCTGGTCACCACCCGGATGCTGGTCATGGAGTTCATGGACGGCATCCCCGGTAAGAACGCCGACCAAGTCGGCCTGCCCCGCCACCAGTTGGCCCAGCGCATGCAGGACACCGTCAACACCATGCTGTACATGCACGGGCTCAGCCACGGCGATCCCCATCCGGGCAACGTCATGTTCACCCCCACCGGGGAGATCATCCTTCTCGACTTCGGTGTCACCGCGGAGTTGAGCGAGGGCGAGAAATGGGGCCTGTCCTCCTTCTACTACGCCTGCATCCGCAAGGAATGGGAGGTAGCGACCGACCGCTTCACGCGCTTCTTCGTCCGCACCAGCCCCGAGCTGACCGCCCGGCGGCACGAGTACGACGCGGACATGACGCGCGTGCTGACCCACCACTTCGACGTCAGCTCGAACCAGTGGTCCACCGTCGCCTACTTCAACGACGTGAACGACGTGCTGCGGAAGTACACGTCGCAGTACACCACCAACTTCACCAAGGTGGAGCTGGTGTTCCTGTCCGGAGAAGGCTTCGCCTCGCAGGTCAGTCCCGAGATCGACATCTGGGTCAACGCACGCAAGTTCACCGACCGCTACTCGCCCTACATGAGCGCAGAGGTGGAGGCCCGCTTCCAGGCCGTCTTCGCCCAGCAGATGCCCACCTCACTGCGGCTGCGCGAACGCGCCGCAGAGGCGCTGGTGGCTCCCACCCACATCGACCGGTACTTCTTCCCCAGCGTCTTCCCGGTCTTCGTCCACCAGGCATCGGGCGGACGCGTACGCGACTTCGACGGAAACGAGTTCCTCGACCTGTGCGGAGGATATGGCCCCCACCTTCTCGGCTACGGCCACCCGGCTGTCAGAACCGCGATCGCCGAAGGGCTCGAACAGGGACTGGTCAACGGGATCGGCCACCCCCGCGAAATCGAACTGGCAGAGCTCCTCGTAGACGCGTTCCCGGCAGCCGACAAGGCCCTGCTGTGCAACTCGGGCACCGAAGCCATCCTGTTCGCCGTCCGGATGTGCCGCGGGTACCGCCGGCGCCACAAGGTGGCGAAGTTCGAAGGGCACTACCACGGCTTCTCCGACCAGGGGATGGTCAGTTCGTGGTTCCGTTTCTCCGGCGACCGCGACCACCCCACACCCATCGCGGGATCGCTGGGATCCGACCCCGGTACGGTCGACAACACGCTCGTGCTCCAGTACGGCGACCTCCCCGGCCTGGGCCGGCTTCGCGAGCACGCCGACGACCTGGCATGCGTCGTCCTCGAACCCATGCCCACCTCGGTGGTCGCCCTCAACACCACGTTCCTCAGCGAACTGCGCCGCGAGTGCACCGAACTCGGCATCCCGCTGATCTTCGACGAAGTGGTCAGCGGCTTCCGGGTCGCCTACGGGGGCGTCCAGGTGATGACCGGCATCCAGCCCGACCTCACCTGCCTGGGAAAAGTGATCGGCGGCGGACTGCCCTGCGGTGCGGTCGTGGGGCGCACCGAGTTCATCGACATGGCCAAAAGCTCCCAGGACCCCTTCTCCGACTACGAGAACCGGATCTTCGCCGGCGGCACACTGAGCGGCAACTCACTGACCTGCGCAGCCGGCGTGGCCACCGTGCGACACCTCAAGGCACATCCCGAGCTCTACCGGCAGCTCGACGACCACACCCAACAGCTCGCCGCCATGCTGAGCCAAGCAGCCCGCGAACGCGGCATCGCCTGCCGGGTCAAAGCCCGCAACTCCATCTTCTCCCTCACCTTCAGCCACAACGAACCGGAGCTGTACCGGGACCGTATGACGGGCAGCAACTTCAAAGCCACCATCGCCCTGGCGTACTACATGCGCAAACACGGCGTGTACCTGCCCGAGCTCCACAGCTTCCTGATCAGCGCCGCCCATACCGCGGACGACCTCGACGAGATCGCACAAGCCTTCGGCACGAGCCTCGACGAAATGCTCGCCGACCGCCTCTTCGTCACCTGACCCACCTGCCGGCAGCCGGTCCCACGGCAGCCCTGCGACATCACCCGGCAAAGCCCTGCTGAACCCCGGTGCGGCAGGAGCGGGCCGTGTGGACAGTGGCGGCCGCGAGATAGAAGGCGTCAGGGCGGCCGAGGATCCCCGTATATGTGTCCCTGTCCACGAGACACTCCAGCGTTGCGCGGTCCTCCGGGTCCAGCCGGTCACCGATCCGATCGCGCAGCCGGCTCAGACGCGTGTGCAGATACTCCCGCGCCGACATCCCGAGGGGGGACGGGAGATCGGTGAAGAAGCTGCGCGTTCCGCTGGGGATGAGCCCGGCCCGGGCAAGCATGGTCGGCCAGTCCTCCACCGTCTGGGCCGATCCGGGCAGTTGGTCGCGCATCTCGGCGAAGGCGTCCTCGGCGGCGGCGTCCAGCCGGGCCTGCAAGCCCGGACGCCCCATGCCGATGTCGCGAGGCAGGAAACGCGGGGGCAGCCCGCTTTCGGCGACGGCGAGAAGCCCGCCGCGCCGCAAGGAGCCGGCCAGGGAGTGCAATGCCGCTTCCTGGTCCCCCATATGGCGGACGCCATTGCGGCTCCAGATCAGATCCGCGGAACCCAGCGAGTCGAACTCACCTTGGTGTTGCATCAGTTGGGTGTGGACGCGGTCCGCCATTCCCTGCGCCACCGCGCGCGAACGGACCCGTTCCAGGATGGCGGGCGACCGGTCGACGGCAATGATCTCCGCGTCCGGGAAGGTGTGCGCCAACAGGCACGTGACCACCCCCGGCCCGCTGCCGATGTCCAGTACCCGGTGGATGGGAGTATGTCCGCCACTGCTGGTCCGCAACAGATCCCGCAACCAGTCCATGGTCTGTGTGAGGGCGGGGGCGTGCAGCCTGGCTTCGCGTTCCCGGTGCGTGCCCGAGGCGTCCCACTCGATGTCCTGATGGTGAGGTGAGTTCATGAGTCCTCCAGTTCCAGAAACACGAACGGCGGGCACCCCGACCCGGCCCGCCCCCGCCGCGTCGAGTGCGTGGTGCCCGCCGGAGCTCAGCGAAGGAAGGGGGCGAGATTGCGTTCCAGGAGGGGCTTCGGGGCGGCGCCCGTCCATGCCTTTGCGAGGGCGCCGTCGGCGTAGACCATGAAAGCGGGGATCGAGGAGACTCCATGCCGGTCAGCCAGTCCGGGCTCCTCGTCGACGTTGATCTTGACGACGTCCAGGACGCCCGCATGCTCGGTGGCCAGCTCCTCGATGAGGGGGGTGACCCTGATGCACGGCCCGCACCACGGGGCCCAGAACTGGACCAGGACGGGCCGCTTCGCCTGGAGTACGCGGGCGGGAAACGTCTGCTCGGTGACACTGTCCACAGGACCGTTGGACCTTGCTGCCATGGTGGGACTCTCCTTGTCGGTGCATTCGTGTATTCGTGTATGCGCGCGGCTCGCGGCGGGCCCGGACGGCATGGGCCGGGAGACGGCCGGGGGTCAGTCGGACCGGGTGGCCTGCGGGGCCGGCCGCGGGAAGTGCGGGGGCGTCTGCGGCGAGGGGCTGCTGTTCTCCACGGCACGCTCGACGTCCTCCGCGACGAGGTCGTGGTTGAGCGCGAACGCGGCCGCGGCACCCTGCCCCGCTGCGGTGATCACAAGCGCCTTCGCGTCGGATACGTTGCCGACCGCCCACACTCCGAACACGCTGGTCCGGCCCGCGGTGTCGGTGGTCACCCAGCCGTTCTGGTCCCGCTCGCACCCCAGGCCGGTGAGCAGGGTGTCGTGGGGCACCACGTGCGGGAAGAGGAAGACCGCGCTGCGGGGGAAGACATGGCCCTCGGCCAGCTCGACGCCGCGCAACTGGTTGCCTTCTGTCACCAGGCGCTTGATGGTCCCGTCAGCGACAACGATGCCGCGGGCGGCCAGCTGATCCCGCTCCTCCGCGCCGAGATGCAGGGTGTCCGCGAAGAAGACGACGTCGTGCGACCACTGCCGCAGCAGCAGCGCGTGCTGCACCGCGCCCGCGTGGGTGCCCAGCACTCCGATGGGCCGGTCGCGTACTTCATACGCGTGGCAGTAGGGGCAGAACAGCACGTCCTTGCCCCACCGTTCTCGTACGCCCGGGATCGCGGGGAGCTCGTCCCGCAGTCCGGTGGCCACCACCACCCGGCGGGCCCTGAGCACCGCGCCGCCGTCCAGCCGGACGAAGAAGCCGGGGTCGATCTGATCCACACGGCTCTCGAACAGGTCCACCCCGTAACCGGCGACCTCGGCCCGGCCTGCCGCCAGCAGGTCGGCCGGAGGCATCCCGTCCCGGGACAGGAAGCCGTGCATGTGCGCGGCGGGAGCGTTGCGCGGCTCTCCCGCATCCACCACCGCAACCCGGCGACGGGCCCTCCCTAGAACGAGCGCTGCGCTCAGGCCGGCCGCTCCGGCACCGATGACCACCACGTCATAGACCTCGTCGGCGGCCGGTACCGTGCCGCCGTTCTGCGTGTTCGTCGTCGCCTTCATCACGGCGATCACCTCCGGCCCCCAACGTGCTCCGGCTTTGCGCCGTGGGCAACTTCCGTTGCCATTTCCGGGACGGCCCGGGTCGCATGGGGGTCATGCGGAAGCTTGCCCCCCCGGCAAGGCCGTTCAGCCCGGCATGCCGCACAACCGGAACGCCCGTGCCGTACGCCCCCTCACCGCCGTCGATGTCCCCGCCGCTGTCGAGACCCTGACCAGGGCTTTTCGCCTGCATATGCCGAGGTCGGCCCCTCGCGCCGACCCGTTCCCGGAGCTGTCACACCTCCAACGCATCGAGGCCGCGCCGCCACTGCCACGGGAGGGCTTGGCGGATCGACTTGATCGTTCGAGAATTTTCGCACTATTATCGTGCGGAAATAGCCGCACGATTCAAGGTGGTTCTGATGGCGCCGTCACGGGTGTACGAGCATCCTGAGGCTGATGAGATCGCGATCCCGCGGGTGCTGTTCGCGTTGAGCGAGCCGCTGCGGTTGTCGATGGTGCGGATGCTCGCGGAGCGCGGTGAGGTGGACAGCATCGAGCTGGGGCCGGACCTGCCACGGTCGACGCTCACACATCACACCGGCCTTCTGCGTGAATCCGGGGTGGTGTTCGTCCGCGCCGAAGGACGCAAGTGCATGATCCGGCTACGCCGCGACGACCTGGAGGCGCGGTTCCCGGGCCTGATCAACACGGTCCTCGACGGGTATCAGGAAGCTCCTGCAAAGGGGGACGCGTGATCCGCCGCGTCTGGCCCCTTGCCGCGGCCGCGATCGCGCTGGGTGTCGATGCCTATGTTCTCGCTGCGGTGCTGCCCTCGATCGCTGATTCGCTCGCCACGACGGTCGCGGCGGTCGGCCTGGGCGTGACAGCGTTCACCGCGGCCTACGCTCTGGCGGGGCCGTTGCTGTCGGGAATGCTGATCCGTGGGAGTACCGCCAAAGCGCTGCTGATCGCGCTGGGTGTATTCAATCTCGGCAACCTCATCACCGTGGTTTCGCCGGGGGCCGAGGTGTTTCTCGCCTCGCGGGTGATCGCGGGCGCCGGTGCCGGCGTGCTCACCGCGGTGGCAACCGCCGCTGCCGCTGCGATGGTCGCCGACCATGAACGGGGTCGCGCCATGGCCATGGTGACCTTCGGGCTGTCCACCGGAACAGTCGCTGGAGTACCGGTCGGGATGGTCGTCCGCAACCAGCTGAATTGGCGATGGACGATGGGCCTGGTCGTCGCTGTCGGTCTTCTCAGCATGGGTGCTCTGGCTGTCAAGGCGCGCACGATCCCGTCGCTGCCCGTTTCGCGAGGTCCTGCTTTCGCGGCGCTGCGGTCGTCGAAGACTCTCATCGGGGTCGCTGCTGCGTTTCTCCTCGGTGTGGCCAGTCTCGGGCTCTACACCTACCTGCTGCCCATGGCCGAGGCCCGAGGGCTCCAGGACTGGGGATTCGCGCTGGTGTGGGCCTGGGGCATCGGCGGCGTCACCGGCTCTGCCCTGGTCGGCAGGCATCTGGACGCGTCCGGGCCCCGCACTCTGCTCATCGCTCTGCCCGCAGTGCTACTGGGGAGCTTCGCGGCCTTCTGGGTCTTCACCGCGCCGGTGGTGTGGCTCGTCGCAGCGGCGTTGTGGGGTGCGGCAGGATGGGCGAGCGTCCCTACCCTGCAGCAGGCCCTGACCGGAGACCGACCCGGGCAGGCGGTGCCGATCGTCGCGTTCCAGATGGCCGCCATGTATCTCGGTTCCGCCGCAGGTGCCGCTGCAGGCAGCAGTCTGCTCGCCAACAGCGCCGATCCGGGCGGCCTGTCCGCATGGGCGCTGGTGCCCGCAGCTCTGGCGTTGCTGCTCACCGGGTGGCTCAGCGTCGTGGTGCTCCGTGTTCATGCTCGGCGCCGCATCACTCGCCTCGCGTACGACGCCGCCGACCAGGCTCGCTCCGGCCACTGATCGCGGTCGCACGCGCCGTGCTCGTCATGGGGCGCCGCGACGTGTGAACGCACCTCCAGGACGCGCACGTCGGCGCCCTGGAGGAAGCACGCTCCGGGGCGCGGCTCCCGGCAGCCTGCCGGCGCGGCCGGCCCGCCCGAGCCGGCCACCGACCGCCCGTGAACGCCCCCGTCCACGAGAATCGGAGCGGACTCAGGCCCCCACGCTCACCGTGAACCGCCGCGGGTTGCCGTCGTTCGCGGCGCCCGAGACGTCGGGCTGACCGTCCGGGCGTACGTCGTCGTACGGGAACGCGTAGCCGATCGGTGTGTGGGCGTGGACCACCCGTGACCAGTGGTTGGTCACGGTGCCCTGGTAGTAGTCCGCGGCCGAGGTGCCGTTCGGCTGGTCGGGGTGGGTGAGCATGAGGGAGCGGTTGAAACCGGCCGCGAGCCGGGCGAGCAGGGCCTTCTTGTCGTCGGGGTCCGCCGGATTGTTGGCGAACGGGCCGTGGTTGCAGGTGAAGACGTCCTTGGAGGCCGGCTTGGTGAAGGTGTGCCCGCCGTCGAACGTCAGGAGGTCGCCGCCGACCCGTCCGGTGCGCACGCCGCGGCCGCCCTGCAGATCGATCCGCAGATCGGTGGAGCGGTATTTCTCCCAGACCTGGTCGACGTAGGCCGTGAACGCGTCGCGGAACGGCATCTCGTCCGGCCGGTCGAAGAACGGCGCCATCAGGTTCTGCGGCGAGATCACGCGCAGCACGCCGCCGTCCGCGCCACGGATCACCAGCTTGTCCCACGGCTGGCCGTCGGAGGCGGCCTGGGCGGTGAGGTCGTCGGCGATCCGCTGCACCGCACCGTCCGGGAGCGGTGCCACCGTGTGCGTGGTGTCGCCCTCCAGGGTCAGGCCGATCGGCAGCGCGGTGACCAGGTCGACGTAGCTGATGTTCGCGTACAGCTGCTGCGGGTTGAAGGTGAATTCGCAGAACGACCAGGTCCGCCCGTAGTTGGCGTCCGTGGATGTCGCGAACGCCGGTTCGACCAGGGCGGGGCCGGGGTTGAGGTAGAAGGTGAGGGTGTCGTCGCGTACGAAGTAGACCCGGGCGCCGTACATCTGGGGCAGGGACAGGACCACCGGAGCGCCGCCCGCCGCGTTCAGCGGGATCGCGCAGTCGACCGGCAGCGGCGTCTGCGGTGCGGCGGGGGAGTCGGGGCGGTAGGCGCTGCCGTCGGCCCGCAGCAGCACCCAGCGGTCGGTGCCCTGCTCGTGGCCGGTGACATAGGCGTTGACCCTGCCGGGCAACGAACGATTCTCCAGGGCGAGTTCGCAGGTCGCGGGGGCGGCCGACGCGCTCGGACCCAGTGCGCCGCCCCAGAGGGGGTAGGTGAGGGCGGTCGCGGAGGCGGTGGCGGCGCGCGTCAGGAACGTTCTGCGGGAAAGCATGAGAGGACTCCCGAGGTGTGTGTGGGGGCGCGGACGGGACGGTCGTGGGGGAGCGGGGTCCGGGAGGCGTCCGCGGGTGTGCACCACTGTCGCGGTGGTCGGTGAGAGCGTCAAGACTTGTGACTGAGAGCGCTCTCAGGAGAGTGATTTCTTCACAACTCGACAGCGGTGAACCGTTGTTGACGGTCAGTGCGGGACCGGGCGGTGCGGCCGGCCGTCAAAGGCTGAAGAACCCCGTCCGTCCTGTCCGTCTCTCACTCGGTGGTTCCGCCGGGGGCTGATCGCCTAGACGACGGTGGCGCCGCCGTCGCCGGGCTCCCGGGGTGCGGTGGCTGCGGTGCGGTAGAACTCGGCTGCGGTGACGGTGGCGGGGACGCCGAGTTCGGCGGCGACCGCGGTGATCGCGGTGGCGCCGACGGCGAGGTCGGCTTGGCCGTCGGTGGTGAAATACGGTGCGATGAACGCCTCGTAGTGGGCTTGGACTTCGTCCGCGGTGTGACGGCCGAGGAACGTCCGCATGTGCCGCACGGTGGTGTCGGGTTCGTTGCGGATCACCAGCAGGGCGCGTCGGTGGGCTCGTACGACGGCCTGGATCGCGGGGTCGTCCGGATCGATGTAGGTGGGGTCGACGGCCATGCCCACGGTGGGGATCCGGAAGTGGTCGCCGACCCAGGCCAGTACCTGCCAGCCGTGCTCGGCGGCTACCGCCTCCGGTGCGATGGTGCTGCCGACCAGCGCGGCGTCGATCCTGCCGTCGTGCAGCCGGCGCAGATCCATGCCGTAGTCGCCGGGTGGGCGGACGACGGTGTGGAGGTCGCGGTCCGGGTCGAGGCCGGCCCGGCGCAGTACGATCCGGGCGAAGCACCCCGGTGCGGTGTGGGGGGCGTGTACCGCCAGCCGTCGGCCGGCCAGGTCGGCCAGGGAGGTCAGGCCGGGGCGGGCGAGGAACCAGAACAGCGGGCGGTGGGTGTTGACCGTGAGCGCGGTCCAGGGGATGCCATGGGCCAGTCGGGACAGCAGCGCCCGGCCGAGCCCGATGGTGGCGCCGTGGCGCAGCCGCTCCTCGTCCCATGAGCAGCCGTCGCGCAGCGCGACGTGGACGCCCTCGGCGGCGTAGTAGTCCTGCTGGTCGGCGATGTAGGCGACCAGTTCCTCGTGCAGGCCCCGCCCGACGTAGGCGAGATCGATCGTGTACATGAAGGTTTTCCTTGATCGTGCCACCGCCACGCGCCCGCGTGTGCCGAGGGCCCGGCGGCTGCGGCCCATGGTGCTGAGGCGACGGTGTGCCGGATACGGTCCGGCCGTCGGCCGGACCGGGATGGCGCGGCCCCGTGTACGGCCCCGGGTGCGGAGGGCGGCGGGGCGGGGGTCAGTACATGGCCATCCCGCCGTTGACCGCGGCCGTGGTGCCGGTCATGAAGGCGTTGTCCTCGCCGGAGTAGAAGGCGACCACCTGGGCGACGTCGTCCGGGTGTGCCAGGCGGCCCAGGGGAGTGGCGGCCACCTGGCGCTGCTTGTTCTCGTCGTCGAGCACATCCGCCATGCGGGTGTCCTCCACCGGGCCGGGCTCGACGACGTTGACCGTGATGCCCCGCGGGCCCAGTTCCTGGGCGAGGTACCGGGCGAACTGCGTCAGTGCGGCCTTGGCCGTGCCCAGTGCGATCATGCCCTCCCGGGGCCGGCGGCTGAGGCCGGTACCGAGATAGATGATGCGTCCCCAGCCCTGTTCGGTCATGGCGGGCAGGACGGCTTTGGTGACGGTGAACGCCGCACGCATCTCGTCGTCGAGCTTGCCGCCCAGTTCTTCCCACGACATGTCCTGGAACGGCTTGATCGCATACGGGGTGAGCGCGTTGTTCACGAGCACGTCGATGCCGCCCCATGCCGCCTGGACCTGCTCGATCATGCTCTCGACCGCCGCTGCCTCGCGCACGTCGGCCTGCACGGCCATGGCCCGGCCGCCGGCGGCCTCGATGCCGGCCACGACCTCCTCGGCGGCCGTGCCGCTGCGGAGGTAGTTGACCACCACACGCATCCCTCGCGCGGCCAGAAGGCGCGCGGTGGCCGCACCGATTCCACTGCTGGCCCCTGTCACCAAGGCCACCCTGCCGGTTGCGCCGGTCACGGGCCCACCTCCTGCTCCTCATCGCGGGCCGTCGGCATGACCGCCCGAAGTCGTTCATCGTCGACACCGGTGTGTGCGGAGCGGATCGCCCCGTAGCGCACGGTGCCGACGGCCGCCCGCAGCGGACCGGCCGCGGTCCGGTGGAGTTCGCGCGGCAGTTGCATGACGAGGTCGAGCTACGGGCGGGACGCCTGCGCGCCGCACGCGGAGTCGACGTGGATGTTGTCGCGGTCGACGCCGGCCCGCAGCAGGGCGCCGATCTGATGGATCAGGGTTCTGGTCGGCCGTCGAGATGCGGAAGTGGCCGATGGGCACGGTCGGAAACTACCCCAGGCACCGTTCTGCGACGTTGATTTCCGACGCGGGTTGCCGACACCACCCACCTGCGGAATCGTGATCACGCGGGGCGGATGTCGGGCAGACGAGCGGGTGCCGACACCGGAGAGCCGCCTGAGATCCAGGCGGGAAGGGTCCGGTCGGCGGTCGGGCGTACCTCGTTGGCGGCGACCCGTCAGCGGGTGGCGAGGAGGCCGTCCACCGGGGCTCGGCGCCCATCCGGGTGGATGCCCTCGGCGGTCGGCGGTGCCCGGTGGTCCGCGACCTGCGCCGAGCGGGGTGGCTCGCTGGGGCCGAGACCGGCGGGTCGCGGCGCCGGACCGCGTCCCAGGGCGTCACCGGCACGCACAGCTCGTACGGATGCGCGCGATCTCGCCCTGGTCGCCGACGACCGCAACGCGGTGCGGACCCGGGCGCGGGCCGAGTCGCGCGGGTTGCGGGTTGTCGAGGAGGAACACGGCGGACGTGCTGTCGCAGCCACCGGCCCCGCGCCTGCACTTCGACGCGCAGGGCCCATGGCCGAGGAAGGTCTCGATCTCTCGCCGCCCGGACGGGGCGGGAGCGCTGCGGGTTCTCAGACCGTGACGGCGAGGAAGGCGGCCCAGGCGGTGGGGGGAACGGTGAGGACGGGGCCGTCGGTGACCTTGGAGTCACGGATGTGCACGGCGGCGGGGTGGGCGGCGACCTCGACGCAGTTACCGCCTTGGTCACTGCTGTAGCTCGACTTGCGCCAGTCGTGGGCGACTTCGAGGCAGTCGCCGCCCTGGCTGCCGCTGTAGCTGGACTTGAACCAGGCGAGGGCGGCGGTACGAGGGGCCGGGTGTGCTGCGCGGGTCATGTCTCTCCAAGCAGTTCGTCCAGTAGGCGCGCGCTCTTCTCGACGGAAAGCGCCTGCGAACGCAGCATCCCACATTTCTGCTGGAGCAAACTGACGGCGTCGGGGTCCTCATGGAGGTAGCTGGTCAGCTGCCCCTCGACGTAGGCGAGATGGTCGTGATCGGGGGTTTCCAGCAGCACCATCGGTCCCGCGAGCCCGGCATGTTTCGGCAGCTTCATCGGCATGATCTGAAGGCCCAGGAAGGGGAGTTCCATGCAGCGACGCAGGTGTTCGATCTGCCTCCGCATTATGGCGGGGTCCCCGATCTCGCTGCGCAGGATGCTCTCCTCCAGCACGAAATGCAGCATCGGGCGCGGCTTGCGTTCGAGGAGCTTCTGCCGGTCGAGTCGGCCTGTCACCCACTCCTCCAACTGGTCGTCTTCGAGAGGCGGATAGAGGCAGGAGAAGACGAACCGGGCGTACCCCTCGGTCTGGAGCAGCCCCGGCACCACCTGGTTCTCGTACGAGAGCAGCGTCAGCGCCTCCTGCTCGTAGTCGATGAAGTCCTGTACGAACGCCGGGAACCGTTCCTTCTTCGGCACCTTCTCCACCGCAACCCGCAACGCCCCCTTCGTATCGAGCAGTTCGTCCAGCTTGACTGCGAAATCCCACTGCAGCGTCCTGCGCCCCTGCTCGATCGACGCGATCGTGTCGTCGCCCACGGAGCACCGCTCGGCCAGGGACGCCTGTGTCATTCGGGCCGCCTTGCGGAACATCGCCAGCTGGGCGCCGATCAGATGCCAGGACGTGATCCGCTTGCTCTTCTTCTTTGCCGGTTGCATGAACTGCCTCTCCCCGTCACGAACCCCGGATGACCCGTCAGAAGTCGTACATCGCCGTTGTACGACCCGACGCGCTGCTCAACCGTAGTGACTTTGTGTGACGTTGGAAGCGTGAACGAGACAACTCAACTCCCCCACTTCCGCGAGGTGTTCCACCGCCGGGAGCGCCGGTCCGTCCCGCTCGTACGACAGTTCGTGCGTGCGGCTCTCGTCGACTGGGCGTGCGAGTCCCGTGCCGACGACGTATTGCTCTGCGTGAGCGAACTCGTCACCAACGCCCTGCTGCACGGCGTACCGCCCGGTCGAGGATTCCGCCTCCAGCTCCGCCTGGAACCGGTCGACGGTGTCCTGCGGGTCGAGGTCCACGACAGCGGCGACGGAGAGGTGGGCCCCGCCGGTGCGGACCCGGCACCCGATGCGGAGGGCGGGCGGGGGCTGCTGCTGGTGGCGGCGCTCGCCGACAAGTGGGGGGTGGGGGAGCGGAACCCCGGAAAGGTGGTGTGGTGCGAGTTCGAGGTGTCGGTGGGGGTGGGGCGCGGCATGTCGACGAGATAGGCCCGGGGGTCGAGACACAGGATCGGCGCGGTCCACCGGTTCCGGCCGCACGTGGGCCATTCCTGGAACGGCGGCCCTCGACAGGAAGTGCCTTCCGCCTGGACCCACAGAACCCCTCGACAAGGTTCATCGTCCCAGCTCAGAAGGCACTTTCGTACTCCCTCCCCGTTTTCGGCCCCATCTCGGCCGAAACGGCGAGGTCAGTCGCCGAGGACCCGCTCCCACAGCAGCCCGTCCCGCCAGCTCCCGTCGAGAAAGATCGAGGAGTGCGCGACGCCGTACGGGCTGAACCCGTTGCGGCGCAGCACCCGCTGCGACGGCAGATTCTCCAGATTGGTGGACGCCTCGGCGCGATGCAGCCCGAGTTCGTCCGTCATCACCCGGAAAGCACAAGCCCGACGGCGTGCCCGGCGTGCCCTTGATTCTGGGCGACGCCGGCGATCCAGTATCCGACGGAGCCGCGGCGCAGGTGCGGCTGCGGCAGGATGCCTCCGACGGTGACCTGCCCGATCACCTGGTCGTCGGCGAGCACCACGCCCGGCCAGACCGTGCCGGCCCGGTATCCGGCCAGCAGGCTGTCGATCCGCTCCGCCTGGCCCTCCGGGGTGAAGAAGTCGGCCGGCTGGGCCGGTTCCCACGGCCGGAAAGCCTCGTAGTCCCGCACCCGATGCGCGGCGATCGGGGCGGCGTCGGTGGGCTCGATCAGGCGGATCCTGGTGCTGCTGCGCATGGGCCGATCCTCGTCGCAGTGCGTCGGATGAGACGGCCAGCCTATGCAAGGGTGCCCGCACCACCGCCACCACCGCCCCCTGCGCCCGCCGGAGGATCGTCGTGAGGCTGGTGTGTTGTGGACAGCACTCGCCCGACGGCCGACAACGGACGGCGCGGCGCTGCCGGACGTGCCGCTGTCGGACACTGGTTCTCCGCCCAGTTCTGGGAACGGACGAAGCCTGTCTACCCGGCGCTGCAGTCGGTGCCGTCCCCGTCCGGACCGGGGGTGTCCTGTCCCAGACCCCGACGGATCGCGATCTCCACGGGTGAGTACGCGCCGTCGGCCCGCTCCAGTTCGTACGGCGCGGCCGGCATCAGCGGCGGCTGGGCCATGAAGCGCGGCCGCACCCCATGGTGCGGTTGCGCCGCGTGCACCAGGAACGGATGGCACAGGAAGACGTCGCCCGGGGACCCGGTGGCGAGGGCGAGTGGCCGGTGGTCGGACGCCGCCACCAGATCGGGCGCAAGGGCCAGCCCGCTCGCCCCGTCCTCCCCGTACTTCTCCAGCACCTTCGGCACGTCGAGGTGTGAGCCGACCCGGATGCGGGTCGGGGCGTCCTGTTCACCGACCTCGCTGAACAGGAACAGCATCAGCAGTGCGCGGCCCCGGGAGCGCAGATTTGTGAAGTACCAGCTCTCGCCCTCCGGCAGATAGCTCCCCTCGATGTGCCAGCCCGCGTCGTCCGGCTCCTCCTCGTGCGGGAAGCGCAGCGGGAACGTGCCCAGCGAGTAGCGCGGCTCCCAGCATCCCGCGCCGACGAGCAGGTCGTACGCGCGCTGCAGGGACGGGGAGTTGGGTGCGGCGGCGAACGGCCCCTGCGCCATGCCGGCCACCCAGTGCACGGGCTGCGTCCACGTCGCCGGATCGTCCGGGTCGCAGCCCGTCTCTCGCCACAGCAGCCGCGCGCAGTCCGCGGCCACGCGCGGCGCGACGGCGCCCTCCAGCTTCACGAAGCCGTCGCGGAGGAAGCGGGATACCAAGGTCGTGTCATCCATGCCCCCATCGTGCGGCGACACCGGTCTTGATCACCCGACATTTTCCGCACCGCCTTTGCCGGGTGTTCACCGAGCCCCTCCCTGTAAACCTGCCGTCCACTTGGACTTACGCAAAGCGGTTGTTGGACTGGAGGGCTCCGAGTCGTCGCAGGTCGTTGACGGTGTCCGGTCACGGGGGCTACTCAGAGCACATGTCGCGAAGATTCACTTCGGCGGGCGCTGTCGCCGCCGCCTCAGCCGCCGTCCTGGCGCTGGTGGGGACCGCGCTCCCCGCCACAGCCGCCGCTCCCGCTCCCGCCGCAGTCGAGTCGGCCGTGCCCGCGGACGCCACCGTCATCCGGTCCGCACAGCTCTCGGTCGCCGTCGCCGACGACTTCCCGCGCGTTCTGGCGTACACCGACAGGGCCAGTGGCAGCCGGCTGCTCGGCAGTACGCAGCCGGTCACCGCCGTCACCCTCAACGGCACCGCGCACCCCGTGAAGCTCAAGGGCGCCCCCCGGGTCACCGCCACGACCGCCCGCTACACGCTGACCTTCACTGACCTGCCCGGCATCGAGATCGACGCCTCGCTCTCCGTCTCCGGCCGCGCCACCACCTTCAAGGTGACGGCCGTCCGCGACACCGAGGCGTTCCGCGTCGGCACCATCGACATCCCCGGCCACGACCTGGTCTCCGTCGGCTCCACGGACACCGGTGGCGCCACCGCCTTCACACGGCTGGACAACGACTCGACGAAGACCGCCGACGTCTTCGCCGCGGTCACCCCGGACACCGCCGCCGACCAGGCACCGGTCGGTGCCTCGTACGCGATCGTCAACACCGGCTCCCTCGCCGCCGCCGTCGAGTCCAACTCCTCGTACGACAAGCCCGCCGGCGCCACCGGCGGCGACGACGCCCGGTTCTGGCACCAGGCCCGCAAGGCCGACGACGGCAGCGTCCGGGTCGGCGTCTGGTCCGGGCAGTGGACCTACCGCGGCGAGGGCGCGCCGAAGCCGGAGAGCGGGGACGGCCTCCCCTGGGCGAAGGTCGTCGTCACCCCCGACGCCAACGGCGACAGGAGAGTCGACTGGCAGGACGGCGCCGTCGCGTTCCGCTCCATCGGCGTCAAGGCGCCCGGCAGCGAGGACACCCCGGACCGGGTCATCACCCACATCCCGTTCAACTTCGCCAGCCAGGCCACCCATCCCTTCCTGCGCACGCTGGACGACGTCAAGCGGATCTCGCTCGCCACCGACGGCCTCGGGCAGATGGCGCTCCTCAAGGGGTACGCCTCCGAGGGCCACGACTCCGCCCATCCCGACTACGGCGGCAACTACAACCAGCGCGCCGGTGGCCTGAAGGACCTCAACGCGCTCCTCAAGGACGGCAAGAAGTGGGGCGCCACCTTCGGCGTCCACGTCAACGCCACCGAGGCGTACCCGGACGCCGGGGCCTTCGACGAGAAGCTCGTCGACAAGACCAAGCCCGGCTGGAACTGGCTCGGCCAGAGCTACTACATCGACCAGCGCCGCGACATCAACAGCGGTGACCTGGCCAAGCGCTTCCAGCAACTGCGCGACGAGACCGACCGCAACCTCAGCCTGCTCTACATCGACGTGTACTACACGCACGGCTGGATCGCGGACAAGACCCTCCAGGCCGTGCAGAAGCAGGGCTGGAACGTCGGCACCGAGTGGGCGGACAAGTTCGAGCGAGGCTCGCTCTGGTCGCACTGGGCCAATGACCTCGACTACGGCGGCGCCACCAACAAGGGCCTCAACTCGAAGATCATCCGGTTCATCCGCAACGACGAGAAGGACGTCTGGAACAACGATCCGGTCCTCGGCCAGACCGCCATCGAGGAGTTCGAGGGCTGGACCAACGAGACCGACTGGAACGCCTTCTACGACAACATCTGGCAGCGCGACCTGCCCGCGAAGTACCTCCAGCAGCAGAAGATCACCCGCTGGGACGGCAACGACATCACCTTCACCGACGGTGTCCGGGGCGCGGTCGAGGACGGCAGGCGGACCTTCTACGAACACGGCCGCAAGGTGCTCAGCGGCACCGACTACCTGCTGCCGTGGGACGGCGGCAAGAAGCTCTACCACTACAGCAAGTCCGGCGGCACGAGCAGCTGGGCGGTGCCCTCCAAGGGCGCGTACACCGTCTACAAGCTCACGGACAACGGCCGGGTGAAGACCGGCACGGTCAAGCCCGTCGACGGGAGGATCACGCTGACGGCCACCGCCGGACAGCCGTACGTCCTCTACCCGGACCACGCGCCGAAGGCCGCCGACCCCCGGTGGGGCGAGGGCACCCCGGTCGGCGACCCCGGCTTCAACGACGACGGGCTCGACGCCTGGTCGAAGACCGGAACCGTCGCCCGCGACACCGACGGACAGGGCCGCAACAGCGCCAGGCTCTCCGGCACCGGCACGGCGGCACTGTCGCAGCGCGTCGACGGCCTGACCCCCGGCAAGCGCTACACCGCCTCCGCGCTGATCGAGGTCCAGCCCGGAAAGACCCGGCACACCACGCTCTCGATCGGCGGACGGTCCGTCGCCGTGGACCGCTCCACCGCCGAGGACTACGTCGCCGCTTCCGACTGGCACGGCACGTACTTCCAGCGCGCCAAGGTGAACTTCACCGCCCCCGCGAACGGCCGCACCACGTTCCGCATCGAAGCGGCCGGGGGCAGTGCGGCGAGCGTACGGGCCGACGACGTACGCATCGTCGCCAACGCCCCGGCGGTCGAGAAGAACACCGTCGTGCACGAGGACTTCGAGGACGTCGACCAGGGCTGGGGCCCCTTCCTCAAGGGCGACGCGGGCGGCTCCACCGACCCCCGGACCGTCATCTCCCAGCTGCACGCCCCGTACACCCAGGCCGGGTGGAACGGAAAGCTGATCGACGACGTGATCGGTGGCAAGGAGTCCCTCAAGGCCCACGAGGAGAACGCCGGGCTCGTCTACCGCACCGCTCCCTGGACCGTGCCGATGGCCGACGGCCACCGCTACAAGGTCGAGTACGACTACCAGTCCAGCCACGCCGGCGCCTACGAGTGGGTCGACGGCTACGACCGGATCACCGCCGACGGCAAGCCCGACTCGGTCGAGACCCGGACCACCCCCGTCGGACAGCAGCGCACCACCGGCCACTTCACCGAGACCGTCACCGCGGGCTGCGGCGACACCTGGACCGGGCTGCGCAAGCGCGGCGACGCACCCGACGGCGCCGACTTCGTCCTCGACTCCTTCACCGTGACCGACCTCGGCCCGGCCCCGGCCGGTGAGATCGCCGCCTGCGGCACGCTCGGCATCGACCCGGTCGCCGAGACCCTGGAGCCGGGCACGGCCAACACCGTCAAGGCGAGCTTCACCAACTACGAGGCCACCGCGGCGACCGGTGTCGCGCTGAGCCTGACCGTCCCCGAGGGCTGGAAGGCAAAGCCCGCCGGCGCCGTCGCCTTCGACTCGGTCGCGGCGGGCGCCGAGGCCACCGGCAGCTGGCTGGTCACCCCGCCCGTCGACGCCAAGTACCAGGCATACAGCCTGAGTTCGCAGGCGACGTACACCGTCGGCGGCGAACGGCGCACGCTCGGCGCGCAGACCTCCGTACGGACCCTGCCGCCGCCGCCCACCACGGACAGCTGGGCCAGCGACCTCGACTGGACGGCCTCCGAGAACGGCTGGGGCCCCGTCGAGCGGGATCTCTCCAACGGTGAGCAGGGCAGTGGCGACGGCACCCCGCTGAAGATCGGCGGCACCGTCTACACCAAGGGCCTCGGCAGCCACGCCCCGGCGAAGGTCCGCTACTACCTGGGCGGCAAGTGCACCTCCTTCACCGCCCAGGTCGGCGTGGACGACGTACAGACCTCACGCGGCAGCGTGCAGTTCAGCGTCACGGCCGACGGCACCGAGAAGGTGAAGTCGCCGGTCCTGAAGGCGGCCGACAGCGCCTGGTCGCTCACGGCGGACACCACCGGCGCCAAGTACGTCGAACTGGTCGTCGGCGACGGTGGCGACGGCAACGGAAACGACCACGCGGACTGGGGTGACGCACGCTTCCACTGCGGTGGCTGAGACCGCAGGATGCGGGGTGGGTGCGCATGGCGAGCACCCGCCCCGCCCTCCCTTTTTCCCCGACGACGTCCACCCCCTGACGACCTGGAGCCTGGAGCCGCACATGCCGAACCCGTCCGGAATCTCACGCCGCACTCTGCTCGCCCTCTCGACCGCCACCGCACTGGCGATCTCCCTCCCGGCCTCCGCGACGGCCGCGACCGCCGCCGGGGCCGACGAATTCGACGTGCTCCGGCTGCGCTGGGCCGACATCACGCTCGGCGCCGGCTTCGACGCGACCGCCGAACCCTTCGCCTCCCGCCTCGCCGAGACCGGCACGCTCGCCCGCGGATTCCGGGACACGATGAGCCCGGCCGCCGACTCGTTGTGGCCCGGCACCACCTTCGACCCACCGTCCGGCATCACCCAGAGCTACAGCCGGCTGTGGACGATGACCCAGGCGTACGCCCAGGACGGCACCGGATCGACCGGCGACGCGGCCCTCCTCGCCGACATCCTCCGCGGCTACGACCACCTCGCCGCGCACGCCTACCACGCCTCCGTCACCCCGTACGGCAACTGGTGGGAGTGGCAGATCGGCAGCCCGCGCCTCCTCATGGACATCACGTCCGCCCTGTACGGGCAGCTGGGCACGGCCCGCGTCGAGGCCGCCTGCGCCGCCGTCGACCACTTCATCCCCGACTCGGTGCTCCACGACTACAGCGGCACCTCCACCGGCGCCAACCGCGTCGACCTCTGCCGCTCCGTCGCCCTGCGCGGCGTCCTGGGCCGTGCGCCCGCGAAGATCGCCCTGGCCAGGGACGCGCTGTCCCCCGTCTTCCCGTACGTCACCGGGGGAGACGGCCTGTACGCGGACGGGTCCTTCATCCAGCACACCACCATCGCCTACTCCGGCACCTACGGGCAGGTCATGCTCGACGGCCTCGGCCGCCTCTTCGCGCTGCTCGCCGGATCCACCTGGGCCGTCACCGACCCCGGCCGGCAGATCATCCTGGACAGCGTCGAGCGCGCCTACGCGCCGCTGATCTACAACGGTCTGGTCATGGACAGCGTCAACGGCCGTGCCATCAGCCGCGGTTACCTGAAGAACGACGACCTGAAGGTGATGCGCGGCGACCACTTCCACGGGCAGGGCATCATCGCCGGGATCGCCCTCCTCGCCGCGGGCGCCTCGGCGGCCGAGCGCGACCGGTGGCACGGCATGGTCAAGGGCTGGATCGCCCGTGACCGGACCAGCCCCATCCTCACCGCCCGCCAGTTCGGCATCGCGGACCTCGCCCGGCTGCACGCCGTCCAGGCCACCGCCGTGCCGGCTGCGCCCGAGCGGGTGGGCCACCACCTCTTCGCCGGCATGGCCCGCGCCGTGCACCGGCGCCCGGACTGGGCCGCGGGCATCTCCATGGCCTCGGAGCGGATCTCGTACTACGAGTGCGGCAACGGCGAGAATCCGCGCGGCTGGCACACCGGCGCCGGAATGCTCTACTGGTGGCCGGGCGAGAAGGAGAACGACCAGTACACCGACTGGTTCTGGCCCACCGTCGACCCCTACCGGCTGCCCGGAACGACCGTGTCCACCAAGCGGCTCGCCGACCGGGCGGGCGGCGAATGGGGTGCGTCCAAGCCCGCGGTGAAATGGGTCGGCGGCGCCACGGACGGCGAATTCGGTGCGGTGGGCCAGCACCTCAAGGGCCTCGGGTCGACCCTGGGCGCCCGCAAGTCGTGGTTCTGCGTCGCCGACACGGTCATCTGCCTCGGCTCCGGCATCACCAGCACCGACCAGGTCCCGGTCGAGACGATCGTCGACAACCGCATGCTCGGTGAGGGCGGCACGGACCCGTTCACCGTCGACGACCGTACCGCCCCCCGCTGGGCCCACCTGGAGGGCCACGGCGGCTGGGTCTTCCCCGGCGGAGCCGACCTGCGCACCCTGCGCGAGGACCGCACCGGCGCCTGGTCCGACATCAACACCACCAGCTCCACCGAGCGCCGGACCCGCCGCTACCAGACCCTCTGGCTCGACCACGGCACCGACCCGGTCGACGCCGGCTACGTCTACCTGCTGATGCCCGGCGCCTCCCGCCGCACCGTCACCGCCCGCGCCGCCGACCGGCAGTGGCTGACCGTGCTCGCCAACACCGGCGCCGCGCAGGCGGTCGCCGTCCGCTCGCTGGGGGTGACCGCCGCCAACTTCTGGCAGCCGGGCGCGGCCGGTCCGCTCTCCGCCACGGCCGCGGCGAGCGTGCTCGTACGGGAGGGGCGGCGTACGAGCACGGTGTGCGTCAGCGGCCCCGACCGGACGGGTGCGCCGGTGGACGTCGTCTGGGAGCGGCCGGTGCACACCGTCGTCTCGGCCGACCCGGGCATCGAGGTGCGCGCCACCGGGCGGCGCCTGGTGCTCAGGATCGAACCGGGGACGGAGGGACGCACCCTGCGGTGTGACGTCCGGTAGACACCGGGTGACCGGAGTATGTCCGGGGACTGGGAGCGGTGCCGGTTGCGCGCGTACCCTCATGTGCTATGGGGGAGTTGAAGGCGGACTGGCGGCTCCGGCTGCGTCGCGGCGAGCCGCACGGGCCGGTGTGCGGCGCCGGAGTGCTGCTCACCCAGGACCGGGCGCTGACCTGCGCCCATGTCGTCGGTGAGCCGGACGCCCGGATATGGGTGGAGTTCGCCGAGAACCCCGGCATCGCAGGGGTCGGGGCACGGGTCGCCGAGGACGGCTGGCTGCCCGGCCTCGGCGCGACCCGCGAGGACATCGCCGTACTCGCCCTGGACAGCCCGCGCCCGCAGGCCACCCCCGCGACGCTCGACCGGAGCCTGGAGCGCAACGGCGAGGTGTGGATCGGCGGGTACGCGCGGAGCTTCGCCGACGGCATGTGGCTGGGCGGCCGGATCAGCGGGGCGCACGGCGGGTGGATCCAGCTCGACGCCCGGCGCAACGAACAGGTGGTGCGGCCGGGGTTCAGCGGTGCCGCCGTGCAGGTGCGCGGTGACGGGGAGGGGCGGCCGGAGCGGGTCGTGGGCATGGTGGTCAGCTGGCGCGGCGACCTGGACCTGGGGGTGCCCCGCGAGAACGACCTGGCGTTCTCGTACATGGTCTCGATCGACCGTATCGCCGAACTCGTCCCGCTCGTCGCGGAGTTGAGCGGACCGGACGGCTGGGACCACGGCCTCGCCCGACGGCTGAGGGAGTGGTTCGCCGGCGGTGAGCAGCCCGCGGTGCGCTTCAGCGTCGTGCCGTGCGGCGGCGGCCGCGAGCGGACCCTGCGCCACCAGCTGTACCGCGCCCACCTCGTCTACCGGGGCGGCCGCACCACGCCCGAGGAGTTCGTCGACGAGCTGGTGGCGCGGCTGCGCCCGCCGCGCCACCAGCTCCGCGCCTACCGCGACTGGCTGCTGGACGGCGGCACCCCGCCGGACCGGACGGCGGGCCCGCTGCCCGGGGCCGCCGGGCCCACGCTCGCCGTGATCGGACTCGACGAGGACCGCCGGCCGCGCCAACTGGTCCCGTTACTCGCCCGGGTGCGGACGCTCGGCTTCCGGCTGCTGGTCGTCGTCAGGGACGCATCCGGCGACGGTGTGACCGAGGTGGCGCGGCACCTGCTCGTACCGGCCCTCGACGAACGCGCGACCGCGCTCCTCGGCCGCGTCGAATCCATCGAGCGGAACTGGGCCGTGCTGAACGGCATGGTGGAATCCGCCTCGCTGGCCCCGCTGCCCCGGGTCGCATCGGCCCGCCGCCACCGGCAGCTGGAGCGGCTGCGGGCGCTCGCCGACCCGAGGGAGCAACTCGCCTCCCTGCGCGTCCTGTTGCGCGAGCTGGAGGCGGACCTGGACCGGCACGCCGGAGCCGGCCGGGCGGACGTCCCGGGACCGCGCACCGACCGGGGACGGACGGAGCGCCGATGAGGACCGACTGCCCGCACCGCCGGTTCACCGGAGCCCCCTGCGGCGGCGCCGTGCAGTCCACCGGCTACTGCGACACCTGCGGCCGCTCCAGGAACGGCCCCGGACTCCCGCCGCTGCCCACCGCACCCGAGAAGTACGGCCCCGGCGGCCTGCTGGAACTGCCCCCGCTCGAACCGAGCGGCCCCGACCGGCGGCTGGACGCCGCCACCTCGCAGGCACACGTCCTGATGAGCTGCTCGGCCAAGTCCTGCGCCACCTACTTCATCGCCCCGTACACCGCCGCCCCGCCCCCGGACACCGGCCACTGCCCCAAGTGCGGCGCCCCGTACGCCTACCGGCCCGAACTCACCGAGGACGGGCCGCTGCTCCAGGACCAGTACCGCATCCGCGGCCCCATCGCCCACGGCGGCCAGGGCTGGGTCTACCTCGCCGAGGACACCCACCTGGAGGAGTACGTCGCCGTGAAGGGACTCCTCAACCGCTACGCGGAACGGGGCGCCGCCCAGGCCGACGAGGAGCGCCGCAGCCTCGTCGCCATCCGCCACGAACGCATCGTCCGCATCCGGGACTTCATCAGCACCCGCGGAGAGGACGGCACGGTCTCCGGCGGCTACATCGTGATGGACGACGTCGGCGACCGCACGCTCTCCGCGATCGTCGAATCGACCCGGCAGGGCACCTTCGTCCTCGACATCGAACACGTCGTCACCTACGGCTGCCAGATCCTCGAAGCCCTCGCCCATCTGCACGGCATGGGATTCCTGTACGGGGACATGAAGCCGTCCAACGTGGTCCACCGGCACGACGGCATCAAGGTCATCGACCTCGGCGGGGTGCGCAAGAGCGGGGCCACCGAACCGCCCCCCGTGATCACCCCCGGATTCGCGGCGCCCGAGACGGACAGCGGCAGACCGCTGACCGTCGCCCACGACATCCACACCGTCGGGGCGACCCTGGCCGAACTCGCGGGCTGGGCGGTCGGCGACGACGTGCCCGGCCTCGGCATCAGCTCCTTCCGGCTGGTGGTGGAGCGCGCCACGGCCCGCGACCCGGAACGGCGCTTCGGCACCGCCGAGGAGATGGCCGGCCAGCTCCGCGGCGTGCTGCGCGAGATCCGGGCGCTGCGCGGGAAACGGGACCAGCCCGAGCCCTCCGCCTACTTCACCCCGTCCACCGAACTGCTCGGCGCCCGGCTGGGCTCCGTACCCGACTACACGCACTGGCTGCGCCGCCCCCTCTACCGCCGCCACGAAACGCCCGACGCCCCGGCCCTGGACTCCGGGCTGCCCACCCCCACCGAGATCGCCCGGCGGCTGCCGGTGCCGAGGCCCTACCCGGGGGACCCGGCGGCCGCCCGGTTCCTGGTCAGCAGCTACGACCCCGGCCGGCCGCTGACCCAGCCCGCCGAGGGCGAGCGGTCGGTGGAGATCTGCCTGCACAACGCCCGGCTGCTGCTCGGCCAGGAGGACGCGGACGCACTGGCCGGGGCGCGCGAACAGGTGCAGGAGGCGAACGGCATCCCGGGGCCCGGCCCGGTGCGGCAGTGGCGGCTGCGCTGGCACCGGGGACTCGTCGCGCTGCGCAGCGCCGATGTGCTGGACGACCGGCGGCAGATGCTGGAGGCCGCCCTGGAGCATTTCGCGGCCGTCCACCGGGCGCTGCCCGGCGAGTACGCGGCGAAGCTGGCGCTCGCGTACGTCGCGGAACAGCTCGGCCCGGACCTCCCGGCCGGGACGGCCCCGTCGGCGTACGAACTATTCCGGGCCGTGCACGCCCGCAACCCCTCGCACGTCGGCGCCGCGCTGGGGCTGGCCAGGCTGGCCCTGGCGCGCGGCGACCGGGAAGCGGCGGCCGGCGTCCTGGACCGGGTGCCCGACGAGTCGCGGGACCACGCCGTCGCCCGCGTGGCCGCGCTGCGCATCCGCGCGGCGCGGCTCGCGACGGGGGAGCGGCCGCTGCCCGAGCCGCGGGCGATCGACGCCAGTCTCGCCGCGGTCCCGCTCCGCGAGGGCGGCCCGGACCCGGCGTCCGCGGTGTCGGGCGACGAAGCGGCACGGCTGCTGCGCACCGAGCTGTTCGAGTGGAAGCTCGACGTCGTCCGGGCCGCCGCCCCCGGCCCGCGGCGCGGCCGACGGCGGCAGGGGGTGCCCCCGCCGCCGGTCCCCGGGGAGCGGGCCGTACGCGAGGAGCTGGAGCAGTGCTACCGCTGGCTGGCCCGGCAGCGCCAGAAACCCGCGGAGTACGAGCGGCTGATCGACCTCTCGCACGCGGTCCGCCCGCAGACCCGCTTCTGACCCCGAACCCGACGCCGCACCCCTGGAGGCAGTTGAATGGGCCGCACCGCTCCCTCGCCCGGCCTCGAACCCGGTCTGCTCGTCGAGGTCCCCGAGAGGCACCCGCCGGGCCGCGACGTCCGGATCGAAGCCCATGTGCGGATCGAGGCGGTCGCCGTCGGCCCCCGGGACGCCATTCCCGCCGCCGAACTCGCCCTCGTCATCGCGGTGGACGTCGCCGCGTCGCGCCGTGCCGCGGCCGTCGCCGCGCTGGCCGAAGCGGTGGGCGCGCTGCCCGACGGGATCTCCTACACGGTGCTGGACGGCGAAGCCTCCCGGTGCTACCCCCTGCACGGCCGCTGGGCGGTCGCCGATACGGACGACCGGCGCCGTGCCGCGTTCAGCGTCGGCCGGATCGCCGCGGCCCCCGCCGTGCGCCGTCCCGCCGGATACGCCCGCTGGCTGGCCGGGGCGCGCGAACTGTTCGCCGACAGCGCGCTCCCCGTACGGCATCTGGTGCTGATCACCGACGGGAGCGGTCGCGGCGAGGACGGCGACGCCTACCGCGAGGACAGCGCGCTGCGCACCGAACTCACCCGCTGCGGCGGAGAGTTCACCGCGGACGTGCTGGCCGTGGGCGAGTCCTGGGACCCGGCTCCGCTGATCGCCGTCGCCGAGCGGCTGCACGGCGACGCCGCGTACGCGCCCGACGCGTTCGCCCCGGCCATTGCCGCGGCCGTCGGGCGACTGCGCCGGATCCGCAGCCCCGCGCTTGCCCTCACGGTCACGGTACGTCCGGCGGTCCGCCAGGTGACCCTCACCGAGACCGCCCCCCGCCAGCAGCGGCTCGACCCGGCCGGCGACGGGGACGATCCGCGCCGACTGGAGTTCCTCACCCGCCAGTGGAAGCCGGAGACCCGCGACTACCTGCTCTCCCTCCGGGTGGACGCGGGCAACGATCCCCTCGGGGTGCCGCTCCAGCTCGCGACCGTCACCGTCGGCGACCTCACCGAACCGGTCGTGATCCGCTGGCTGCCCGCGGGAGCCGCCGCGGCCACGGCGGACCACTCCGGCGGCGCGGACCGGAGCGTCCACGCCATGAACGCCTCCACCGAGATACGGACCGCCCTCAGGCGCGCGTACGACGCCCTCGACCGGGAGCGGCACGGGGAGGCCGAGAAGCAGTTCGGACGCGCGGTGCGGCTGGCCGCCGGGATCGGCGCCACCTGGGTCCCGGCCGAGGTCCGCAACGTCGCCGAGATCGTCGACGAGCGGGAGGGGCGGGTCAGGATCGGGCCGACCGTCGACCGGGGCACCGTCCGCCGGGGGCGGCTGAGCATCGCCTCCGCCCACCGGGTGGAGCCGCCCGAGGGCCCGGCCGGGCCGACGGCCCGCTGCCCGGGGTGCGAGCACCCGGCCGGCCACGCCGCCCGGTTCTGCATCGCCTGCGGGAGGCGGCTGTGATGCCCGGACCGGCCCGGTGGACCGGGGCGCAGCGGCCCCGCCGGTCCGGCGGCTCACGGACCCGGCGGCTCCTGGAACGGCATCTGACCGCCCTGCTCGCGGCCGCCCTGCTCTCGGCGAGCGTCCTGCTCGTCTCGTACCGCGAAGTGCAGATCTCGGCGGGCGAGATGCGCACCCGCGGCGCGCCCGCCGTACAGGGGGTGGCCGCCACCCAGCTCGCCCTGCTGCGCGCCCACCGGGAGGCCCAGCACTCCGTCGACCAGGACATCGACAACGTGGTCGGGGCCGGTGCGCGCTACGAGAACCAGCTCTCCGCCGCCGCCCAGGGCCTCTCCCGGCTCAACGACGTACAGATCGACGGGGACCGCGGCCGCGGGGTGCTGGAAACCGTCAACGGCCTGCTGACCTCGTACAGCAGCTCCATCACCCCCGGCGCGGTCAAGTACGTGTCGGACGACCGGATGCAGCGCGAGAAATTCGCCGAGGCCAGGACGATCCTCAGCCGCGACGGCACCGGTGTGGTGCCCCGCCTCGACGTCCTCCAGAGGCACCAGATGGAGCGGATCGACAACGTCAGCTCCCTCGGCGCCCTCCAGCGGACCGGCTGGGCGATCGCCGAACTCGCCCTGCTGGTGATGGCCCTGACCACTCTGTCCGCGCTGCGGGTACTGCGCCGCCGCTGCGGGCGCAGTTTCGATCCCTGGCTGCTGATCACGCTGCTGGCCACGGTGGCGCTGGCGGTGTTCCCGCTGTGGGCGACCGCGAACACCCAGCACCGGCTGAACACGGCCCACACCGGGCTCGTCGAGATCGAACAGCGGGCCCAGGGCCCGCACGACCTGGCCGGGTCCCAGCAGTACGTCACCGACGAGTCGACGGACGTGCGCGCCCATCTGGCCGCCCAGGGCTGGCAGAGCTGGACCTACTACGGGGCGCTGGGCGGTGGCGCGCTGATCGTCCTGCTGCCCGCCGTCGGTATCGGAAGGCGCCTCAACGCCGACTACTGGAGGGCCGGATGATCCCGCGCGCCCGCGCCGTCCTGCTCCTGGTGGCCCTGGTCCTGACCGCGGCGGGCTGCGGGCTCGCCGCCCCGGGCGGCAGCGACGAAGAACCGAAGGTGACGATCCTCGGCCCCTGGACCGACAACCAGGAGAAGCAGTTCAAGGACGTCCTGAACGGGCTCGGCATCCCCTACACCTACCAGGGCACCGCCGCCACCCGGGAAGTCCTGCTCGCCGAGGTGCAGGCGGGCAATCCGCCCGACATCGCGATCCTGCCGGGCGTCGGGGAACTCGTCGAGTACGCCGCCGAGAACCGGCTGCGCTCCCTGCGCGGGCTGTACGAGCCGAAGGAGTACGGCAAGCCCTGGCAGCCCGAGGCGCAGGGCATCGCCGACGATCTGTGGGTGCCGCTCAAGGCCGACCTCAAGAGCATCGTCTGGTACCGCAAGGACCGGCCCCCGCCCTCCTCCCCCGCCCCGCTCACCTCCTGGTGCATCGGCATGGGCGACGACGGGGCCTCCGGCTGGCCGGGCAGCGACTGGATCGAGGACCTGATCCTCCAGACCGCGGGGCCGGTGCTGTACGAGCAGTGGGCGACCGGGCGCATCGCATGGACGGACGGTCCGGTGATCAACGCCTGGACCAGGTGGGCCGGGCTGCTGGCCCAGGACCCGGCGGCCGCCGACCGCGCCCTGCTCTCCGACCACCGGGGCCGGCCCGGCGGCCACGGGCTGCTCTTCGGCGGCGGCTGCGATCTGGAACACCAGGGCTCGTTCGCCCGTTCGTTCTACGGGGACCTGAAGGAGCGGGCCGCCTTCACGGACTCCGCGCGGCTGCTGCCCGGCGGCCCCTCGGTGAAGGGCCGCGAGGTGTCCGCCGACTTCGCCGCGCTGTTCGGCCGGTCCGCGCAGGCCCGCGGTCTGCTCGGGCGGCTCACCTCCCGCAAGGCCCAGGAGGAGTGGGGCCGCAAGGCCGGGGTATTCTCGCCGAACTCCGCCGTGCACGCCAAGAGCGGAGCGGTCGAGAAGCGGATCAGCGGCCGGCTCACCGACCAGCGGGTTCCGCTCTGCCTGGACGCCTCCGACGTCATGCCGGCCGCCGTGCGGGACGCGTTCTACGAGGCGGTGCTGCTGACCATCGCTCACCCCGGTGACCCGGTGCGAGAGCGTCTGGAGGCCATCCAGAAGGTGCAGGACGCCCAACCGGAGGACACTCCGAGACTGACACGAGTGTGCAGCAGACCACAGTGAGTCTTTGTCGGACCCGCACAAAGACGGACCCACGGGGGCTGGTACTTCGACTGCATGGAGCCGAACTTCTGTCAGGCTCCACCAGGAAACGGGTCAGGAGACTGTACGGAGTCGACGGCAGGATTTACTTGCCGGGCTTCGTAGGGTCGGTACATGACCGTTGTGGACGAAACCCCGGGCGAGCCGAGTGACACCCGTGGCCGTGTGGCCGAACTGCTGGCACTGCGCGAGCAGGCCCGCCGCGGACCGAGTGACCGGGCGACCGAGGCGCAGCACGCCAAGGGCAAGCTGACGGCGCGTGAGCGCATCGAGCTTCTGGTCGATCCGGGGTCGTTCAAGGAGGTCGAGCAGCTGCGCCGGCACCGGGCGACCGGATTCGGCCTGGAGGCGAAGAAGCCGTACACCGACGGTGTCATCACCGGCTGGGGCACGGTCGACGGCCGTACGGTCTTCCTCTACGCACACGACTTCCGGATCTTCGGCGGCGCCCTGGGCGAGGCCCACGCCACCAAGATCCACAAGATCATGGACATGGCCATCTCGGCCGGTGCCCCGCTGGTCTCGCTGAACGACGGCGCGGGCGCCCGCATCCAGGAGGGTGTCAGCGCGCTCGCCGGATACGGCGGCATCTTCCAGCGCAACACCCGGGCTTCCGGTGTCATCCCGCAGATCAGCGTGATGCTCGGCCCGTGCGCGGGCGGCGCGGCCTACTCCCCGGCGCTCACCGACTTCGTGTTCATGGTCCGCGACACCTCCCAGATGTTCATCACCGGGCCGGACGTCGTGAAGGCGGTCACCGGTGAGGAGATCACCCAGAACGGCCTCGGCGGCGCCGATGTGCACGCCGAGACCTCGGGCGTCGCGCACTTCGCGTACGACGACGAGGAGACCTGCATCGCCGAGGTCCGCTACCTGATCGGGATGCTGCCGTCCAACAACCGGGAGAACCCGCCCACCGTGGCGAGCGACGACCCGGCCGACCGGCGCGGCGACGTCCTGCTGGACCTGGTGCCGGCCGACGGCAACCGCCCGTACGACATGCACAAGGTCATCGAGGAGCTCGTCGACGACGGCGACTACCTGGAGATCCACGAGCGCTGGGCCCGCAACATCATCTGCGCCCTGGCCCGGATGGACGGCCAGGTCGTCGGCATCGTCGCCAACCAGCCGCAGTCCCTCGCCGGTGTCCTGGACATCGAGGCGTCGGAGAAGGCGGCCCGGTTCGTCCAGATGTGTGATGCATTCAACATCCCCATCATCACTCTTTTGGACGTACCCGGCTTTCTGCCCGGGGTCGACCAGGAGCACGGTGGAATCATCAGGCACGGTGCGAAGCTGCTCTACGCGTACTGCAACGCCACCGTGCCGAGGATCTCGTTGATCCTGCGCAAGGCGTACGGCGGTGCGTACATCGTGATGGACAGCCAGTCCATCGGTGCGGATCTGACGTACGCCTGGCCGACCAACGAGATCGCGGTGATGGGCGCCGAAGGCGCCGCGAACGTCATCTTCCGTCGACAGATCGCCGACGCCGAGGACCCGGAGGCCATGCGGACCCGCATGGTCAAGGAGTACAAGGCCGAACTGATGCACCCGTACTACGCCGCGGAGCGCGGCCTGGTCGACGACGTCATCGACCCCGCCGAGACCCGCGAGGTGCTGATCGCCTCGCTCGCCATGCTCCGCTCCAAGCACGCCGACCTGCCGTCCCGCAAGCACGGCAACCCCCCGCAGTAGTCCGCGGCTCTCCCAGCGCCCCTGCCGGACCCGCGAAGACCTGCCGAGAAGACGGAGAAACCACCCATGAGCACTGCCACCGAGTCCGTGCTGCGTGTCGAGAAGGGTCTTGCCGACCCCGAGGAGCTGGCCGCGATAACCGCGGTCCTGCTCGCCCGCGCAGCCGCACAGCCCGCCGCGACCCCCGCCCACCGCGGCCGCAGCACCGCAGGCTGGCGCCGCCTGGAACGCACCCCGGGCTTCCGCGCCCCGCACTCCTGGCAGGGCTGACAGACACCCGCAGCGCGTGAGGCCCCGCACTCCTCCTGGAGTGCGGGGCCTCACGCGCTGCGCGGCCCGGAGGCCTCGCAGCACCTCTAACGCAGCCGTGCCATCAGCGCGTGCTCCACGAGGGTGATCAGCGCGCTCTTGGCGTCCGCCCGGTGCCGGGCGTCCGTGGTGAGAATCGGGGTGTCGGGGCCGATCTGGAGGGCTTCGCGGACTTCGTCGGGGGTGTAGGGCTGGTGTCCGTCGAAGCCGTTGAGGGCGATGACGAAGGGGAGGCCGCTGTTCTCGAAGTAGTCGACGGCGGGGAAGCAGTCGGCGAGGCGGCGGGTGTCGACGAGGACGACGGCGCCGATGGCGCCGCGGACCAGGTCGTCCCACATGAACCAGAAGCGGTCCTGTCCGGGCGTACCGAAGAGGTACAGGATCAGGTCCTGGTCCAGGGTGATGCGACCGAAGTCCATCGCCACCGTCGTGGTGGTCTTGTCCCCGGTGTGCGTCAGGTCGTCGATGCCCGCGGACGCGGACGTCATCACGGCTTCGGTGCGCAGCGGATTGATCTCCGAAACGGCACCGACGAACGTGGTCTTACCCACGCCGAAGCCCCCTGCCACCACGATCTTCGCCGAGGTAGTGGAGCGGGCCGCTCCGCCGCTAGAGCTTGCGAAGTCCACTGAGCACCCTTTCGAGCAGTGTCACATCTGGCTGGCCGCTGGCGGACTCGTCGCCGCCGGGCTGATGGATAGCGACGAGTCCGGCCTCTGCCAGGTCGGCTACGAGGATCCGGGCAACGCCGAGCGGGATCGAGAGCAGTGCCGAAATCTCGGCGACCGACTTGATCTCGAAGCACAGCCGGCAGATCCGCTGGTGCTCGGGCAACTGCCCTTGCAACCGGGACGGATCGGCCGTGGTACTGACCAACGCCTCAATGGCGAGTTGGTAGCGCGGTCGCGTCCGGCCGCCGGTCATGGCGTACGGACGGACCAGCGGATTGTGCGCGGCCGGCTCGACCGGCTCGGGGGCCTGCCGCGGCTGCACGGGCTGGATGCGGGGCGACTGGGGCGGTTCGTAGCGGTGCGGCCGCTGCGGAGGCCACCCGGAGCCCTGCTGGGCGCCCTGCGGCTGCTGCGGCTGGTGATACGGCCGCTGCGGCTGCTGATAGGGCTGGTAGGGCTGCTGCGCGCCCTGCCCGCTTGGTGCCGAGGGGAAGTTGAACCGGTTGTCCCCGTGCTCACCCGGTACGTTCTGGCCACCGTTGTGCCGGTGTCCGTCTGGGGGTGTTGTCACGATTCCTCCTCCGCCTGCCGGTCCCGATCCCAGTGGGTCCGCGCCACCGCACTTTAAGGCGCGGTGGCGCGAAACGCACTGTCTGTCTACTAGTTAAGAAGACTTCCCTGAAGTTCGGCGCGGAGGTCCGGGGTGAGGACGCCGCCCGCGCGGTCGACAAGAAGGGCCATTTCGTACCCGACCAGACCGATGTCGGCGTCCGGGTGGGCGAGCACGGCCAGCGAGGATCCGTCGGAGATGGACATGATGAAGAGGAATCCGCGTTCCATCTCCACCACGGTCTGGTTCACGGCGCCGCCCTCGAAGATCCGGGAGGCGCCTGCGGTCAGCGAGGTCAGACCGGAGGCGACGGCCGCCAGCTGGTCGGCTCGGTCACGCGGAAATCCTTCGGACATGGCCAGCAGGAGTCCGTCGGCGGAGACCACCACCGTGTGCGACACCCCGGGGGTGTTGTCCACGAAGTTGGTGATCAACCAGTTCAGATTCTGCGCCGCCTGGCTCATCGGGCTCACACTAACGCTCCTGGTTGTAGGTATTACTTGTGTCCGAACCCGCGTTACGTCCCCGCAGTACGCCGCGCCGCAGGTTGCTCAACCTGCCGCGGACGTCCTCGGGGGCGCGGGAGACCTGAGGGCCGCCCTGCAGCGTCTGCTCCGCCGTACCCTCGACCAGATTGGCCTTGGGCACCCGCCGGGGAAGCCCGGACGGGGTGACCCCGCCCGCCTTCGGCTCCCGGAGCTTCTCGGCCCGCTCCCAGCGCTCGTCGTTCGTCGAACGCCAGTCGTCGGAGCCGTTCCCGTCCTGTCGCGCCGACGGCTGCCGCTGCGGCAGTTCCTCCTGCTGCTGCGGCTGCTGTCGCGCGGCTGCGGGCCCGTTGTTCCCGCGACCGGTGGGCTGCCAGTGCTGCTGACCGCCCCGGCGCGGCAGACCGGCTTCGGTCAGCTCGTGGCCGGAGTTCGGGGTGGGCCCCGGACGGTCGAAGCCTACGCGTTCCTGCGGCTCGGCGGGGGTGCTCGGAGCAGATTCCGCTTCGATCTGCGCCGACGGCTCGTACGCTTCCTGGTACGTGCCCTGATTTGCCCACTCGTCCTGGTGGGGCTGGGGGGTGAACTGCTCCTCGTACGACGGCTGCGCGTTCTCGCCAGCCGCATATGCCGCCTCCGCATAGCCATTCTGCGGGGTGTGGCCGGACGGCTCGGCGAAGCCCGCGCCACCACCGTAGGGGGCGTAGTCGCCCTCGTACGGAGCCTGTTCGTACTGCTCCTGCCGCGGCTCCTGGGCGTACCCGTTCCCGGCGTACGGGCTGTCGGCCGCCTGGTCCCCGGCGTACGGATCCGGCGCGAACCGGGGGTGCTCACCCGTCGTCTGCGCCTCCAGCGTGGCCCGGCGCTCCCCGCGCATCAGCGACCGGCCCACCGGGTCCAGCTGCGCGGCGTCCGCCGACGGCTGCTCGTAGCGCGAGTCGTCGAAGCCGAGCTCCGCCGCCGTGCGCAACTGCGGCTGGGGCGCCGGTTGTTCGAAGCTCTGCTGCTGCGGAATGATCGAGGAGACGGTGAAGTCGTCCTGCGCGGAGGCCGGTTCGCCGCCGCCACCGTGGGTGATGGCGTCCGGCAGCATGACCAGCGAGGTGGTGCCGGCCTGCTCGCCCGAGGGCCGCAGCTGGACCCGGATGCCGTGCCGGTCGGCGAGGCGGCCGACGACGAAGAGACCCATCCGCTGCGACACCGCGGCGTCCACGGTCGGCGGGTTGGCCAGCCTGTGGTTGATGTCGGCGAAGTCCTCCGCGGTGAGACCGATGCCCTTGTCGTGGATCTCGATCATCACGCGGCTGTCGGGCAGCCGGGTCGCCGTGACCCGCACCCTGGTCTGCGGCGAGGAGAACGTGGTGGCGTTCTCCAGCAGCTCGGCCAGCAGATGCACGAGGTCGGTGACGGACTGGCCGTGGATCTCGGTCTCCGGCACCCCGGACAGTTCGATGCGCTCGTACGACTCCACCTCGGAGGCGGCGGCCCGCAACACGTCGACCAGCGGTACCGGCTGGTTCCAGCGGCTGCCCGGCTCCTCGCCGGCCAGCACGAGGAGGTTCTCGCCATTGCGCCGCATACGGGTGGCCAGATGATCCAGCCGGAAAAGGCTCTCCAGCTGGTCCGGGTCGGCCTCGTTGTTCTCCAGGGCGGTGATGAGGCTCAGCTGGCCCTCGATCAGCGACTGGTTGCGACGCGACAGATTGGTGAAGATGGCGTTGACGTTGCCCCGCAGCATGGCCTGCTCGGCCGCCAGCCGCACCGCCTCGCGATGGACCTGGTCGAAGGCGCGGGCGACCTCGCCGATCTCGTCGCGGCTGTCGATCGGGATCGGCTGGACGCGGGTGTCGATCCGGCCCGGATCGGTCCGGGAGAGCTGGTCGACCAGCATCGGCAGCTGCTGCTCGGCGATCCCGAAAGCGGCGGTGCGCAGATGGCGCATCGAGCGGCTCATCTGCCGGGCCATCAGCCCGGCCAGGACGAAGGCGGCCAGCAGGGCCACGATCACGACGGCGGCGTTGACGAAGGCGTCTTTCCTGGCGCCGGACGAGATGTCCGCGGCCTCGGTCACGGCCTTGTCGACGAGTTCGTTCTCGACCGTGGTGTAGCCGTCGAACTTGGCGGTGGCGGCGGCCATCCAGCTCTCGGGCGTGATGCCCTTGGCGGCCAGCTTCCGGGGGGACTGTCCCTGCCCGATCTGCTGGGCCATGCCGTCGAAGACCGAGCCGTCGACACTGGGCGGCGCGACGAACGGGACCCCCGCGGCGTCGGCCTGCTCCCTGGCCTTCTTCAGCTTCTTCGTGCCCTCGGCCGACTTCGCGGCCATGACCTGCCTCAGCCGGGCCGCGTCGGCCTCCGTACCGCCGGAGAGGAACTCGCCGAGCGCGATCTGCTCCAGGTAGTTGTACGAGCCGAAGGCCTTGACCTGGGCGTCGAACTTGGCGTTCTCCTGGCTCGGACGCACCAGCAGGTGCATGCCGATGGAGCGCTGAAGCGATTCTGCAGCCTTGGCGAGCTCGATTGCGTAGACCGTACGGCCGTAGCTGGTGATGTTGCCGGTGCCCAGACCCAGCTCGTTGCAGAACTCCATCAGGGAGTGCTGCACCTGGACATAGCCCTCTTCCGTCTTCACCGGGTCCATGGCCTCGGCGTAGGCGGCCTTGCGCAGCTCGGGCAGTCTGGGCTCCTCCAGCCGGAACAGCTGAAGACGCCGTTCCAGGCCCTGCTTGCGCGGCAGGTCCTTCACGGCCTTGTCGAACTCGGCCGCGGCGGCGTCGGTGGTGGCCCGGACCCGGTCGACGGCGGCGGCGTCCCGCTTGTTCGACAGCAGGGGCTGAGCGGTGAGGTCGCGCTCATCGAGGAGCGCCTGGCCGTACGCGGAGGCCGCGCGCACGATCAGCGCGGTCTTCTCGGCGTCCTGCGCCTCCCGCCAGGTGTCGATCGACCCCTTCACCTGGAAGCCGCCCATCACCAGGCCGACCAGTACCGGGATCAGGAGGATCGCGTTCAGCCGGGTGGGCACCCGCCAGTTGCGCGGGGCCAGTCGACTGGTGCTGCCTCCGGACTTCGCCGCTTCGGACACGGCGGCAGGAGACGCCGCGGCGCGCGGCGGCGGGGTGAAGTTGCCCCGCTCCGACCGCGCCGCGGAGCCCTCGTTGCTTCGCCTCACTCGACCAACAACCTCTCGGCGTCGGCACCTACGCTGTGCCGTGTTTCGTTCAGGGCCGTACTACTCCGGAGTTCATCGAATTCCAGCACGGGGACCGGTCGCGTTCCAAACAGTCGGAACCAGCCATTCCGAGTGGTCCAGGCCTCAGATAAAACGGGCATAAAGAACGAGCCCCGTCAAAAGGCGGGGCTCACGTGAGCACAGCGGCACCGATTGAACGCATCGGGTGCTGAACGCAGGGCAATTCTCTGTCGAAACGTTATGAATACGGGGGCGGATCGTGTCAAAGGACACAGCCCGCCCCCGTTTGGTTACGGCAACTGCCGTATGTCAATACAGACTTGTGCTTACTTCAGCCGTGCCATCAGCGCGTGCTCCACGAGCGTGATGAGGCCGCTCTTGGCGTCCGCCCGGTGCCGGGCGTCCGTCGTGATGATCGGGGTGTCGGGGCCGATCTGGAGGGCTTCGCGGACTTCGTCGGGGGTGTAGGGCTGGTGTCCGTCGAAGCCGTTGAGGGCGATGACGAAGGGGAGGCCGCTGTTCTCGAAGTAGTCGACGGCGGGGAAGCAGTCGGCGAGGCGGCGGGTGTCGACGAGGACGACGGCGCCGATGGCGCCGCGGACCAGGTCGTCCCACATGAACCAGAAGCGGTCCTGTCCGGGCGTACCGAAGAGGTACAGGATCAGGTCCTGGTCCAGGGTGATGCGACCGAAGTCCATCGCGACGGTGGTCGTCGTCTTGCCGCCGGTGTGCGTCAGGTCGTCGATGCCCGCGGACGCGGACGTCATCACGGCTTCCGTACGCAACGGGTTGATCTCCGAGACGGCACCGACGAACGTGGTCTTGCCCACGCCGAAGCCCCCTGCCACCACGATCTTCGCCGAGGTGGTGGCCCGGGCAGCACCGCCACTAGAGCTTGCGAAGTCCACTGAGCACCCTTTCGAGCAGTGTCACATCCGGCGCGCCGCCGGCCTCTCCATTGCCCGGCTGGTGGATGGCCACCATGCCGGCTTCCGCCAGGTCCGCGACGAGAATCCGGGCCACACCGAGCGGCATCGACAGCAGCGCCGAGACCTCGGCCACCGACTTGACCTCACGGCAGAGGTGGCAGATCCGCTGGTGCTCGGGGAGCAGCGTCCCCAGATGCGCCGGGTCGGCCGTGGTCGAGACCAGCGCCTCTATCGCGAGCTGGTAGCGGGGCCGGGTCCGGCCGCCGGTCATGGCATACGGACGGACCAGCGGCTGGTCGCCTTCACCGTCGTACGACGCGTGGTGCAGTGCGCCGTACGGATCGGGTGAGGCGGGTGGCGGGGTCATGAATCCTCCGGGCGTGACAGCAGGGTGTCGGCTTGCCGTCTGAACGGGGCCGGTGGGGCTCTGAGCGGCCCGACGGGCGAGGGATGAGGGCGTTTCCTGGGGCTATGGAGTCTGTCATCGATCCGTGGCCGCCTAGTGGAGCAGGCTGCCTTGGAGCTCGGCGCGGAGGTCCGGGGTGAGGACGGTGCCCGCCCGGTCGACCAGGAGGGCCATTTCGTACCCGACCAGACCGATGTCGGCGTCCGGGTGGGCGAGTACGGCCAGCGAGGAGCCGTCCGAGATGGACATCAGGAAGAGGAACCCGCGTTCCATCTCCACCACGGTCTGGCTGACGGCGCCGCCTTCGAAGATCCGGGAGGCGCCCGCGGTCAGCGAGGTCAGACCGGAGGCGACGGCCGCCAGCTGGTCGGCGCGGTCACGCGGGAAACCTTCGGACATGGCCAGCAGGAGTCCGTCGGCGGAGACCACCACCGTGTGCGACACCCCGGGGGTGTTGTCCACGAAGTTGGTGATCAACCAGTTCAGATTCTGCGCGGCCTGACTCATCGGGCTCAACTAACGCTCCTGCTGGTGAGTGGGGCCGAGTGGAAAACTGCCGGTCGACTGGCCGTTGTTGGCCTGCCGCCCCTGTTGGATGCCCCGGCGGAGATTGGTCAACCGCCCGCGCACATCGTCGGGCGCACGCGACACCTGAGGACCGGACTGGTGGTTCTGCTGCTGGGCGGTGCCCGGTACCAGGTTGGCGCGAGGTACCCGGCGAGGCAGTCCGGAGGTGGTGACTCCGCCTGCCGCGGGCTTCTTGACCCGCTCCGCCTGCCGTACGAGTTCGTCGTTCGGCGAGGGGCGCCAGGAACTTGTGGTGGAGCCCGGATCGCCCCCGCCGCGGCGCGGCGCCGCGGGAGCGGGACGCTCCTGGGCCGACTGCTCGGGGAACGCGGGCGCCTGCGGCTCGGCGGGCGGCTGCTGGCCGCCCTGCTGCGGGCCGTGGAACCAGTTCGTCTCCAGGGTGTCGTACAGCGGCGTACGACCGTCCCCGGGGCCGGCCGCCGGCGGCAGCGCCTCGGGCTGCGGCTGCGGCGGCAGGACCGGACGGTACTGCCCGTCACCGCTGGGCGCGGCGGGCGGACGCGGGGCACCGAAGTCCCCGTTGCCGCCGTCGCGCTGACGCGGCGCCGGCAGCCCCTGGTCCTGCGGCTGTCCGAAGTCGGGGCGGGCGAACTGCGCGGTGCTCGCCGGGTCCTGCGACGACCGGTCCAGCGGGGACTGCCCCTGCGGGGACTGCGCCTGCGGGGCCGGAGCCGAGAAGTCCGGGCGGGCGAACTCGGCGGTGGAGCCGGGACCCTGCCGGTCGTCCATGGGCGGCCGCTGCGCGAACGGCGGGCCCATCGGACGCTGGAACTGGCCGGTGGTCTCGGGCTCCTCGTGGCCGCGCGGGGCGTCCAGCGGGGTACGCCGCGGTGCGGACGGCTCGTCGGCGCCCCAGCTGGTGGTCTGCGAGCGCTGCGGCTGCGGGTTGCCACCGGGCAGCTCGGCACGCGGACCGCCGACCGGGGGCAGCTGGCGACCGGGCTCGGCCGGGCCGCCGGCCTGCGGGAAGCCGCCCTGGCCGGCCGGGTTCTGCCGGGCCTGCTGCGGCTGCGGAGCCCCCCACGGAGCCGGGCCGTTCGCCCGTCCCTGCTGGTCGTCGCGGCCCTGCTCGTTCCAGTCCTGGTTCTGGTTCTGGTCCTGGCGGTTCTGGCCGAACAGGTCGGGACGGCCCGAGTCCGTACGGCCCGCTCCGTCGCCCTGGCCGCGCGCACCGAGCCGGGCACCGTTGCCGAATGCCCCGGCGAGACCGCCGCCGTGCCGCTGCGGCTCCTGGCGCGGGTTGTCCTGGTGGCCGGCGTCGACCGGCCCGGCGGGTGGGAAACCGGCGTTCTGCTGGCCCGGCTGGTTCTGCGGCCGGCGGGGTCCGCCGTCGCGCGAGGGCAGTGCGGCGCGCGGGCCCGAGCCGGCCCCGACCTGACCACGCCCGGCGGCCGGGCTCGGGGCGAGCCGGCCGGCCGGGGCCGCCGGGGTGCCGCCGAGGCCGGGACGGGAGCCGTTGCCCGGTCCCGTACCACCGGCACCGCCGAGCAGACCACCGGGGGCGGGCTGCTGTCCCGGCCCCTGCTTGGGGACCGGCTGCTTGTTGCCGTGCGCGACATCCACGGGCAGCATGACCAGCGCGGTCGTACCGCCGGAGTCGGAGGGCCGCAGCTGGATCCGGATGCCGTGACGCAGGGACAGCCGGCCGACCACGAACAGACCCATGCGCCGGGAGACCGAGACGTCCACGGTGGGCGGCGAGGCGAGCCGCTCGTTGATCGCCGCGAGGTCCTCGGGGGAGAGGCCGATACCGGTGTCGTGGATCTCGACCAGCACCCGCCCGTCGGGCAGCGCGTGACCGGTGACCCGGACCTTCGTCTGCGGCGAGGAGAACGACGTGGCGTTCTCCAGCAGCTCGGCGAGCAGGTGCACGAGGTCGTTGACGACCCGGCCCGCGACCTCGGTGGCGGGCACCGCGGCCAGTTCGATGCGCTCGTACTGCTCCACCTCGGAGGCGGCGGCGCGCAGCACGTCGACCAGCGGGACGGGGCGGGTCCACCGGCGGCCCGGCTCCTCGCCCGCGAGGACGAGGAGGTTCTCGCCGTTGCGGCGCATACGGGTCGCGAGGTGGTCGAGCTTGAAGAGCGAGGACAGCTGGTCCGGGTCGGCCTCGCGCGACTCCAGTTCGGAGATGAGCGACAGCTGACGCTGGATGAGGCCCTGGCTGCGGCGCGAGAGGTTGGTGAACATCGCGTTGACGTTGCCCCGCAGGAGGGCCTGCTCGGCGGCGAGGCGGACCGCCTCGCGGTGCACGTCGTCGAAGGCCGCGGCCACCTGGCCGATCTCGTCCCGGGAGTGCACACCGACCGACTCCACCGAGGTGTCGACGTCCTGCGGGTCGGCCTCGGAGAGCTGCTTGACGAGCTCGGGCAGCCGGTCCTGCGCAACGCGCGTAGCCGTGTCCTGGAGCCGCCGCAGCGAGCGGATCATCGACCGGGCGACGACGAAGGCACCGACCAGCGAGACACCGAGCACCAGCAGGATGAGCGCACCGCTGATGATCGCTTCGCGCTTCGACTCGTCGCGGAGCTCGCGGGCCTTGCCCTCCATGTCGCCGAGGAGGGTCTCCTCGATGGTCTTCATCGCCTGGATCTTGGTGGAGCTCTGGTCGTACCAGTCCAGGTACGAACGCCGCGCCGTGCCGGTCATGCCCGAGGGGCTGTCCAGCACCTTCTTCGCGTAGGTGTTGGCGGCCTTGATCTCCGGGTTGCCGTCGTCCAGCGTGGCGGTCAGCTCTTCGGCGTTGTTGCCGGTGGCCGCGTAGACGGCGGCGAAGGAGCGGCGTGCCGAGGTCTCCTTGCGCAGCGCGGCGCGGCCGAACTGCTGGTCGTTCTTGTCGAGGTGCGGCTGCTTGTCGTTGCCGGCGGGCAGCGCCGCGGCGATGATCGCCCGCTGGACCGAGGCGTACTCCTTGGCGGAGGAGAAGGCCGCCAGCGCCCGGGTCCGCTTGATCATCTCCGAGTTGCTGGTCGCCTGCGCCATGTCCTGCGAGAGGCTCAGCAGCGAGGTGATCAGCTGGCTGTACTGGTCGACGGTCTGGAGACTCGGGGTGTCCTTGGTGTACGCCGTCTTGCGGATCTCGCGGATCTCGGTCAGCTGGCTGGCGATCTGCTGGACGCTTGAGTAGATGCCTTCGAGGGCCTCGTCGCCGGTGGGGTCGCCGATCGAGTTCGTGGCGTCGAGGAAGGCCGTCTTCGCCCGGTCGGTCTTCTTGCGGGGCTCGGTGACCTTGAAGTCGTCGGTCTTCGCCCCGTTGGCCAGCGGACCGGCCGAGCGGTCGCGCTCCTCCTGGAGCGCCTGGGCGAGCGTGGTCGCCTGCTTGGTCATCCTGGTCAGCAGCTGCATGTGGTCCAGCTGCTGCATGTCGTTCATGGAGTCGTTGATCCGCAGGCCGCCCAGCGTGGTCGCGGCGACCACGGGAAGGGCGAGCAGGGAGACCAGGCGCGTGCTGATGCGCCAGTTGCGCAGTGCCACCCGCGAGCCCGTGCTGACAGGGCCCCGGGGCTTGAGCGACGAGATGGGGTCGGTGCTGCTGGACGCCGTGGCACCGGGGGCCCGGTCGCGGTCGCCGCTGTCGCCGGCCGGGGCCGGGCCGGGGTTCTGGGCGTGCTGGGGCGAGGAACCGCGGTCGGTCCCACCGTGCGGCTCCTGTTCCGCCGCAGCGCTGCCATCCCTCTTGAAACGTCCCTGCACTAGCGTCGCAACCTCTGGACCAGGCGTCCCTCCGCGCGAAGACGGGTGGGACGGTGTCGGCGTCGTGGGACGTTGTGTCCGCCCCATGGTGGTCGTGAGTGACCGGCGCTCTTCCCCTTCCCGCCGCCACTCGGCGCTGCGTTGCGCCCCTGCGCGCCGGCCCTGAAACCCGCGGCGGTGCGTGGAATTCCAGCACAGTGCCGGATCTCCAACAAGGGCCCCGTGTCCGGCCGTGACCCGGGTGACGCGTTGTGATGAATGAGTAACAAGCCGTGGAATGTGTTCATGGGCAAAGTGGATCATTGCGGGTGAATCGGCGGAGAGTGAAGGGTGTCCCAGTCGACATGATCAGGAGCGGAATGGCTGATTCAGTGCCGCAATGTCCGTTTCTGTCGAGGTGCTCGGGCGCCTGAAATGGGGCGATTGTCGACGCGGTCGTGAGCAAACTCACATGATGATCGCCGTCTCATCCGGGCTTCCGAAGGGAATCGGATGTTTAGCCTGACGCTTTACAGGGATGGCAAATCCGACAACCGGCGCCCCTCCGGGCGGCGCCCGTACCGACAGGGTCCGAACGGCAGATGAAGACGACGATGATGTTCCGCAACATTGCCAACCCCCGGCGCACCACGCTGGCGCACCTCAGGGACGCCGACGAGCTGCGGACGCCGGAGCTGCCGGAGCACGCCGTCGACCTGCCCACCCAGACGGCCAACCCCCGCCGCACCATCCTCATGGAAGCCCCGGTCACCGCCGCGGCCCCGGAGTAATGCGCGCGTTGTCCCCCCTCACCCGCGTTAGCCTGGAGCGTCAGTCTTCCAGCCAGCAAGTGAGGGGCGACAGCATCCCGTGCGCATCGCCAGGTTCTCCATCGACGGCAATGTCGCCTTCGGCGCCGTCGAGGGCGAGGGGCCCGATGGTCTCGTCCTCGACATCATCAAGGGCATCCCGTACGCCGAGTTCGAGCTCTCCGGGACCAAGGTCCCGCTGAGCAAGGTCCGCCTCCTGCCGCCCGTGCTCCCCAACAAGGTCGTGGCCATCGGCCGCAACTACGCGGAGCACGCCGCGGAACTCGGCAACGAGGTACCGGACGTCCCCGTCGCCTTCTTCAAGCCCACCACCTCGGTGATCGGCTCCGGCGACGCCATCGAGTACCCCTCCTTCTCCCACGAGCTGCACCACGAGGCCGAACTGGCCGTGGTCATCGGCCGCATGTGCCGCGAAGTGCCGCGTGAGCGCGTGAAGGACGTCATCTTCGGCTACACCTGCGCCAATGACGTCACCGCCCGCGACGCCCAGAAGCGCGAGAAGCAGTGGGCCCGGGCCAAGGGCTTCGACACGTCCTGCCCGCTCGGCCCGTGGGTGGAGACCGACCTCGACCCCGGCGACCTGACCATTCAGGCCACGGTCAACGGCGAGCAACGCCAACTGGGCCGTACGAGCGAAATGATTCGCTCGATCGAGGATCTGGTCGTCCACATCACGGAAGCCATGACGCTGCTCCCGGGCGATGTGATCCTCACCGGCACTCCCGCAGGGGTCGGACCCCTCCATGTCGGCGACGAGGTCGCCGTCACCATCGAAGGCATCGGCACTCTCACCAACAAGGTGATCAAGCGTGGTTAACGCATCCTCCCCCAAGCTCCCGGCCCCGCTCGGCCAGGGGGCGACCCCCCGCGTACGGTTCTGTCCCTCCCCGACCGGCAACCCCCACGTGGGCCTGGTCCGCACCGCACTCTTCAACTGGGCCTTCGCCCGGCACCACGGCGGCACCCTGGTCTTCCGCATCGAGGACACCGACGCCGCCCGCGACTCCGAGGACTCCTACAACCAGCTCCTGGAGTCGATGCGCTGGCTCGGCTTCGACTGGGACGAGGGCCCCGAGGTCGGCGGCCCGCACGCCCCGTACCGCCAGTCGCAGCGCATGGACATCTACCGGGACGTCGCCGAGAAGCTCCTCGCCGGCGGGTACGCGTACCACTGCTACTGCACCACCGAGGAGCTCGACTCCCGCCGCGACGCCGCCCGCGCCGCCGGCAAGCCGTCCGGCTACGACGGCCACTGCCGCGACCTCACGGCCGAGCAGACCGCCGCGTACGAGAACGAGGGCCGCACCTCCATCGTCCGCTTCCGGATGCCCGACGAGGCGCTCACCTTCACCGACCTGGTCCGCGGCGAGCTGACCTTCCAGCCGGAGAACGTGCCGGACTACGGCATCGTCCGTGCCAACGGCGCCCCGCTCTACACGCTGGTCAACCCGGTCGACGACGCGCTGATGGAGATCACCCACGTCCTGCGCGGCGAGGACCTGCTCTCCTCCACCCCGCGTCAGCTCGCCCTCTACAAGGCGCTCATCGAGCTGGGCATCGCCAAGGGCACCCCCGCCTTCGGCCACCTCCCGTACGTCATGGGCGAGGGCAACAAGAAGCTCTCCAAGCGCGACCCGCAGGCCTCGCTCAACCTCTACCGCGAGCGCGGCTTCCTGCCCGAGGGGCTGCTCAACTACCTCTCCCTGCTCGGCTGGTCGATCGCCGAGGACCGCGACATCTTCTCCATCGAGGAGATGGTGGCCGCGTTCGACATCAAGGACGTCAACGCCAACCCGGCGCGCTTCGACCTGAAGAAGTGCGAGCACATCAACGCCGAGCACATCCGCAAGCTCGACGTGAAGACCTTCACCGAGGCGTGCGGCCCCTGGCTGAAGGCCCCGTTCGCCCCGTGGGCCCCGGAGTCCTTCGACGCCGACCGGTTCGCGGCGATCGCCCCGCACGCCCAGACCCGCGTCACGGTCCTCTCGGACATCACCGCCAACGTCGACTTCCTCTTCCTCGACGAGCCGGCGACGGACGAGGCGTCCTGGGCCAAGGCGATGAAGGAGGGCTCCGACGCCCTGCTCGTCACGGCCCGCGCCAAGCTGGCCGACGCCGAGTGGAACGCGGACGCCCTGAAGAACGCCATCCTCACCGCGGGCGAGGAGCACGGACTGAAGCTCGGCAAGGCCCAGGCCCCGGTCCGCGTGGCCGTCACCGGCCGCACGATCGGCCTGCCTCTCTTCGAGTCCCTGGAGATCCTGGGCCGCGAGAAGACCCTGGCCCGCGTCGACGCGGCACTGGCCAAGCTGGCCGCGTAGCCGCCGCGGGCGGAGCGGAGGCCGGGGATTCCACGGGGGAGCCCCGGCCTCCGCCGCCCGGTACAGCCGGGGCCGGCTGCACCGCGCGACCCCCGCTGTCGGTGGGCGGAAGTAAGCTCGCAGGGTGATTACTGGCGAACTGAAGAGCACGGTGGGGCGCGTCTGGGACGCGTTCTGGTCGGGTGGTATCTCCAACCCGCTGGAAGTGATGGAGCAGATCACCTACCTGCTCTTCGTCAAGCGGCTGGACGAGCTCCAGACGGTCAAGGACCGCAGGGCGAACGCCACGGGCACACCCGACCCCGCCCCGTTCTTCACCCGCGAGCAGCAGGATCTGCGCTGGCAGAACTTCAAGGTCAGGGATCCCGAGATCATGTACGGGCTGGTCGCCGAGGGCGTCTTCCCGTACCTGCGCCGCATGGGCGGCAACGAGTCGACGTACGCGCACCACATGAAGGACGCGCGCTTCACGATCCCGAGCGCGAACCTGCTGGCGAAGGTCGTCGACCTCCTCGACGAGATCTCGATGGAGTCCAGCGACACCAAGGGCGACATCTACGAGTACCTGCTCGCCAAGATCGCCTCCGCCGGCCAGAACGGCCAGTTCCGCACACCCCGGCACATCATCGACCTGATGGTCGAGATGACCCGGCCCGGCCCCGGTGACGAGATCTGCGACCCGGCGTGCGGTACGGCGGGGTTCCTCGTCCAGACGTCGTCGTACGTCAAGCGGACCCACGCGGACGCGCTGCTGGGCGCCGAGCAGCGCAAGCACTTCAACGAGTCGATGTTCCACGGCTTCGACTTCGACAGCACCATGCTCCGCATCGGCTCGATGAACATGCTCCTGCACGGTGTGGAGAACCCGGACATCCGCTACCGCGACTCCCTCGCGGAGTCGGCGGCGGGCGAGTCCGAGAAGTACTCCCTGATCCTTGCCAACCCCCCCTTCGCGGGCAGCCTCGACTACGAGTCGACGGCGAAGGACCTGCAGGCGGTCATCAAGACGAGGAAGACGGAACTCCTCTTTCTGGCTCTGTTCCTGCGCCTCCTCAAGCCCGGTGGCCGGGCGGCGGTCATCGTCCCGGACGGTGTCCTGTTCGGCTCGTCCAAGGCTCACAAGGAGCTGCGCAGAATGCTGGTGGAGGAACAGCAGCTCCAGGCGGTGGTGAAGCTTCCGAGCGGCGTGTTCAAGCCGTACGCCGGAGTCTCGACGGCGATTCTCTTCTTCACCCGCACGGACAGCGGGGGCACGGAGGACGTCTGGTTCTACGACGTCAGGGCCGACGGGCTGAGCCTCGACGACAAGCGCAACGAACTCCTGCCGGAGGACCGCCTGGGCGTCCGCCCGACGGGCGGTCCCCTGACGGCGGCCGAGCACGCGAAGAACAACCTCCCCGATGTCCTGGCGCGGTGGATCGAGCGCGACGGCTCGGAGCGCAGCCGGGCGAGGACGGAACAGAGCTTCTGCGTCTCGAAGGCGGAAGTCGCGGGCCAGGGATATGACCTGAGCCTGACCCGCTACAAGGAAATCGTCCACGACCGGATCGAGACGCGGGCCCCGCTGGAGATTCTGGCCGACCTGGAGCTCATCGAAAAGGAGATCGCCCAGGGCACGGAGGAGCTCAGGGGGATGCTCGGGTGACACTCCCCGCAACTGCTCGGCTCGGTGAGCACGTATCTTTCCTTTCCGGGTTCGCCTTCAAGTCCGCCTTTTTCAATACGGAGGGCGAAGGGCTTCCGATCGTAAGGATTCGCGATGTCAAGGCCGGTCGTTCGGACACCTACTACAGCGGCGAATACGATCCCAAATTCATTGTGTCCGACGGTGACTATCTGATCGGAATGGACGGGGAGTTCTCGCTGGCTCGTTGGCGCGGGGGCAAGGCACTGCTGAACCAGCGGGTCTGCAAGGTCGAGAGCGTGTCCGACCGGCTCGATGCCGGGTATCTCGTGAGATTCCTGCCGTCGGCGCTCAAGGCCATTGAGGACGCCACACCGTTCGTCACGGTGAAACACCTCTCCGTGAAGGCGCTGAGGGACATCGAGATCCCCCTGCCTCCGCCCGCCGAGCAGCGCCGTATCGCCGCGGTTCTCGACCAGGTGGATGCTCTGCGCGCGCGCCGTCGCCAGGCCGCCGCCCTCCTCGCCGACCTGGCCGGCTCCGTTTTCCTCGACATGTTCGGCGGCCCGTCCGACATCCTGGAGAATTGGCCTACCAGGCCGCTGGGTGATGCCCTGGATTTCCTGACCAGCGGTTCACGGGGGTGGGCGAAGTATTACACCGATGATCCACGCGTGCTGTTCCTGCGGATTCAGAACGTACGCGGCGGCGAACTCCTGCTGGACGACATCGCGTACGTGACCCCGCCGCAGACCAAGGAGGCCGAGCGGACCCGGGTCCGGGCGGGTGACGTGCTCCTGAGCATCACGGCCGACCTGGGACGGGTCGCGGTGGTCCCCGAAGAGCTGGGGGACGCGCACATCAACCAGCACCTCGCGATCCTGCGGGCGCCGTCGTTGAACCCGAACTTTCTCGCTGAGTACATTTCGAGCCCGGCCGGGCAGCGCCAGATCCTGGGAAGGAACCGGCAGGCGGTGAAAGCCGGTCTCAACTTCGACGACGTGCGGTCCCTGCGGATTCCGGTCCCCCCGCGGGACATGCAGGACACGTTCGACCGGCGTCTTCGGGAGACCAGGCGTACACGGGACGCGCACCACGTCCACCTCGCCCGCCTCGACGAACTCTTCGCCTCGCTTCAGCAGCGTGCCTTCACGGGGCAGCTCTGGGAGCACGAACCGGCACAACCGTAGCGAACCGCGCCACCACCGCATGATCCGGGCGTCGGCCGCGCCCGGTCCGGGGAGTCCCGGGCGCGGCCGGCGTTTGCCGCACGACGTACATCGCGCACGCGACAGCGACATCGCACCAAGGGGAGAGGGGCGCCATCGCCATGGGCAGCAACCAGGGAACCGACCGCACCGGCCACGACGGTGACGAGCACACGAGCCGACCCGGCCGCCTCCGACCGCCCCGCCCCACCCCCGGCCCCCCTCCCGGCCACCGCCCGCCGCCCGCATCCGCCGCACGCGACGTCCCCCGCCCCGCCGGGAACTTCGGCTTCCTGCTGGCCGAGTGGCCCGCCCTCCACGAGGAGGCCACCCGCGCCGAGCGGTTCACGTACAGCGACCCCCGCGCCGCCTGCTTCTACGCCCGTCGCGCGATCGAGCTCGCCGCGCACTGGATGTACGACCGGGACAGCTCGCTCCGGGCGCCGGACAAGAGGGACCTGAACGCGATGCTGCACGAGCCGTCGTTCCAGACGCTCGTCGGGCCCACCGTGGGCGCCAAGATGGACATCGTCCGGCGCCAGGGGAACCACGCCGTCCACAAGCAGGCGCCCGTGCCCGCGCAGACCGCCGTCGCCGGCCTGCGCGAGCTGTTCCACTCCCTCTACTGGTTCGCCCGCACCTATACCGGCGAGAACCACGAGCTGCCCGCCGCGGGCATGGCGTTCGACACCGCCGCCATCCCGCGGCCCCTCTCGCCCGAGGCCCGTCCCACGAACCAGGCCGAGCTGCGCAAGCAGGCCGAGGACGACCAGAGGCGGTACCAGCGGCAGGCCGACGAGCTCAGGGCCGCCCGCGAGCGGAGCGACGCCCTCGCCCAGCGGCTCACCGAGCTCCAGGCGCAGGTCGCCGCCGCCAAGGCCGCCAACCAGCGGGTCCGCGACACCCACGACTACGACGAGGCCGCGACCCGCGACACGTTCATAGACCTCCTCCTCAGGGAGGCCGGCTGGGATCCGGCCGCGCCGGACGGCGAGACCGCGCGCAAGCTCACCGCCGAGCACCCGGTCACCGGCATGCCGACCGCCTCCGGCAAGGGGTACGCCGACTACGTGCTGTGGGGCGCCGACGGCAAGCCCCTCGCCGTGGTCGAGGCCAAGCGCACCCGCCGCGACGCGCGCGACGGCCACCAGCAGGCCAAGCTGTACGCCGACGCGCTGGAGGCGGAGTTCGACCGCCGCCCGGTGATCTTCTACACCAACGGCTACGAGACATACCTGTGGGACGACGGGCTCGGCTACCCGCCCCGCCCGGTCCAGGGCTTCCTCACCCACGACCAGCTCCACTGGCACATCAGGCAGCGCGCCTGCCGCCTCTCCCTCACCACGACCCCGGTCAACGAGAAGATCGCGGGCCGCCCGTACCAGCTGCGGGCGATAGCGCGCGTGGGGGAGGCCTACGAGCGCGACCGCCGGCGTCAGGCGCTCCTCGTCATGGCGACCGGTACGGGCAAGACCCGTACCACCGTGGCCCTCGTCGACCAGCTGAAGAAGGCCGGGTGGGTGCAGCGCGTGCTGTTCCTCGCCGACCGCCAGGCCCTGGTCACCCAGGCCAGGAAGGCGTTCCGGGAGCACTTGCCGCAGACCCCGGTGGCGAGCCTGCTCGACGACAAGGACGCCGCGGCACACGTCTTCGTCTCCACCTACCAGACGATGATGAAGCAGATCGACGTCACCGACGCCGCAGGCCGCCGCCGCTTCGGCCCCGGCTACTTCGACCTGATCGTCATCGACGAGGCGCACCGCTCGGTCTACGACAAGTACGGCGAGATCTTCCGCTACTTCGACGCGCTCCTGCTGGGCCTGACGGCGACCCCCAAGGACGACATCGACCGCAACACCTACAAGCTCTTCCAGCTGGAGGACGGCGTCCCCACCGACTCCTACGGCCTCGACGAGGCGGTGGGGGAGGGGTACCTGGTGCCGCCCAAGGCGGTCAAGGTGCCGCTGAAGTTCATGGAGCGCGGGATCAGGTACGCGGACCTCTCCGAGGACGAGAAGGCCGAGTGGGACGCCAAGGAATGGACGGAGGACGGCCAGGTTCCCGACGCCGTCAGCCGCCACGAACTGGACACGTACCTGTTCAACGCGGACACCGTCGACAAGATGCTGGAGGTCCTCGTCACCCGGGGCCACCGGGTCGAGGGCGGCGACCGGCTCGGCAAGACGATCATCTTCGCCAAGAACAACGAACACGCCCGCTTCATCGAAGAGCGCTACAACGCGAACTACCCGCAGGGAGCTGGCCGCACCGCGCGCGTCATCACTTGCCAGGAGACGTACGCCCAGTCCCTGATCGACGCATTCTCCAACCCGAAGAACCCGCCGGACGCACCCGACATCGCCCTCTCGGTCGACATGCTCGACACCGGCATCGATGTGCCCGAGGTCGTGAACCTCGTCTTCGCCAAGCCGGTCTTCTCCAAGACCAAGTTCTGGCAGATGATCGGCCGCGGCACCCGCCTGCGCGAGAAGCTGTACGGTCCCGACGCGACCGCCCCGGACCACAACAAGCAGAACTTCCACGTCTTCGACTTCTGCGGCAACATCGACTTCTTCAACAGCGAGCTGGACCGGGCCGAGGGCCGCAGGAGCACACCCCTCGCCGAGAGGCTTCTGCAACGGCAGCTCGACCTGATCCGTGCTCTCGACCGCCGCCGGCAGCCCGACCCGAACCGGGACGCCGGGCCGGACGCGATCGCCACCGAGGCCGAGGCCCGGTGGGCGTTCGCCCACCGACTGCACGAGAACGTCACCGCGATGAACCCGGACAACTTCCTGGTCCGGCCCCACCGCCGCGAGGTGGAGACATACAGCGACTTCACGAACTGGCACCGCATCGACGACGACGCGGAGGCCGTGATCCGCGAGCGTCTGCTCCCCCTGCCCAGCGCCCAACGGCCGGACGAGACCGAGAACGGCGAGGAGGCCAGACGGTTCGACCTCCTCGTGTACGGCCTCCAGCTCGCGGCCCTCGAAGGCCGCAGGGAGTTCGCACTGCTGCGGGGCCGGGTCCAGGCAATCGGCGAGTCCCTGCTGACCAAGCGGAACATCCGCGCCGTGGCGGAACAGGCCGAGCTGCTCGAAGCCGTCGCGGGGGACGCGTGGTGGCAGGACGCCACCCTGCCGATGCTGGAGGAGATGCGCCGCAGGCTGCGCGCCCTGGCGCGGCTCGTCGACAACCCGGCCAAGCGCAAGGTCGTCTTCACCGACTTCGAGGACGAGTTCGGTGAGATCACCGAGGCGGAGATCCGCGGTGTCCCGACCGGAACCGACGAACAGCGCTTCCGGCAGAAGGCCCGCGCCTACCTGCTGCGCCACGATGACCAGCCGGCCGTCCACAAGCTGCGCCGCAACCAGCAGATCACCGGTGAGGACCTGGCCGGCCTCGAAGAGATCTTTCTCGCCGAGGCGGTCGCCTCGCCCGAAGACCTCGAAGCGGTCCGTGCGACCGGTGGTCTCGGTGTCTTCGTCCGCAGCCTGTGCGGACTGGACAGGCAGGCGGCCCAGCAGGCGTTCGAGAGCTTCACCGCGGACAGGCAGCTGAGCGCCGGCCGGCTGGACTTCGTCACACTGATCGTCGACGTGGTCACGAAGCGTGGTCTGCTCGACCTCGGCGACCTGTACGAAGTCGGCAGCCCCTTCCACGACCGGGCGCCCGGTGGCCCGGACGACCTGTTCACCCCTGAGGAGATCCGCGACCTGAGGACCGTCTTCACCGGCCTGCGGAGCACCGCGAAACCCGGCGAACCCGCCGCGTAGGTATCTACGCTGGGTCGCATGACGATCCGCGCGGTCCTCTGGGACATCGACGACACGATCTTCGACTACACGGGCGCCGACCGCGCCGGCATGAGCAAGCACCTCGAACAGGAGGGCCTGCCCGACGGGTACGACTCCGTCGAGCAGGCCCTCGTCGCGTGGCGGGCGCTCACCGATGTGCACTGGGCGCGGTTCGCCGACGGGGAGACGGACTTTTGGGGTCAGCGCCGGGACCGGGTGCGGGAGTTCGTCGCACGGGCGCTGGACGACACCGAGGCCGACGACTGGTTCGCCCGGCACGCGGCCCACTACGAGACCGCCTGGTCGCTCTTTCCCGATGTGCTGCCCGCTCTGGACCTGCTGGCCGACGGGTTCCGCCACGCGGTGCTGTCGAACTCCAGCATCCACAACCAGGACCGGAAGCTGCGCATGCTCGGTGTGCGGGACCGGTTCGAGGCCGTGGTGTGCGCCGTGGAACTGGGCGTCTCCAAACCCGAGGCCGGCGCCTTCCACGCCGCCTGCGAGGCGTTGGCGCTGGATCCGCGGGAGGTCGCGTACGTGGGGGACGAGCCGGACATCGACGCGGCCGGAGCCGTGGCCGCGGGGCTGGCGGGGATCTGGCTGGACCGGAGCGGCCGCGGCGGACGGCCCGAGCTCGTCCGTATCAGCGGGCTCGATCAGCTGCCCGGCCTGCTGGGGCCCGCCCGACCCTGATCCGCCGGACAGGCCCCGCGGGCCATACCCGTTTTGGAGCGCCGGACACCTTCGGGTAATGTTCTTCCTGCGCCGCCCGAGCGGAACGAAAGATCCGACCGGGAAGCGCAAGCCGAACAAAACCCCTTCTGGGGGTTGAGTTTTGGTGGGCTATGGTGTAATTGGCAACACTACGGTTTCTGGTACCGTCATTCTAGGTTCGAGTCCTGGTAGCCCAGCGCAGAGATGCACTGTAGTAACAAGCCCCCGTTGTGTAGCGGCCTAGCACGCTGCCCTCTCACGGCAGTAGCGCCGGTTCGAATCCGGTCGGGGGTACAGATCCTTCCCGCGAGATCATCTGGGTCGCACCCACGCTCTCGATGCAGGATCGCTAGGGCCCCCGTTGTGTAGCGGCCTAGCACGCTGCCCTCTCACGGCAGTAGCGCCGGTTCGAATCCGGTCGGGGGTACTTGTAACACCATGGGCTATGGTGTAATTGGCAACACTACGGTTTCTGGTACCGTCATTCTAGGTTCGAGTCCTGGTAGCCCAGCGCAGAGATGCACTGTAGTAACAAGCCCCCGTTGTGTAGCGGCCTAGCACGCTGCCCTCTCACGGCAGTAGCGCCGGTTCGAATCCGGTCGGGGGTACAACAGCACGGCAGGCAAAGGCCCTTCACCTCGGTGAAGGGCCTTTCTGTGTGCCCGTCAGAGTCCGTACCGCCGGGCCGACTCCTCCTCCTGGGCCATCCTGCGCAGCGACATCAGCAGCGGCTCGTAGAGCACGGCCGACGCGACCGCCGCCTCCACCTGCTCCGCCTCCGTGGGGTACGACTCCATCATGTCCAGGTCCTGGACGGCGACTTGAAGCATGAGGCGGGCCTGTTCGGTCAGGTACTCGGCGTCGCAGGGACAGCCGAGGCGGATGAGGGTCGCCACCGACGACACCAGTGCGCGATGGGAGGGGGACAGGGAGCCGAGTTCCTGCGAGGTCGCCCAGCCGAGCCGGTCCAGGAGCCGCTCGACCTCCTCGCGGGCGGCCGCCGTCTCCGGGGCCTCCTCGTCCGGGTCCGGGCCGTGCGGGAGCGCCCACAGTGCGGCGCCCAGGCGGATCGTCCGCCCCAGGGACTCGTCGTCGACCTGGGAGAGGACCTCGCGTGCCGTGGCCACGGGGAGGCGGCCGACCTGGATCAGCGCCCGCACCAGGCGCAGCCGGCGCAGATGGCCCTCGTCGTACTCGGCCTGCGTCGCGCTGACCCGGTGGCCCGGCCGCAGCAGCCCTTCGCGCAGGTAGTACTTGATCGTCGCGGTCTTGACGCCGCTCTTCTCGCTCAGTTCCGAGAGTCGCATGTTCCGTGCCTTCCCTTGCACCACCCCTTGGGCAGTGCCACTATCCCATCATTGGATAGCGGCACTCTCCAAGAAGGGAACGGGCTATGGGCATGTTCGCGAAGCCGATTCCGGGGCGGACGACCGCCGGGGCCGAGGGGGAGGTGGTCGTTCTCCTGATCGGGATGCGCATCAACCACTTCCGGGGCGTGCACCACTGGCTGCCCGTGCTCGCCGCGATGCCGCGCATGCTGCGGGAGTTGAGCAGGGACAGAAGCCGCGGGCTGCTCGGCTACACCCTGCTGTCCGGCTCGCCGCGGACGTACTACGTCGTCCAGTACTGGGAGTCGAGGGAGAAGCTGTACGCGTACGCGAGCGCTCCCGACATGTTCCACCGCAAGGCGTGGGCGATGATCAACCGCAAGGAGAAGAAGTCCCGGCAGCACGTGGGGCTGTGGCACGAGACATACATGGTGCCCGAGGGCGGTTACGAATCGATCTACGCCGACATGCCGCCCTACGGGCTGGCCGCGGTGACCGGCGTACTGCCGATCGAGGGGCGGGGCCGCCGGGCCGCGGACCGTCTGGCGCACCGCTCGTCCGCGGGGCGGGGTTCCGGGGCGTGACGCTGCGGGGAGTGCGGTTCTGAGAGGGGGCCGCCACGACGCTGGGGCGGCCGGAAAGGGGGCGGGGCCGGTCAGCCGTTGCGCCGCAGGGCCTCGCTCAGCCGCGCCGCCGAGTCGATGACCGCCTGGGCGTGCATCCGGCCCGGGTGCCGGGTCAGCCGCTCGATCGGTCCGGAGACCGAGACGGCGGCGACCACTCGGTTCGAGGGTCCGCGCACCGGGGCCGAGACCGAGGCCACGCCCGGCTCGCGCTCGCCGATCGACTGGGCCCAGCCCCTGCGCCGTACGCCCGAGAGCGCCGTCGCCGTGAAACGGGCGCCCTGGAGGCCGCGGTGCAGGCGCTCCGGCTCCTCCCAGGCCATCAGGATCTGCGCCGACGAGCCGGCCTTCATGGTGAGCGTGGAGCCGACCGGCACGGTGTCCCGCAGGCCGGACAGCCGCTCCGCCGCCGCCACGCAGATCCGCATGTCGCCCTGGCGCCGGTAGAGCTGCGCGCTCTCGCCGGTGATGTCGCGAAGGTGCGTGAGCACCGGTCCCGCCGTGGCCAGCAGGCGGTCCTCGCCGGCCGCCGCCGCGAGTTCGGCGAGCCGGGGGCCGAGGATGAAGCGGCCCTGCATGTCCCTCGCCACCATGCGGTGGTGTTCCAGTGCCACGGCCAGTCGATGGGCCGTGGGTCGTGCGAGCCCGGTCGCCGCGACCAGCCCGGCGAGGGTGGCCGGACCGGACTCCAGGGCGCTCAATACCAGAGCCGCCTTGTCGAGAACGCCGACGCCGCTAGAGTTGTCCATACGACGATACTCCCGTCTCACTCTGTGAAACGCAAGTTCAATTTTCGGCGGAAGTTGCGAACCTGTACGGGCGGCCACACAACGGCCCGCAGCCACCGCCCCGCACGGGGGTCCGGACGGCGGCGCACCAATCTCTAGTTGGGCCGGCGAAGACGCCGGCCGGAGGGAAAGCGATGGGTAGGACACTCGCGGAGAAGGTCTGGGACGACCATGTCGTCCGGCGCGCCGAAGGTGAGCCCGACCTCCTCTTCATCGATCTGCACCTGCTGCACGAGGTGACCAGCCCCCAGGCCTTCGACGGCCTCCGGCAGGCCGGACGCCGGGTGCGGCGCCTCGACCTCACCATCGCCACCGAGGATCACAACACCCCGACCCTCGACATCGACAAGCCGATCGCCGACCCGGTCTCCCGAGCCCAGTTGGAGACCCTGCGCAAGAACTGCGCGGAGTTCGGCGTACGGCTGCACCCGCTGGGCGACGTCGAGCAGGGCGTCGTGCACGTGGTCGGCCCGCAGCTGGGGCTGACCCAGCCCGGCACCACGGTCGTCTGCGGCGACTCCCACACGTCCACGCACGGCGCCTTCGGCGCGCTGGCGTTCGGCATCGGCACCAGCCAGGTCGAGCACGTCCTGGCCACCCAGACGCTGCCGCTGGCCCGCCCGAAGACCATGGCGATCACCATCGACGGCGAACTGCCCGACGGCGTCACGGCCAAGGACCTGATCCTCGCGATCATCGCCCGGATCGGCACCGGCGGCGGCCAGGGCTACATCCTCGAATACCGCGGTCCGGCCATCGAGAAGCTCTCGATGGAAGCCCGGATGACCATCTGCAACATGTCGATCGAGGCCGGTGCCCGAGCGGGCATGATCGCCCCGGACGAGACCACCTTCGAGTACCTGAGGGGCCGCGACCACGCCCCGCAGGGCGAGGACTGGGACGCCGCCGTCGCGTACTGGAAGACGCTGCGCACCGACGACGACGCGGTCTTCGACGCCGAGGTCGTCATCGAAGCCGCCGAGCTGGCGCCGTTCGTCACCTGGGGCACCAACCCCGGCCAGGGCGCTCCCCTGTCGGCCAGCGTCCCCGACCCGGCTTCGTACGAGGACGCCTCGGAGCGGAACGCCGCCGAAAAGGCGCTGGAGTACATGGGGTTGACCGCCGGCCAGCCGCTGCGCGACATCGACGTGGACACCGTCTTCGTAGGCTCCTGCACCAACGGCCGGATCGAGGACCTGCGGAACGCGGCCGCGATCCTGGACGGCCGCAAAGTCGCCGACGGCGTACGGATGCTGGTCGTCCCGGGCTCGGTCCGGGTCGCTCTGCAGGCAGTCGAGGAGGGCCTGGACAAGGTCTTCACCGCCGCGGGCGCCGAATGGCGGCACGCGGGCTGCTCGATGTGCCTCGGCATGAACCCCGACCAGCTGGCCCCCGGCGAGCGCTCCGCCTCCACCTCGAACCGCAACTTCGAGGGCCGGCAGGGCAAGGGCGGCCGCACGCACCTGGTCTCCCCGCAGGTCGCCGCCGCCACCGCAGTGCTGGGCCACCTGGCCTCGCCGGCCGACCTGTCCGACGCCCGTACGCCCGCCGGAGTCTGAGAATCATGGAAGCTTTCACCACACACACCGGCCGGGCCGTCCCGCTGCGCCGCAGCAACGTCGACACCGACCAGATCATTCCCGCCCACTGGCTGAAGAAGGTCACCCGCGACGGCTTCGAGGACGGCCTCTTCGAGGCCTGGCGCAAGGACGAGAACTTCGTCCTCAACCGCCCCGAGCGCAGCGGCGCCACGGTGCTGGTCGCCGGTCCCGACTTCGGCACCGGATCGTCCCGCGAACATGCCGTGTGGGCGCTGCAGAACTACGGCTTCAAGGCCGTCGTCTCCTCCCGGTTCGCCGACATCTTCCGCGGCAACTCGCTGAAGAACGGGCTGTTGACCGTCGTGCTCGACCAGAAGGTCGTCGACGCGCTCTGGGAGCTGACCGAGGCCGACCCGACGGCCGAGATCACCGTCGACCTGGAGACCCGCCAGGTCCGCGCCGAGGGCATCACGGCCGACTTCGAGCTCGACGAGAACGCCCGCTGGCGGCTGCTGAACGGGCTGGACGACATCAGCCTCACCCTTCAGAACGAAGCGGACATCGCGACTTACGAGGCCGCGAGGCCGAGCTTCAAGCCGCGTACAATTAACGCCTGAGCAGCGCGTTTCCAGGACTGCGCCCCCTACCTTCTGGTAGGGGGCGCAGTCGCTTGTTGAGACCCCGTCGGGCGACAACTCGCCCCAGATGGCACAATCGGTGCATGGAACGCGACAGCCAACTCAAGCTTTACGGCCAAGTCGCCGACCGTTTGAAGGAAGCGCACACAAGAGTGCGCGCACTGCAAGTCCCGGAGAGCGTAAGGATGGCGCTGTCCCGGAAGCTGTTGGTCATCACGGCCGCGGCTAAGCACGATCTTCCGGATGCGGCAAGGCGTCTGGACCGGTTGATGAAGGACCTCGATGAGGGCCGATTCCCCGAAGGTGACTGACTCTGCGGAACTGCGCAGCGGTCGACTTCGTTGCGGCACTAGGGTGATTAGCCCGTTTCGTGTTTGATTTGCGGTATATATCTGCCTAACGTGCGAAAACGCTTGAACACTTTCGTTCTGGCAATGTCTCCGAAGGGGAAGACGTGAACAAGGCGCAGCTCGTAGAAGCGATTGCCGACAAGGTCGGCGGCCGTCAGCAGGCCGCAGACGCCGTTGACGCGGTGCTCGACGCGATCGTCCGTGCGGTTGTCGCGGGGGACCGTGTCTCGGTCACCGGCTTCGGCTCGTTCGAGAAGGTCGACCGCCCCGCCCGCTACGCCCGCAACCCGCAGACGGGCGAGCGGGTGCGGGTCAAGAAGACCTCGGTTCCCCGTTTCCGTGCGGGACAGGGCTTCAAGGACCTGGTGAGCGGCTCGAAGAAGCTCCCCAAGGGCGAGGTGGCCGTGAAGAAGGCGCCCAAGGGCAGCCTCTCGGGCGGTGCTTCCACCCGTACGACGACCAAGGCGGCCGCCAAGAAGGCCACCGCGAAGAAGGCCGTGGCGAAGAAGGCCACCGCCAGGAAGGCCACGACCGCGGCGAAGACCACCGCGGCCAAGAAGACCACCGCCAAGAAGGCCGCTCCGGCGGCCAAGAAGACCACGGCGGCGGCGAAGAAGACCACCGCGGCGGCGGCGAAGAAGACGACGGCCGCCAAGAAGACCGCGCCCGCCAAGAAGACCACGGCGAAGAAGGCGCCCGCGAAGAAGACCACGGCGCGCAAGACCACGGCGAAGAAGGCCACTGCACGGAAGAAGTGAGGCCGAGCAGCGCAGGGCTACTCACACGCGCCGGGCCGGGCTCCCCTCGGGGAGCCCGGCCCGCGGGCTGTTGTGGGCCGGGGACGCGCGGCCGTTCAGAACGTCTGCAGGGTCACCAGGGTGATCCGCAGATCCGCACCCTCGCCGACGCCCTCGATCCGCACCCGCTGCCCCGGGCGCAGCAGCCGCAGCCCGCCCGCGTCGAAGGCCCGGGCGTCGAATTCCACCGGGGTCCCGTCGTCGAGCAGCACACTGCCGGTGCGGGTCTCGGGGTCGTACGTGTACGAGGTCGCCTGCATGTGCGGCAGCCTATCGGTCCGTCCCGGGGCGTGCCGGGGCGTCCGCCGCCCATTGCCCCGACGTGTGCGGGCCGGTGCCCAGGGCCAGCGCCGCTCGCAGGTCGTCGCCGGTGTCCACGTCCTGGCGGACCGAATCGATGCCGGTCAGCGTGATTTCCACGGCGCCGGAGTCCAGATGCCGGGCCCGGGAAGGGCCGCCGAAAGCCGGGCGCAATTCCACTCCCGGTGCGGCCGACAGAAATGTTGTTCCGATTCCTGCCGCATCGGTGACAAATGCCCGGGGAAATTCGGCGGAAAAATCGAGTACCCGGGCCAATTCCGCGGGGCGCAGCGCGGGCAGATCCGCGTTGAGCGCGGCGAGGGCCGCCCCGGGCCGCCCGGCCCTAACGGTCCGCTCGCCGTGTGCCAGGGCGGCGTTGAGGCCGCGATCCGGTTCGTCGGGCACGATGCGCGCCCCGAGGGCGGCGAGAACGGCCCCGGCCTCCGTGTCGTCCGTGACGACCACCACATCCCGGACCGCCCGGCAGGACAGGGCGGCGGCCACGGTGTCCCGGGCGAACGCGAGGGCGAGCCGCGGGCGCAGCGCGGCGCCCGTCGTGGGCGTGAGCCTGCTCTTGGCCCGCGCCAAGGGCTTCAACGGGACGACCAGGGTCCAAGGACCCGTCGGGTCGGTGTTCGTGGCGATCTCCCCCTCGATGCGCGTCGCCGCTTATTCTCGCCTGCCGGTGCGAGAACCCGGAGGTACGGTCCCGAAAGCGGGGCGTACGGTGTTCTCGACAGAGCAGGGGCCTGGGGCGAGACTTGACCGTCGGTAGCCAGGCAGCAGTCAGGTCTTTAGAGGAAGGTGTCCGAGTGTCCCGCCGCAGAATCGGCTTCTGGTACCGCCTGGCGGCGGTGATCGCAAAACCGCCGCTGGTGGTTCTGTTCAAGCGTGACTGGCGGGGAATGGAAAACATCCCGGACGACGGCGGATTCATCACTGCGGTCAATCACAACTCGTATCTGGACCCGCTTTCCTACGGACACTTCCAGTACAACACCGGACGCGTGCCGCGGCTCCTCGCGAAAGCCGGCCTCTTCAAGACCCCCTTTGTCGGAATGATGCTGCGCGGCACCGGGCAGATCCCCGTGTACCGCGAGACGACCAACGCGCTGGACGCCTTCCGGGCCGCCGTCGACGCCATCGAGCGCGGTGAATGCGTCGCCTTCTACCCGGAGGGCACTCTCACCCGCGACCCCGACATGTGGCCGATGGCCGGCAAGACCGGTGCCGCCCGCGTCGCGTTGATGACGAAGGCCCCGGTCATCCCGGTCGCCCAGTGGGGCGCCAACCTCGCGATGCCGCCGTACGCCAAGGAGAACAAGCTCCGGCTCTTCCCCCGCAAGACCCTCCAGGTGCAGGCCGGACCGCCCGTCGACCTCTCCGGGTTCTACGACAGGGAGCCGACGCCCGACGTCCTGCGCGAGGCGACCGAGGTCATCATGGCCGCCGTGACCGCGCAGCTGGAGATCGTACGGGGCGAGAAGGCCCCCGCGGAGCCGTACGACCACCGCAAGGCCCGTGCAGAACAGCGGCGTAAGGCCGAAGGAAAGGGACCCAAGTGACGCACCCCGCGAAGGCAGCGGTCTTCGGAACCGGCTCATGGGGTACGGCCTTCGGCGTGGTTCTCGCCGACGCCGGCTGCGAGGTCACCCTCTGGGGCCGCCGCGCCGAAGTCGCCGAGGCCGTCAACACGACCCGTACCAACCCGGACTATCTGCCGGGAATTGAACTCCCCGCGTCGATCCGGGCCACCACCGATGCCGCCGAGGCGCTGCACGGCGCCGACTACGCCGTATTCGTGGTGCCCTCGCAGACACTGCGCGCCAATCTCGCCGACTGGGCCCCGCACCTCGGCTCCGACACCGTCCTCGTCTCGCTGATGAAGGGGGTCGAACTCGGCACCGCGAAGCGGATGAGCGAGGTCATCGAGGACGTGACCAAGGTCTCCCCGGACCGCGTCGCCGTCATCACCGGCCCCAACCTGGCCAAGGAGATCGCCGAACGCCGCCCCGCCGCGGCCGTGGTCGCCTGCCAGGACGAGTCCGTGGCCCGGCGCCTCCAGACCGCCTGCCACACCTCGTACTTCCGCCCGTACACCAACACCGACGTCGTCGGCTGCGAACTCGGCGGCGCGGTCAAGAACGTCATCGGTCTCGCCGTCGGCATCGCCGACGGCATGGGCCTCGGCGACAACGCGAAGGGCTCGCTCATCACCCGGGGCCTCGCCGAGACGACCCGGCTCGGCCTCGCCATGGGCGCCGACCCGCTGACCTTCTCCGGACTCGCGGGCCTCGGCGACCTGGTGGCGACCTGCTCCTCGCCGCTCTCGCGCAACCACACCTTCGGCACCAACCTCGGCCGCGGAATGACGCTCCAGGAGACGATCGCGGTCACCAAGCAGACCGCCGAGGGCGTCAAGTCCTGTGAATCGGTGCTCGATCTGGCACGCAGGCACGGCGTCGACATGCCGATCACCGAGACGGTCGTCGGCATCGTCCACGAGGGCAAGCCGCCGATGGTCGCGCTGGGCGAGCTGATGTCGCGCAGCGCGAAGCCCGAGCGGCGCTGACGACAGGCCCGGGGAGCGCGCAGGGCGGTGATCGTTCACGGTCGCCGCTCCACCGGCCCCGGCCGCGCTGACGCGAGGGGTACCAGCAGGTACGCTCAACGCGATATGAGCAGCGAGAACCTCCCCCAGAGCCCGGAGCAGCAGCTCCGCAAGCCGCGTGTGGCCGTCGTGTTCGGCGGCCGCAGCTCCGAACACGGCATTTCGGTCGTCACGGCGGGCGCCGTCCTGAATGCCATCGACCGGACGAAGTACGACGTCCTGCCGATCGGCATCACGAAGGACGGCCGCTGGGCGCTCACCGCCGACGAGCCCGAACGCATGGGCATCACGGACCGGAAGATGCCGGACGTGGCCCAGCTGGCCGAGTCCACCGAGGGCGGCGTGGTGCTCTCCGTCGACCCCGGCAGCCGTGAAGTGGTGTACAGCGAGCCCGGCTCGGTACCCAAGGCGCTCGGCGACGTCGACGTCGTCTTCCCGGTGCTGCACGGCCCGTACGGCGAGGACGGTACCCTGCAGGGGCTCCTGGAGCTCTCCGGTGTGCCGTACGTCGGCGCGGGGGTGCTCGCCTCGGCGGTCGGCCAGGACAAGGAGTACATGAAGCGGGTCTTCACCTCGTTCGGGCTGCCGGTCGGCCCGTACGTCGTGGTGCGCCCCCGCGAGTGGGAGGCGGACCCCTCCGCCGTCCGCAAGCGCGTCGTGGACTTCGCCGGCGACCACGGCTGGCCGCTCTTCGTCAAGCCCGCCCGGGCCGGCTCGTCCATCGGCATCACCAAGGTCGACGGCCTCTCCGGTCTCGACGAGGCGATCGAGGAGGCCCGCCGCCACGACCCCAAGTTCCTGGTCGAGTCGCTGCTGCGGGGCCGCGAGATCGAGTGCGGGGTGCTGGAGTTCGAGGACGGCCCGCGCGCCAGCGTGCCCGCCGAGATCCCGCCGGTGACCTCGCACGACTTCTACGACTTCGAGGCCAAGTACATCGACTCGGCCTCCGGGATCGTGCCCGCCCCGCTCACCGGCGAGCAGACGGCCGAGGTCCAGCGGCTGGCGGTCGACGCCTTCGAGGCCGTGTCCTGCGAGGGCCTGGTGCGGGCCGACTTCTTCCTCACCGAGGACGGCGACTTCGTGATCAACGAGATCAACACCCTGCCCGGCTTCACCCCGATCTCCATGTACCCGCGGATGTGGCAGGAGAGCGGCGTCAGCTACCAGGAGCTGGTGGACCGGCTGATCCAGGCCGCGCTGAACCGGCCGACCGGCCTGCGCTGAGCCGAGTCCCGCGCCGTAGGGCGTGCACTCCGCGACCGGAGTGCACGCCCTACAGGCTGCTGGGCACCGTCTTCGCGATCACCGGACCGAACGCGGCCAACAGGCTGGCGTCGTGCGCGTACGCCGTGGAGAGCCTCACCTCGACGTACGCCTTGCGGTAGGTCGTCGTAAAGCGCGGACCGGCGTCTTCCGGCTGGTCCAGCATCCAGTCGACGCCGTCCGCCTCGATCCCCTTCGCCATGGGGTCGTCCATCTTGGCGGGCCGGGGGACACCGCAGCGCAGTACGATCGCTCCGTCCCCCCACTGGGCGGTCAGCTCGGACTTCGGCCCGGTGTCACCGCGGTCGAGTCCGGCAACGGTCTTCGGCAGCTCCTCGTGCAGCGCGCGGCAGTAGGCTGCGGCTTCCCCGGACGGCGCGGGAACCGTGACCGACACCGCGGCGTCCGTCGAGGAGCATCCCGCCGCGGCCAGCAGCAGCGCGGCGGCAGACGTACCGAGAAGCAGGGGATGGCCGAACCGGCGGCGCGATGATGTCACCGGCCCAGCGTAGACGGGGACTACAGATGAACGACCGGGCAGGTCAGGGTTCGGGTGATGCCTTCCACTTGCTGGACCTTGGCGACCACCATGCGGCCGAGTTCGTCCACCGTGTCGGCCTGGGCACGCACGATCACGTCGTAGGGGCCTGTGACGTCCTCTGCCTGGATCACTCCCGCAACTCTGGCGATGGTCTCGGCGACGGTCGACGCCTTGCCCACCTCGGTCTGAATAAGGATGTACGCCTGTACCACGGAACCTCCAGGGCGGCCACGAGGATCATGTGGGGGATGGGAAAGGGACGCCACGGTATCGCGTTGCCGCGGGCCGCGGGGAGACCTACGGGGTGGTTGCCGTCCACAGCGTGGCGCGCGCACAGCACAGGTTGACGTATCTCTTGACAGTACCGACAGCAGCGACGGCCCGCGACCGCGAGCGCAGCGGAGCGAAAGGGGGACGCCCATGGCGAGGGGAACCGGTGCAGACTGCTCCCTGCGGCGGCGGCCGGTCCATGATCCGGACCCCCGGCCGCTGAAGCAGCCCGGACGCATGTCCGGCGCGATAGATGAGAGGTGAGACTCGGTGAAGGGAACCGTGGGCGAGTTGGGGGAGTTCGGGCTCATCAAGGAGCTGACTTCCCGGCTCACCACCACTCCGGCGGTACGGCTCGGCCCCGGCGACGACGCCGCGGTCGTGTCCGCTCCCGACCGCAGGGTCGTGGCCAGTACGGACATCCTGCTGGAGGGACGGCACTTCCGCCGCGACTGGTCGACCGCGTACGACGTCGGCCGCAAGGCCGCCGCCCAGAACCTCGCCGACATCGCCGCCATGGGCGCCGTGCCCACCGCGCTGCTGCTCGGCCTGGTCGTCCCCGCCGAACTCCCGGTCACCTGGGCCGGCGAGCTGATGGACGGCATCCGTGACGAGTGCCAGGTCGCCGGAGCGGCCGTAGTCGGCGGCGATGTCGTGGGCGGTGAGACGATCACCGTCTCGATCACCGCGCTCGGGGATCTGCGCAACCATGAACCGGTCACCCGGTCCGGCGCCCAGCCCGGCGACGTCGTCGCCGTCACCGGCTGGCTCGGCTGGTCCGCCGCCGGTTACGCCGTGCTCTCCCGCGGTTTCCGCTCGCCCCGCGCCTTCGTCGAGGCCCACCGGCGCCCCGAACCGCCCTATCACGCGGGCCCCGCCGCCGCCGGACTCGGCGCCACCGCGATGACGGATGTGAGCGACGGACTCGTCGCCGACCTCGGGCACATCGCCGAGGCCAGCAAGGTACGGATCGATCTCCGCTCCGGACTCATCGACATCCCCTCGCAGATGTCCGACATCGGTCAGGCCGTGGGCGTCGACCCGCTGCAGTGGGTGCTGACCGGCGGAGAGGACCACGCGATCGTCGCCACCTTCCCGCCGGACGTGAAGCTGCCCGCCCGCTGGAGGGTGATCGGCGAAGTCCTCAACCCCTCGGCGCTGCCGCAGGTGACGGTCGACGGGGCGCCCTGGACCAGGAAGAGCGGCTGGGACCACTTCGGGGACATCGAGGACGCCCAGTAGATTTCGGGTATGCCCCTGTCTGCTGCCGTACCCGCCCGTGTGCTCACCGTCGCCGGATCCGACTCCGGCGGCGGTGCGGGCATCCAGGCCGATCTGAAGACGATGCTGGCGCTCGGCGTGCACGGAATGAGCGTGCTGACCGCCGTCACCGCCCAGAACTCGCTGGGCGTGCAGGACGCCTGGGAACTGCCCGTCGAGGCCGTACGCGCCCAGTACCGCAGCGTGGTGGACGACATCGGTGTGCAGGCGGTCAAGACCGGCATGCTGGCGTCGGCCGCCCTCGTGGAGACCGTGGCCGAACTCCTTGCGGGCACCGCGGCCCCGGTCGTCGTGGACCCGGTCGGGATCTCCAAGCACGGTGATCCGCTGCTGGCCGCCGAGGCGCTCGATTCCGTACGGACGAAACTCCTCCCGGTCGCCACGGTCGCCACCCCGAACCTGGACGAGGTGACGCAGCTCACCGGCGTGAGCGTCACGGACGAGACCGGAATGCGGCACGCCGCCACCGAGGTACTGGCCTTCGGACCGCGTTGGGTCGTCGTCAAGGGCGGGCACCTGCCGGGCGAGCCCGTCGATCTGCTGACGGACGGCACCGAGGAGCACTGGCTGCGCGCCCCGAGGCACGGCAACCGGCACACCCACGGCACCGGTTGCACGCTCGCCTCGGCGATCGCCTGCGGACTGGCCCTGGGCCAGGACGTACCAACGGCGGTACGGGGCGCGAAGACGTACGTCACCGGGGCGATCACGGCGGGATTCCCGCTGGGCGCCGGGATCGGCCCCGTCGACCACGGCTGGCGGACGCGCACCGGCTGAGGGCCCCGGAGCGCAGCAAAAAGCCGGTCCACCGAGATGGACCGGCTTTTTGGGCAACCGGAAGGCTGCGCTACGACGGGAACGTCAGCGCGCGACCTTGCCGGCCTTGATGCACGAGGTGCAGACGTTGAGCCGCTTCGGCGTCCGACCGACCACGGCACGCACGCGCTGGATGTTGGGATTCCAGCGACGGGACGTACGGCGGTGCGAGTGCGAAATGTTGTTGCCGAAGCCCGGCCCCTTGCCGCAGACGTCGCAGTTGGCAGCCACGGGTCACTCCAAAGACTTCAGGTGCACTTACAGTGAATTCCGGCGCGCCGGAATCATGTGACTGAAGTGGCGGCACCGGAGGAATGGCCCGATTCTCATCGGGCAACCGAAGCAGCATACAACGACCGCGTCGGTGGAACGAAACTACCATGGGTTCCGCCGCCCCCCGTCCCGCCCCTGTCCCCGCCGGACCCGGCGCGCGGGGACTACTCTGCGGTGCAGCCGGCCGGCCACGGCCGATTTCGAGGAGGACCGACAGGTGCCGCAGACCGCCGACGAGATGGACGCCGTCGCGGTGCGTACCTGGTGCTCACTGGCCCTGGAGGCACTGGGCCGGGAGCGCGAGGCGATCGACGCGATCAACGTGTACCCCGTCGCCGACGGGGATACCGGTACGAACCTCTACCTGACCGTCGAGTCCGCGACCCAGGCCGTCGAAGCCGTCTTCGCCGCCCATGAGACCGGCACGACCGTGCCCGTCGCCGCCGACGCGGTGCGGGCCATGGCGCATGGCGCGCTGATCGGTGCCCGCGGGAACTCCGGCACGATCCTGGCCCAGTTGCTGCGCGGAATGGCCGGGGTACTGGCCGACGGGCACGACGCGGACCACCTGCGCCGGGCGCTCACCCGAGCCGCCGTGGTTGCCCGGCAGGCCGTGGCCCACCCTGTCGAGGGCACCGTCCTCACGGTGGCCGCCGCGGCCGCCGAGGCCGCCGGGCGCACGGCGGCCTCGGCCGGAACCGCGGCGGTCGCACAGGCGGCGTACGAGGGGGCGCGGACGGCCCTGGAAGCGACCCCCGGACAACTCGCCGTCCTCGGGCGGGCGGGCGTCGTGGACGCCGGGGGACGGGGCCTGGTCACGGTGCTCGGGGCGCTCGTCGAAGCGGTCTCCGGGCGGGCCCCCGAGCATGTGTACGCGGCCGGGCCCGCGCCCGCGTTCCTGGTCCCTGCGCCGGAGGACTGCGCGGCGGGCGGACCGGCCTTCGAGGTCATCTACCTGCTGGAGGCAGCGGACGACGCCGTGGACCGGCTGCGGACCCGGCTCGACGGACTCGGCGACTCCCTGGTGGTGGTGGGCGGCGACGGGCTGTGGAACATCCACGTGCATGTCGACGACGCGGGTGCGGCGGTGGAGGCCGGTGTCGAGGCGGGACGGCCGTACCGCATCCGAATCACCCACTTCGGCGCCGACCGGGTGCACCCCCCCACCGAGCCCGTGCAGCGTGCGGTCGTCGTGGTGGTCCCCGGCGACGGGCTCCGCGGCCTGTGCAAGGAGGCCGGTGCGACAACGGTGCTGGCACGTCCCGGGGAGCCGCCCGCCAGCGGCGAACTCGTCGACGCGATCCGCCGGGCACACGCCCGCGAGGTGGTACTGCTGCCCAACGACGCCGAGTTGCGCCACACCGCGGCCGCCGCTGCCGAACAGGCCCGCGCGGAGGGGGTCAGGGTCGCGCTGATCCCGACCCGGGCCGCGGTCCAGGGCATCGCGGCCCTCGCCGTCCACGAACCCGACCGCAGCTTCGACGAGGACGTGGTGGCGATGACCGCGGCGGCCGGCGCCACCCGCTACGCCGAACTGGCCGTCGCCGAGCGGCAGTCCTGGACCATGGCGGGCATCTGCCAGGCCGGCGACATCCTCGGCCTGATCGACGGCGACGTCGCGGTCATCGGCGAGGACGTGCCGGGAACGGCCCGCAACGTGCTGGACCGCATGCTCGCGGCGGGCGGCGAACTGGTCACCCTGGTCCTCGGCGAGGACATCCCCGACAGCCTCGCGGACGCGCTGGAGGAGCACGTACGCGAGGGCTATCTGGCGGTCGACACAGTGGTGTACCGGGGCGGCCACCAGCGTGCTCCGCTGCTCATCGGGGTGGAGTAGGGCGGCACGGCCGCACCCGCACGTCGTACGGCGGGAGCGAGCCGAAGTCACGGGCGCACCACTCCACGGGCGGCGCACCGGGCGTACGCGCCGACCGGCCGCCCCCCGGATCCCGGCCGCGACGGCGAAGCACGCCGGCCGCCCGTTACCGAACCGGCCGAGGAACTCGGTACGCGCGCGCGGCGACGGTTCCGACCGGGGGATTCCGGTGTTCCGGGTGGTGCCCGCCGGACATCTGTCAGTGGTGTGGTGTGCAATGGATCGCGTGTCTGCGTTCGACGAACCACTCAAGAAGCTGCTCGGCGGAGCCACCGCGAAGGTGATGGCCGACCACCTCGACCTGCACACGGTCGGTGATCTGCTCCACCACTACCCGCGGCGGTACGAGGAGCGCGGCCGGCTGACGGCGTTGACCGACCTCCCGCTGGACGAGCACGTGACGGTGGTCGCCCAGGTCGCCGACGCCCGCATCATGATGTTCAACAACGGCCGCGGCAAGCGCCTCGAAGTGACCCTCACCGACGGCAGCGGCCGGCTCCAGCTCGTCTTCTTCGGCCATGGCGTCCACAAGCCGCACAAGGAGCTGCTGCCGGGCCGGCGGGCGATGTTCGCGGGCAAGGTCTCCGTCTTCAACCGGAAGATGCAGCTGGCCCACCCCACGTACCAGCTGCTGGACGCCGAGTCCATCGACGGGGCAGAGGCCACGGAAGCGGTGGACGCCTTCGCCGGGCGGCTGCTGCCGATCTACCCGGCCTGCAAGCAGCTGGACTCGTGGCGGATCGCCAAGGCCGTCGACACCGTGCTGCCCAGCGCGCGGGAGGCCGTCGACCCGTTGCCGCCGAGTCTGCGCGAGGGCCGCGGGTTCACCCCGCTCCCGGAGGCGCTGCTGAAGGTCCACCGCCCGCAGACCAAGGCGGACATCGCCCAGGCCAGGGACCGGCTGAAATGGGACGAGGCCTTCGTCCTCCAGGTCGCCCTGGCCCGCCGCAGGTACGCGGACACCCAGCTCCCGGCGGTGGCCCGCCGCCCCCGGCCCGGCGGACTGCTCGACGCCTTCGACGCCAAGCTGCCGTTCACCCTCACCGAAGGGCAGCGGAAGGTCTCCAAGGAGATCTTCGACGACCTGGCGACCGAGCACCCCATGCACCGGCTCCTCCAGGGCGAGGTCGGTTCCGGGAAGACGATGGTCGCGCTGCGCGCGATGCTCGGCGTCGTCGACGCGGGCGGTCAGGCCGCCATGCTCGCGCCCACCGAAGTGCTCGCCCAGCAGCACCACCGCTCCATCACCGAGATGATGGGCGAGCTGGCCGAGGGAGGCATGCTGGGCGGTTCTGAGCAGGGCACGAAGGTGGTGCTGCTCACCGGCTCCATGGGCGTCGCGGCCCGCCGGCAGGCGCTGCTCGACCTCGTCACCGGTGAGGCCGGAATCGTGATCGGCACGCACGCGCTGATCGAGGACAAGGTGCAGTTCCACGACCTGGGCCTGGTCGTCGTCGACGAACAGCACCGCTTCGGTGTGGAGCAGCGCGACGCCCTGCGCTCCAAGGGGAAGCAGCCGCCGCATCTGCTGGTCATGACCGCGACGCCCATTCCCCGTACGGTCGCCATGACCGTCTTCGGCGATCTGGAGACCTCCGTACTGGACCAGCTCCCGGCCGGCCGCTCGCCGATCGCCAGCCATGTCGTACCCGCCAAGGACAAACCGCACTTCCTCGCCCGTGCCTGGGAACGGGTCCGGGAAGAAGTGGAGAGCGGGCACCAGGCGTATGTGGTCTGCCCCCGCATCGGCGACGACGCCGAGGACGAGGCGGCGGGCCGGAAGGAGAAGAAGAAGGCGCCCGAGGACGACGGCGAGAAGCGCCCGCCGCTCGCCGTCCTGGAGATCGCCGAACAGCTCGCCAAGGGCCCGCTCTCCGGCCTGCGCATCGAGGTGCTGCACGGCAGGATGAATCCCGACGACAAGGACGACGTGATGCGCCGCTTCGCCGCGGGCGGTGTCGACGTCCTCGTCGCCACCACCGTCATCGAGGTCGGGGTCAACGTCCCCAACGCCACCGCCATGGTGATCATGGACGCCGACCGCTTCGGCGTCTCCCAGCTGCACCAGCTGCGCGGCCGGGTCGGGCGCGGCTCCGCCCCCGGACTCTGCCTGCTGGTCAGTGAGGCCCACGAGGCGAGTCCGGCCCGTGCCCGCCTGTCCGCCGTCGCCGCCACCCTCGACGGCTTCGAGCTGTCCCGGATCGACCTCGAACAGCGCCGCGAGGGCGATGTTCTCGGCCAGGCCCAGTCCGGGGTCCGCTCCTCGCTGCGGATGCTCACCGTCATCGACGACGAGGAGGTCATCGCCGCCGCCCGCGAAGAGGCCGTGGCGGTCGTCGCCGCCGACCCGGAGCTGGAGCACCTGCCCGAGCTGCGGATCGCCCTGGACGCGTTGCTCGACAAGGAGCGCGAACAGTATCTGGACAAGGGATGACGAGGGTGGACGGGTGCACGGGCCCGATCCGCCGCGACCCCATATCGTGGATGCCACGGCGCCGCAGCACCCTGCGGGCCACCCACGAACCGAGGACCAGACACCCATGACCCGCGTGATCGCCGGCTCGGCCGGCGGACGCCGCCTGGCAGTCCCGCCCGGCACCGGCACCCGCCCCACCTCCGACCGTGCGCGCGAGGGCCTCTTCTCCACCTGGGAAGCCCTCCTGGGCAGCCTCCACGGCACCCGTGTCGCGGACCTGTACGCGGGTTCCGGCGCCGTCGGCCTGGAAGCGCTCTCGCGCGGTGCCGCCCACGCCCTGCTCGTCGAGACCGACCCCGGGGCCGTCCGCACCGTCCGGGACAACGTCCGCACGCTCGGCCTGCCCGGTGCCGAGGTCCGTACCGGCAAAGCCGAACAGATCGTGACAGGACCGGCGCCCGCGGAGCCGTACGACGTGGTGTTCCTGGACCCGCCGTACGCCGTGACCGACGGCGATCTTGGCGAGATGCTGCTCACACTCCGCACCCAGGGGTGGCTCACAGCCGATGCACTCGTCACCGTGGAACGCAGCACCAGAGGCGGAGAATTCAGCTGGCCCGAGGGATTCGAGCCACTGCGGGCCCGTCGCTACGGCGAGGGAACGCTTTGGTACGGTCGCGCCGCCTCTACGTGCGAAGACGCACGATGACCGGACCGGAGAGCGAGGGAATGAAGTTGCGCCGCGCCGTCTGTCCGGGGTCATTCGACCCCATCACCAATGGACACCTCGACATCATTGGCCGCGCCTCGAAGCTGTACGACGTCGTACATGTCGCGGTGATGATCAACCAGTCCAAGAAGGGCCTCTTCACGGTCGACGAGCGCATCGACCTGATCCGTCAGGTCACCGCGGACTTCGGCAACGTCCAGGTCGAGTCCTTCCACGGTCTTCTGGTCGACTTCTGCAAGCAGCGCGACATCCCGGCGATCGTCAAGGGCCTGCGGGCCGTCAGCGACTTCGACTACGAGCTCCAGATGGCTCAGATGAACAACGGCCTCTCCGGCGTCGAAACGCTCTTCGTGCCGACCAATCCCACCTACAGCTTCCTGTCGTCCTCCCTGGTCAAGGAGGTTGCCACCTGGGGCGGCGACGTCTCCCACCTGCTGCCCCCGGTGGTCCACCGGGCCCTCGCCGAGCGTCTCGCCGAGCGCTGAATTCCTGACGGACCGTCACCAGGTGTCGGGCGGGCGCCGACTGGCCGTACAGTCGTCCCGTCCGTCTCCAATCGGCTGTAGAGAGTGGCGAGCACACGGTGGACGTGCAGAAGAAGCTCGACGAGATCGTCGAGGCGGTCGGGAGCGCCCGGTCCATGCCCATGTCGGCTTCGTGCGTGGTCAACCGCGCCGAACTGCTCGCGATGCTCGAAGAGGTGCGCGAGGCCCTGCCCGGCTCGCTCGCCCACGCCCAGGAGCTCATCGGCGGGCACGAGCAGCTGGCCGAGCAGGCCCGTCAGGAGGCCGAGCGGATCATCGAGTCCGCGCACGCCGAACGCACCTCGCTGATCGCCGGGACCGAGGTCGCCAGACAGTCCCGCAGCGAGGCCGACCGCATCCTCTCCGAGGCCCGCCGGGAGGCCGATGAGGTCCGCGCCGAGGCCGACGAGTACGTCGACAGCAAGCTCGCCAACTTCGAGGTCGTCCTCACCAAGACCATCGGCTCCGTCGACCGGGGCCGCGAGAAGCTCCTCGGCCGAGGCCAGGCCTTCGACGAGCAGGGATACGAGGACCCGGACTTCGCCGAGGCCCCCGAGCGCAGCACCGACCCGGCCACGCTCCAGCGCCGGGCCGACGAGTACGTGGACACCAAGCTCGGCGCCTTCGAGGCCGTGCTCGCCAAGACCCTGGAGGCGGTCGGCCGCGGCCGGCAGAAGCTGCACGGCCGGGTCGCCACCGACGAACTCGGTGCGCACATGGCCGCCCAGGACGCGGCGGGCAATCAGGGGCACATGAGCGACGAGGACCACTGGGCCGGCCTCGCCGAGCTCGCCACCCCGGAGCCGCAGCCGGTGCACCAGCAGGCCCAGCCGCACTTCCCCGCACAGGCCCAGCCGAGCTACGCGGAGACCTACGCGTACCAGGAGCAGCCGCAGCAGGACGTCTACGGGTACCAGCAGCAGCCCGACCCCTACGCCGCCTATCAGCAGCAGGGATACGACCAGGGCCAGGCACAGGGCCAGATCCCGGTCCAGGGGTACGACGGCTGGCAGCAGCAGCCCGTGCAGCAGCCCCAGCAGGCGCACCAGCCGCAGGGTGAGGGCGCCCTCGACGAGACCAGCCTGTTCGACACCAGCATGATCGACCTGGACCAGCTCCGCCGGTACGAGCAGGAGCACTGACCGGCCGGGGCGGCGGCCCGGCCCCTGCGCCCGACCGGAGTCGAACCGGGGTGCGGCGGACCGGATTGGGAGCTGGGCGGTGCGTCCAGTATCCTGGCTCTTCGGTCGCGCGTAGGTCCGCGATCCCGGCTGCCCGTTTCGAATCCGAATCCGGGCAACCCTCCCCACGATGTGCGATGCACATGATTTCGAAAGCAGGAAAAGCCCTGAACGGCCACCTCGACCACCGAAACCCCCTCGTGTTCGACACGCACGAGCTGGGTCGGCGTCCCGGTGCCCTCCAGCGGCTGACCCGCTCGGTGGACGCACCTGGTGCGCCGTCCGTCCTCGGCATCGACGGGGTGATCGGTGTGCCGGAGGGCGCACCCGTGGAGCTGGACCTCCGTCTTGAGTCGGTCATGGAAGGGGTGCTTGTCACAGGCACCGCCCGTGCGTCGGCCGAGGGGGAGTGCGTAAGGTGTCTGGAGCCGCTGCGCCAAGAGGTCGTGGCGGACTTCCAGGAGATGTTCTCGTACCCTGACGCCGATGACCGGGGCCGCAGCCACAAGGCGGAGCCGGCCGACGACGCCGAGGACGACGAGGACAGGCTCTTCATCGAGGACGGCCTGTTCGACCTCGAACCAGTGCTGCGCGATGCGGTGGTGCTCGCACTGCCGATGCAGCCGGTGTGCCGGGAGTCCTGCGCCGGTCTGTGTTCCGAATGCGGAATCAGGCTGGACGAGAATCCCGGTCATCACCACGATGCCGTCGACATCCGTTGGGCGGCATTGCAGGGACTCGCCGACACCGTTCAGGACGGCGAGAAGGACAACATGGGCGGCGCCGAAGCGGGCGTCGACGAGAAGCAGGAGAAGTAGCCGTGGCTGTTCCGAAGCGGAAGATGTCGCGCAGCAACACGCGCCACCGCCGGTCGCAGTGGAAGGCTGCGGTCCCCACCCTGGTTTCGTGTGAGCGTTGCCAGGAGCCGAAGCTGCAGCACATCGCGTGCCCCAGCTGCGGCACGTACAACAAGCGCCAGGTTCTCGAGGTCTGAGCGGCTGGTGAGAGGCCCGATGTCTGAGTTGTCCAGCGCCAAGAAGCAGGCAGACAACGTCAACACAGCCTCGTCCCACACGCTTCTGGAAGGGCGGCTCGGGTATCACCTCGAGTCCGCCCTTCTGGTGCGTGCGCTGACCCATCGCTCGTACGCGTACGAGAACGGCGGTCTGCCGACCAACGAGCGGCTCGAATTCCTCGGGGATTCGGTGCTCGGCCTGGTGGTCACGGACACGCTGTACCGCACCCACCCCGACCTGCCCGAAGGCCATCTGGCCAAATTGCGGGCCGCGGTGGTCAACTCGCGTGCGCTTGCGGAAGTGGGCCGCGGCCTCGAACTCGGCTCCTTCATCCGGCTCGGCCGCGGTGAAGAGGGCACGGGTGGCAGGGACAAGGCATCCATCCTCGCCGACACCCTTGAAGCGGTGATCGGCGCGGTCTATCTCGACCAGGGCCTAGGCGCGGCCTCGGAGCTGATCCACCGGCTCTTCGACCCGCTGATCGACAGGTCCTCCAACCTCGGTGCCGGCCTGGACTGGAAGACCAGCCTCCAGGAACTCACCGCGAGCGAGAGCCTCGGCGTCCCCGAGTACCTCGTCACGGAGACCGGCCCGGACCACGAGAAGACCTTTACTGCTGCTGCTCGCGTCGGTGGTGTCTCGTACGGCACCGGCACCGGCCGTAGCAAGAAGGAGGCGGAGCAGCAGGCGGCGGAGTCCGCCTGGCGCGAGATCAGCGCCGCCGCGGAGGCGCGGGTGGCCGCGGCGAAGGCCGCTGCCGACGGAGGGGCCGCCGACACCCCTGCCGACCCGCCGTCGTCCACGGACGTCGCTCCGGCCTGACCCGGAATCCCCTCGGTGCCCTGCGCACCGGGGGGATTTCTCTGCCCGGATACCCTGGAAGTCCCTGAGGAGCCACACCGTGCCCGAGCTGCCCGAGGTCGAAGTCGTACGGCGGGGACTTGAACGCTGGGTCACCGGCCGGACCGTCGCGGACGTCGAGGTGCTGCACCCGCGTGCGGTCCGCCGCCATCTCGCGGGCGGCGTGGACTTCGCGGCCCGGCTCGGCGGTGCCCGTTTCGGCCCGGCCATGCGCCGTGGCAAGTACCTCTGGGTGCCGCTGAACGACGCGTCCAGTTCGCTGCTGGGCCATCTCGGCATGAGCGGCCAGCTGCTCGTGCAGCCGCAGGACGTCCCCGACGAGAAGCACTTGCGCATCCGGATCCGCTTCGAGGACTCCCTCGGGACCGAGCTGCGCTTCGTCGACCAGCGGACCTTCGGCGGGCTCTCGCTCCATGAATGCGCCGCCGACAGCACGGACGGGCTGCCCGACACCATCGCGCACATCGCCCGCGATCCCCTGGACTCGGCTTTCGACGACGCGGCGTTCCACGCGGCCCTGCGACTGCGCCGTACGACGATCAAGCGCGCCCTGCTCGACCAGTCGCTGATCAGCGGGGTCGGCAACATCTACGCGGACGAGGCGCTCTGGCGCGCCAAGCTGCACTACGACCGCCCGACCGCGACGCTGACCCGCCCCAAGTCGGCCGAGCTGCTGGGCCACGCCCGCGACGTGATGAACGCCGCCCTCGACCAGGGCGGCACCAGCTTCGACAGCCTCTACGTCAATGTGAACGGCGAGTCCGGCTACTTCGACCGCTCCCTCGACGCGTACGGGCGAGAGGGAGAGCCCTGCCACCGCTGCGGTACGCCGATGCGCCGCCGGGCGTGGATGAACCGGTCCAGCTATTTCTGCCCGCGCTGCCAGCGGCCGCCGCGCACGCCCTGAGGGCTGTCCCGTAATCCCGGGCGGGCGTGCGGAGTCGGATGCGGCACCTCGCCGCGTTGTTGGAACGCCCGAATACTGGAGGTATTCGGCCTCCGCCTTGCGACGCATCGCACCCGACGCCGCACGCTGTTCCACCAGGGATTACGGGACAGCCCTTAGGCCCGGACCTCCGGCCCCGGGTGGGCTCCGTCGTATCGGTCACGGGCCCGGAGCACCTCCGGCATCCGGCCCTCGACGAGCCCGATCAGCGCGAGCAGCCGCTCGGCGACCTGCCGGCCCAGGGGCGTCAGCTCGTAGTCGACGCGCGGCGGGTTGGTCGGCTGGGCCTCTCGGTGGACCAGGCCGTCCCGCTCCAGGGCGTGGAGCGTCTGCGAGAGCATCTTCTCGCTCACCCCGTCGACCCGGCGACGGAGCTCGTTGAAGCGGAAGCTGCCGTCGTACAGGGCTCCCAGCGTCAGACTGCCCCAGCGCCCCGTGACATGCTCCAGGGTTCCGCGTGAGGGGCACTGCCTGGAGAACACATCGAAGGCGAGCGCGTCCAGACGGTTCTTCTCGTCCATGACGACAGCGTACGCCCGCACAGCGCTCACTGCGGGGGTGCGCTTTCCCCGGGTGAGCGGTTGGCCGGCCACCGCTCAGAAGCCGAAGTCCTGGGTCCACCAGGGGCCGCCCGCGCCGAAGTGCACGCCGACGCCGAGCGTCTTGTAGTCGCAGTTGAGTATGTTCGCCCGGTGGCCCGCGCTGTTCATCCAGGCGTCCATCACGGCCTGCGCGTCGGCCTGGCCGCGGGCGATGTTCTCGCCGCCGAGCCCCTGCACACCGGCCTTGGCGGCGCGGTCCCACGGGGTTCGGCCATCGGGGTCGGTGTGGTCGAAGAAGCCCCGGGCAGCCATGTCGTCGCTGAAGTCCTGGGCGAGCGAGGCCAGTGAGGCACTGGCCGTCACCGGGCTGCAGCCGGCCTTCGCGCGCTCCTGGTTGACCAGGGCGAGCACGGCGCCCTGGACGGAGGCGGCCGGGGCCGACGCCGCGGACCTGCGGGCGGCCGGAGCGGAGGAGGCGGGGGCCTTTGGCGCGGCCGACGACTTCCCGACCGCAGCCGGGGCGGCGCTCTCCCCGGCTTCCGCCGCGGCGGCCTTCGACGATGCCGGCGATGAGGCCTGCCCCGCTCGCCCGGCCGGCTCGGATGTCTTCGACGGGGAGGCGGACGACGCGGAACCGGTGGGGGCCTTCGCCCCCTTCGGGCCGCCGGCCCGCCCGGCACCGCGGTCGGCGGATGCGGTGTCCGAGCCGCCCCGGCTCAGCAGGTCCGGGACTCCCTCGGTACGCACCTGGTCGGCGGCCACGCCACCGCCGACCGTGTGGGTGGAGCCGCCGGGCAGCAGCCCCGAGGCGACCGCGACGGCCCCCACGGCCAGGGCGGCGGAGACGCCGATCATTCCGGTACGCACCGGGGCCCCGGACCGCTTCCCGTGGCGCGCCCCCCGGTGCCGGCCCGGGTTCTCCGCCGCGCGGTCCTGAACGGCAGGAGCTGCGGCGGAGCGTCCATGACGTCCCATCTGCTGAGCCCTTCTGACGGTCTGGACGCCGCTCTCGGCGTCGACATGATTCACCCGATGGGGTGAGGTTATTGCGACGGGACTGTACGCCATGCCCTCTGGACGGGAAGTGCTCCGAGGGCAATTGGCCGGTTAGCGTTCGGGCATGAACGAAGAGGTACGGCTCACCGCCTGGGTGCGCGGCCGAGTGCAGCAAGTAGGTTTTCGCTGGTTCACCAGGGCGAACGCTCTGGAGATCGGTGGCCTCACCGGCTTCGCCCTCAATCTCGACGACGGCAGGGTGCAGGTCGTCGCCGAGGGGCGGCGTGAGAATTGCCACCGTCTGCTGGAGTGGCTGCGCTCGGACGACACACCCGGGCGCGTTGACGGAGTCACTGAGATCTGGGACACCCCGCGCGGCGGCTACGACGGCTTCGCGATCCGCTGATCCGGGTCCGGTCCCGGGCCGCCCCGGAGGTTGTGTTCGGACGGTGTTCGATGGGCGGCACGGGGTGACGAGGCGGGGCGGTCGTCCGCGTACACATGAAATGACCTGCGGAATGGCCGGGTGGTTGCCAAGATTCGGTTGGCGTGCCAGGCTGCGGCAGTAAGGATGATCTCCGCGCCCCCGAGGGTCCCGCAGGAGAGTCGCGCCGCATGATCGCCAGGCCGCGCGCCCCAGGGCTGCCCGCCTCTACAGGGCGTGATCGTGTTGACCGTCAAACTTTTTGGTGAGACGCTGAAATCCCCGCGCACCGCAGCTGTTCGGCAGAGCTGTTTGGCAGCAGAACAGCAGTGAATACAGAGCACTGCCGAGCACCGCGGGTGCGATTCCCTCACGACCCACACCGCATCGGTCGGTCACTCAGTGTGGAGGACCATCCATCATGGCAAAGGCGCTTCTCGGTTACGTCGGCGGTTCCGACCCGCGACTCCTCGCCGAGATGCGACGGCTCCAGCAGCGTGTCCAGGACCTCGAATCCGAGCTCGTACGGATTCAGGACGAGAACGACGCGCTCAACGCCGCCGCCCAGCACCAAGAGTCGCTGCTCGACAGCATCGACATCGACGTACCTCAGGCGGAGCCGGCGCTGACCTGACCGATGGCCCTGGAGGCCGGTCGGGCCGTACGCGTCAGCCGTCCGAGATCATCACCCGGATCGTCGCCGGATCATTGAAGATCACTGCTCTTGATCTGTCACCGTTGTGACATGTCCTTGATCCGTCGTGCACAGCTGCACCAGCAACACGGCACGTAACACCGCACAAGATTTACAAGGGGCGCTTCGGCGTCCCTTTTTTCTTTTGCGTCCCTCTTCCGTGCCCGCACTCTTTCCGATCGCACTTCTCCGCTCGGACCTGCGCGGGACCCGCCCCGGACGTACACCCCTTCCCTTACCGTCTGATGTGCCCTGCACCTTCATCAGCGAAACCGAGAGCGAAAGGTAGAGTCCGGCGGCGTGCATCTCAAGGCCCTGACCCTGCGTGGTTTCAAATCGTTCGCCTCCGCCACGACGCTGCGGTTCGAACCCGGTATCACGTGCGTCGTCGGTCCCAATGGGTCCGGCAAGTCCAATGTGGTGGACGCGCTCTCCTGGGTCATGGGGGAGCAGGGTGCCAAATCCCTGCGCGGCGGAAAGATGGAAGACGTGATCTTCGCCGGTACCACCGGGCGGCCGCCGCTCGGGCGGGCGGAGGTTTCGCTGACCATCGACAATTCCGACGGCGCACTGCCGATCGAGTACGCCGAAGTGACGATCACTCGGATCATGTTCCGCAACGGCGGCAGCGAATACCAGATCAATGGCGACACCTGCCGGCTCCTGGACATCCAGGAACTGCTCTCGGACTCCGGTATCGGCCGGGAGATGCATGTCATCGTCGGCCAGGGCCAGCTGGACTCGGTACTCCACGCCGATCCGATGGGGCGGCGCGCATTCATCGAGGAAGCCGCGGGCGTGCTCAAACATCGCAAGCGGAAAGAGAAGGCCCTGCGGAAACTGGACGCGATGGGCGCCAATCTGGCCCGCGTCCAGGACCTGACCGACGAGCTGCGGCGACAGCTGAAACCGCTGGGCCGGCAGGCGGCCGTGGCGCGCCGGGCCGCCGTCATCCAGGCCGATCTGCGCGATGCCAGGCTGCGGCTGCTCGCCGACGACCTGGTGCGGCTGCGGACCGCGCTGCGCAGCGAGATCGCGGACGAAGCGGCGCTCAAGCAGCGCCGGGAGGCGGCGGAGGCGGAGCTCAAGGCGGCGCTGGCGCGCGAGGCGGAGCTGGAGGACGAGGTACGGCGGCTGGCGCCCCGGCTCCAGCGGACTCAGCAGACCTGGTACGAGCTGTCGCAACTGGCTGAGCGGGTGCGTGGCACGATCTCGCTGGCCGATGCCCGGGTGAAGAGCGCTTCCGCCGTCCCCGACGAGGAGCGGCGCGGTCGTGACCCGCAGGACATGGAACGGGAAGCCGCCCGCATCCGCGAGCAGGAGGCGGAGCTGGCGGCCGCGCTGGAGGCGGCGGAGCACGCGTTGGAGGACACCGCCGCCCATCGTGCCGATCTGGAACGGGAGTTGGCGGCCGAGGAGCGCAGGCTCAAGGACGCCGCCCGCGCCATCGCGGACCGTCGCGAAGGGCTCGCCCGGCTGAACGGGCAGGTCAACGCGGCCCGCAGCCGGGCCGGTTCGGCGCAGGCCGAGATCGACCGGCTGGCCGCTTCCCGAGACGAGGCGCAGGAGCGGGCGGTCGCCGCCCAGGAGGAGTACGAGCAGCTCAAGGCGGAGGTCGAGGGCCTGGACGCGGGCGACGCGGAACTGGGCGAGCGGCACGACGCCGCCAAGCGGGAACTCGCGGAGGCGGAAGCGGCGCTCACCGCGGCCCGGGAGGCCGCCACCGGCGCCGAACGGAAGCGGGCGGCGGTCGCCGCCCGCCATGAGGCGCTGGCCCTCGGCCTGCGCCGCAAGGACGGCACGGGCGTCCTGCTCGGCGCGCGGGACCGCCTTTCGGGACTGCTCGGTCCGGCCGCGGAACTCCTGACGGTGGAGCCGGGCCACGAGGTGGCGGTGGCGGCGGCCCTGGGCGCGGCGGCGGACGCGGTCGCGGTGGCGGACCCGGCCACGGCGGCGGAAGCGATCCGGCTGCTGCGCAAGCAGGACGCGGGGCGGGCGGCGCTGCTGCTGGGCGGGGTGCCCGATGCCGGTGGGGCTGGTGAGGTCGATGGTGCTGTGGGTGCTGTGGGTGCCACAGCTGCCCTTGTTGCCTCTGATGCCTCAGGTGCCGCTGATGTTGATGGGGGCGATGTGGCCGCCGTGCCCGCCGGAAGTCCGCCCGCCGTCGCCGGCCTCGTCCACGGGCCGGCCGAACTGGTGCGCGCCGTACGGAGGCTGGTGCGGGACATGGTGGTCGTCGGCACGCTGGAGGACGCCGAGGACCTCGTCTCCGTACGCCCGGAGCTGACCGCCGTCACCGCCGAGGGGGACATCCTCTCGGCCCACTTCGCGCACGGCGGTTCCGCCGGTGCGCCGAGCCTCCTCGAAGTGCAGGCATCGGTCGACGAGGCCGCCGTCCAGCTGGAGGAACTGGGCGTGCGGTGTGCGGAGTTGACCGAGGCCCAGCGGCTCGCCGGGGAGCGGCGCGGCGTGTGTGCCGGGCTGGTCGAGGAGCTGGGGGAGCGGCGCCGGGCCGCCGAGCGGGAGAAGTCCGCAGTGGCCCAGCAATTGGGCCGGCTCGCCGGGCAGGCTCGCGGTGCGGCGGGCGAGGCCGAGCGGACGACCGCGTCCGCCGCCCGTGCCCAGGAGGCGCTGGAGCGCGCGACGGAGGAGGCCGAGGAACTGGCCGAGCGGCTGCTCGCCGCCGAGGAGATGCCCGTCGAGGAGGAACCGGACACCTCCGTGCGCGACCGGCTCGCCGCCGACGGGGCCAACGCCCGCCAGACCGAGATGGAGGCCCGGCTCCAGGTACGTACCCACGAGGAGCGGGTCAAGGCACTCGCGGGCCGGGCCGACTCCCTCGACCGGGGCGCCCGTGCCGAACGCGAGGCCCGCGCCCGCGCCGAGCGGCGCCGCGCCCAACTGCGGCACGAGGTGGCGGTGGCCTCGGCCGTGGCCTCCGGCGCCCGTCAGCTGCTGGCCCATGTCGAGGTGTCCGTCGTACGGGCCGGGCAGGAGCGGGTCGCGGCCGAGGCGGCGAAGACGGAGCGGGAGCGGGAGCTGGCGGCCGAGCGCGACCAGGGCCGCGAGCTCAAGGGCGAGCTGGACAAGCTCACCGATTCCGTCCACCGGGGCGAGGTCCTCGGTGCCGAGAAGCGGCTGCGGATAGAGCAGCTGGAGGCGAAGGCGCTGGAGGAGCTGGGCGTCGAGCCGGCCGGTCTGGCCGCGGAGTACGGCCCGGACCAGCTCGTACCGCCGTCACCGGCCGCCGAGGGCGAGGAGCTGCCGGAGGATCCGGAGCACCCGCGCAACCAGCCGAAGCCGTTCGTCAGAGCCGAACAGGAGAAGCGGCTGAAGTCGGCCGAACGGGCGTATCAGCAACTCGGAAAGGTGAATCCGCTCGCGCTGGAGGAGTTCTCGGCACTGGAGGAGCGGCACAAGTTCCTCTCCGAGCAGCTCGAAGACCTGAAGAAGACGCGGGCCGACCTGATGCAGGTCGTCAAGGAGGTCGACGAGCGGGTCGAGCAGGTGTTCACCGACGCGTACCGGGACACCGCCCGTGAGTTCGAGGGTGTCTTCTCGCGGCTCTTCCCGGGTGGCGAGGGGCGGCTCGTCCTGACCGACCCGGACAATATGCTCGCCACCGGTGTGGACGTCGAGGCCCGGCCGCCCGGCAAGAAGGTCAAGCGGCTCTCCCTGCTGTCCGGCGGGGAACGCTCGCTCACGGCGGTGGCGTTGCTGGTATCGATCTTCAAGGCCCGTCCGAGCCCGTTCTATGTGATGGACGAGGTCGAGGCGGCGCTCGACGACACCAATCTGCAGCGGCTGATCCGGATCATGGAGGAGCTCCAGGAGAGCTCGCAGCTGATCGTGATCACGCACCAGAAGCGGACGATGGAGGTCGCGGACGCGCTGTACGGCGTAGCGATGCAGGGCGACGGGGTCTCCAAGGTCATCAGCCAGCGGCTGCGCTGAGGCTTTACTCAATCTTCAATACTTCGACTTACCTTTTGGCGTCCTTTGGTCGCTATAGCCCAATAGCGCATTATTGACTTCGGGAGTTGAACGCATAGTCTCTGCGGCGTCGTCTTTATCTTCAAGTGGTGGCAGGCGTGAACTTATGCGCCACTTGGAGGAGCTCTCCCCCCTCAACAGGAGCTCACCCCACACCTGACGACGCGGCCAGGCATCAGGAGTTCAATTGACCAGCACAGCGCAGGGACCGGCGTCCGGAGCCCGAGGGGCCCACCCGGATCACCTCGGCCATGTCATCTTCATCACGGCGGCCGCGGCGATGGGCGGCTTCCTGTTCGGCTACGACAGCTCCGTCATCAACGGCGCCGTCGAGGCGATCCGCAGCCGGTACGACATCGGCTCGGGAACGCTCGCCCAGGTCATCGCCATCGCGCTGATCGGCTGCGCGATCGGCGCGGCGACGGCGGGGCGCATCGCCGACCGCATCGGCCGCATCCGCTGCATGCAGATCGCCTCCGTGCTCTTCACCATCAGCGCCGTCGGCTCCGCGCTCCCGTTCGCGCTCTGGGACCTCGCGATGTGGCGCATCATCGGCGGATTCGCCATCGGCATGGCCTCCGTGATCGGCCCGGCGTACATCGCCGAGGTCTCGCCACCCGCCTACCGCGGCCGGCTCGGCTCCTTCCAGCAGGCCGCGATCGTCATCGGCATCGCCATCTCCCAGCTCGTCAACTACGGCATTCTGCAACTCGCCGACGGAGACCAGCGCGGCAGGATCGGCGGCATCGAGGCATGGCAGTGGATGCTCGGCGTGATGGTCGTCCCCGCCGCTCTGTACGGGCTCCTCTCGTTCGCGATCCCCGAGTCGCCGCGGTTCCTGATCTCGGTCGGCAAGAAGGACCGGGCCCGGCGGATCCTGGAGGAGGTCGAGGGCAAGAACATCGACCTCGACGCCCGGGTGACCGAGATCGAGACGGCCATGCACCGTGAGCACAAGTCCACGTTCAAGGACCTGCTCGGCGGCCGCTTCGGTTTTCTGCCGATCGTCTGGATCGGCATCGGCCTGTCGGTCTTTCAGCAACTCGTCGGCATCAACGTGGCGTTCTACTACTCGGCGACGCTCTGGCAGTCCGTCGGCATCGACCCGTCCGCCTCGTTCCTGTACTCGTTCACCACGTCGATCATCAACATCATCGGTACCGTCATCGCGATGGTGCTGGTGGACCGGGTGGGCCGCAAGCCGCTCGCGCTGGTCGGCTCCACCGGTATGGCCATCGCCCTGGCCTTCGAGGCGTGGGCCTTCTCGGCCCCTCTGGTCGACGGCAGACTGCCCCACCCCCAGGGCACCGTGGCGCTCGTCGCGGCCCATGTGTTCGTGCTCTTCTTCGCCCTGTCCTGGGGTGTCGTGGTCTGGGTCTTCCTCGGCGAGATGTTCCCGAACAGGATCCGCGCCGCCGCGCTCGGCGTCGCCGCCTCCGCGCAGTGGATCGCCAACTGGGCGATCACCGCGAGCTTCCCGAGCCTGTCCGACTGGAACCTGTCGGGCACGTACATCATCTACGCGTGCTTCGCCACGCTCTCGATCCCCTTCGTCCTCAAGTTCGTGAAGGAGACCAAGGGCAAGGCGTTGGAGGAGATGGGCTGATCCCCGCCGCCCCGGCTCCTCGGCCACCCGGCGCCCCGGCCCGCGAGCCGGGGCGCTGCGGTGTCCGGGGTCAGCGGGCGACCGCCTCGCAGAACAGCCGCAGGCTGCGCCACCCCTCCTCGACGGGGAGCCCGCCGCACAGCGGATGCAGGACCAGGCTGTCCAGTTCCCCGGCGGCCCGGGCGCACTCCTTCGGCGTGACGACCCGGTAGACCCCTTCGGCCCGCAGCTCCGCCACTGTCGCCGCCGCCGACCGCACGGCCGAGCGGATGTCCTTGGACTGCCAGGAGGCGTACGTGCGCGCCTCGTGCAGGAAGTGCTCGCCGTACTCCGCCCACGTTCGGCCGGGGTCCTCGGACACATGCAGCAGGGGCGTCGCGGCGGACGGCATCATGCAGAAGCCGTCCGTCCCGAACTCCGCCCGCCGCTCGTGGTAATACGCCTCCAGCTCCGGCAGATACGCGCTCGGGAAGAACGGCAGCCCCAACCGGGCCGCACGCCGCGCCGCCGCCCGCGAACTGCCGCCCACCAGCAGCGGCGGATGCGGCCGGGTGTACGGGCGCGGCGTGACCCGGACCGTACGGCCCCGGTACGAGAAAGGCTCCCCGGTCCACGCCTGGAGCAGCGTCTCCAGGAGCTCGTCCTGGAGCCTGCCGCGCCTGCCCCATTCGACGCCCGCCCGTTCGTACTCCTCGGGCCGGTAGCCGATTCCCGCCACCGTGACCAGCCGGCCCGCGCTCAGCAGATCCAGGACCGCGATGTCCTCGGCCAGCCGCAGCGGGTCGTGCAGCGGGCCGATGATCGCCGAGACGGTGACCGCGATCCGGCGGGTGGCGCCGAGGACCGCGCCCGCGAAGACGAAGGGGGAGGGCAGCCAGGAGTCGGCGGCGCCGTGGTGCTCCTCGGTCTGCACGGTGTCGACGCCGTGCTCGTCGGCGTAGGCGGCCATCTCCAGCGCGGCGCGGTAACGGGCCGAGAGCGACTCGGGGGTGGCGTCGGGATCGACGAGATTGAACCGGACCACTGTGAAGGCCATGGCACTTGTCCCCTTCGTCGGGCGGGCTCGGCGAGGCCGGACATTAGCTGACGTGGCGTCAGAAGTGTAGGGGGGTGTCGGCCCCGGGCCCATCGCCGCCACCCCGTCCGGCGGGCCGCGGCAGGGACGCGTACAGCGCGGCCGAGACCGCGACCGTGGCCGCCCAGCCCAGCCCGTGGCGCCCGACCCAGGTGGCCGCGAACGGGCCGGAGAGCCATTGCACGCGGGTGAAGAGCAGCCCCACCACCAGGCCCGTCGCCCACGCGGCCACGGCCGGCACGGCGAAGCCCCCCGTGTACCAGTAGGCGCTGGACGGCGTGGTGTCCAGGAGCGCCGCCGGATCGTACGTACGCCCCCGCAATTGATCCACGCAGAAGACTCCGGCCCAGGCGGAGAATGTCACCGCGAGCAGCGTCAGGAAGGAGACGAAGGAATCCATGAAGCCCGCCGCCGTCATCATCAGCAGCGAGCCCAGGAACAGGCTGATGGCGGCATTCGCCCCGACCGCCCACGTGCGGGGAATCGCGAATCCCAGCGTCTGTGCGGTGAAACCGCCCGAATACAACGACATCGCGTTGATCAGCACCATGCCGACCACGGTCATCAGCAGATAAGGCACCGAGAGCCAGCCCGGCAGCAGGGCGCCGATGAACGAGACGGGGTCACGCGTGACGGCCAGTCCCGGCGTGGCGACCGCCATCACGGCGCCCATCAGTACGAGCGGGACGCAGACGACCCCGGCGCCGCCCACGGTCGCCCCGACCATGGCCGGGCCGGACGCGGTGCGCGGCAGATAGCGGGCGAAGTCGGGCCCCGCCGGAACCCAGCTGATCCCGCCGCCCACCAGGGTGCCGACCCCGGAGATCATCAGTGCCGTCGGCCCGGCGGGCCTGCTCAGGACGGTGTGCCAGGGGGTCCCGCCGATCAGGTGGATCAGTACGAGGACGCTGAAGCCCCCGAAGAGGTACGTCGACCAGGTGCAGCACACCCGCAGTGCGCGTACGCCCAGCCCCGACACCAGGAAGCTGCTTCCCACGAAGGCGAGCAGGGTCGCCATGATCAGGGTGGTGCTGCTCGCGACACCGAAGAGCAGTTCCAGAACGGCCAGCACGGCGTAGGTGCCGGTGACCGCGTTCACCGTCTCCCAGCCCCAGCGGGCGATCCAGATCAGTGCGCCGGGCAGCAGGTTGCCGCGCTGGCCGAAGACGGCCCGGGAGAGCGCCATGCCGGGAGCCCCGCCCCGGCTGCCCGCGATCGAGACCGCGCCGACCAGTCCGAAACTGACGACGGGGCCGACGATCGCGACGGCCAGTACCTGCCAGAAGTTCAGTCCGTCGAGGGCGATCAGCCCCGCACCCATGGTGAGCAGCAGCACGGTCAGGTTCGCGCCGACCCAGGTGGGGAAGAGGGTCCGGACCCGGCCGGTGCGCTCGTTGTCGGGGACGGGGTCCAGACCGCGGGTCTCCACGGGCGAAATCGTACCTTTACCTCCAAAGGGTGCATAACACCCGAGGGATGCGGGGGCGATCCTTCGGGGCGGCCCACGCGGGCGGCCGTGACTGATACTGGGTGGGTTATGGAATTCGTCATCCTTGCTGTAGTCATCGCCCTGGTCGCGGTCGGCGTGATCAGCGGGCTCGTGGTCAGCAGCCGCAAGAAGAAGCAGCTGCCCCCGGCACCGTCGAGCACGCCGACCATCACTCCTCCCGCCGAGCCCCATGTCGGCGAGGAAGCCGAAACGCCGCGCGAGGAACCGCGCCGCACCATCGAGGAGGTCGGCGCTCCTTCGGCCGAGGCTCCCGCCGGGGAAGCGCCCGAAGCCGTCGAGCCGGAGGCGCCCGCCGCCCCCGCCGTCGAAGTGCCCGAGCCCACCGCCGGCCGGCTGGTGCGGCTGCGCGCCCGGCTCGCCCGCTCGCAGAACTCCCTCGGCAAGGGGCTGCTCACGCTCCTGTCCCGCGACAACCTCGACGAGGACACCTGGGAGGAGATCGAGGACACCCTCCTCACCGCCGATGTCGGCGTCGCGCCCACCCAGGAGCTGGTGGAGCGGCTGCGCGAACGCGTCCGCGTCCTCGGCACCCGTACCCCCGAAGGGCTTCGCACGCTGCTGCGCGAGGAGCTCCTCACCCTGCTCGGCACCGACTTCGACCGCGCGGTCAAGACGGAGAGCGGTGTCGACACCCCCGGCGTCGTGATGGTCGTCGGCGTCAACGGAACCGGCAAGACCACCACCACCGGCAAGCTGGCCCGCGTGCTCGTCGCCGACGGCCGCAGCGTCGTGCTCGGCGCGGCCGACACCTTCCGGGCCGCCGCCGCCGACCAGCTCCAGACCTGGGGCGAGCGTGTCGGCGCCCGGACCGTGCGTGGACCCGAGGGCGGCGACCCCGCGTCGATCGCCTTCGACGCGGTGAAGGAGGGCATCGCCGAGGGCGCCGATGTCGTCCTCATCGACACCGCGGGACGGCTGCACACCAAGACCGGGCTCATGGACGAGCTCGGCAAGGTCAAGCGGGTCGTCGAGAAGCACGGGCCGCTCGACGAGATCCTGCTCGTCCTCGACGCCACGACCGGACAGAACGGCCTGGTGCAGGCCCGGGTGTTCGCCGAGGTCGTCGACATCACCGGCATCGTGCTCACCAAGCTGGACGGCACCGCCAAGGGCGGCATCGTCGTCGCCGTCCAGCGCGAACTGGGCGTACCGGTGAAGCTGATCGGCCTGGGGGAGGGCCCCGACGATCTGGCCCCGTTCGAGCCCGAGGCGTTCGTGGACGCCCTGATCGGAGACTGAACCACCCCACGCGTACGCAGAAGAGCCCGACCGCACGATGCCACTGCGGTCGGGCTCTTTTCTCGGCTCTATCGGCTCTCTCGGCTTTCTCAGCCGCGAGTCCTCAGCTGCAGAGGGGCGCGCGATGGCAGCTGTACGCCAGTGTGCCCAGCAGCAGACGTGCCTGAGGAGGGGCGGCCGCGGTGTCCAGCACCGGTGGGCGCAGCCACCGGACCGGGCCGAGGCCACCCTCGTCGGACGGCGGGGCGGTGATGTGGCAGCCGGGCCCCAGCGCCCGCAGATCCAGGCCCGCGTCGTCCCAGCCCATGCGGTACAGCAGTTGTGGGAGCTCGGCGGCGGCCCCCGGGGCGACGAAGAACTGCGCCCGCCCGGCCGGTGTCACCGCGACCGGGCCGAGCGGCAGCCCCATCCGCTCCAGGCGCACCAGGGCCCGGCGCCCGGCCGCCTCGGCGACATCGAGGATGTCGAAGGTGCGGCCCACCGGCAGCAGCATCGAGGCGCCCGGCACCTGGGCCCAGGCGTCCGCCGCCGTGTCGAGCTTCGCCCCCGCGGGGACCTCGGGGGCGAAGTCCAGCGGATGGGCGCCGGGGGAGGGGCACCGCGCCTTCCCGCACGAACAGCGGCCGGCCGCTGTTCGCGCTCCCGGCGCGACGGCCCAGCCCCACAGTCCCGTGTACTCGGCCACTGCGGTGCACTCGGCCGCGCGGCCGCGGCGCCGTGAGCCGGTGCGCATCTCGCGGATGCCGCCGATCGTGAAGCCCATGCCCCCTCCAACGGGTCCGACTCACCGGTGGTTACGACAAGGAGCAGAGCCGTGACGCCCGTCGCCGTCGTCGATCGGTGGTGCGCCCGGCGCACTCGGGGTTGTGCAAGATGGTCCACGCGCCCCGTCGCACATCACTGCGCCAACTGTTGATCGCCGTGTGTCAAGTGAATCGCGCCGGACGGTGACGGTGTTCATCCGAAGGGGTGGCGAATGGTGGCGTTTCTGTCATCGCCCTCGCCGGGCTGGTGATCGTAGGATTACCGTCGGTACGCGAACCGTGGAAGTATGTGCGCCCATGGGTATGCCCGAGGCAACCCGATTTCCTGTTCGATCGTGCGCAACCCCCGTATGGGCAGCATCGGTTCAGGGCATTCTGGTAATGGTTCGCGCGACAGTATTCAGCGGGATGGGGGCCTTCCAGTGAGTGGCAGCGGCGCAGGCGATTCGAATGCCGGTAAGCGCCCCAACGGGCAATTGAGCTCGTGGTTCGTGCGCAGCGGCTGGTCGAAGGGTGAGCTGGCGCGGCAGGTGAACCGCCGGGCGCGCCAGATGGGCGCCCACCACATCAGCACCGACACCTCCCGGGTGCGGCGCTGGCTCGACGGCGAGCAGCCGCGCGAGCCGATCCCGCGCATCCTCTCCGAGCTCTTCTCGGAGCGCTTCGGCTCCGTCGTCGCCGTCGAGGACCTCGGACTGCGTTCCGCGCACCAGTCACCGTCCGTGGCCGGCGTCGACCTGCCCTGGGCGGGGCCGCAGACCGTCGCCCTGCTGAGCGAGTTCTCCCGCAGCGATCTCATGCTCGCCCGCCGCGGCTTCCTCGGCTCCTCGCTCGCCCTGGCCGCGGGCCCCGCCCTCATCGAGCCCATGCAGCGCTGGCTGGTGCCCGTCGCCGCCGGCGGAGAGGCGGAACCGGAACCGGCTGCCACGGCCCGCCGTCCCTCGCGGCTCTCCGACCCCGAGCTCGACCTGCTGGAGTCCACCACCGCGATGTTCCGTCAGTGGGACGCGCAGTGCGGCGGCGGTCTGCGCCGCAAGGCCGTCGTCGGACAACTCCACGAGGTCACCGACCTGCTCCAGGAGCCGCAGCCGGCGGCCACCGCCAAGCGGCTCTTCCGCTGCGCGGCCGAACTCGCGGAGCTGGCCGGCTGGATGAGCTACGACGTCGGCCTCCAGCCCACCGCCCAGAAGTACTTCGTTCTGGCGCTCCACGCGTCGAAAGAGGCCGGCGACAAACCGCTCGGTTCGTATGTTCTTTCCAGCATGAGCCGCCAGATGATCCACCTCGGACGCCCCGACGACGCCCTCGAACTGATCCATCTCGCGCAGTACGGCAGCCGGGACTGCGCCACCCCGCGCACCCAGGCCATGCTGTATGCGATGGAGGCCCGCGCGTACGCCAACATGGGCCAGCCCAGCAAGTGCAAACGAGCCGTCCGGATGGCCGAGGACACCTTCGACGACATCGGGATCGACAGCGAGCCCGAGCCCGACTGGATCCGTTTCTTCTCGGAGGCCGAGCTCAACGGCGAGAACTCCCACTCGTTCCGTGACCTCGCCTACGTCGCGGGCCGCAGCCCCACATACGCCACGCTCGCCGAACCCCTGATGACGAAAGCCGTCCAGCTCTTCGGCGAGGACGACGAGCACCAGCGGTCCTACGCACTCAACCTGATCGGCCTCGCCACCGTCCACCTCCTCCAGCGCGAGCCCGAACAGTCCACGGTGCTGGCCGAGAAGGCGCTGCGCGTCGCCAAGAAGATCCGCTCCGAGCGGGTCAACACCCGGCTCCGCAAGACCGTCGACACCGCCGCCCGCGACTTCGGGGACATTCCCGAGGTCGCCAGGCTCACCGATCTCCTCACCGAGCAGCTGCCCGAAACCGCCGAAGCGGTCTGAACGGCACCCCCGGCCCCGGCCACGACGATCACCCCGAACAGACCGACTTCGGCTCCCCCATCGCCAGGTCAGCGGGTGGTCGGCGTGGCCGGTTCGCATTGCCGCTTCCGTACGGAAGAGTCGTCAGCGCACCGTATGCGGCCGCGGCCGCAGAGTAGACCCGGCCCCGGGCGCGCCACCGCCGGTTCATGGCGTCGTAACACACCGGACCCCTTCGTCACTGCCGCGAAACACCGTGCGGCATCGGCGGAAACCGTGCTGGGCGAATCTCGTGGCGCATAACCGGCCCGCACCTTTTCCCCAGTGGTCCCGCACGTGGTGCCGCTCATCCGCCCGCACGCGGCCGCACCGACGACGAGGAGACGCCGATGCCCCCAGGCATCACGACGCTTGCCGCAGACGCCCCGACACTGTCTGCCGCCAACACCGGGTTCATGCTCATCTGCTCCGCCCTGGTGATGCTCATGACCCCGGCCCTGGCCTTCTTCTACGGAGGCATGGTCCGCGTCAAGAGCACCCTCAACATGCTGATGATGAGCTTCATCAGCCTCGGGATCGTCACGATCCTGTGGGTGCTCTACGGATTCAGCCTCGCCTTCGGCACCGACATCGGATCCGTCTTCGGCTGGAGCTCGGACTACGTCGGCCTCAGCGGAATCGGCATCACCCAGCTCTGGGGCGGCTACACGATCCCCGTCTACGTCTTCGCCGTCTTCCAGCTGATGTTCGCCGTCATCACCCCCGCTCTGATCAGCGGTGCCCTCGCCGACCGGGTGAAATTCACCTCCTGGGCCCTGTTCATCACGCTCTGGGTCACCGTCGTCTACTTCCCCGTGGCCCACTGGGTCTGGGGCGCGGGCGGCTGGCTCTTCGAACTCGGCGTGATCGACTTCGCCGGTGGTACGGCCGTCCACATCAACGCGGGAGCCGCGGCGCTCGGCGTGATCCTCGTCATCGGCAAGCGTGTCGGCTTCAAGAAGGACCCGATGCGACCGCACAGCCTGCCGCTCGTGATGCTCGGCGCCGGACTGCTCTGGTTCGGCTGGTTCGGCTTCAACGCCGGCTCGTGGCTCGGTAACGACGACGGCGTCGGCGCGGTCATGTTCGTCAACACCCAGGTCGCCACCGCCGCCGCGATGCTCGCCTGGCTCGGTTACGAGAAGCTCCGGCACGGCTCCTTCACCACCCTCGGCGCGGCCTCCGGCGCGGTCGCGGGCCTCGTCGCCATCACACCGTCCGGCGGCGCGGTCAGCCCGCTCGGCGCCATCGGGGTCGGCGCCGTCGCCGGTGTCCTCTGCGCCCTGGCCGTCGGCCTGAAGTACAGGTTCGGCTACGACGACTCCCTGGACGTCGTCGGCGTCCACCTCGTCGGCGGTGTCGCCGGGTCCCTCCTCGTCGGCCTGTTCGCCACCGGCGGCGTCCAGTCCGACGCCAAGGGCCTCTTCTACGGTGGTGGCCTCGACCAGCTCGGCAAGCAGGCCGTCGGAGTCTTCGCGGTCCTCGCGTACTCTCTCGTCGTCTCCGCGCTCCTCGCCCTCCTCCTCGACCGGACGATCGGGATGCGGGTCGCCGAGGACGACGAGATCTCCGGCATCGACCAGGTCGAACACGCGGAGACCGCCTACGACTTCAGCGGAGCGGGCGGCGGCACGGCCCCGCGTACCACGGCCTCCGCGACGGCAGCATCGCAGACGAAGAAGGTGGACGCATGAAGCTCATCACCGCAGTCGTGAAGCCTCACCGGCTCGACGAGATCAAGGAAGCCCTCCAGGCCTTCGGCATCCAGGGCCTCACGGTCACGGAAGCCAGCGGGTACGGGCGCCAGCGCGGTCACACCGAGGTCTACCGGGGTGCCGAATACACCGTCGACCTCGTCCCCAAGATCCGCATCGAGGTCCTCGTCGAGGACGAGGACTCCGAACAGCTCATCGACGTACTCGTGAAGGCCGCCCGAACCGGCAAGATCGGTGACGGCAAGGTCTGGAGCGTGCCGGTCGACACCGCGGTTCGCGTGCGGACGGGCGAACGCGGCCCGGACGCCCTCTGACCGACGGTCCCGAAGACCGCCGACGGAAGACCGACGGCCGCGAGGACCACCGGCCGAAGGCCGACGCTCCCGCGGACCACCGGCCGAGGACCGACGGTCCCGAAACGAAAGGCAGCCGGGTGACGAGCACCGAAGTGACCACCGAATCCGACGACTCGGAACCCAGCGGCTACGCGGCGGCCCGGCTGCGCCTCCTCCAGGAGAAGGCGCGGTCCGGGCCGCCGCGCCGCGCGGCCCTCGCAGCGCTCACCGACGACTGGCTCACCGCGCTGTTCACCACCGCCACCGAACAGACCGGCGTCCGCGGCGCCGCGCTCGTCGCCGTCGGCGGCTACGGACGGGGCGAGCTCTCCCCGCGCAGCGACCTCGACCTCCTGCTCCTGCACGACGGCAGCATCGACGCCGGTGCCGTCGCCTCCCTCGCCGATCGCATCTGGTACCCCGTCTGGGACCTCGGTCTCGCCCTCGACCACTCCGTGCGCACCGCCGCCGAAGCCCGCAGAACGGCCGTCGAGGACCTCAAGGTCCACCTCGGGCTGCTCGACGCCCGCCCCGTCGCCGGGGACCTCGGCCTCGTCGCCGCCCTGCGCACCGCGGTCCTCGCCGACTGGCGCAACCAGGCCCCCAAACGCCTCCCCGCCCTCCACGAACTCTGCCGCGAACGCGCCGACCGGCAGGGCGAGCTCCAGTTCCTCCTCGAACCCGACCTCAAGGAGGCCCGCGGCGGGCTGCGCGACGCCACCGCCCTGCGCGCGGTCGCCGCCTCCTGGGTCGCCGACGCCCCCCGCGAGGGCCTCGCCGAAGCCCGCCGCACCCTCCTCGACGCCCGCGACGCCCTCCACCTCACCACCGGCCGCGCCACCGACCGCCTCGGCCTCCAGGACCAGGACCAGGTCGCCGCCGCCCTCGGCCTCCTCGACGCGGACGCCCTGCTCCGCCAGGTGTACGAGGCCGCCCGCACCGTCTCGTACGCCACCGACGTCACCTGGCGCGAAGTCAACCGTGTGCTCCGCGCCCGGTCCGTGCGCCCCCGGCTGCGCGCCATGCTGGGCGGCGGCAGGGCAGCGACCCCGGAACGCACCCCGCTCGCCGAGGGTGTCGTCGAGGCCGAGGGCGAAGTCGTCCTCGCCCGTACCGCCCGCCCCGAACGCGACCCCGTCCTCGTCCTGCGCGCCGCCGCCGCGGCGGCCCAGTCCGAACTCCCGCTCTCCCGCCACGTCGTACGCCACCTCGCCGCGACCGCCCGCCCGCTGCCGGTGCCCTGGCCCGCCGAGGCCCGTGAGGAACTCGTCACCCTCCTCGGCGCGGGCGAGGCGACCGTCCCCGTCTGGGAGGCCCTCGAAGCCGAAGGGCTGATCACCCGGCTGCTCCCCGACTGGGAACGCGTCCACTGCCGCCCCCAGCGCAACCCCGTCCACACCTGGACCGTCGACCGCCACCTCGTCGAAACGGCCGTGCACGCCTCCTCCCTCACCCGTCGCGTCGGCCGCCCCGACCTCCTCCTCGTCGCCGCGCTCCTGCACGACATCGGCAAGGGCTGGCCCGGCGACCACTCCGTCGCCGGTGAGGTCATCGCCCGCGACACAGCCGCCCGGATCGGCTTCGACCAGCACGACGTGGGCGTCATCGCCACCCTCGTACGCCACCACCTGCTGCTCGTCGAGACCGCCACCCGCCGCGACCTCGACGACCCGGCGACCGTCCGCTCCGTCGCCGCCGCCGTCTCCACCACCTCCACGCTGGAGCTGCTGCACGCCCTCACCGAGGCCGACGCACTCGCCACCGGGCCCGCCGCGTGGTCCACCTGGCGCGCCTCCCTCGTCTCCGACCTCGTCGGACGGGTCGCCGCCGTGTTCGACGGGCAGGTCCCGGGAGAACCGGAACCCGCCGCGCCCAGCGCCGAACAGGAACGCCTCGCCATCGAGGCCCTGCGGACCGGCGGCCCTGTCCTCGCCCTGCACACCCAGGCCGAGACCCCGAACGAGAACGGCGAACCGGAGCCCGTCGGAGTCGAGCTCCTCATCGCCCTGCCCGACCGCCCCGGCGTGCTGCCCGCCGCGGCCGGTGTCCTCGCCCTGCACCGGCTCACCGTGCGGGCAGCCGATCTGCGCGCCGTGGAACTCCCCGCCGAACTCGGCGAGGGCGAATCCGCCGACCTGCTGCTGCTCAGCTGGCGGGTCGCGGCCGAGTACGGCTCCCTGCCGCAGGCCACCCGCCTCCGCGCCGACCTCGTACGCGCTCTGGACGGCTCCCTCGACATCCGCGCCCGCCTCGCCGAACGCGAAGCGGCCTACCCGAGGCGGCGCGGGGTGAAGGCCCCGCCGCCGAGGGTGACGGTCGCGGCGGCCGGCTCACGGCTGGCGACGGTCATCGAGGTACGGGCCCAGGACGCCCCGGGGCTGCTGCACCGGATCGGCCGGGCGCTGGAACAGTGCGAGGTACGGGTGCGCAGCGCCCATGTGTCGACGCTGGGGGCGAACGCGGTGGATGCCTTCTACGTCACAGGCCCGGACGGGGAGCCGCTGCCCGGGGCGAGGGCGGCGGAGGTGGCCCGGGAGGTCGAGAAGGCGCTGGGCTGAGCACCGCCGCCGCGCCCACCGGCCCTCGGCGCTGAGCACCGCCGCCGCGCCCACCGGCCCTCGGCGCTGAGCACCGCCGCCGCGCGCCCACCGGCCTTCGCACCGAGTACCGCCGCCGCGCCCACAGACCCTCGCCCGCCCATGAGAAGCGGGCGAGGGCTTCGCGTTTCCGGGGGGCCGGATACCCTTGGGGACGACCGACCTGCCCCGCCCCCGACCCTGAGGACCGACGAGCGCCGTGTTCGATACTCTCTCCGACCGCCTTGCCGCGACTTTCAAGAACCTTCGGGGCAAGGGCCGCTTGTCCGAGGCGGACATCGATGCCACGGCTCGTGAGATCCGTATCGCCCTGCTCGAAGCGGATGTCGCGCTGCCGGTCGTGCGTGCCTTCATCGCGAATGTCAAGGAGCGGGCGCGTGGGGCGGAGGTGTCCCAGGCGCTGAATCCGGCGCAGCAGGTCGTCAAGATCGTCAATGACGAGCTCGTGGGTATTCTGGGTGGTGAGACGCGGCGGTTGCGGTTCGCGAAGACCGCGCCCACGGTGATCATGCTTGCGGGTCTCCAGGGTGCCGGTAAGACGACCCTGGCCGGAAAGCTCGGTCTCTGGCTCAAGGGCCAGGGGCACTCGCCGCTGCTGGTCGCCTGTGACCTTCAGCGTCCCAACGCGGTCAACCAGCTCAGTGTTGTCGCGGACCGTGCCGGTGTGGCGGTGTACGCGCCGGAGCCGGGCAACGGCGTCGGTGACCCGGTCCAGGTCGCCAAGGATTCCATCGAGCATGCCCG
>NZ_JBIUVC010000015.1:0-193976 GCF_044742755.1 Streptomyces sp. NPDC087845
TCGACACTCCGAAGAATCACGGGCGGCCGTGCCCGTTGTCAGGCAAACGGCGAACCCTAACAAGCAATGATCTTGCCGCGATTAAACGCCAAGCTTAGGGCTTGTAGATGAACAACCTGCGCGCGAGCATCGCGCTGACCTGGGAGGTCAAGTCCCAGAGCAGGCAAGTTAAGTGGCTCGTCTCGCATCGTTGGCCAGGTAGCGAGACGCACGTCAGCGGCAATAGCGTGGTGAGCCGAAGGCACGCCTGACGGGCAAGGGAACGGCGTGACAAGGATGGATTTGCGGTTCGCCGCCTACCTGCCGCACCCGGCTGGGCGGCAGGCTCCGGCGTCCGCGGTGGTGACGGAGGCGACCGGGGACGATGTGCCGGCGCTGGCCATGTTGCAGGCCCGGGTGCGCGGTGGTTTGGCGGGCGAGTGGGCGGAGCGCATCCACCGGGCGCGCTGCACCGAACGCAGCCTAGTGATCACCGCGAAGGTATCTGGTGAAGCTGTCGGGTACGCAAATGCGAGGCCGGCGTCCTCACCGAGGACAACAGCCGCGAGGACACCATCACTGGCACTCCGCAGGTCGGCATCCTCTCCCCGCTTCTGGCGAACATCGCCTTGTCAGCACTTGACGAGCGTCTGATCCGGCCATGGGAGCCGAACGGGGAGATGGCAACCAGCCACCTGCGCTGGCGCCGCCGTGCCACTGGACGTCCGAACTGTCGAGTCGTCCGCTACGCGGACGACTTCGTCGTCCTGACCGACGGTGAACGCGACAACGCCGAAGCGCTGCGCGAGGACATCGCCGACGTGCTGCAACCGCTTGGCTTTCGTCTCTCGGAGGCAAAGACGCAGGTGGTGCACATGTCGGAAGGGTTCGACTTCTTGGGGTTCCGCATCCAGTGGCGCCGCAAGCGAGGAACGGACAAGTGGCACGTCTCTTCATCGCTGACCGGCCCATCCGGCAGCTGAAGGACAAGATCCGCGCCCTGACGAACAGAACGTCGCAGCAGAACCCCAGGGACGTGCTGATCAGGCTCAATCAGATCATGCGCGGCTGGGCCAACTACTTCGAACACGCGGTCTGCAAAGCCCCCCTGAGCTCCCTGGCCAGCTTCACGTGGCACCGGGTGATCAGCTGGTGATGTAACTGCACCGCTGGAAGTGGAAGGACGTCCGCCGACGCCCTCACCGACCACAACGGACGGTGGTAAAGGCCCTCGGCAGACAGGATCGAACTGTTCGACCCCCAAGCGGTGACGGTCACCCGCTACCGCCACAGAGGCAACACGATCTCCAACCCCTGGGCATGCCTCAACCACGCCTGAACGTCAGAGTCCGCGGAGAGACGGGTACGCGGGGTTCGGCGAGCGGCACGGAGAAACGGACCGGTGGCAACACCGGCACGGCGCTCCGTGCCGACTCAACCGGCACCCCCGGGTCTGTCCGGCGGAAGGATGCGAGCGCTCTGCCGCCCGACGGTGAAATCAGCCACCCTAACGGAGTAATGCCAGACAGATGCTGGAATAGTACATTCAGTCTTGTAACGAAGACGGTAAGTGACTGAGCTTGAGATTGCCCATGTCCGAGCGCCCCACGCGGTTCGCCCAGCAGCAGACTCTCGAAGAGGCGTCGACATGGCCGCTTCTGTTTCCCAACTCAAGGGCGTGACCAGCTGAGGGAACACGTAGCTGGTTGACGACCGACGTCATATCAGCCACGGCCCGGTGAGCGGTCCGGTAGACGGCCGTCTTCCTCTGCCCGGTTGCGACCGGCTCCGGGGCCGCCGGTATCCCTCAACGGGCCTGCGCCAGCGCGACTTCGTTCGCTGCGGCCGGCGAGCCAGCACACCACCACCCCGGGCGCAACGGCGCCGAAGAGGCATGGCGCACACCGCCGCTGTCACCACCCCACCCCACCTCACACCAGGAGTTGAACCATGAGTGGATGCGGCTGCAGGCAGTCCCCGATCGTCATCGGCGGCTGTCAGCCCACCGGAGCGGCCTGTCTCCCCGTCGGCGTCCTCTGTCCCGGCTCCAAGCCGTGCCAGCACTGCGAGACGACCCCACTGTGCGATTCCGCACCGTACCGGGTCGCAGCGACCGCCGACAGCACCGACCCGACGCCCTACTACACCATCGCCAACACCCATGCCGCACTGGACCCTGTCGTCGCTCAGACCATCCTGAACGGAGGTACGGGCACGTTCCCGGCTGACAACGGCACACACAACGGCCAGCACACCTGGCTCGCCGGTGTCGTGCACATCGACCCCGCATCACTGTGCGGCAACCCCACCAGCCTCACGATCAGTGCCTCGGTCCATGTCCACAACGACGGCCCGAACGCGGCCTGCCAGCTCTACGGTCGCTTCGCCCTGTGGAACGGCACGACCCCGATCCGCACCGATCTCCTGGGCCCACCCAATCTGCCGGCGGGTGGTGACGACAACGGCGTCATCCCACCGACCACCGTGTCCTTCGCGGACGTCCTCGCGGGAAGGATCGTCGTCGAGCTCAACCTCGAAACAGGCAACGACGACACCTGCCAAGTCGGTCCCAAGCAGTGGACCGTCGACAGCTTCGTCCTCACCGTCCAGGCATCCGTCCCGGGCTGCGGCAGGCCGTTCCTCCGTACAACCTGCCGCAACTGCGACGGCGTGATCACATGCACGACCGACACCCTCGACGGCTCGACCCCCTACACCCCGGTCCCGCCGGTTATCCCGGTCGCCTCCTGCCAGGAAGGATGCTCCACCGCCCGGCCCCCGTGCATCTCCACCGACCTGGGCAACGCCATCACCCGGGGCAGCGACGGGTGTCTGTACGCGCCCGACACGCCCGCTCTGGACCCGTCCCCGTGCAACGCCGCGCGGAACACGGCCGGCGGGCTACTCGTGCCGCGGGTCGACCTGATGGGCATCGCGCCGGGCGGCAACAGCAGCCTCGAACGGTCGGTGGACATCGACATCGCCGAGATGCCCGGCTGCCCCGAAAGGTGGAGGATCGGCGCCCGCCTCACGCCGGTGAGCGCGTTCCTCAACGCCGAGCGGCAGCATGCCAACCTCCTGGCCGAGACCGGTACCGATGTGCCGATCCCCGAGTCCGACATCGTGCTCCCGGAGGCCGGGGTGTACCACATCGACAGCGATGTACGGTACGCGCTCGGTACCGCCACCGGCGGCAGCGGCTACATCATCGGCTGGCTCAGGGACGAGACGACAGACACCCTCCTGACGAGCTTCACCCAGATCGCGGCGATCAACGCGGCAGGGCAGGAGCATCAGGGCGGAACCACACACATCATGACCGAGTACACCGCCACGTCCGGCCCCCGGACGGTCCGCCTGCACCTGATGTTCGTCCTCACCGGCGGTAGGATCACCGACGCCGAGGCCGGCGGTACCGACAGCAACGGGGCGACCCGGATGCGTTTCCTCAAAGTCAGGGATTAAAGCAGCCCGAGGCTTGGACAAGGACGCGTCACGCCATATCTACCACCTCTCCCGATCAGTCGGCTCTCCTTGGCCAGGACCGTTGCTGGACAACCAGCGAAATCGATGGCACGTCCGGCGGAAGCGCCCATTCGGTGACGTGCAGGCCCGCCAGCTCGATCACTTCCTCCGGGACTCCCCGCAGGTGCAGTGGGGTCCGGCTGTGACGGGTCAGCCAGGCCCGGCGCCGCTGCTGTTCCGTCGGGTCGAGCTGCGCCCACACATCAACCATCACCCCCGGCGGCACGCTGGGCACGGGGCGGGCGCGCCGCCGTACGCAGGGCAGGTTGGCCATGTCGTGGGCAAGCGCGACGCCCACGGCCGGGGCGCGCTCCAGCCCGGATGCAACACACACTCGGACCGCGGAAGCGAGCCCGGACTCAATCGGTTGTCGCAACACCGGCTTCTTGAGTCAAGAGTAGGTGTTCGTCTAGGGCTTCAGCGGGTGTCTTCCATCCGAGGGTTTTGCGGGGGCGGATGTTGAGGGCGAGTGCAACGGCTGCGAGGTCGTCTGTCTGCCATCGGGACAGGTCCGTGCCCTTCGGAAAGTACTGCCGCAGCAACCCATTCGTATTCTCCTTCGTGCCGCGTTGCCACAGGCTGTGCGGGTCCGCGAAGTAGATCTCGAGGCCGGTGTCGACGCGGAGCCGGGCATGCTGTGTCTCGTCGGCGACTATCCGCTGTCGGCGTCGCTCGCGCCGCCCTCGACCGCCCACTGTCGCCGTCGAGCTCGCCCCGACACCCGCCCTCCCGTCCACCGAGCCGCCCCAATCCGGGGCCGCGCGGGGTGCGCGGCGTTTCATGTCCGCCGTGGCCGCGGGAAAAAGGGAACTGATCGCTGTATTCGGCGCACCTGTGATCAGCCAAACCCACCCGTTCCGCTAGCATGTTCGAGCTCGCAACGATCGCATTGAAATATGACAAAGCAGCTGAAAATTGATATCTACGGTACCGCGAATGTTTTCGCGAATAGACGGCAGAACTAGGTTCGCTGCATGGCGTCAACCACGCGTCGTGCTGTGGGTCGCGGTGAGTGTGGCGGCCCTCGGATTCCTCATTGCACTGGAGGTCGCCGCGCGTCGGTACGGCGAGCCGGGGCCGATCACCGACCAGGCGCGAGAGGTGATATTCGCCCCCAAATCGGGGACGGTGTTGTACGTCAGTATGGCGTTGATGATGGTGGTGCTCACCTGGCGGCAGCGGTTTATTGCGGTCGGCGCCGCGATCGGCATCGACGTCGTCTTCTGGCTGGTGCGGTGGGCGGTCGGCGCCGAGATGATGTTCGGCAACGGCGCGTTGTGGGTGACTTTGGCCTGTGCCGTCATCGCTGTCACGCGCCGCACCGACCGGGACCGTGTCCTGCTGCTGAAAGGCGTCGGACTGGCCCTGCTGCTGGTGGCCGGCCGCAAGACCGGCTACACCTGGCTGCTGATCACGTCGAAGACCCGCCCGGTGGTGCTCGACCAGTACGTGGCAGCCGCCGATCAGGCGTTGGGCAACCCGTCGTGGCTGGCAGGCCGGATTGTCGCGGCTACCGGCACGGTCGGCGCCCACGTTCTCGACTGGGTCTACATTCAGCTCGCGGTGGCGGCGGTCGTCGTCGCGCTGTACCAGCTGCGCAACGTGGCGGTCGAGCGCCGCTTCCCGGGCCATCATCTGGTGCGTACCTTTCTGGTCATCGGCCTGCTCGGGCCGGGCATCTACATGATCTTCCCGGTGGTCGGACCGATCTTCGCCTACGGCGCGGACGGGGGGCACTGGGCGGTGGCGGACCTGTGGCCGGACACGCCGCCGCCGGTCAGTACCCCGCACCCGATGGTCTTCGACGAGATCACCCCGCGCAATTGCATGCCCAGTCTGCACACGGCGTGGGCTACCGCGATCTTCATTCATTCCCGCAAGGGCCCGCGGGCTCTGCGATTCGCAGGCGCGTTCTGGCTGATCGCCACGCTCGGTGCAACGCTGGGCTTCGGCTACCACTATGGCGCGGACATCGTCGCCGGTGTGGTGTTCACGCTCACGATCGAGACGGCGCTGCGCTCGCTCGACCGCGGCTGGGACCGGTCGGGAATCCAGCTGGTCGTCTACGGCGCCGCGGTCTTCGCTGGGCTCTTGGCGTCGTATCGCTATCTGCCGGTGGAGATGGCCGGACATCCGTGGGTGTTCGGGCCGCTGCTCATTCTGGCGATGGCCTCAGTGGTCTACGGCTACGTACGGACCACCAAGCTGTGGGACCGGAAGGCCGCGTCGGCGTATCTGCCGGAACCGCGACGCGAACCGCAGCCCGAACTGGTTTGAGTCATGGTGCAGCGGGTCGTGGGCTGAGCGCCTCCCGGGTGGGGCCGGGAGTGTGGCTGAGCGCTGTGGTCGGCCAGTCTGAGCGCTCTCGTCGGCGACTGTCCGCTGTCGGCGTCGCTCGCGCTGCCTTCGGCATCGCCACGGTCGCCGTCGATGGAGGCCCGGACGCATGGGGCATGGGGCTGGCGGTGGGGACCCGTCCGGATGCTCCTGTTGCCGGCCTGTGTGAGGTCAGCGCGCGGGGTTCAGTTGAGCTGCCCTTGCTGGCGATTCCCCGACCTTGTTCCGGCGCCCCTTCGTCATGCGGCCGGTGAAGGACTTCATCTCGAAGATGAAGTCCGCCGGCGTCCGCGCCGGGTACTGGTCGCTCGACCAGTACCGACCTCCAGGGGCGACCGGGTCCGGGCTTGGGGACCAGTTGGGGACCACAGGGTATGCCCGGTGCCGCACAGCGTGCCTCGCCATGCACGATCTACATCCGTGAAATATGTGATCTATCCGGAAAACTCCCCTGGCTCGCACTCCTGGGGGTCAAGGGGTCGCAGGTTCAAATCCTGTCGTCCCGACTCGTATGAGTCGCAGGTCAGAGGCCGTATCGGAGACATCCGACACGGCCTCTCGGCCGTTCCGCTTCCTGCTTCCCCCGTCGGAGGGGTGGAGTGATGGACCGGTTCGTCAGTTGCCGAGGGTGAAGGCCGGCGGATGTACCGGTCCGTGGGCGGCCTCGACCGCGAGCGCGGAGCCGAGCACAAGATCGTCCCGGTGATGCGGGGCGACGAGCTGTACCGCGCAGGGAAGTTCGTCCGGGCCCAGCCCCGCCGGGACACTGATCGCCGGATGACCGGTGTCATTGAAGACGGAGGTGAAGGAGATCGGCACGGTCCGCTCGCGCACGGCCGCCCTCACATCCGGACCCTCCGCCGGCCATGCAGTGGTCGGCACCGTCGGAAGCAGCAGCAGGTCGTATCGCCCGAACAGCTCGGCCGCCCACCGGTCCAGACGTCCTCGGTGCTGCCAATAGCGGGCGAAATCGGTCGGCGAGACCGAGCTTCCGTCGTCGAGCAGGTCGGCGATCCACGGTTCGAAGTCCGCGCGCCGGGCGGTGAACTCGTCAAGGACGCTGACGACCCGGTGGTAAGCGAGGACCTTCTGGCGCAGCAGGAACGGGGCGGGGAACTCTTCCGCCCCGGGCAGTGCCGATTCTTCGTCCGCCACCTCGTGGCCGTGTTCCCGCAGCACGTCCGCCGTCCTCTCGACGGCCCGCAGCACCTCGGGTCGCGGTGCGGCCACGCCCAGCGTGCGAAGCACGCCCACCCGCAGCCGGGGCAGCGGCTGTTCGAGGCATTCCCGGTACGAAATGCCGGGAGCGGGCAGTGAGTTGGGGTCGGCGGGGTGGTGGCCGGCGGCCACGTCGAGGTGGAGCGCAGTGTCCCGGACGGTGCGTGCCATGCCGCTGAGGCCGGCGTGCTGCGGCCAGCACGTCGTGGCGGAGGGTCCCTGCGGGATGCGGCCCCGGCTCGGCTTGAGGCCGACAACTCCGCACAGCGCGGCGGGGATGCGGGTGGAACCACCGCCGTCCCCCGCGGTGCCGAGGGCGACGAGACCGGCGGCGACGGCGGCGGCCGCGCCACCACTGGAACCGCCCGGCGACCGCTCGGGGTTCCAGGGGCTGCGGGTGATGCCGAAGGCGTCGTTCGCCGTGTGGACGCCCGCTCCGAGGGGCGGCATGTTGGTCTTCCCGATCACGAGCGCTCCCGCGGCCCGCAGTCGGGCCACATGGATGCCGTCGTGGGCCGCGGGAGGGTTGTCGCGGTAGGCCCGGGTGCCGCGGGTGGTGGGGAAGCCCTGCGCGTCCTCGTTGTCCTTGACGAGGACGGGAAGCCCGGCGAGCGGCCCGGGGTCCTCGCCCCGGGCGATCCGCGCGGACATGGCGGCGGCCTCGGCGAGCGCCCGCTCGGTGTCCAGTGCGACGACGGAGTTGAGGGCGCGGTCATGTGTACTGATCCGGTCGAGGGTGTAACGCATGAGCTCCTCGGCCGACAGCTCGCGTTGCCGCATGCGAGTGACGAGTTCGGTCGCGGGGGTGAAGGCGAGCTCGGTCATGAGTGAGTTGATTCCCTTGCGGTGAGGGGGCGTTCGGAGGATTCGCCGGCATCCAGGCTCACGCCCGTGGTGCGGGGGCCGAAGGCGACGGCTACAACGCCGCCGACGATGCTCAGGGCGGCCAGGAAGGCGAAGACGGCGGTGTAGCCGAGTCCGGTGAAGAGCGCGGCCACCAGCATCGGGGCGGCGAAGTTGAAGATCCGGGACAGGGCGTTGGCGGTGCCGGAGCCGAGTGCGCGGACGCGGGTGGGGAAGATCTCGGCCGAGTACACCTGGAGGAAGGGCACGGCCATCTGGAAGAGGAGGCTGACCCCGCAGCCCAGGACGAGGACGGCCGCGGTATCCCGGACGAGACCGAACAGCAGCAGCGTCGCGGCGGTCAGCGTGCCGAGGACCAGCTGGGTCGCACGCCGGTCCCAGCGGTCGATGAGCGGCAGGGCGAGGAGCGCACCGAGCGGTGCCGCGGTGGCCAGGACGGCGGAGAGCAGGAGGGTGTCGGAGAGTTCGAGTCCGTTCTCCGAGAGGAGGGTGGGGGTCCAGGTGTTGAAGGCGGAGTAGGCGAGCAGGCCGGCCACCCACATCACCGACACGGTGAGAAACCTGCGCCGGTTCGGGACGCGCAGCAGTTCGGCGAGGCGGGGACGGCAGGGCGCGTCGGTCGCCGTCGGCGCGGGTGACGTCACGGCCCGTGCGGGGGGTGCCGACGGCCTCGCGGCCTGTTCCCCGTCCGGCCGCACTCCGCACTGCCGCTCGATCGACCGCACCACCTCTTCGGCCTGCTCCGGCTTTCCGCGGGCGACGAGCCAGCGCGGGCTCTCCGGAACCCAGCGGCGGATCAGCCAGGCGAAGACCACCCCCAACAGGCCGAGGCCGAACACCAGCCGCCAGCCCCAGCTCCACTGTGGGACGAGGAAGTAGCCCGCCCAGGCGGCGATCGGGATGCCGAGCGAGCCCACCGCGACCTTGTAGGTCTGCAACCGTCCGCGCGCGGTTGCCGGGACGAACTCGGTGAGGACGACGATGGCGACGACCGCCATGCCCTGTGCGCCGACGTGAGCGGCGCAGCGGGTCAGCATCAGCTGCCAGGGAGCCTGGACGACCACGCAGAGGAAGGTTGCGGCACAGTAGACGCCGACGAAGCCGAGCATGGTGCGGCGTCGGCCGAGCCGGTCGGCGAGATAGCCACCGAGTACGCCTCCGGCGAAGGCACCGAGCTGACCGATGCCCGCGATGAGGGCGACGCCCGAGATGGACAGCCCCCACTCGGCGCGCAGGGCGGGCGCGACGAACGCGAAGGCGTAGGTCTCGACCCATTCGAACAGGATCATTCCGGCCAGGGCGAGGACAAGTCTGCGGTGGAACCGGCTGAGCGGCAGCCGGTCGAGTCTGGCGCCGAGCCCGGCGGCTGTCGCGGTGGTGTCCGCCATGTCAGACGACTCCGTCCGCGCCGAGCGCGGCAAGATCGTCGGTGCTCAGGCCGAGCAGACCCCGGTACACCTCGGCGTTGTGCGCGCCGAGTGCCGGACCGGTGGAGCGGATGCTGCCGGGCTCCCGCCCCGGCCGGTCCGTCTGTTCGCCCGCTCGTTGTCGCCGCCCCGACTCGGGGGTGCCTTCCGGTGGGCGGCCGCGACCGGCGACCCGCCGTACAGGTCGCACCGCGCGGGGCTCGGGCCGTCCTTCCCTTCGACTGCGCATCGGGCCCCTTACGCTGGATGTATCAGTCGAAATCGGTCATGTATGCGCGACGAGGCGCGATGCCCCACGGGAGGCATGATGAGCCAGCAGCCGGTGCTCCTGCCCTACGCCGACCCGGCCTTCGTGGCGGATCCCTTTCCGCTCTACCGGCAACTGCGCGAGGACGGCCCGGTACGGCGTGCGGTCCTCGCCGGAGGCATCGAAGCCTGGGTGGTCACGCGGTACGAGGACGGCCTCTCGGCACTGTCCCACCCGCAGCTGAGCAGCGACGCCCGCGACGCGTCGGACCCCCGGCTCCTTGAGCGGCTGCCCGCCACCGACCGCGGGTCCATGCTGCACACCATGCTGCGCGCGAACCCGCCGGACCACACCCGCCTGCGCCGCCTGGTCTCCCAGGCGTTCACCGCGCACCACGTGGCGGGGCTGGAGCCGCGGATCCAGGAGATCGCCGACCGACTGCTCGACGAGATCGTGCCGGCCGGCCGTGCCGACCTGGTGGAGAGCTTCGCGCTGCCGCTCCCGGTCACCGTGATCAGCGAACTGCTCGGGGTGGCCGTGACCGACCGGCACGACTTCCAGCGGTGGGCCGACGACCTGATTCTCCAGGGGACCGAGCTGCCGGACCGGGCCCGGCTGGACGGGGCGTGGCAGCAGATGAGCGCATACCTGGCCGGACTCCTGGAGGCCAAGCGGGCGCACCCCGGGGACGACCTGCTCAGTGCGCTGATCGTCGCCCGGGACGAGGAGCGGCGGCTGGACGAGGACGAACTGATCTCCATGGCCTTCCTGCTGCTCGTCGCCGGATACATCACCACGGTCAACCTGATCGGCAGCGGCATTGCCGCGCTCCTCGCCCACCCCGGCCAGCTGCGGATACTGCGCGACGATCCGGCGCTGCTGCCGGGCGCGATCGAGGAGTTCCTGCGTTACGACGGACCGGTGAACCCCGGCATCGCCCGGTTCGCGCGCGAGGACGTCACGATCGCCGGGGTGGACATCCCGCGCGGGGCGACCGTGCTGGTGGCCTCCGCCATCGCCGACCGTGATCCGGAGCACTTCCCCGATCCCGACCGTCTCGACATCACCCGGCGGGACAACGCCCACCTCGCCTTCGGGCACGGCATCCACTACTGCCTGGGTGCGCCGCTGGCCCGGCTGGAGGGCCGGATCGCCATCGCCACCGCCCTGCGCCGCCTGCCCCGCCTCGCGCTGGCCGTGCCGCCCGGGGAACTGCGGTGGCGGCCGGGCGGGTTGCGTGGCCCCGAACGCCTGCCGGTCACATTCACCGCGGCCGCCTCGGACCGATAGCGCACGGCGTACGCACCGGCGGCGCCATGCCGCCCCGCTCACCGCGACCGGGCGAGCCGGAAGCCGAGATCGTCGATGCGGAACGTCGGGTGGCTCTTTCGGCGGCACGAGGCCCGGCAGCCTCGGGGACGGTCGTATCCACCTCCACCACGGAACACGCGGTACGGGCCGTAGACCCGGGGATCGTAGACGTCCCAGCACCACTCCCACACGTTGCCGATCGTGTCGAAGAGGCCCCACGCGTTCGGCGCCCTGGTCGCGACGTCGTGCACCGTGCCGCCGGAGTTCCCGCGGTGCCAGGCGATCTCGTCCAGCTCTCCGTAGCGGTCGCCGGAGGTCCCGGCCCGGCAGGCGTACTCCCACTCCGCCTCGGACGGGAGGCGGTAGCCGTCGGCCGTCCAGTCGCAGACCACGTCCTGCCCGTCGGGACCGCCGCCGGTCGAGTAGCAGGGTTCGAGTCCCGCCGCCCGCGAGAGCAGGTTGCAGAATCGAACGGCGTCCTCCCAGGAGACCTCCGTCACCGGTGTCCGCGGCCCCGCCGGTGACACGGGTGCCTCGCCCAGCACGGCGCGGTACAGCTCACGGGTCACGGGATACGGCGCCAGCCGGAAGGCCCCGACCTCGACCTTCCAGTTGGTCCGCGTGCCCTCGTCCCGCAGGACGATCTCCCCGGCAGGGATGTCCCTCATGTCCGCGGCGGCCGCCTGTCCGAGCAAGGAGCCAGGGCTCATCGCAACTCCCCCCCATGGTGCTGGACTTTCGGAGAAGTGACGATACAGACCAATTCCACGAGGCCGCACAGCGGTTCAGCGCCCCTGATACCTGACGGCAGGGTGCCGGCAGGACGGATGCCGGCGTCCGGGCGGTGTCACCGACGCCGCCGGGGCCGGGCCGCTTCCCGAAGAGGTGTGCGCGTCACGGCGCGCTGTCGCGGCCGTCCCGCGGAGCGAAGGCATCGAGGGCGTCCTCGTCCGTCGCGCGGGCGTGCAGGAAGTAGTCGGCCCACTCGGCGATGCCGGGGTAGGCGGAGTCGCGGCCGATCAGCTTCGCGGCCGCCGCGGTGTCGAAGTCCGTGGTGCGCAGTTCGACACCGGGGCCGAGGACGGCCCAGTGGGCTCCGGGCCGCCCGTAGGGCATGCCGACGCTGCCGGGGTTGACCACCAGCCGGCCGTGGGCGAGGCGGACGAACGGCATGTGGGTGTGGCCGCAGACCACGGTGCGGACGTCGGAGCCGAGCCCGCCGAAGACCTCCTTCCAGCGGTCGAGGCGGGAGTCGACCAGGACGACCTCTTCGTCGTCCCGGGGCGTCGCATGGCAGAACAGCACCTTTCCCAGTCCGCGCACGGACAGGGTGAGCGAGCGCGGCAACGAGGCGAGAAGGTCGAGGTGATCCTCGCGCAGCTGCTCGGCGGCCCAGGGGGCGATCGGATCGGGGATCGAGTCGCGCAGGCCACGTCGGTATTCGAGGAGTTCACGATCGGCGTTGCCGCTGATCCATGCGACGCGGTCGCCGAGGCCGGTCAGCCGGTCGAGAACCTGATTCGGCTGCGGGCCGGCGGTGATGTCTCCGGTGAGCACGATGCGATCCGCGGTGCTCACGTCCGGTTCGGCGAGCACGGCGTCCAGGGCCGGAAGGACCCCGTGGATGTCGGACAGTACGGCTACGTGATTCAGCATGGTCACGACTGTGGGGCGAAAGCAGCCGAGAGGTGGAATTGTTCGCCCGACGCGTAGCCCGGACAGGGGCCGGGAACGACGCCCGGCGGTCGGCCGGACGACCGGGGGATCCGATCCCGGCCGCCGGACTCGCCACCGGACCGGTGATCGGGGGTGGACGAACCGATAGCCATGCATATGCGGATATTTTGGGTGATACGTTCAAGTCGGGGAGCCCGGCGGGGGAGCGACAGGGAGTGCGGGTGATGGAGAATCGGCGCACAGCGGCATGGGCGGGCTGGCTGCTCGTCGTGCCGGTCCTGGCGTCGGGCGTACTGCTGAACCTTCTCGCACCCCAGCCGTACACGGGCCTGCCCCTGCTGGCCGCGGCGCCGCTGATCGCCGGGGCGATGCTGCCGTACCGGGCCTGCGTCCTCGTCGCGAGCGTCGCCTGCGCGGTCTCGTTGGCGCTGGACTTCTTCCGGGGGCGTTCCGCTTCGGCGACCGTCGTCGACCTCGCCGTCATCGGCCTCATCGGGATACTGGCGCTCGGGGTCAATCTGCTGCTGCGCCGTCAAGGGAGGGATCTGGCCCGGGCGCGAGGCATCGCGGAGGCGGTGCAACTGGCGGTCCTCCCGCCCCCGCCGCCACGGGCCGGGCCGCTGGCCGTCGCCGCCGGATACACCGCCGCGCAGGTCGAGGCCAGAATCGGCGGCGACCTCTTCGCGGTGCAGGAGACCCCCTACGGCGTGCGCATGATCATCGGGGATGTGAAGGGCAAGGGGGTCCAGGCGGTCGCGTCCGTCTCGGTGGCGATCGGCGCGTTCCGCCAAGAGGCCGAGAACGCCCCACGCTGGCCGAACTGGCTCGGCGCCTGGACGACGCGCTGACCCGGGAGGCGAGCCGCAGCGGGAACGCGGCGTCCGACGAGGACTTCACCACGGCCGTGCTGGCCGAAGTGCCCGGCGACGGCAAGCTGCTGCGCCTGGTCAACCGCGGTCACCCGGGCCCGTACCTGATCCACGACGGAGTGATCGAACGGCTCGACGCCACCCGCCCGCAGCTGCCCCTGGGCATGGGGCTCGGGACGGTCGCGACACCGGACGGCGACGCGCTCACCGATGTCTTCCGGCTGCCGGCCGGTGCGCTGCTGCTCATGATCACCGACGGCGTCACCGAGGCACGTGATCGAACGGGCACGTTCTACGACCCCTGCGCGTCCACCACGCTCACCGGCCGCTTCATGGACCCCGGCGATCTGGTCCGGGCGGTGACCGCGGATGTCGCCCGCTGGACCTGCGACGGCCACCAGGACGACATGGCCATCCTCGCCGTCGCCCGCCGAGGCGGCCGTCCGCCCGGCTAGTGGCCGTCCGCCCGGCTGGTGATTGTCGGCTCGCTCAGCCACGGGTCACGCGTGGGCCCTGCCGGCCGAGACGCTCAGCAGGTGCGCCGGAGGGTGCTCGATCGAGAGGTCCGGGCGCCAGGCCGCGAGTACCTGTGCCGAGGGGCCGAACAGCGGCCCCGGCAGCGCGTCGGGCGAGGTCCACTGCCAACTGCTGATCAGATGGGGCTCGGTCACCCGCGGGCTCCCCGATCCCAGGGTCACCACGGCACCCATCGACACCCGGTTGATGCCCGCGATCACGTCATGAAGCATGGCGAAAACCGTCACATCGGCCACGTCGACCTCCAGGCCCGTCTCCTCGCGGAGCTCACGGACGGCCGCCTCGGCGATCGACTCATGGGTCGGGTCGACCTTGCCACCGGGAAGCTCCCAGGTTCCGCTGTGATGCCTGCCCAGCAGTACGCGCCCCTGGGCGTCCTGCACGACGACGCCCACTCCGAGCGCCGCCTGCGCCAGCGGCGGACGGGTGTTGCGGGACAGGGTGTCGGTGGGGGTGGTGTCCATGGTGCTCCTCGCGGATGGGCGTGGGCGCTACGGGCGTGGGGCCTCGGCAGTCCGGTGTGCGTGGAGGCAAGCCTACGTACGGTCGATTCCTCGCCCGGCGGCCGGCCGTCGTCGCTGCCGTGGCCGCCGTGCGCACCGCCCGCGGCGGACGTCACGGCCCCCTCGCCTTCCGCCCCGCCCGCGGTGCATCGCGCCCGCAGGCGGCCCGACCGCGGCCGTCCTGTTCACCGGCATGCCCGGCCTTCGGGGGCCGGGCCGTCAGACGGTCAGGCGCAGCGAGGTCGGCGAGATGCCGAGCCGTACCGTCTGACCCCATGTCAGTTCCAGTGCGTCCGCCTCCATTCCGTCGCCGAAGGCCACCAGCCGGTCGGACTCGACGGTGAGCCTCAGCCCCTGCCCGCGCCCCAGTTCGCCCGCGACCAGCGAAGTGCCGGTCACGGGCGACGGCCAGGCCTCGCGGACGAACCAGAGCAGCCGGCGGTCGGTGGGGGCCGGGAGCCGCAGGGTGCTGCGGCGTTCCTGCCACAGGGAGCGGAGCCAGCCCGTGGCGCCGGCGCCCGTGCCGACCAGGACGCCGGAGGAGGCCTGCGGCTCGGCGGGTGCGTCATCGGGTGCGTCGGGGCCGAGCCGGTAGCGGGCGGTCTGGTGGCCGGACGGGCCGAGATAGATCTCGTTGAGGGCGAGGAGGCGCTGGGTGTCGTCGGCGACGGCCTCGACCATGGTGAGTTCGTCGGCCGCGCCGCCGGGGGACGCGGCCGCCCGGAGCAGGGCGGCCGCGTCGGAGGGCCGGTGGCGTACGAGCACGCCCGGATTGCGTCCGGGGTCGGTGTCGATGCCGACGACGGGCTGGCCGGACAGGTACTTGGCGGCGTTGGCGACCAGCCCGTCCTGTCCGACGACGACCACCACGTCCTCGGGCGCGAACAGGAAACGGTCGAGATCGGCGCGCTCCACTCGCGACCGGCGCCACTGGAGCGGCACGGCCGCCGCCACATCGGCGAGCGCCTGCTCGGTGTGCCGGTGCCGCCGGGCCACCTCGTCGATGGACCGGCCGCGGCTGGAGAGGAAGAACGCGGCCTGGCCGTGCGTGCCGTGCCGGGCCAGCAACTCCTCGTACTCCGTGGTGCGGTGGACCAGGACCGCACGTGGGGCGAGGCTCATGCCGGGGACTCCGGGGCGGTCCTGCCGAGCTTGCTGAGCAGGCCGGTGAGGACGTCGGGGGAGACGGTGAGGCTGTCGATGTGCGGCACGTTCTCGGCCAGTGCGGTCGCTGCCAGGGCGTGCAGGGTCGCGGCGTCCACCTCGCCGTGCACCCGCAGCCAGGCCGCCTGGGACTCCGCGCGTGCGGCGCCGACCTCACGTGCGGCTTCGGCCTCGGCGCGGGCCAGCCGCACCTTGCGGGCCGCCTCGGCCTCGGCGCGCACCCCGTCGGCCGCCGCGTTCTCCTCGGCTTCGCGGCGGGTGTTGGTGCCGCGCTGTTCGACCAGCTGCTCCTCGCGGCGGGCCAGTTCGATCTGGCTGGCGAGCTCGTTCTCGGCGATGGCGCGTTCCCGCTCCACGGCCACGGCGCGGCGCTCGTAGGTGGCCCGGTCGGCCTCCTGCTGGATCTGCTCGCGGGCGGGGGTGCGCAGGGCGCGCTCCACCTCGGCCTCGGGGCGGATGGCGACGACCCGCACCGCGACCACGTCGATGCCGGTGGCGGGCAGCCGGGGTTCGGCGGCGAGCCCCGTCGCGACCCGGTCGCGCACCGACGCGACACCGTCGACCAGGGCCTCGGCCAGCGTCGTCCGGGCGAGTGCGTCCAGCGAGTGCTGCTGGGCGGTCTCGGTGAGCAGGGTGGCGATCTGCTCCAGCGGTGCGCCTCGCCAGGCCCCGGTGTCCGGGTCCACGGAGAAGTCCAGGCGGGCGGCGGCCTCGGCCGGGTCGCTGATGCGGTACGTCACGGTGGCCTGCACGGTGACGTCCTGGAAATCGGACGTACGGGCATGGAAGGCCATCGCCAACTCGCGGTCGTTGACCGGCACTTCGGAGAGCGCGGCAGTCAGCGACCGGTACCAGAAGCTGAGCCCCGGTCCGTCGTGGGCGAGTCGGCCGCGCTTGTGGTGGCGGATGTGGGCAGTCGGCGCGGAGCGCAGATGGCGCCAGCCGAAGCGCCTGGTGATGTCGGCCATGTCGGGGCCCCCTTATTCTCGTCATGAAGACGATAAGGGGAGTCGATCGATATCGTCAAGGGGACGAGAATGATCGCCCGTGTGCTTGTCCGCCTCCGGCGTGCCCGCCGGACGAGTGCCACCCGCTCGCGTGCCGCGCGCGATGGCCGTGCGGCGTCGGCACTCCGTCGCCCATGTGGGGCGGAGTGCGGTGGCCCGTCGCTGCCGCCGTGCGTCGCGCCCGGCCGCGGCCGCCGGCCGCTGCCGGTCCTGCTTGCCTACTCGCCCTGTGCGGCGAGGAATCTGGCCGGCACCTCGCCCCCGCCGTGCACGGCCAGATCGGCGCCGTTGATGTACCCGGCCAGGCCGCCCGCCAGATACAGGCAGGCGCGCGCCACGTCGTCCGGTACGGCCATCCGCCGCATCGGAATCACCCCGGCCACCGCGGCGCCGCCGTCCTGCCCGTACACCGGTGCCGCGCTCTCGGTGCGGATCAGGCCGGTCGTGATGTGGTTGACGCGCACCTTCGGCGCCCACTCCAGGGCCAGTGCCCGGGTCAGTCCCAGCAGTCCGGCCTTCGCCGCCGTGTAGGCGGCCGTGCCGGGCTGCGGGGTGTGCGCGGAGACGCTGCCGATGTTGATGACCGAGCCGCCCTCGCTCTGGGCCCGCATGACCCGGTTGGCGGCCTGTGCCACGTAGAACGGGGCCAGCAGATTGAGCGCGACGATCTTCTCGACGAACCGCGGCGACACGGTGGCCGCGTCGCCGTCGGGGGAGCCGCCCGCGTTGTTGACGAGCACATCGAGCCGCCCGAACCGTTCCACCGCCGCGTCGACCAGCGCGGCGGCGGCTGCGGGGTCGCGCACATCGGCCGCCCGGAAGTGCGCCCGCCGGGCACCGCTCGCCGGGGGTTCGGACGGTTCGTTGCGGCCGCACACCAGTACCTCCGCACCGGCGGCGAGGAAGGCCCCGGCGATCGCGGCGCCGATGCCCTTGGTGCCACCGGTGACGATCACCGCCCGCCCCGTGAAGTCGAGGGGATTGCCGATGTCCATGGTCCGCCTCTGCCGCAGCCGTAGGGGCAAGCCGATCAGTTCGGTCAGTCTAGCGAAACTACCAACCGTTTGTTTGGTGATTGACGGCCACCGATTGACCGCCTGCGATCGACCGTCACCGATCGACCGCCACTGTTCGGCCGCCACGACGGATTGGCCGACAGGACGGACGCGGACGGCCGGTGGCTCCCGAAGGAGTCGCCGGCCGCCCGGGTGGTACGCCGCCCCCGTCCCCACGGTGCGGCGCGGGGCGGGTCGTCGTCATCCGCTCGGACGGCGACCCGCGTCTTCGGGGACTACGGCGCGGGTGCGTCAAGTCCGAGTGCGGGGAGCACGGCGTTCTCCACGAAGCGGGAGAGATACGCCTCGTCCGCGAGCTTCCCCTCCAGCAGGGGCCGGGCGCGCATCACGCCCAGCAGCTGTACGGAGACGAATTCCGCCGCGGGGGAGTCCGCCGGGATCTCGCCGCGCTCCGCGCCGCGCCGGACCATCGCTTCGATCGCCGCGATCTCCGGCACGATCAGCGCCTCGCGCAGCGCGCACAGCAGTTCGGGGCTCTGCAGCGCGGCATGGCTGAGCGCGTGCATCAGCGGGGTGTCACGTCCCGAGGCCGTGCCGATGGCCCGCGCGACCTCGCACAGATCTCCCGCCAGTGTGCCGGTGTCGATGTGCGGCAGCAGCACCCGCCGGGTGCCGTGCAGCGCCGCCACGACCAGTTCGGGCTTGGAGCCCCATTGCCGGTAGAGCGTGGACTTGCCGCAACGCGTCCGCGAGGCGACGCCCTCCATGGTGAGGGCCTCGTAGCCGGACTCTCTCAGGATGTCGAGCACGGCCGCGTAGAGCTCCTGCGCCCGCTCCGGCGTGATCTTCGAGCGGCGTGGCGTGGGGGCCTGTTCCTGCGCGGCTTCCGGCGACGGCATGTGCTCTCCCTCTCAGCGATTCTGCGACGAGGTCCATCGATACGCCAGTGTACCGAAACGCGTGGGTACCGATACGTTCGCGTATCGGTACACTGGCGTATCGATATGGCGTGGGCCGGACCATGCCGCCGCAACACCGTTTCGTCAGCAAAGGGGCGCCGGATGAGGTACGCCGGTAGCGAGCCCGCAGATCGGGAGCCGGACAGTTCTGCCCGACCGCCCCTCGTCCGCGAGCTGCTTCTCGTCGTGGGACTCTTCGTGATCTACAAGCTCGGCCGGCAGGCCGCGAACGGTCACGTGGAGGAGGCGTACCGCAACGCCGGGAACGTCTGGGACTTCGAACGGTCCGTGCACCTGCCGGGCGAGGGCGCGGTGCAGCGTCTGCTGCTGCACGACGAGACGCTGATCCACCTCGCGAACACCTACTACGCGACCGTGCACTTCCCGGCCACGCTGCTCTTCCTCGGGTGGCTCTACTGGCGCCGTCCGCGCCACTACGTCTGGTCGCGCCGCATTCTCGCCGCGCTCACCGGCGCCGCGCTCGCCCTCCATCTGCTGTTCCCGCTCGCCCCGCCGCGGCTGCTGGCCGCCGCCGGACTCGTCGACACCGGCCAGGTGTACGGGCCGACGGTGTACGGAGCGACGCCGGCGACCGACTCGATGGCGAACCAGTTCGCCGCGATGCCCTCGCTGCACTTCGGCTGGGCGGTGATGGTCGCCGTGGGGATGATCGTTGCCACCCGCACCCGGTGGCGCTGGCTGTGGCTGCTCCATCCGCTTGTCACGCTGCTGGTGATAGTCGGCACGGCCAACCACTACTGGCTCGACTCGATCGTGGTCTCCGCGCTCCTCGCCCTGGCGTTCGCGGCCCTGCCGCTCCGGCGCACGGAGCCCGTGCGAGCACACCTTCCGTGGCACCCCCCGGCAGGTGCGCCCGCGCCGACGGCCGTGCCGCGGCCCGCCGCCTCGACCGCCGACGCCGCACCGCAGACCCACCCCGCGCCCTCGTACGCCTCGTCCGGGGCCCGGCGTTGAACGCCACGGCGATCGCCGTCGCGCTGTCGCTCGTCTCCGCCGCCGCATACGCCTCGGCCGCGGTGGCTCAGTCCCGGCTCGCCGGGCGCACCGAGCCTGGCGCGGGGGTCCTGAAGCTCCTCGGGCGCGGCGCCTGGTGGGGGTCGGTCGGTCTGAACGCGGGTGGTGCGCTGCTGCACGTCGCGGCCCTCAAATACGGTCCGCTCACGCTCGTCCAACCACTCGGCGCCCTCACCCTGGTCGCCGCTGTCCCGCTGGGAGCCAGGGCCGCCGGACGCCGGGTCACCCCGATCGAATGGCGCGGCACGATCCTCACCCTGCTGGGTCTCGGCGCCCTGCTGACGACCGCGGGCGGCGCCGCCCCGCACGAGACGCTCAGCCTCCCCGAGTCGCTGGCCGTCGGAGCCGGGACCATGGCCGTCGTCGCCGGACTCAGCCGCCCGGGGGCACGCCCCGGCCTGCGGCACGCGGCGGCGTCCGGCATCACCTCCGGAGTCGCCTCCGCACTCACCCAGACCCTGACCGTCTCCGTCACCGACCACACCGGCCCGTTGCTCAGCTGGCGCGTGGTGGTCGTCGCGCTCCTGGTCTCCGCGTTCGCGATGAGCGGGCTCCTGCTCTCCCAGACCGCCTACCGGGGCGGCCTGGGCGCGCCGCTGGCCGTCGTCACCCTCGCCAACCCGGTGGCCGCGGCGGCCATAGGTCTGGCCCTGCTCGGCGAACGGTTCCAGGGCGGCGCGGTCAGCCTGGTCCTGGCACTGCTGGGCACGGCCGCGGCGGTACGGGGCGTGATTCTGCTCAGCCGCGCGCAGGCCGGGACCCAGGCCGTCGCCGAACGGGCCGCGGCCCGCGCCGAGCCCGGGCACGGGGCCGGATCACCGTCCCGGGTCGTGATCGGGAGCCGGGGGCCGTCGGACCGGCCGACGCTGCGACCGGAACGGGTCCGGGCCCCGGCGGGCGGCCCGTGACGCGGCGCCCGCGGCGCCGTCCGCTCCGTCGGGAGCGCGTCGCGCGGCCGCCGTGCCGCGCTCAGCCGCCCGACGGGCCCGGCTCCTCGTCGTGCGCCAATGCCCGCGTCAGCCAGCCGATCCAGAAGTTCTCCAGATCGATGCCGCCGCGCAGCACCAGGTGCCGCAGCCGGTCCTCCGCGGAGTTCCGCTCGGGAGGGAAGTCCCGCTCCTCGATCTCCAGATACTCCGCCAGCTGTCGGCGGTGCAGCCCCAGATGACGCCGTAGTTCGGCGTCCAGCCCGGGCGCTCCGACGACCGCCGCCGCCCGCATCCTCAGCAGCAGCGGATCCCGGACCTGCTTGGGGTCCTCGGAGCGGTCCACCCATGCGGACAGCGCCTCCCGGCCCGCGGGCAGCACCTCGTACTCCTTCTTCTGCCCACGGGCGGGCTGCTCCGACGGCAGCGCCCGGATCTGCCCGGCCCGCTCCAGCTTTCCCAGCTCGCGGTAGATCTGCTGATGCGAGGCGGACGAGAAGTAGCCGATCGACCGGTCGAACCTGCGGGTCAGCTCCAGCCCCGACGACGGCTTTTCGAGCAGGGCGGTGAGGATCGCATGCGGCAGTGACATGGAGTGCATCCTAAGGACGGGCGGGCAGTGGCCCCATGACGGAGGGACCGGACCCCGGAAGCCCCCGGGCGGGGGCTTCCGGGGTCCGTCACAGCGAAGCCGCGAGCTCCGTGCCCTGCTGGATGGCGCGCTTGGCATCCAGTTCGGCGGCGACGTCGGCGCCGCCGATCAGGTGTGCGGGGCGGCCCGCGGCGAGCAGCTCCTCGTACAGCTCGCGGCGCGGCTCCTGGCCCGCGCAGAGCACTACCGTGTCGACCGGCAGAAGGCGCTGTTCGCCGTCGACCGTCAGGTGCAGTCCGTCGTCGTCGATCCGGTCGTAGGCGGCGCCCGCGATCATCGTCACGCCGCGGTGGCGCAGCTCGGTGCGGTGGATCCAGCCGGTCGTCCTGCCCAGCCCCGCACCGACCTTGCCGGTCCTGCGCTGGATCAGGTGGACGGTGCGTGCCGTCTTCGGACGTTCCGGGGCGCGGAGTCCGCCCCGGTCGCGGTAGCCGGTGTCGACGCCCCACCGCCGGAAGAACACCTCGGGGTCGAGGCTCGCGGCATCGCCCGGGTCGGTCAGGAACTCGGCGACGTCGAAGCCGATCCCGCCCGCCCCGATGATCGCGACCCGGTCACCGACCCGGGCCCCGTCGCGCAGGACGTCGAGGTAGCCGACCACGCTGGGATGGTCCAGGCCCGGTATCGAGGGCGAGCGGGGCGTGACGCCGGTGGCGAGGACGACCTCGTCGAAGCCCGCGAGCACATCCGCCGTGGCCCGCGTACCGAGTCGCAGCTCGACCTTCTCCTCCGCGAGCCGGGTGCGGAAGTAGCGCAGCGTCTCGTTGAACTCCTCCTTGCCGGGAACCCGGCGCGCCACGTTCAGTTGCCCGCCGATCTCCTCGGCCGCGTCGAAGAGGGTCACCCGGTGTCCGCGCTCGGACGCCGAGACGGCGCACGCGAGACCGGCGGGCCCGGCGCCCACGACCGCCACCCGCTTGACGGTGCGGGTCGGCGCCAGGGTGAGTTCGGTCTCGTGGCAGGCGCGCGGATTGACCAGGCACGAGGTGACGCGGCCGCTGAAGACATGGTCCAGGCAGGCCTGGTTGCAGCCGATGCAGGTGTTGATCGCGTCGGGGCGGCCCTCCGCCGCCTTGACGACGAAGTCCGGGTCGGCGAGGAACGGCCGGGCCATCGACACCATGTCCGCCCGGCCCGACGCGAGGATCGCCTCGGCGTCCTCGGGCGTGTTGATGCGGTTGCTCGTCACCAGCGGTACGGAGACGGAGCCGCGCACCCGCTCGGTGACCCAGGTGTAGGCACCGCGCGGCACGGAGGTGGCGATGGTGGGGACCCGGGCCTCGTGCCAGCCGATCCCCGTATTGATGATCGTCGCGCCGGCGGACTCGATCTCGCGGGCGAGGCGCACGACCTCCTCCAGGGAGGAGCCGCCGGGCACCAGATCCAGCATGGAGAGCCGGTAGATCAGGATGAAGTCGCTGCCGACCCGCTCCCGGACCCGGCGCACGATCTCGACGGGGAACCGGATGCGGTTCTCATACGAGCCGCCCCAGCGGTCGGTGCGGTGATTGGTCGCGGCGGCGATGAACTCATTGATCAGATAGCCCTCGGAGCCCATGATCTCGACACCGTCGTACCCCGCACGCTGCGCGAGCCCGGCGGCCCTGGCGAAGTCCTCGACGGTCTCCTCGACCTCGTCGTCCGTGAGGGCGTGCGGGGTGAAGGCGCTGATCGGCGCCTGGATCGCGCTCGGCGCGACCAGGCCGGGATGGTGCGCGTACCGGCCGAAGTGCAGGATCTGCATGGCGATCCGGCCGCCCGCCTCATGCACGGCGGCGGTCACCCGCGCATGCTGCTCGGCCTCCGCCTCGGTGGTCATCTTGGCGCCGCCGGGCAAGGAGCAGGCCCGGGCGTTCGGTGCGATGCCGCCGGTGACCATCAGGCCGACGCCGCCCCGGGCCCGTTCCGCGTAGAAGGCGGCCATCCGCTCGAAGCCGCCCTCGGCCTCCTCCAGGCCGATGTGCATCGACCCCATCAGCACCCGGTTGGGGAGAGTCGTGAACCCGAGGTCGAGCGGGCTCAGCAGATTCGGGTACGGGCTCATGCGGCGGCTCCTCACACAGTGTCGTTGCGCCAGTTGTAGACGAACACAACGCCATTGTGCAACAAGTTGCACAATGGCGTGCGTCGCAGGGCCGCGCGTGCGGCCGTCCCCCGGACGGCGTAACACCGGGACACGTCGGCGCCCCGCGCCACGGAGAGTGGAACCACGGCACCCGCCCGCCACTCGCATCGGGCGGCGGGCCCGGCCCCACCGGCCCCGCCCCCTGCCCCCACCCGGCCCCGAACCCCAGCGGAGAACCCCCATGGCCTGCCTCGACCGGCGTGACCTCGGCCTGCTCGTCCTGCGCGTCGGCACCGGCGCGGTACTGGCCGCGCACGGCACCCAGAAACTGGCCGGCTGGTTCGGCGGCGGAGGCATCGAAGGAACCACCGCCGCGATGGAGGCCATGGGCTTCCACCCGCCGAAGCACAGCGCGGTCGCCGCCGGGCTCGGCGAGGCGGGTGGCGGCGCCCTGCTGGCCCTCGGCCTCGCCACCCCGGCGGCCGGTGCGGCAGCGGCCGGGGCGATGGCGGGGGCCGTGGCCGTCCACGCGCCCGCCGGATTCTTCGCGCAGGGCGGCGGCTACGAGTACCCCGCCTTCCTCGGCTTCACCGCCGCGGCGATCGGTCTGATCGGACCCGGCCGGTACTCCGTCGACCACGTCACCCGGCACGTCTTCAACCAGCCATGGATGGTCGCCCTCGCCTTCGCGGGCAGCGCGGCCGCGGCGGCCGCGGTCGTCGGCAGGCGCGCCAAGGGCCGGGCCGTGGTCGACCCCGACACGACCTGACCAGCCGGCAGGACAGGGACCGGACGGCACCCCAGGGAGGGAGCCGCCCGGTCCCGGCCGCACTGCCCGACTACTTGCGGAACGTCAGCGACGCGGCCGGGGAAGCGTTTCCGTACGCGTCGACGGCGACGACCCGTGCCACGTACCGCTTGCCCGCGACCGCACCCGGCACCGGGACGTCGAGGGTGTTGGGGCGGGGCATGAAGTAGAAGTCCGAGAGGACCTTGGACGAGACGACCGGGGCCCCCGTCGACGCGTCCGTGATGTCCACGTTGTAGTGGTGCACCATCTGGTCGTCCTTGGCCTGCGCGATCCGCAGCGCCGTGCCGCCCTTCGCGTCGTGCACCCGGGACAGCGGCTCACGGGTGGTGAACCGCGGTGCCGCGGTGTTGCGTTCGGCGTCGGTGTAGCGGAAGTTCTTCTTGATCTGCCGGCTCGTCGAACCCTTCAGGCGCACGGTCCAGGTGGCACCGCTCAGCGTGCCCGCGCTGGCGTACGGCGGCTGCCAGCTCGCCGACCACTGGCCACCGGTGTAGATGTCGTGCTTGTCCGCGGCCATGTTCACCCGCGCGATCTCCGTGCGGTTCTTGTAGACCTCCACGAAGAGGGCCTGTGCGGTCGGCGACTCGAAGCGGTCGGCGAGACCGTCCTCGGTGACCATCTGGTAGCCGTGGTCGATTTCGACGTACGACATCGAACCGTCGTTGACCGAGGTGAAGTCCCGCTGGTGGATCGAGCGGTCGTCGTTGACGTTCAGGTGCGAGTGACCGGAGAAGAGGATGGCCTGCGGGAAGGCGCTCAGATCCTCCGCCAGCCGTGGGTTGGACGCCTGCTGGCCGTCCATGGTCGTGCCCGTGGTGGGCCGGTGCCCCTGGACCAGGACGGGCTTGCCCGCGTAGGCCGGGTCGGCGGTGACCGCGGCCATCCGCCCCTTCAGCCACGCGCGCTGGGCGGTGTCGGAGTTGTACGTCTCGGTGTTGACCGTGAGGACGTGCAGGCCCTTCACCTCGGACTCGTAGTAGCCACCACCCGAGTCGGGGAACCACGCCTTGGGGTATCCGGCCCGTATCGCGTCGAGGCTCGCGTCGTGGTTGCCGTTGGAGATCAGCAACTGGGTGCCGGTCATGCCCTTGCGGGCGAGGTTGGCCTGGAAGATCTCGGAGACGATCTTGTGATCGGGCCCCTTGCCGTCACCGTTGTCGTTGATCATGTCGCCGTTGGACAGGATCGCGTCGGGCTCGGGGAAGATCGACCCGATGGTGTCGAAGAAGCTCTCGTACTTCTTGTCGGCGCTCGCATGGCTGCCGACGTGCACGTCGGACATGACGACGAGGCGGGCGAGCGGCTTCTCCCGGGACTTGATCAGGTAGCCGTACGACACCGGGACGCTGCTCTGCTTGCCGCGGAAGGCGACCGCCGTGACATTGGTGTCCTTCTTGATCCGCAGCGGGCGGCCGGGGGAATAGACGCGACTGTCGCGCGTCGGGGTCGTACCGTCCAGCGTGTAGCGGACGGTGGTTCCGCGCTCGGCCCGGAACTTCAGTTCGACCGCGTGGTCGTAGCGCCCACCCGGAACGCTGACACCGGGGGCGGCCGGGGTGGGGCTGCCGGGGGAGTGGGCGTGCGCGGCGGTCGGGGAGACGAGCGCGACGGACGTCGCGGCGATGAGGAGAGGGGCGAGTCTCACGGGGGCACCTGTTCTCTGGTCCGGGTTTCTGAGCCGGGTTTCCTGGTCCGGCGTCATAACGGGTGAATAACCGGTCTGAACCAAAGACGTTAGGTGTCGTGAGTCAGGTGGTGGGGCGGTCCGATCGACTTTCCGATGAAGCGATCATGAATGTCTTTCGGTGTCGCTTGCGTGTCCTTTCGCCCGCGGCGGTCAGCTCCCCCGCGTCCGATCCAGCCGGTGGTGTCCGACCGGTCGTGTCCGTTCCGGCCCTTCCGGCACCGCCCCGGCCCGAAGTCCGGGGAGCCGCTCCCGCAGGACTATGCGGCGGGAGCGGGTCCTGTCACCGCCACCTGAGCCGGCCTCAGGAGACGGTCGCCGACCCGGTAGCCCTGCCGCAGCACCTCGGTGCACACGGCCTCGTGGGCGATGCCGGAGGCGTCGTAGGCGACCGCCTCATGCGTGCGGGGATCGAAGGGTTCACCCGCGGCACCGACGGTCCGCAGTCCCAGCACCGCCAGCCGGTCCTGGAGCGTGGCGGCGAGGACCTCGGCCGCGCCGTGGTCGTCGTTCTGCCGATGGATCCCTTCCACGACGTCCAGGACCGGAAGCAGCCCGGTGAGGACGTTGACCACCGCGATCTCCTGTACCGCCAGGCGGTCGCGACGCACCCGCTTGCGGTAGTTGTCGTACTCGGCCTTCAACCGCTGCAGGTCCGCGGTCAACTCCGCGATCTGCTCGCGCAGTCGTGTCTCGGGCAGCCCTTCGCCTTCTGTCTCCGCCCGGTCGGTCCCCGCGTCCCGGTGCTGCCGGGGCGGAAGAGCGGCCGGAATGGCCGCGCTCCGGTCGCGCACCAGCACAAGCGGCCGCTCGCCCTGATGCGGGAGGTGCGGATCCTTGCTCATCCGGTACCCCCCTTCTGGTCGTCGTCGACGATCTCGGCGTCGACGACTTCGTCGTCACCGGTGCTCGTGCCCCCGGGAGTGCCGGTACCGGCCGTACCGCCCCCAGCGGGTTCGCCGCCCTGTGCCTGCGCGTACAGAGCGGTGCCGATCCGCTGCGCGGCGGCCGCTGCCTTCTCGGTGGCGGTACGGATCTCGGCGGTGTCCTCGCCCTTGAGCTTCTCCTTGACCTCCGTCAGGGCGGCCTCGGTCTCGGAACGCACATCCGCGGGGATCTTGTCGGCGTTGTCCCGCAGCAGGGTCTCGGTCTGGTAGACCAGACTCTCCGCCTGGTTGCGGGTCTCGGCGGACTCCTTGCGCTGCCGGTCCTCCTCCGCGTGCTGCTCGGCCTCGCGCACCATGCGGTCGATGTCGTCCTTCGGCAGCGAGGAGCCGCCGGTGACGGTCATCTTCTGCTCCTTGCCGGTGCCGAGGTCCTTGGCGGCGACGTGCATGATGCCGTTCGCGTCGATGTCGAAGGCGACCTCGATCTGCGGGATGCCCCGCGGGGCCGGCGGCAGGCCGGTCAGCTCGAACATGCCGAGCTTCTTGTTGTACGCCGCGATCTCGCGCTCGCCCTGGTAGACCTGGATCTGCACGGACGGCTGGTTGTCCTCGGCCGTCGTGAAGATCTCGGAGCGCTTGGTCGGGATCGTGGTGTTGCGCTCGATGAGCTTCGTCATGATGCCGCCCTTGGTCTCGATACCGAGGGACAGCGGGGTGACGTCGAGCAGCAGGACGTCCTTGACCTCGCCCTTGAGGACACCGGCCTGGAGCGAGGCGCCGATGGCGACGACCTCGTCCGGGTTCACACCCTTGTGCGGATCCTTGCCGGTCAGCTCCCTCACGAGCTCGGTCACCGCGGGCATCCGCGTCGAACCGCCCACCAGAATCACATGGTCGATGTCCGACACCTTGATTCCGGCGTCCTTGACCGCGTTGTGGAAAGGCCCTTTGCAGCGCTCCAGCAGAGGCGCCGTCAGCTGCTCGAACTGCGCGCGCGTCAGCTTCTCGTCCAGATGCAGCGGGCCTTCGGCCGACGCCGAGACATAGGGCAGGTTGATGGTGGTTTCGGTCGCGGACGACAGTTCGATCTTCGCCTTCTCCGCGGCCTCACGCAGCCGCTGAAGAGCCATCTTGTCCTTGGACAGGTCCACGCCGTAGCCGTTCTTGAACTGCTTCACCAAGTGGTCGACGATCCGCTGGTCCCAGTCGTCGCCACCGAGCTGCGTGTCGCCGTTGGTCGCCTTCACCTCCACCAGGCCCTCACCGATCTCCAGCAGCGATACGTCGAAGGTGCCGCCACCGAGGTCGAACACGAGGATCGTCTGTTCGTTCTCCTTGTCCAGGCCGTAGGCGAGCGCCGCGGACGTCGGCTCGTTGATGATCCGCAGCACGTTCAGGCCCGCGATCCGGCCGGCCTCCTTGGTCGCGGTGCGCTGGGCATCGTTGAAGTACGCCGGGACAGTGATCACCGCGTCCGTGACGTCCTCCCCGAGATGTGCCTCGGCGTCCCGCTTCAGCTTCTGCAGCACCCGCGCGGAGATCTCCTGCGCCGTGTACCGCTTGCCGTCGATGTCGCCGGACTCGGGGAAATGCCATTGAGCGTCTCCCATGTGCCGTTTGACCGACCGCGCGGTCCGCTCGACGTTCGTCACCGCCTGCCGCTTGGCGACCTCGCCGACCAGCACCTCGCCGTTCTTCGCGAAGGCGACCACCGACGGAGTGGTCCGCGCGCCCTCGGTGTTCGCGACGACCGTCGGCTCGCCGGCCTCGAGCACGGACACCACGGAGTTCGTCGTTCCCAGGTCAATGCCCACTGCCCGCGCCATCGCTGCCTCCTTTGCGTGTCATCATCCGCATGACATGGCATTTGTCATCTTTTAGACGACATTTTACAACCGGATCGGGTGGGAGCGCATGGCCGGATCGAGGCGGTGACGACGTTCTTGGCAGGGCGGCAGACGGCGTCCGCCAGTCGCCCGACATCGCCCGTGTGTCCGGCCGGTGGCGGCGGTGTGCGGGCAGCCGTACGGCGAGGAAGGCGGTGTCGTCGGTGCTTCCTGCGCCGACGCCGGCGAGGTCTCGGCGCCGAAGGCGCCGAGCGGTTCACGGGCGTTGGGGAGAAGCGGGTTCCCGCAGCCGCGGCCGGCGGCTTCGATGCGAACCCGGTGCGCCACCGGTGCACGGTGGACCTCCTGGGACCACTGTCCGCGTTCGCCGTACCCGGCGGAGCCTGCGCGCGGGCCCGCTGCGTGAGGGACGGGGTTCCCGGCAAATGCGGGATCGGGCGTGGACGGAGCGGCTCTGGAGTGCGGTGGAATCCCACCGGGTACACGCTGACGGCATGAGGCCGACCCGCCGGTCGTCCTGCGCATGTGCTCACCCATCGAGCGCCGAAGGGCCGGCTCCGTTTACGGGAAGGACCGGAGAACCGGTGGCCGCGGGGCCACGGTACGGAGAACCGGTGGCCGCGGGTGCACGGTGCGTGGGTGCGTCACTCGGTGGGCGAGGGGACGCGCCTGTACCGGGTGGTGCGCCAGCAGGTTCGCGACGGCGAGGGCGGCGCACGGCGAGGGGCCGGTGGACGAGGAGAACGCCGGGCTGGTGGACCGGGTACGCGGCCTGCTGAGCGGCCGCACCACCAAAGCCTGAAACCCGGCCGGGCCCACCCCCCGATCACGTCGGCGACCGGTCCACCGGAAGGAGCATCGAATGCCGTCCTTCGAACGGATCATGCCGGTGGCCGGGGCGCCCTGCTGGGTGAACCTGATCGCACACGATCTGCACGCGGCGCAGTCCTTCTACACCGCGGTCATGGACTGGGAATTCCGGGACAGCAGCCTCGGGAGCAACTTCTCGGTGGCCATGGCGCACGGCGAACCGGTCGCCGGAATCGGATCCTGCTCACCCGGCGGCCCTCCTGCCGTCTGGATGCCGTACTTCGCTGTCCGTGACGCCGACGAGACGGCCGGCCGCGTCAGGGAGCGCGGCGCCACGCTCGCGATCGGCCCGTTGAAGCTCGGCGCGGGGCGCGCCGGGATCGCCGCCGACCGCGACGGGGCGATGTTCGGTTTCTGGGAGGGACCGGCCCTGGCCTGGTCGGTGGGACGGGGCAGCGCTCCCGCCCGGCTGGACCTGCAGACCCGCCACGCGTTCGAGGCCGCCATCTTCTACGCCGAGGTCTTCGACTGGGCCCAGCCTCCCGGCGGCTGCATGGTCGACTACGCACAGGACCACGTCGTCATCCAGCTCGCCGGGCACACTGTCGCCACCTTGCGCGGCGGTGGCATCGAGACCGCCCCGGACCCGAAGATCCGCCCGCGCTGGATCGTCGACTTCCACGTCAGGGACAGCGAAAAGGCCGCGGCGGCCGCCGTCGACGCCGGAGGCGAATCCTCAGCGGTACCCTCACCCTCACTCGCCGATTCAGCGAAGGACGCCTTCATCATCCGCGACCCCGACGGGAGCCTCTTCACCGTGTCCGACGCCTGACAGGGCGGGGCACGCGACTCCCGGCCGGGTCTTGACGGCCGTCGGCCGGTCCGGATTTCGACGGCCGTCCGACGTCGCACGCACCTTCGGTGCCCCGCCGTCCATGGGCAGCACATCGAGACGTGCCGTCCACGGACGGCACATCGAGACGTCAGATGTGAGCGGCGGACTCGTACAGATCGAGCAGCCGGCCCCGCGTCGCGTGCAGCCGCTGGGTGAGCACGAGGCCGACCCATTGGCTGATCGCGAATCCGAACTCGGGGTCCGACCGGCAGAGTGCGCGGACTTGCGGCGCGTCGAACTGGAAGGCACGGACGGGGCTCACGGTCTCGGCTCCGAGCTCCCACTCGAACGGCGGGAAGAGCCAGGACAGTCCGACCAGCTCGCCCGGCCCCAGCGACTCGATCTCCGCGCGACGCCGGCGCGGAAGCTGCGAGTCGAGGGTCACCGTGCCCGTCTTCATGATCCAGAAGCGGTCGGCAGCCGTGTGTTCCTCGAAGAGCCGGTGCGCGGCGGGGAACCATACGTTGTCGGCAAGACTCAGGAGATGGTCGCGGTGGGTGGGCGTCAGCGACGTCACCTTGAATGTGGTGGTCATCGGAGAACTCCTCCGAGGAGCGGCTCTGCGGAGGGCGGAACCTCCTGCCGTCGTACGGCGTGCCCAGCATGGCGTCGCACGATCCCGCGGGACGCGGCGTGCGACGGACACGGCCCGAGCACGTCGGCTCGCGCGGTCACGAGGTTCTGCCGACCTCTCGTAGAGATGTTGTTCCCCGGCAGAGGTCGTCGAAGCCTCTCCCCGGTCGCGGCGTTCCAGCCCGTCGAGGGCAGGCCGCCACCGGTATCGCTCGGCCACCACGGTGAGAACTGAACCACGGTCGAGGTCAAAGGCGGTCTCCGGACGAATCCCCGGGCGCCCGGTTGGTCTTTCCACGACGGTGTCCCGGACGCGCGGTGGGGTCGCGCTGGATCGCGATGACGGCGGCGTCGTCGCCAAGCCGTCCGCCGACGTGGGCGAGGAGGTCCCGTCGCAGGTGGTGCAGGAGTGCCTCGGGAGAACTCTCGGTCCACCGCTCGGCCCGCTCCGCGAACGGGTAGAAGTCTCCCTTGCGGTCGCGCGCCTCGATGACGCCGTCGGTGTAGAGGAGCAGGGTGTCGCCGTCCTCGAAGGTGGACACGTCCAGGCTGTAGGACGCGGGCCCGGTGCTGCCGATCCCCAGCGGTGGCGCGGGGTGCAGATTGGGCACGCTCACGGAGCGCCCTGGGGTGAGCAGCAGGGGAGGAGGGTGTCCGCAGCTGGTCATGCGGATGACATGGTCCTCGTCCGGGATCTCCAGGAGCAGCGCGGTGACGAAGCACTCCCCGGTCGCGTCCTCCGACTCGAAGTCGTCCTCGTAGCGGCGGACGCTCTTCTGGAGGGCCGCGGCGAGTGCGGGCAGGCCGGTGTGCTGGTGGGCAGCCTCGCGGAAGGCGCCGAGCAGGAGGGCGGCTTCTCCGATGGCGGCGAGGCCCTTGCCTCTCACGTCACCGATCAGCACCCGGGTTCCGCCTTCGACACGGGTGGCCGCGTAGAGGTCACCCCCGATCAGGGCCTCGTCCTCGGCGGCCAGGTACAAGGAGGCCACGCGCAGTGGGCCGATACGGTCCGGCAGCGGCCACAGCAGGACGTGCTGCGCCGCTTCGGCCACCGACCGCACCCGGGCGAGCTGCCGTCCGCGCCGCTCGCGTATCAGGGCGAAGAGCGCGGTCAGGATCGAGAGCACGCCGATGGCGACGATCTGTACCAGGGTGTTGCGGGAGGACAGCACACCGAAGTACAGGCCGATGTACGCCTGGGCCGCCACGGCCAGAAGCCCGATGACTCCGGTCGACAGAGGGCCGGCGAATGAGGCGGTGATCGCGGGCGCGATGACCAGAAGAGGCCCCAGACGGATGTCTTCCGGTGCCAGGATGTCCACCGCTGTGATCACGATGATGAGCGCAAGGGGAATCACCAGCAGCGCATGGCTCGGCCGCAATGGCTCCCGCAGACCCGTAAACCGCTCACTGAGGCCCACGTCTTCCACAGTGCACCGTCCCCGGGGGACGCACGAGTCGGCCCTGGGGGACGCCCACCGTGGAGGGGGCGCGTTCGAAGTGCTTGCGGTTGCCGGTTGCCGGCTGTCTCGGCGCTCTCGGCCTTCCCGGCCCTCTCTTTGGGGCCGATGGCGTGCATCGGCCCGGTGAGCGCGTTCTTCGGCGCACCTTCTCCGCGGCCGCGCAGACGACGATGTGCTGTCGTTCGCCGTTCATTGCTTCTTCGGACGTGTCCGCCGGGCAGCCCGGGGGTGTGCGCCCTGCCTGGGAGCGGCCCCCGGGTGCGTAGCGGGGTGTCAGTGCGGCTCGGCCGCGAGTGCGGTGCGGTGCCGACGCATCAGAAGCGCGTAGGTGGCTGCGGCGACCGTCATTCCGACGGGGAGGGCGAGGTCGATTCCCCGGCAGTGCGGGCCAGCGGACCGAGCTGGGTGCTGACATACAGAGCGGCGGCTGCCGTGCCGGCCACCAGGGCGATGACACCGGCCCGGTTGACGCCGGCGGTGTACCAGTAGGCGCAGCCGGGGGTCTCGTCGGTGAGCGCGAGGGCGCGAATTGTCGTGCGCATGACAGTTCTTATCCGGTCTGTCGCTACGCGAGATCCCGAGGTCGCGTGTGCGGGCCGTTCAGCGGGTGGTTGGCGCGGCCACTGCTCGCAGTGCGAGTTCCCTGCTCTTGCGGACGTGCAGGAGGGTGATCGCCCCGGCGGCGTCGGCGTCTCCCGCCGCGATGCGTTCGTACATTTCGCTGTGCTGTGCGCGCATGGGGGCGGGTTCCGTGTTCAGGCCGAACAGGAGCCGCAGTTGTCCGTCCAGCCGCTGCATGAGCTGGGCCAGCAACGGGTTGTCCGCCAGGGCCACGATCCGGTCGTGGAAGGCGGTGCCGGCGTCGTTCTCCGCCGCCCGTTCCCCTGCGGCGGCTGCGGCCTCGGCCCGGTCCAGTACGTCCCGCAGGTCCCCGAGAACGGTGGCGGCCTCCTCCGGGGCCGCGAGGGCCACACGGCGGGCCGCGAGGCGTGACGCCTGGATGGCCAGTGGCTCCCATACGTCGTACAGGTGCTCCACATCGACGCGCTCCAGTCGGCGCACCCGCACGCCGCTGTGCGGCAGCAGGTCCAGCAGGCCCTCCTCCACCAGCGCCCGCAGGGCCTCTCGCACCGGTACCCGCGACATCCGGAGGTCCTGGGCGATCTCGCGTTCCACCACGCGGGTGCCCTGGGCGTAGCTGCCGTCGACGATGCGTTCCCTGATGGCCCGGCGCGCGAGCTCGCTCAGTGGTGTGCGCGGTGCTGGAGCCGACGGCTGCCCTCCGTCTCCCTTCCAGCCGGTGCTTGCCGTCACGTGTGCCGTCCTCCCTGGGCCCTTGCCGACCTGTCCCGGAACTCGCGAGTCATCGGGGTCTCGTGGGCCACCGGGCATCCCGTCACCCTATGCGCGTGGTGAGGTGACGGGCCGCCGGGGTGCGAGGGCGGGAGGGGCTGTCAGATCAGCTCGCCGTCGCGGGCCACCACTCGGCCGCCATGCACCACCATGTCGCGCGCGGGCATGTCTACCACGACCTGCGGCAGGCACTCGGCACGCAGCAGGACGAAGTCGGCCGGGGAGCCCGGGGAGAGGTCGGCGCGGGGCAGCCCCATGACGTCGGCGCCACCGTGCGCGCCGGTTTCGTAGCAGGCTGCCAGCTCCTCGTCGAGGCGCGCGCCGGTGATCCAGCCGAGCAGGTGGGCCCGGTGGAGCATGTCCGCGTTGCCGAAGGGGCTCCAGGAATCGCGCACCCCGTCCGAGCCGAGCCCGACCCGAACCCCGTGTTCCCGAAGCTTCGCGATCGGCAGGACGAGCGACCTGCTGGGCGCCACGGTGGTCAGGGCGATGTCCAGGTCGCCCAGGTCCTCGGCCACCTCGGCCAGTTCGGTGTCGGAGAGACCGGGCAGGCAGAAGACGTGGCTGACGGTCACCTTGCCCTGCAGGGACAGTGCACGGGTGCGGTCGATGAGGGCGCGCAGCACCGTCAGACCGGTCTCGCCCCTGTCGTGCAGATGGATGTCCACGCCGACGCCGTATCGGTCCGCAAGGTCGAAGACCAGGTCCAACTGCTCGTCCAAGGCGTGGTCGAAGCTGATCGGGTCGATCCCGCCGATCATGTCCACGATTCCGCTGCGGGCCGCCTCCTTGAGCAGCTCCGCCGTCCCGGGGGCGCGAACGACGCCGTGCTGCGGAAAGGCCACGATCTGCACGTCGAGCGCGTGCTTGAGCCGTTCGCTCGCCTCTCCGATCCCCTCCACGCAGGCCAAGCCGTAGGCCGGGGCGATGTCGGCGTGGGCGCGCATCGCCCGCGTCCCGCGGGTCACGGCGTGCGCCATGAGTCCGTACGCCCGCTCGGCCACCGGCCGACGCTGACCGCGGAACAGCTCGGCGTCCTGGGCGGCGAGGCCGGCGATGCCGTTCGCCGGTTCGCGGGAGACCCATGAGCCGCCCCACGTCGTCTTGTCGGGGTGGATGTGCGCGTCGACCGGAGCGGGGAGGGCGATGCGGCCGCCGCCGTCGATCACCTTCGCGTCCCCGGGAGCCGGGTCGCGTGTGATGCGGCCGTCGACGACGGTGAGATCCACCGGGTCCGCCGCGCCCAGGGGCCGCACGTCACGGAAGACCGCCACGTCGCGCGGCCCGTTCCGGGTATCGGCCAGGGCCGACGGCGTTCCTGCGGACACGGCGGAGTCCGTGCCCGCCGCGGAGGCGGCGCCGGCGAGGACGCCGTGGTGGGACACCGGAGAGGAAGGGGACGTCATGGGGGACTCCTTCGGCTGGGGAAGAGGCAGCAGGGGCAGATGCGGTAACGAGCCGTAGGCGGCGGCCCGTTACCGCAGAGATGCAAGGTCTTCAGCCTCGGGAGCGAGGCAGAGGCAGAGACAGAGGCAGGGACAGAGGCAGGGGCACGGCTGGTGCGTCAGGCCCGCGCGCACCCTGTACGGCGGCGTCTTCAGTACGGACACATCGGCGAGCGGGGTGCCGTCCACCAGGATCAGGTCTCCCGCGAAGCCGCGCACGAGGCGGCCCACTGCCCGCTGGAGCCGGAGCCCCTCCGTGCGCCGCCGCTGCGGACGGTTCCGCCGGCAGGGGTGCGGCGGGGCGGATTCGACACGCATGAGGGGCTCCTCGGCATTTGAAGCACAACCGGTTCCAGTTTGTATACCAAAGTGAGAAGCCGGGGCAAGATCCGGCAAGATCTCCTGTGTCGATGCGGGCTATTTGGGGGGAATGTTCCGATTTTCCATTCCCCTCGTACTTCTTGGTATACAAATATCGAGAAGGGGTCGAGGCGGTCGTACGGGAGCGGGTGGCCGAGGCCGTCGAGGCATGTCTCCCAAGGGCAGGGGGATCCGAGCGCAGGGGGAGTGGGATCGGCCGATGGGCAGGCGGTGGCGGCAGCACCGTGGCGGCTGTTGCGCTGGTGCAGGGCGGGCCAGAGGCGCTGTGCGGGTGCGGACCGGTCAGCCCGCGTCGGTGATCCGGATCAACCGACTGGAGAAGGATCTGGCACGGCCCCTGCTTGAGCCCGTTGAGCCCGTTGAGCCCGTCGAGCACGCCGAGCCCGTCGAGCCCGTCGAGCACGCCGAGCGCGGCTGCGCCATGGGGCTGCCTCTCTTGCCGCGGCGCTCACTCATTTCGGGAAGCGCGTGGCTGCCACGGCCGAGACGAATGCCGCCGAACAGGGCGTCGTACGGCGTGGACGGTGACTCATCGCCCCGGCTTCGGCAGCGAAAGGCGCCCGGTCCGGGAGGGGCTGATTCGGCATCAGCACATTGATCCTCGCCTCACAGCCAGTCGCTCTCCGGAGTGGCTGCCCGGAGCACCGCGCCCGCGTTTTCCGTCAGCGGCTCGCCGTGGGGCACGCACACGGTCTCCACCTCCAGTGCGGCCAGCCGCCGGAAGGAGGCGATGGCCTGCTCCCTGTCCACGTTGAACGGACCGAGGATCGCCCGGCCCTCCGCGGTGGCGACGAGGTCACCCGGGAACAACACGCCGCTGGAGGCGAGATGGAGCGCGATGCTTCCCGGGGTGTGGCCCGGAACATGCAGGACGCGGACGGGCTCGGCCCAGCCGTCGAGGGTGTCGCCGTCGCGCAGCTCCATGTCCACCGGCACACGCTTCACCGGAGGCATGCCGGCGTCCCCGAATCCAGCCGCGATCTGCTCATGAAGGGCGCGCTCCGAGGCGGTGTGCCGGGGCTCGGGTTCGGGGGCGGTGCCGCGGATGAACGGAGCGTCCAGCGCACCGGCCAGGACCTGGGCGCCGGTGGCCGCGACGAGATCCGCAGCCGAGCCCGCATGGTCGACGTGCGAGTGGGTCAGAACGATCTGCCGCAGGTCTTGAGGGCGGCCGCCGAGCTGATCCAGGGCGTCCAGAATCGCCGGAGCGGACCCCGGCATGCCGGTGTCGATCAGGGCGAAGCCGTCCGGCACACGCACGATGTGAACGTGCCCGACCGGGAAGGGCAGCTGCCAGATGTCGGCGGTGATCCGAATGAGTTGCATGGTGCGACGCTAACGGTGGGCCGAGGAGCGGTCGGCCGCTTTGCGCTGCGGGCGGATTGTGCGCAGCGTGAACGGCGGGGCCGACGGACGCCGATGTCGGCGGGGGCCGAAGGCCCCGTCGGCGGTGGACTTTCTCGCTCGACAGGGCCTTCGGGGAATTCCGCGCAACGGCCCACGCGTCGTGCGCCGGGCGGGGAGTGAACCGGCGAACATGTACGGTTCCCCGCCGTATCCCCTTGTTCCGGAACCGGCCCACCCGTGGTCGCCACCGGGGGTGCGAAGGGCCGCGCCGTGCCGGCTCGAAGGGCTTTTCCGACGCAGCCGGGGAGCGCCCCTGAGCTGGTCCGGGCGCTGCCGGGTGCGTCCGGAGCCACCCGGCGCGGCCCGAATTCCTGAGCTCAGGCCGGCCGGGTGGACGTGACGGCGGATCCGCCGCGCGGGCTTGCACCCCGCCGAAGTCACGCGCCGGCCAGCAGCACCTCCAGAGCCACCGCCGTATCCGGGAACCGGCCCGCCAGTGCCGCGCCAGGCGGCACAGGATCCGCTGCCTCCCACGTGTCGTCACAACCCAGCAGGCCCGCCAACGCGTCGCACGCCGCGGGGTGGGCGGCGAGCAGCGTGCAACCGCGACTGCCGTCCGCGCGCCGCACCGGATGCGCGGTTTCCGGTTCCGGCTGCGCCCGCCACGGCGGCACCCACTCGTCCAGCGCCGAGAGCCGGCCGGGGAAGATCCGCCCGGACTCACGGATCAGCAGCGGTGCCAGCTCGGCCCCGCCCGATCGCAGGGTGGTGATCAGGGTCGGCAGCCACGGCAGGAGAACCGGGTCCGGCAGCCGTCCGAAGGCGTTCGACACCGCCTCCACGACGAAGTCGGTGAGGCCCGGGACGGGCTCCAGGGCGTGTACGAAGCCGCTGAGGTAGCGCGGATAGGCGGGCAGCACCAAGGGGTTGCCCAGCAGTTCGTCGCACTTCGCCCGCAGGTCCGCCCGGGAGAGGTCCCCGAGCTGCACCTGAGCCGCCCACAGCAGCGCCGTCTTCGACGGGTCCTCGGGATGCGACTGGGCGAGGGCCAGCTCCAGTTGGGTACGGTCGCAGCCCAGCGACAGCGCCAGGCTCTCCATACTGAAGAGGAAACCCAGCATCGCCGCCACCTGGCGGACAGTGGCGTCGCTGTCGGTGAAAGCCGTCGGCAGCAGGGTGCAGTAGTGGGCGTAACCGGTCTTGACGAACGACTCGATCCACGGCGGCAGCACCGGCTCGCTGGTGCGGTAGTACGCCAGCAGCCGCCGCACCCGGCGCAGCACCTCCGGTGCGCCGTCGACGCTGCGTTCGGCCGACAGCACCTCCAGGGCGCGGCTGCCCAGTTCGTCGGCGAGGCGGCGGCTTCGCAGGTACGACGTCGCGTCCTCGACGGCTTCCAGGACGGTCGCCGTGGTGGCGTGCGGGCCGTATGCCGTGCGGCGCAGACGCTGCTCCAGGACCTGCTCGACGCTGACACCCTCGTAGCCGAGTTCGATGAGCGCGCGCTCGTGTGTGCCCAGCGCCAGGTCCCACGACTCCTGGATCGGCCGCTCACCCAGTCTCCGCTCGCCCATGATCGGCCGTGCGGCGCCCCGCGGCATCAGGTGGCGCAGCATCCACAGCACATCGGAGCACCGCTCCAGTTCCGGCTGGGAGGCGATGTCGAGCAGAGCCCGCTGCACGCCACGCTGCTGGAGCTTCAGATTCAGCGGTGCGAGCCGGTCGTGCACGTCGCGGGCCAGGGGCGGCAGCGCGTCGTAACCGACCTGGCCGACCCGGTCGCCGCCCATCAGGGTCTCGACGAGGCGGCGTACGTCGCGCCGACCGGGCACGCTGTCCTTCTCGATGCAGGTGACGGCCGCGTCCTGGAAGTCGTACGGCGTGGGCCTCGCCCGGTCGCGCATCCCGGCCAACAGGATCGACGTCTCGAACACCGCGATGGCGTCGGCGGTGGAGGCGAGGTAGCCGCTGCGGCGCGCGGCGCGCACGATCTCCACCGACCAGCCGAGCAACTCGGCCTCGTCCAGCCGGTCCAGGACGGGTGGTTGCCGCAGGAAGCCGGTCAGCTTGTCCGAGGGCGGGACCGCCGGCGCGGGCAGGGCCGCCGCGGTCTTCTTGGCCCTCGACTTCTTCGCGCCCGCCTGTCCCGCCAGACGGTACGGCTCCACGCGGGTGCGCCTGACGTTCTTCGCCCAGACCGTCGCGGCGATCGACACCGAGCCGGCGGCCAGGTCGAATTGCGCTTCGATCGCCGCGTGGCTGGACGGAATGAGGCCGTGCAGCCACTTGGTGGCACTGCGTGGGCCGATCTCGAAGGTGTCGGTGCCGTGGACACCGAACTCCGCAACGCGGCTGGCCGCGTGGAAGGCACCGCACACGTAGAGGCAGTCCGCGGGATCGGTGCCGGTCGCGGCCAGGTGCCGGCGCATCCTGGTCCACATGTGGCGTTCGCGGTCCTCGTCCACGCGCACCCGGTGGGGGGCTCCGGGTGCCAGGCGCCGGAAGAGGCTGCCTATCAGGAACATGACCTGGCGGTAGGTGTCGTGGTCGCTGTCGCCGAGCGGGAGTTCGACGTACTGGTGCCACCACTCCGACCAGTGCCGCACCCGGCCGTGGCGCAGCAGGTGTTCCTCCAGTTCCGCGAAGCGGGGGCGCACGTCGCCGATCTCCACGCCGACCGCGTCGCCGTGCAACGCGTCCTCCTCCTCGGCGGGCGGCGTGTCCGGATCGGCGGGGTCGGCGGACTGCGTTCCGCGTGCGTCCCACTGGAAGACGTGGTCCGAGGAGCGGTCGACGAGGACCAGTTCGACGCCCGGGGTGTCCAGTGCGTAGGCGATCGCCTGGTACTCGGCGGAGGCCTCGGTGATCGGTGCCACGACCGAGAGCGGGGACCACTCGGCCGGGAAGCCGTCGACGTCGGTCGCGAACGCCTGGAGGGCCACCGGGAGCTTGCAGTTGCGCAGTTCGGTCAGCAGCGGTGCCATGTCCTCGCACAGCTCCAGGTACACGACCTTCGGCTGCTTCTGGCGCAGGCGGCGTGCCATCGCAATGGCCGAGGCGGGGGAGTGGTGGCAGACGGGGAAGATCTCCAGTGGCTCGCGCACCGCGCGGTCGACGTCGTCGACGATGCCGAGAAGGATGCCCTCCAGGGCGTCGGGCCCGTCGGCGAACGCCGCGGCGGCCTCCTGCAACTGCCCGCGCAGCGGATCGAACGTCTCCTCGTGCGTGTCACTCATGACAGGGTGGCGATCGCGTCGCGGCCGCCCTCCAGGAACTCCGGCCAGGATCCGCCCTCTTCCTTGCTGCGTGGTTCGACGACGCCGTGCAGGTACTTGTTGAGGATGGCCAGGTCCTCGGGGTCGCGCCGGGCCAGGGACCCGACGAGGGAGGAGGCCAGCGTGCGGGCGGTCAGGGCGCGATCGCCGAAGAAGTTGCTGTGCAGGATCGCGTCCTCGAGTACGCCGATCTGCTCGGCGGTGGACAGTGCGGACTCCAGCTTCTCGTCGTCGCTGCCGGCCGCCGCCGCCGAGGCACGCAGGTCGGCGAAGCTCTGCAGCAGCACGTCGAGCAGCGTCGGCGGCACGTCCAGCTCCAGCTGGTGGCGGCGCAGCAGTTCCTCCGTACGGAAGCGGACGATCTCCGTCTCACTCTTCTTGTTCGTCATCACCGGGATGCGTACGAAATTGAAGCGGCGCTTGAGTGCCGAGGACAGGTCGTTCACTCCTCGGTCGCGGCTGTTGGCGGTGGCGATGATCGAGAAGCCGGGCTTGGCGAAGACGATGCTGTCGCTGTCCAGTTCGGGAACCGAGATGTACTTCTCGGACAGGATCGAGATCAGCGCGTCCTGGACATCGCTGGTGGAGCGGGTGAGTTCCTCGAAACGGCCGATCGCGCCGGTCTCCATCGCGGTCATGATCGGTGAGGGGATCATCGACTCCCGCGACTGGCCCTTGGCGATGACCATGGACACGTTCCAGGAGTACTTGATGTGGTCCTCGGTGGTGCCGGCCGTGCCCTGGACGACCAGTGTGGAGTTGCGGGAGATCGCTGCGGACAGCAGCTCGGCCAGCCAGCTCTTGCCGGTGCCGGGGTCGCCTATGAGCAGCAGGCCGCGGTCGGAGGCCAGGGTGACGATGGAGCGCTCGACGAAACTGCGGTCGCCGAACCACTTCTGGGAAATCTCGCGGTCCAGGCCGTCGGAGCGCTCGGAGCCCAGGATGAACAGGCGCACCATCTTCGGGGACAGGCGCCAGGAAAAGGGCTTGGGGCTGTGGTCGATGGACTCCAGCCAGTCCAGTTCCTCCGCGTACTTGATCTCGGCAGGGGCTCGCAGCAGATCGGACACAACAGGGCCTTTCCAGGTAGGTCTCAGGTGAGGAACGTCTTGAGTTCGTGGACGAGTTTGCGGATGTGGCCGGAGATCACCGGCGTGCCGAGGGCCTTGAAGCGTTCACGGAACCAGGGGTTGACCTCCTGGCGCCCGGAGCTGGTGACCGAACCGACGGGGATGAACTTCACCCCGGACCGCCGGACGGCCTCGATGCCCTCGAACAGCGGCTGGGAACGGTCGAATTCGTAGAAGTCGGAGATCCACACCATCACGGTGTCTTTGGGGTCGGTGATCTTCGGGCGGGCCATGGCCATCGCGACGGGACCGTCGTTGCCGCCACCGAGGTTGGTGCGCAGCAGGGCCTCGAACGGGTCGTTCACCCAGGGGGTCAGGTCGATGGCACGCGTGTCGTACGCGATGAGGTGCACATCCACCTTCGGCAGCCCCGCGAAGATCGACGCCAGGATGGTGCAGTTCACCATCGAGTCGACCATCGAGCCCGACTGGTCCACGACGACGATCAACCGCTGGGGCGTCGTCCTGCGGGCGGTGTGCCGGTAGTAGAGGCGGTCGACATACAGCCGTTCCTCCTCCGGGCTCCAGTTGGTGAGGTTCTTCCAGATCGTGCGGTCGAGGTCGAGGTTGCGGAACACCCGCTTGGGCGGGACGGAGCGGTCCAGGGCGCCCACCGAGGCTTTCGCCACCTGGGTGCGCAGCACTTCGGCGACCTCGTCGACGAAACGGCGGATCAGGGCCTTGGCGTTGGCCAGGGCCACGCCGGAGAGGTTGTTCTTGTCCCGCAGCAGCTGCTCGATCAGCGACATGCTCGGGATCAGCTGCGCGGCGAGCGCGGGGTCGGCGAGCACTTCGCGCAAGTGCATCCGTTGGACGAGGTCTGCCTCGATGGCGCCGAGTTCCGGGCCGATCGGCGGAATCAGCCGACCGAGGGCGGGCGTCGTGCCGCGCAGTTCTCCCGGTGCGCAGCCGAGCGCGCGCTCCAGCCAGCCCGCGTCGGACTGCCAGCGCGCCAGCTGTCCGGCGTCGACCGCGCCGGAGCCGGTGGCGAAGACGTTGAGCAGCACCTTCGACACCAGCGCCGCGCGCCGCACCTCGGCTGCCCGGTCACGTGCCCCGTCGGCGGGGTCGGGATCGGGTGCCATCAGACCGTCGAACTCGGCGGCCAGGTCCGGGTGGCGTTGCACGACCGAGTCGACGGATGCCTGCGGGTCCAGCAGCGCGGACGGCAGACCGATGTCCTCGACGACGGCGAGGCTCGCCGATTCCAGTGCGGCCTGCTCCTCGTGGTCGAAGAGCCGGGCGAGGAGCCGCCAGTACAGGACCTGACGGCGGTTGTCGTGGGGGTCCACCCCGGAGTCCGACCGGCCCGCGTACTCGGCCGGCTGTCCCGTCGTGTGCTCCGTCATTTCCGCAGCAACCTTCCGGCGCGCTCCCGCAGCACGGCCACGGCGTCGGTGGCGGTCTTCTCGGCCTTGACTCCGGCCTTGTCGGTCGTGCCCCCGGTCCATCCCCCGGCGTGGATCGCGACAGCCTTCTTCCGTACGGTCGTCTCGACGGCCAGAGGCTGGACGCGGTACGTCCCGGCGTCCCAGCGGAGCAGCCCGATGCACGCGCTCGACGCGGCGACGGCCTCGGGAGTGAGCGGACCGGCGGTCGGAATGCGGTCGGTGTCGACGACCAAGGGGTGTCCGGCGACGGTGAACGTGAGTGCGCCGTCGTCCTCATGGGCGGTGTAGCCCTCCAGGAACACAGGTGCGGCGATGCGTGCAGGGTGCCGGTCCAAGGGCGCGGTCGACGCGTCGGTGGCGGTGGGCAGGGCGACGCGGGCGGTGGCGAAGGCGTCGGCGGGCTCGCTCGGGCGTGCGTGCTCATTGCTCCAGACCAGGTCGCCCTCGGCAGTGACGGGCATGCCCGCGAGGTCCATCGACCGGCCTTCGCCGGCGGCTGCCAGGAGCGACATGTGCGGGCGGAGCAGCTGCCAGAGGCCGACTCCGACGACCGTGTCGGGCTTCGGCCCCGACACACTGGCACGCACCAGGCGGGGCGCGGTGCCGTCCGCGGGCTCGAACACCGCGTGCATCTGGGCCTGTACGGCGGTCGCGTGTTCCTGCACGTCGACACCGAGAGGCAGGAGCCGGCCGGTGGCGGTACCGGTCATGGGCACATCGGCCGCACCGGGCAACGTCAGCAGCATCGCGCGTGACCACAGATCGGCCCAGCGGCGTGCCGGGACACGCTCCAGGGCTGTACCCGGGCAGGACGCGGCGAGTTCGGCGGCGAAGCCGTCGAGGAGCGTCGCGAGACGGCGCAGGGCCGGATCCGGAAGCATCGCGGAGACGACGTGCGCCGCCCCCGAGACCACGTCGTGATCGATGCCCTGCCACCCGGAGCGCGCCAGATCGGACAGCCAGGAGCGGGCGGCGACGAGCAGGTTCCCCGCTTGCGGCCCGCCGGGCGCCGGGACGGTCTCCTCGCTGCGGGACCGCCCGATCGCCGCCTCGATGCGGGTCGTCAGTGCGTCGTGGACGGAGCCGAGCAGTGCGGTGCGGGCGGCGGCGAGGGCGACCAAGTGGTCCTCGCTCGCGGCTCCGGCCGCCGCCTTCTCGGCCGCCTCGGCGACCCTGGTGGCCAGCGGTGTACCCGCGACTGCGTGCGCGAGCGCTGTCAGGCCGGCGGTCTGGGCGGGCTGGGGGCGTAGCAGACCGGTGACGAGAGCCCGGTCGAAGGCGTCGACGGCCGCCAGGGCCTCATCGAGCCCGTCGACGGTCTCGGCCAGCAGATCGGCGCGCATCACGCCACCGCCCTGGTCGACGGGAACCACTGCATCTCCGGCAACGGCGCCGTGGTCGGGGCGAGTTCCAGGTAGGCCAGGTGGCGCAGGAACCGGCTGAAGACAGGCGCGGCGGCCTGGGCGTCCCCCTGTTGCGGCCGTGCGCTGCTCATGTCGGCGGCGAGGGACTGCGCGCTCTCCCCGTCCACGCGCTCGACTCTCAGGTAGCGGGCGACGCGCTCGGCGCCGTACTGCAGCACCGCTTCGTTGATCAGAGCACGGATGTGATTGCAGAACGAGCCCCGAGCGCCGCCGCAGGGCCGGTTGTTGTTGGTGCTGCAGGCAAACGCGTAGGTACCCGTGGCGATCGACGAGACATAGACCCGCTCGATGTCCGAGCCGCTGGACACCACTCCCTGCAGGCGTCCGTCGGCAAGCTCGACGAACGGCACCTTGGCGAGCTTGCGCGGCCGTGCGGGTGCAATCACCTGCACTGTGCTCGACCTCTCCCAGTCAGACAACGCACCATCTCCAATGCACCAAGGGGGCTTCCGCGCCACAGCGGCGGGACACGACTGAACATACTTGCGACCACTGACAACGCCGACCGCGGACGTACGGCGGCGTCCCGCGCGGCCGCATGGCCGCTGTGGCGGGGCGTGTTCGGGTTCCGCGAGTGCACGCAGAGGTGGACCGGGCCCAGCTCGCCGAGTGGCACTCGGCGGAGCGCGCGGGGTGCAGCTGTCCCGCGACCGGTTCGCGGAGGCGGGGTGGTGCCCCGGTGCCGCAGGGAACGGCAGGTGCCGCCGGCCCCGGCGAAGGTCACCCGAGGCGGGAACGCGGGGGCGGGGCGGTCAGCCGGTCGCCCGGTGTGCGCCGAGCGGGGAGCGGTGCCGATCCACGATCCCCTCGACGATTCTCATCAGGCGGCCCCCGCCTGATCGATGCTTCCGTTCTGCGTGCTGACCTGTGCGCCTTCGAGTACGAAGGTGATCTCGGCGGCGGTCTGCTCGGGCTCGGGCAGCTGGGCCTCGGCGCACATGCCGACCAGCCTGCGGGTCTGGCAGGCCTTGTGCTCCTCGATCACCTGCCGTGCGGGATGGGAGCGGTCGGGCAGTTCGGCGATGGAGTTGTCCATCGCGGTGGTCGCTGTCTCGGCGGCGGGTCTGCGCGGTGGCGATCCAGGTGAGGTAGAGGACACCCGGCATGAGTGAGAAAGCCGTGTGTCTGGAGAGGTCCTGCCGCACGGCTGCTCGTTGGATCAGCCGGGTGGTGTTGCCGGGGCTGGTCTTCCTGGGGCGCCGGTGCCTCGCGTCGGCCGGGTTTCCGGTGGCCAGATCTCATTGAGGAAGGTCCCTTTTGCCACTGCCCGGCCGGGGTGGAGCGCCATAGCTTGAGGTCGATAGCGCCGTATCAGCCATAAACCCCAAGGAAGTGGTGCAAACATGCTGGCTCAGCTTGTTCGTTTCGATGGATTCGACCCGCTGGGCGCCTTGGGCCCCTACGAGGTGCTGTTCGCCGGGGGACTGCTCACCGACAGCGACCTGACGGTCGAACTCGTCACCGCCGAGGGCCCTCGGGAGGTCCCCAGTGGTACCCCGCCGCTGTCCGTGCGGGCCACGGCCCAACTCTCCCCCGAGCGGGCCGATCTGATCCTGGATCCGGGGGTTCATCTCCTGGAGCGTTTCTACGGCCCCGGGTGGCGCGAGCCGCCGAGAAGCTCCTCGGGCACGACCGCCACGGTCCGGTCCGGCGCGCCGACGGTTGGGTTCCCTCCATCATCCGACGGCATCCGGCGCGGGTCTCCGTCCGGGACCCGGACGTCCGGTACGCCCGTCACCGTGCCGGGGCGAGGCCCTTCCCGCCCCGCCCGTCCGGCAACGGGCGGGGTCCCCGGGGCCCGGGGTGCCGAGGATCGGCCGCCGCACCCCCCTCGATGGAGAGAACCGCTCATACCATGACAAAATTCTTCCTCTCGCTGCACGTACTGGCCGCGATCTCGGCCGTCGGGCCGGTCGCCATCGCCGCGAGCATGTTCCCCGGGGTGCTGCGCCGGGCCCAGGCGGCCCCCGGGGACATCGCGCCCCGGGCGACGCTGCGCACCCTGCACCGCATCTGCCGGGTCTACGCCGGTGTCGGCGTCGCCGTACCCGTCTTCGGCTTCGCCACCGCCAGCAGCCTCGGTGTCCTGGGCAGCGCCTGGCTGATCACCTCGATCGCCCTCACCGGCTGCGCGGCCGTGATCCTGGCCCTGCTTCTGCTCCCTCGGCAGGAAGACGCCCTGAACGCCGTCGAGGCGGCGGACGGTGCCGACGGCCGCACCCCGGAAGGCCGTAGAACCGATGACCGTGCCCCCGACCGGCGGGCCGGAGCCCGGCTGGCGATGCTCACCGGCGTCTTCAACCTGCTCTGGGCGACCGTCACCATCCTGATGATCATCAGGCCCGGATCCACCACAGGAGCATGACCGTGCCCCCACTCCATCTGCGCATCGCGGCCGGCGTCGAGATCGTCACCCTCGCCCTCCTCCTGGCCAACCTCCTCACCGCGCACCACCGGACTTTCTCCGCGCTCCTCGGACCGGTGCACGGCTGTGCCTACCTCCTGGTCGTGCTCGGCACCCTCCGCCTCACGGCGGCGGGAACCCCCGCGAAGCTCCTCGCCCTCATCCCCGGCATCGGCGGACTCGCCGCCGTACGGCACATCACCCGCCGACACATCACGGCGGCCGATGCCCTCACGACAGGCGGCTGATCGCTGACGCTCCCCGCCCGGCAGGGCCCGGCCGGGCGGGGAGGGGCTGCCTCAGTCGTTGAAGGACGGGTCGTCCACGACATACAGCCAGCGTCCGTCGGGCTGTCGCCGGGCGACCTCGGTGGTGACCGTCGTCACCCGAGGACGGCCGGGAGCGTCGACGGCCGCAACGGACGACAGCAGCGCCAGGTCCCCGGTCTCGTGAACGCGCCGGAGCGTGAGGCCGATCCGTACGCCGTTCTCGACGTACCGCCGCAGGCTCTCGTGCACGGCCTCGGCGCCGGTGAGCACCCTGCCGGGCTCCGGTACGAACACGGCCCCGGGCTCGTAGAGTCCCGCGAGCCGGTCCAGATCGCCGGCCGCGAGGTGGCGGACGAACAGCCCGGCCAGCTCCCGCGGGCTCCGTGCGACGTCTTCCCCGCTCCGTGCGGGCCGGTCTCCCCAGCCCGCACCGGCGATGAGGTCGTACCAATCGGGCAGGGTCCCCGACGGCAGATGGCGGCGGAGCAGACTTCCGGGGAAGGAGAGAGGGCCCGCTTTGAGCGGGTTGTCCAGGGCCTGCGCCACGATCGCGTCGCTCAGGGCGTACGCGAGATCGTCGCGCGGGAACACGGCATGAACGCTGTCGGCGAAGCCTTCGGGCAGCTCCTCACGGCCCTGGCCGAGGATGTCGGCGGCGATACCGGTCTGGCAGAGCGAGACTTCCGGCCCCTTGCGCGCGCCGATCTGGTCGGAGGTGTGCAGGGCGATGGCGTCCCACACGATCGCGACATCGCTCTCGGGCATGCCGTGCTCACGCAGGAAGCGGGCGGCCAGATCCGCGCCGTCGACCTCGAAACGCTGGTCACCGTTGCCCGCATCGGACAGCCCGATGTCATGGAGCACGCCCGCGACGAAGACCAGCTCGTCGTTGTAGTCAGCACCCGGGCGCAGACCGCGCTGCGTAGCGAGGGCCCGGCCGAAGAGATAGCCGCGCACGCTGTGTCGGAAGACGTACGGCTCGGTCAGCTCCTCGGCGTACCGCAGCGCGGCCACGGCGAGTTCGGTGTCCGGCAGATCGAAACCGGCGAACGGCCGGGTGGGACAGGATGTCACAGGACTCGACTCCTCGGAGATCAGCAGGTCACGGCAGGTCACCCTGGCCTGCGCTTGATCCTTCTGCTTCGGGAAGCCCCCCGACAGTGGCCCAAATGCCAGCATCCGCTAGCTTCTGGCCATGACTGTTGTGGCGATACTCGCGCTCGACGGTGTCGTGCCGTTCGAGCTGTCCGTACCGGGCCAGATCTTCGGTACAGCCAATGAAGCGGTCGGCCGTACCCACTACGAGGTACGGGTCTGTGCCCCCGGCCGGCAGGTGACGACAGCCGCCGGATTCGGCGGCTTCCAGCTCGCCACCGCCTGGGACCTGGAGACCCTGACCGAGGCCGACACCGTCGTCGTCCCAGGTCACTCGGGATTTCTGGACGACCCGCCCGCCCCGGTGGTCGCGGCCTTGCGCACGGCAGCCGAGCGCGGCGCCCGGCTCGCGTCGGTCTGCGTCGGCGCGTTCACTCTCGCCGCCACCGGCCTCCTCGACGGCTACCGCGCCACCACCCACTGGCAGCACGCCGCCGAACTCGCCGCCCGCCACCCGGCCGTCGATGTCGACGGCAGCAGCCTCTACATCGACAACGGCCCCCTGATCACCTCAGCCGGAGTGGCCGCCGCCCTCGACCTCTGCCTCCACCTCGTCCGCCGCGACCTGGGCGCCGCCCTCGCCGCCGCCACCGCTCGCCGTACGGTGATGCCGCTCCAGCGCGACGGCGGCCAGAGCCAGTTCATCGAACACCCCGACCCTGGCGGCCAAGACGCCGCACTCCAGCCCATCCTCCACTGGCTGGAGGCCCATCTGCACGAACAGCTGACCCTGAACGACATCGCCCGCCACTCCGCGATGAGCATCCGCAGCCTCAACCGCCACTTCCGCGCCCAGACCGGCACCACCCCCCTCCAGTGGCTGCTGCGGGCCCGCGTCCACCGCGCCCAGCAACTCCTCGAAACCACGGCCATCCCCGTCGAACGCATAGCCACCGCCACCGGCTTCGGCGCCCCCTCGACCTTCCGCCAGCACTTCGCCCGCCACACGGGCATCTCCCCGCAGGCATACCGGACCGCCTTCCGCTCACACCCCACCGAGGCACCAGGAGCAGCCGACGGCCCGCGCTCGACCCGCGTACCGAGGAAGCGGTCCACGACCGCATCCGGGCGCTGAGCGTGGACCGCACGGTCGTCCTGATCACCCCCCGCCTCGGCTCCACCCGCGCCGCAGACCGGATCATCGTCCTCGACGGCGGGCGCCTTCTCGAAGAGGGCACGCACCAATCACTCCTGGAGCAGGACGGCGAGTACGCGACCATGGGGCGGGCCCAGGCCCGCACCTACAGCGACCAACCCCAGGTGCAGACCGCATGCAGGGGTGGTTCCGGGGCCGCCCCTCCATACGGTCTGCGCCGGTGCGGCTGGCTGTTCAGTGGAACTGCCGAGGGGCGGGCGGGTGCGGACGAAGCCGCGCAGTGGTGCGCCCCGGACACCGGAGCAAGGAACCTTCGGCGCAGGATCAGCCAGGCGTGTCACCCGCCGGCCGGTGCCGTGACTGCCTCCCGGGGCGCGGGGCGAGTTCATGAGCCGGCAGGTAGCTGGGGGCCAACTGCTGAGCCAGTGAGTCCAGCAGGGGCACAGCGGCGGCGAGCACGGCGAGCTGGTCGTCGGGAAGTGCGGCGATGCGGGAGGCCAGGGCCTGAAGGCTGTCGCGGCGGATGCTGTCCAGGACGGCTGTGCCGGCCGGGGTGAGGACGAGGAGGGAAGCGCGCTGGTCGTCCGGATCGGGACGACGGCCCACCAGTTCGGCGGCCACCAGGATGTCGACCAGCCGGGAGGCACTGGGCATGCTGATGCCCATGCCGCGCGCCAGGTCACCGACCCGCAGGGGGCTGTGCGCGGACAGAACGCCCAGCGCGGTCAGGCGACTTGGCGTCAGGTCGTGCCGCTCCGCCGGTGCGCGCAGCCCATGGGCCAGCCGTACGACCGCCGCCCGCAGCCGGGCCGCGGTCTCGTCGCGGCCCGAGGGCGGGGCCGACGCTCCGGGCACAGCTCGCTGCGGCTCGTTCACGACCATGCGCCGTCCAGCCTGAGGTGCAAGGCGCCGCCTGGCCCGCCGGGGGTGCCCGGCGGAGCCTGCGGGGCTTCGGCCCTGGTTGCCGCGGAGAGGCCGTGGGGCAGGCCGGGCAGTTGGAACCGGCCGTCGTGACCGGTGGTGGCGTACGCCACGATCACACCCCGCGGATCGACGGCTCGCAGCGCCGCGCCGGGCAGCGGGCTGTCCGGGCCCGGCCCGCAGACGACGCCGGTGAGCTGTCCGTTCGTCCGATCGGTGGCGCCCGCGGTGGCGGGGCGGCCGTTGCCGCCGGTCGCCATCGCGTAGACGGCAGGGCGGTAGCCACGCGCGGTGACGACCAGCGTGTACGCATCACGAAGCGCGTCCCCGGTGAGGTGGGGCCGCGTGCCGCGCGGCCCTGCCCGAGCGGTGCCGAGGCCGGCCGGCGACGGGGCGGACCGCGTGATGCCGGGATCGGGGACGTCGGCTCCGACACGGACGGACGCCCGCTCCGGTGCCGCGGCGCCGGGCGTCGTTCCCGGGACCGGTGGTGCGGGGGCGGATTCCGCTCGGCCGACGGCTGTCGGCCGGTCGGTGTGCACGTACTTGCCGCCGCGCAGCCAGGAGGCCACGGCAGCGATGAGGCAGGCAACGATGGCGAACGCGAACGCGGTGGTGAGGCCGTGCGCGAACGGCCCGGAGATCAGCGCGGGGAAGAAGCCCCGGCCGGTCAGGTACGCGGTGTGGCCGGCCGGCAGATGGGCCAGCACGTCGGGGCCGAGCAGCGTCTGGACCGGGTTGTAGCCCAGCAGCGAGGCGAACAGCACCGAGACCGGCGGCAGCGCCGCCACCCGGTCCGCGTCGGCGGCGGGGACGCCCTGGGAGACCAGGCCGTCGGACAGGGCGTGCGGGAGCGTGGTGGCCAGGCCGAGAATCATCAGGCTGAAGAAGACCCCGATCGACAGCACCATCGCCGAGTTCTGGAAGGTCGTGCTCATACCGCCGCCGACGCCACGCTGGTCGGCGGGCAGACTGTTCATGATTCCCGCCCGGTTGGGGGAGGCGAACAGCCCCATCCCGATCCCGTTGAGCAGCAGGATCGTGGCGAAGGTCCCGTAGTGGAAATCGACCGGCAGGAGCGCCAGAAGCACAAAGCTGCCCGCGGCGACGATCATGCCGCCGGTGGCGAACGGCCGCGCCCCGAAGCGGTCGGACAGCCAGCCCGAGACCGGTCCGGCGACGAGGAATCCGACCGTGAGCGGCAGCATGTAGATGCCTGCCCACAAGGGGGTCTCGGCGAAGCTGTAGCCGTGCCGGGGCAGCCAGATGCCCTGCAACCAGATGATCAGGATGAACATCAGCCCGCCGCGGCCCATTCCCGAGAGCAGGCTCGCGAGGTTCCCGGCAGCGAACGCACGGATGCGGAACAGGCTCATCCGGAACATCGGCTCGGCGACCCTGGTCTCCACGACGCCGAAGATCAGCAGCACCGCCACGCCGCCGACCAGGGCGGCCAGCACCCCGGGGTTGGTCCAGCCCATGGTGTCCCCCCGGTAGGGCTGGATGCCGTAGGTGATGCCCACGAGTACCGAGATCAGCCCGACGGCGAAGGTGAGATTGCCCCACCAGTCCAGCCGGGCGGGCCGCCGGATGCCGGTGTCGTGCAGCTTCCGGTACGCCCAGAACGTGCCGAACACCCCGAACGGCACCGACACCAGGAACACCAGGCGCCACTCGACCGGAGCGAGCAGCCCCCCGAGCACCAGCCCTATGAACGAGCCCGCGATGCCCGCGACCTGGTTCAGACCCAACGCAAGGCCGCGCTGGTCCGCCGGGAACGCATCGGTGATGATCGCATTGGAGTTGGCCATCAGCATCGCGCCGCCGACGCCCTGGGCCACCCGCATCAGGATCAGCCACAGCGCGGCTGCCGTGCCGTGCATCCACGCCAATGACAACAGCACCGAGAACACGCTGAAGACCGCGAACCCCGCGTTGTACATGCGGACCCGGCCGTATATGTCGCCCATCCGGCCGAAGCTGACCACGAGCGCCGCAGTGACCACCAAGTACCCCATGATCAACCACAGCAGCAGGCTCGTGTTCCCCGGCTGCAGCGGGTCGATCCGGATGCCGCGGAAGATGTCGGGCAGCGCGATCAGCATGATCGAACCGTTGATCGTGGCCATCAGCACACCCAGCGTGGTGTTGGACAGCACGACCCACTTGTACCGCGGGCTGGATGTGTCGGCGGCGGCTCGGGCCCGCCGCCGCGCCGCGCGGTCCACCGCAGGCGTCGCAGACATGGGCACCTCGACGAAGAGGGCTGGATTAGTTGCTTACCCCAAACTAACTCTCCCGTCCGGCTTTCTCGACCCTGCTACGGAAACCTCACGTATCGCACCCACCGGTTTCCGCCATGTCCCGTGCAACGAAGCTGCCACCGAGGGGCTGATGTGTGCAGGGGTGTGTGCGGGCTGGGGCGCGGCGTCTCGGTGCGTCGACCGGCCGGCCCCGGCCTACTGGCGCTGCCCCGCAAGCGCGTGCCCCTACGGAGTCCGCACCGCGTCTGTTGCGGGGCGTGACAGGTACAGCGCGGTGTGGAAGTAACCGTCGCTCTCCTTGCCGCGCGGGTCCTCACCGGCGGCCAGGACCGCGGTGACGGCGTACTGCTGCTCCTGCGCACTGGTGAAGCGGCGCTGCGGGTAGGTGCGCTCGACGGACTTCTCGGTGGTGAGGCCGTACGTTGCCAGGCAGTCGGCGACGGCCTGGTAGGAGCCGGTGCGCAGCACGAACGCGGCGACCTGTACAGGGCCGCGAATACTGTCGAGGAGGGGTTGGAAGGTGCGGGGCGACAGAAAGCTGGCCCCACCGGTGAGGGTGATCAGACGGGTACCGCGTACCGCGTCGCGCAGGGCGGGGCCGGCCGGTGCGGTCTCCAGGTTCTCGGCGAACGCCTCGTCCAGCAGGCCCACGGCGCGAGCGTAGGAGACGGCACGGGGGGCGGCGTCGAGCCCGACGACGCGGACCGCGTCCGGGCGCCGGTGAGCCGCGTAGAACTCCCTGTCCCACTCGATCAGTTCGGTGGTGCTGAGACCGGTGGCGTGCGGAGACGTGTAATGGGCGTACAGGTCGTTCCAGGTGAGGTGGTGGTTGAGCAGCGCGGCGTTGAAGCCGTACGAGCAGCAGATGTCCAGCACCGCGGCCGGGCCCGCCGTTTCCGCCGGGCCCTCCGCGTCCTTCGAGGGACCGCATGTACTGAGCAGGTGCCGGAAGACGCTCTGCGCATGGTGAGGGGTCTGGTACTCCCAAGGGCCGAGCGCACGGAAGTACGGGCGTGGGTCCGGCTGGTCGTACGTGTCGTCGAACGGGGTCATGCCCCCGGCAGCGGATCCGTCCCCGCCCGGGGAGTTGCCCACTGCGGGCAGTGCCTGGCCTTTCGGCTGTGCAGGGGTCATCCGATGTCCCTCTCCCGCGATCCGAACATGCATTCCAGGGAGAGTCAACGCCCAAAGCCGTCTGCCGGGAACAGGGCGAACGCCAGAACCGGCCAGGCATGGTTTCAGAGCACCCGCAAAGTCCCGGCCGGCTCACCCCGGCCCCAGCGAATGCCCCTGGCGGTCGGCGCGGTCGCCTGCGGCGATGAAGTTGCGCCGCGCACTCCACGAACGGCTCGACCGCCTGGAGAGCCGCGCCGGTCCTCCGTGCCGTGCGCACTGCAGGCGGCCCGTCCCGAGTCGGCAGACGGCTCCATTCACCACCGGGAGCGGATACGGTGCTGTTGTGATGATCAACGGGGAGGACACGGCATCCGGGACCGCGCTGCTGCTCGCGGCAGCGCCGCCCGGCAAGAGCCGCCTCATCGACGCAACCAGTGTCCTGCCCACGCTCGCGGCGGTGCCGCCCAGCATCCTGACCCGAACGACGGCGGCCACCATCGTCGAGCTCGCCGATCCGACCGACCCGCAGACCGTCCTCACCCACATCCGCGCCGCGGCCGCCACATCCGGCCCACTCACCCTCTACCTCACCGGACAACTCCATCTCGACCACAAGCAGCGCCTGATCCACCTCGCGCTCGCCCGGACCACGCCGGCCACCCTGCGCTACACCGCATTGCCCTGGCACTGGCTGGCCGGCGAACTCAAACTGCGCCGCCCGGACACCACCACGGTCGTCACCGACCTGGTCGCCGCCCCTGACGCCTGGCAGCAGCTCCGTACCGAGGGCCTCGTCCTCGGCCACGGGATCCGCGTATACGGCCGGATCACCCCGCCGCCGCCCCGCCACCGGATCGTGGAACCGGCCTACTTGAGGGCCTTTGCCACCACCTGGCGCAGTGGCGCCAACCCTCCGCTCGCCCAGCTCCACGAACAGGCCGTCATCCAGACCGGCCCCGCCGACGCGCTGCTCCTGGCCTTCGACCACACAGCCCTCCCCGTCCCCGCGGCGCCGACTGTGCCGGCACCGAGCCGGCCACACGAGGAGCCTGCATCCGTTCCTACGGCACCTGCCCCGAACGCGGAGAACACCGGGGTGTCCGAAGAGGATCCGCTGCCTGCGATTTTTGCCGCCGCCCACGCGGGGCGGCACAGCGAGGCCGTGTCACTCGCAGCCATGTGGGAGGGGTGGGCTCTGCGTACCTACGGCGCGGGCTCCGTGCAGGCGATCCACTGGCTGGAGGTTCGGGCGGACCTCGCTCGTCTCGCCGGTGATCCGGCGCGCAGCTGCGAGTTGTGGATGGCTGCCGCCGACGCCCGCCTGGCCCGGCAGCAGGCCCCGGACGACCCTGCCGTGGAGAGTGCCGTGGACCGGGCCCACCACCAGTGGCTGGAACTTCGCGACCAGGTTCGGGCCCGGGAACTCGGCCCGCCCCTGGTTTCGTTGCGCCGCCACGTCCCTGGCCGGCGCTTCGGGGCGGTCGAGGCTGTTCAGCGCCGACTGGAACTGCTGCACACCATGCCGCCCCCCGACAGGGCCGTCGCGCGGCATCCCGAGGCCGACGGGCAAGCTTCCTTTCCCCGATGACGTGAGGTCAGTTCGTCGATGCCGGGGCGACAGCCGGCCCCTTGATACGCAGGGAGGCCGACGGCGCCCGCGAGTTCGCCCCAGGGTCTGTCGACGTCTGCCGGGCCGTGCCGGAGCCATTGGCGAGGAGCACCGGGCGGGTGGTCCGTCGTTCCCGGCCTGCGACACGCTCCGGCCGGGCGTCGGGCCTACAGCTCCGGCTCGCCCCAGGAACCGACGATCACCTGGTCGCCCACGGACAGTTTTCCCGGCCGGAGCACGGCGAACTTCGTACCGAAGGCGATTCCGCCCTCGGCTGCCCGCCGGTAGCCGGCGAGAGTGCGGAGCGGCTCGGGGCCGGCCTTGGCGCCAACGCTCTGATCGACCATGGTGACGACGCAGCGGATGGCCAGTTTGGCGTAGCCCAACTCCGCCTCGCCCATGGTGATGTGGCGTGCCCGATCCTCGACGTGCGGCTCGTCCCAGCCTTCGATGACGATGTTCGGGCGAAAACGGTCCATGGGCAGCGGCGCGCCTCCTCGTTCGGCCATCCGTTCGTTGAGCAGCTCCAGAGTGGACCGGGAGAGGATGTGTACGGCGCAACTGTCGGCGTATCCGGAGGTGCCGGGCGTCCGACCGTCGGTTACCCGGTTGTGCTCCGGCGGCACACGTATCAGCCGGGCCGGCGAGCCGAGGAATTCCGACAGCCATCCGGCGGCCTCGTCACCCTGGTCGATGCCCTTGTACGGGGCCCCGAACAGCTCCACGTCCCGGCGCGTGCCGGAGGTGTCGACATCGATGGCCAGCCGGCCCAGGCCGGGTCCGCGCAGTGTGAGGCGCGCACCGCCGGCGCCGATCTCCGGTCGGATCAGCGCGAGTTGCGGATGGCGGCGTTGACTGCGGAAGACGCCATCCGCACCGGTGACCATGAAACTCCGGTCGTGGGCAAGTCCCGCGGGCGTCAGCATGGCGACGTCGGCCGAGACTCCGGCGCACCCCTTGATGGGGTAATACGACAGTGCTGCGATCCTGGCCACGCTTCCCCTCCCTCGCCCTCAGGCCGCCGACGGCCGCCTGAGCCCGCAACATGGCGTGACCCCGAACCTACTCGACTCGCGGCCTACGGGGCGGCCGCCGACCACATGGATCCCCGCCGCCGACTCGCCGTGGTGGTGGTTGTCCGCTGCGCTCGACGGCGGGTTCTCCACCCGGTCGACTCCGCGCTCTCGCCGGCACCGGACCAGTTGTCGCCCGCTCCGGCGGCGCCCGCCGAGACCTCAAAGCCCTGCCGAGGGCTACGACTCCAACCCCGAGCCGGGACCGGTTGTGTCTCCGGCGGATCCTGTCCGTCATCTTCCGTAAGGGACAACCGGAGTCCTCTCCCTCGTCTGCAGCCCTATCCGCCGGCTCCGCCGCAAGAAGGTCCATGGATTCTGCGAGTGATCCGGTGCGAAACCCGCGCCCAAGCTGTTGGACAGCTCAGGTCAATGCCGGCGCGGGCTTCGAGGACTGCCGCCCCAGGGACGCACATTGCCAGCCGGCCAATCGCCAGCGTGCGGCATCGAGAGTGTTGCGCGCGTCGAGAATACACAGACGATGGGCATATTGAGCTGCCAGACCTGGATCGACGTCCTGGAACATCGCCCATTCGGTGAGGTGAAGGATGACGTGTGCGTCTTTGGCCGCCACGAGAGGGTCTTCGGTGAACGAAAAGCTGGGGTGCCGCCGACGGGCGTTGTCGGTGGCCTGAGGGTCGCACACCGTTATGTGACCTCCCAGGTCGGATATCGCGTCGGCCACGGCCAGTGCCGGTGAGTCCCGGATGTCGTCCGAGTCCGGCTTGAAGGCGGCCCCCCAGATCGCGATGCGCTTGCCCTCGAATGTCCCGCCGCACAGTTCTCGGGCGAGTTCAACCGTGCGGGTCCGACGGCGCAGGTTGATCGCATCCACCTCCTTGAGGAAGGTGACTGAGTGACCTACGCCCAGCTCGGTTGCACGTGCGACGAATCCGCGGATGTCCTTGGGCAGGCACCCCCCGCCGAATCCGAGGCCCGGAGACAGGAACCGGCCCCCGATCCGCGGGTCGTGCGAGAGTGCCTGGGATAGCTGGGTGACATCGGCTCCCGCCGCTTCACAGACTTCGGCCATGGCGTTGATGAACGAGATCTTGGTCGCGAGGAAGGAGTTCGCCGCTACTTTGACCAGCTCTGCCGTCGCGAAGTCCATGGACAGGAACGGGATCCCGGAATTGATCAGGGGGCGGTACAGGTCCCGGAGCGTGTCCTCGGCAGCGATGCTGCCCACCCCGACGACGAGGCGGTCGGGAGTCAGGGTGTCCTTGACCGCACTGCCCTCCCGGAGGAACTCCGGGTTCCAGGCGAGTTCGACTCGAGCGTTCGATGTGGCAGTCAGCTGAGCTATCCGGGCCCCCAGTCGCGCACACGTCCCGACCGGCACGGTCGATTTTCCGATCAGCAGCGCCTGTCCGTCGATCAGTGGAACGAGTTCGTCGATGACGCTGTCGACATGACGCAGGTCCGCGGCGTCGCTTCCTGGAAGTTGGGGTGTGCCGACGCAGAGAAAGTGGACGTCAGCGAAATCGGCTGCTTCTGCGAAGGAAGTACTGAAGCGCAGTCGCCCACTCGCCGTGTGCTTGGCAATCAGTTCGTTCAAGCCCGGTTCGTAGAACGGGGCGCAGCCCTGGGAGAGTTCACTGATCTTCTGCGCATCCCGATCGATTCCAAGGACATCGTATCCAAGTTCGGCCATGCAGGCGGCGTGTGTGGCTCCAAGATATCCGGTGCCGATCACAGTGATACTGGTCATGATGCCTTTCTCAGTTCTCCGACGTGCACAGGCGTAGGGCCAGGTCGCGGACTTCTTTTCCGTAGGCTGGGTGGTTCGTCATGCGGGTCGGCTGGGCTTTGAAACAGCGGAGCATCGATGGGCAGGGCGCGGGTAGGCGGCAGCATTCTGCTGCCGATGCCCGCTACCGGGACGACCGCTTTCCTGATCACGGTCCCGTCCCCCAACTCTTGCTGTCCGTCCGCCACCACGCCGCCGTGTCTGCCGGCATGACGAAGAGGCTGCCTTCGAGTTGGAGCGGCGCGCTGGCCAAGAGCAGCTCGCCCGGACGTTCCATCGTGATGTCATGGGGGCCGAAGTTGACGGTGCACACAAACCCTCCGCCACGGCGGAAGCTCAGTAGCCCTGGTGGTGTGTCCCTGCTGTCCCGCCATTCGAACCCGTCTCCGTGACGGTTCAGGACGCGCCGCAGCTCCAGTGCCCTGCGATACAGGTTCAGGGGCGATTCGTGATCTGCGGCCTGGAGCTGTGCCCCCAGCGACGCCCACTCGGCCGGTTGCGGGAGCCAGGTGGCCGCAGAACCATCGGGTCCGAATCCGAACGGAGCGGTGGCCCCTGACCAGGGCAGGGGGACTCGGCAGCCATCGCGCCCTCGGTCGGTGTGCCCCGAGCGCTCCCACTTCGGATCCCGTAGCGCCTCATCCGGAAGGTCCACGACCTCCGGAAGCCCGAGTTCGTCGCCTTGGTAGATGTAGGCGGAGCCCGGCAGCGCGAGCATGAGCAGGGCCGCGGCCCGCGCGCGGCGCAGGCCCGGAGCGCCCCCACCGAACCGGGTCACGGGGCGCACCTCGTCATGGTTGGACAGCACCCAGCTCGCCGAGGCACCGAGTCCTCCGAGTGACTCCTCGATGACCCGACGTACGTCGCATTCGGACCAACCCGCCTTGATATAAGGAAAGTTGAATGCTTGGTGCAGTTCGTCCGGCCGTAGGTACAGGGCGAGACGGTTTATGGGGACCCAGGCTTCGGCGACCGCGATGCGGTCGTCGCCGTAGGTGTCGAGTACGCGCCGCCACGCGCGGTGAATGTCATGGACGTCGTCGCGGTCCAGGTAGAGGGACCGGTCCTCGGGAAGGCGTCCCTCGATGCGGTCCGGGTACCCGGGAGCCTTGGCCAATCCGTTCGCGACATCGATACGGAAGCCGTCCACACCCAGGTCGAGCCAGAACCGCAGGATGTCCTCGAACTCTGTACGTACCTGGGGATTCTCCCAGTTCAAGTCGGGCTGCTGCGGCGTGAACAGATGGAGGTACCACTGGCCGGGCCGTCCGTCCTCCTCGGTGACCCGGGTCCAGGCCGGCCCTCCGAAGATTGAGGGCCAATTGTTCGGGGGCAGTTCCCCGTGCTCGCCCTTGCCCTCACAGAAGTGAAATCGGCCGCGGGCCTCGCCGCCGGGCTTGTCGGCCAGTGCTTCGACGAACCAGGGATGCTGGGAGGAGGTGTGGTTGGGTACCATGTCGACGATCACACGAAGCCCTCGTCGATGAGCATCGGCGAGCAAATCTCGGAAGTCCGCCAGAGTCCCGTACGAAGGGTCCACGTCGCGGTAGTCGGCGACGTCGTATCCCGCATCGGCCATCGGCGATGTGTAGAACGGCGTGATCCACAGCGCGTCGATGCCGAGGTCGACCAGGTAGTCCAGTCGGCTTCGCACGCCCCGCAGGTCCCCGACGCCGTCGCCGTCGGAGTCGCGGAAACTGCGGAGATACACCTGATAGATCACGGCGTTTCGCCACCAGTCGGCGGCAGCCGCGGCGTCCACGTCAGCGCCCCTCAGCGGTCAGGACGGTGGCCAGCTGCGGCGGAGCGGGTGCCGGGCCGAGTTCGTCGGCCAGCTGCTTGATCCCGTCCGCCAGGGGCACCTGCGCTTCATAGCCCAGCTCCCGCAGCCGGGTGATGTCGGCGACGAGTGCGTAGCTGTCCGTCAGGTCGGTGCGGTCCACGGCGACGTCTGCGGTGGTGCCGGTGGCTGCCTCGATCAGCGCTACCAGTTCGCGCAACGAGTGCCGGGTACCCGAGCCGACGTTGTAGACGAGCCCTGGTCGCCCCGCGCGGGCGGCGACCAGCAGGCCGCGGGAGAGGTCATCGACGTGAACGAAGTCGCGGACCTTGGTCTCCGGATCACCGACGACCTGAATCTGCATGCCGTTGAGCTGCCACCTCAGAAACTGGCCGACCTCCGCTCCGGCGCGGCGCGGGTCCTCACCCGGTCCGTAGACGACGAAGGCGCGGGCCGAGCTGGCATCGATGCTGTACGTGGCCACGTACGAGTTGAGCCAGTGCTCGACGGACAGCTTGCTGGCGCCGTACGGATAGAAGGGTTGACAGCGGTCGCTCTCCTCGCAGGGTGAGGTCTCGGGCCGGCCATAGACCATGGCCGAAGACAGGTAGAGCAGCCGTGTGCCGACGTGGTGGCGGACGGCTTCCAGGACGTTGATGCCCACGGTGGCGTTCGACGCGAAGTCGAACAGGGGGTCCTGCACGGAGACGGTTCCGCTGGGATTGCCCGCCAGGTGGAAGACAACGTCCACATCCGCCAGGGCGTCACGGGCCGCGGCCGGGTCCTGCAAGTCGGCCGTGATCGCCTCGACACCCGGCATCGGCGGTGCGGGACGGTTGTCGATACTGCGAACACTCAGCCCGTCGGCGAGGAGCGTACGGATCAGGTTCTGGCCGACGAAGCCGGCTCCACCGGTGACCGCGGCTCGATGCAGATCGCGAGTGGGCCATTCTTGGACGTCAGTCATGTCGGGGTCCTTCCGAGGTGGTGTGGCGGTTCCCCCGCCAGTGCAGGTACAGGAGGTAAGCGGCCAGACTGCCGCTGTCGACGAAACGCCCCTGGGTGATCATCTCGGCGAGCTGCTCGTCGGTGACGTGCTCGTGGATCATGTCCGTCTCAGTGACCTCACGCCGCGGTGTTCCACTGCGCAATCCCTCGGCGACGAACACGTGCATGCCTTGACTGGTCATCCCGTGCGCCGTGTCCAAGCGCCCCAGCCAGCAGAGGTGTTCGGCGTGCAGGCCGGTTTCCTCGACCAGTTCGGCCCGTGCGAGGTCAGCTTTGTCACCGGAGGTTCCGGAGGGCCAAGATCCTTGCGGGAAGGCCCATCGGCGCGCCCGCACGGGGTACCGGAACTCCTCGATCAGCCAGAAGCCGGTGTCGGTACGCGGGATGATCAGGGCGAAGTCCGGCTTGTCGACGTAGCCGTAGATGCCTTCGTGCCCTGATGCGTGCACGATGCGGTCTTCCAGCACCGTCATCCAGGGGTTGGTGTACGCGGTGGCGCTGCTCAGTGTCTCGATCACGCGGTCATGCCCCCGTCGACGACCAGGGTCTGTCCGGTGATGTCTGCGGCCGCCTCTCCGTTCACCAGCATGGCGACCACAGCAGCGATTGATTCGCGCGTCTGGAACCGGCCCACCGGAATGCGTCGAAGCGTGCGTGCCTCGATCTCGTCCTCGGAGCAGGACTCGCGGTCCGCCTGCCGGCGGAAGTCGTCCGCGATCATGTCGCTGGCGACGATCCCCGGTGCCACCGCGTTCACCCGTACCGTCGGCCCCAGTTCGACTGCCAGGGCCCGGACCATGCCGTCGAGTGCCGCCTTGGAGGCCGAGTATGCACTGATCAGGGACTGTCCTCGCTGCCCGGCCTGACTGGAGATCGCCACTGCGACGCCGCCCTTGCCGGCCCGCCAGTGTGGGAGTGCCGCGGCGACGGCCAGGCCGAAGCCGCGTACGTTGACTTCGAAGATCTCGTCCCACTGGCCGGGTGCGAGATCTTCGAGAGGGCCGACGTGAGCGACGCCCGGGCAGTACACCAACGCGTCCAACCCGCCCATCCAGGCGGCTGCCTCGCCCACCGTGCGTGCGATGGCCTCCGGGTCGCGTACGTCGAGTGCGACACCGCGGAATGCAGCGGCTTCGTCTGCAGCGACGTTCGGCACCGTACGGCCGGTCGCCGTCACGCGAGCGCCTGCGTTGCGAAGGCGTTGGGCGACGGCTCCTCCGATAGCTCCCGTTGCCCCGATGACCAGGCATCTGGGGGTGTGTTCCGATGACGGCTCGGGGTAGGTCATGACGCGGTCCCTCCTCGGGAGCGGCAGGTGGACAGAAGGGAGCAGGTTTCGTCGAGCGCCCACTCGTCGAATTCGAAGGAGATCTCGTCCCAGCCGTCGTGGGCCGCCTGCTCGACGATGTGCGCCACGTTCTGGCCGCCGGGGCGGCTGAGCGCGATCTTGAGTACGCCTTGCAAGGGGCGCGGGCAACGGCTGCGAAGCCTGGCGAGCTTCGCTCCTGCCCGCGCGACGGCGGTGGGGTCATCGCCGGGGGCAACCGCCAGCCAGCCGTCGCCGTAGTTCAGGACTCGCTGGGTTGCCGCTTCGGACATCCCGCCCACCAGGATGGGAGGCGAGGTCTCGGGCGAGGGCTGGGGCTCGTGAATGACGTCGTCAGGAATGTCGTAGTGCTCCCACCGGGTCGCCCGGCGTCCTTGCCCCCAGCTCGCACGGATGATGTCCAACTCTTCGTCCATACGCCGGCCGCGCGTGGCCGGGTCCCAGCCGAGCAAAGCCATCTCCCTGCGGGACCAGCCCGCACCCACGCCGAGGCGAAACCTTCCCTCACTGAGGTCGGCGAGTGAGGCGGCTGCCTTGGACACCTCAACAGGGTGTCGCTGAGGCAGCACGAGTACTGATGTGCCGATCTTCATCCGGTCGTTGACACAGGCGAGGTAGCCGCAGGTGGTGAGCGCTTCGTACTGCGGCAGCTTCGGATCCCAGGTGATCTCGCCAGTCGGGGAGTAGGGGTAGGTCTCCGCCCCTACGGGGAACGCTGCCAGGTGGTCGTTCACCCAGAGCGCGGTACAGCCGGCGTCCTCCAACTTCCCTACGATGTCCCGCAGTTCCCGGCCGGTGAGTCGTTTCCGGTTGGTGGGCAGGGCGACGCCGAGCTCGAGCTGCCCGCCGGCATCCGGGCGGCTCATCCGGCCGTCTCCTGGAGAGGCGTGTCCAGGTCGCCGCCGGACCAGGATCCGCGATGGGGACCGTAGCGGCGCGCCGCGACGTCGTCCTCGTACGGCATGCGCGACGCGGGGCAGCACAGTTCCATCTGCAGCCCCCAGGGGGTGGTGAAGTACAGCCATCGGCTTCCCGCGATCGGTCCCTCCTCGATGAGATCCGGGGTGCCTTGGCAGGTGACCCCGTCCACCGTCTGGAGGTGGGCGAAAGCCGCGTCGATGTCATCGACGTGAAGCGCCAGATGGTGCCCGCCGATGTCGCTGTTGCGGGGCATGCCGGTGTTCTGGTCGGGGCTTTGGTATTCGAAGAGTTCGAGATTGAAGGTGGGCCCCATCCTGAGCAGAGCCACACGGCAGCTTGCGGCGGCATGCACGTTCAAGTGCTCCCGCATCCACTTTCCCCGGCGGATCGGTCCCTCGACATACAGCAGGCAGGCGCCCAGATGAGAGACGAAGAACCTGCAGGCACTCTCCAGGTCCGGTACGGTGAAGGCGACATGGTCGACGTTGCGCGCCGACGGGATTCCGTCGCCCTTGAGGGAATTGATCTCGTCGATGTTCACGCGACGACCTCGTCGGGCCCGGGGGCAGGCGCAGGCGATGGCCGGTCAAGTCCTGGCCATCGTGCGGGAATCCGCGCGCGAATGGCGTCCGGTAGAAGCCGAATGCGGACCAGTTCAGTGCCGATTTCCCCGGCTGTTGCGCGGGCGGGCTCGTCCCCAGGAGCGACGAGCATCAGCTGCCCTGCGAGCAGGGTGACTTCGCAGGCGCCTCCGGCGCGAAACGTTGCGCTGCCCTGGCTGCAGTAGACGAGTTCCAGGCAGTCCGGGTCGAGGAAGGGACCTGGTTCTCCCGGGGCGGCCGTCGTGACGTCCATGACCTGGACCTCCGACCAGAGCATCCCTCGGCGTGCCAGGGAGGCCCAGTGCGTTCCGGCCGGCTCGGGGAACGAATGGGGTACCGGAGTGATGATCACCGGCCCGCACCCTCGACCTTGGAGCGGGCCCAGAAGAAGGTGGCTTCGCCGGACGGTCGGAGTTCGGCCTTCTCACCCAGCGTCAGGGTGACGCCGACTCCGGCCGTGAGCGCGTGGCTGCCGTCGGCGTCGGAGATGGTGGCCGCTCCGCTGACGAGGTAGCCGAATATCTCGCAGTCCTCTGCCTGCAGGTCCACCACGGCGCCCTCGTCCAGCTGCTCGTAGTGAGCGTCGAGGAGTGGAGCCGCGCCGAAGGGGCTCAGGTCGATGTGCCGGAGGGCCGCGAGGTCGACGGGGTGCATACGAGCGGCTGGAGAAGTCACGTCTGCTGTTTCCTTCGGGTTGGTCACCAGGTGGAGAGCGGCCGCCGCCGGCACCTCGATCACGAGCCAGTGGAAGTCGCCCGAGCCGGTATTGCGGATGCCGTGGGTGCTCGACAAGGTCGTCAGTGCCATGTGGCCAACGGGCATGGGGTAGGTGGCGCCGTCGAGCGACAGCTCACCCTCGCCGCCGATCACCAGATAGATCTCGTTCGTTCTCGTGTGCCGGTGCAGTCCGCTGACTCCACCGGGCGCCAGGCGAGCGAGTTCCACTCCCTCCCACGGGCCTCGCAGGGGGCGTCCTGGTACGAGCTGGCGCCAACCACTCTTGCCGGCCGCGCCATGGACTCCTGTCACCGTGGCCCAGGTGCCGTTGATGCCGTCGACGATGTACATCAGAGGTCCCTCGCGATCCGCCGGACCCGGTCCAGCGCGTCGACGAGTTCGCTGCTCGTCACGCCTTCGAGGAACTCCGCGGAACCGGGCTCCACCGGTACCGGAATGCGCTGCATCCCACCACGGTGCGCCGTGGCCTGGGCCAGACCGCGGTCGAGGAGTTCCGGGGTGGTTGCCGGATGGTCCACGGGCAGGCCCAGCCTGGACAGAGTGGCCATGATTTCTTCGAGGGAGCCGTCGGCGAGCAGGCCACGCCGGTTGGACAGCGCGCTGCAGATCGCCATGTCGAGAGCGACGGCCTCGCCATGCAGGAGTTCCGGGAGCACCGCCATCTCCAGGACGGGAGAGAAGGTGTGACCGAAGTCCACCAGACGGTGCAGGTCCTTCTCCCAGAGGTTCGGCTGAAGTTCGGCCAGCATGCTGTGAATGGCGCGGCTGAGAATCTCCTGACCGCCGGGCCTCATCGAGGGATCCGTGGACCCGAGACCCGTGCGGATGAGTTCATCGGGCTGCGCGGCGATGAGTTTCCACAAGGCCACATCGCACATCAACCCCATCTTCGCTATCTCCGCCATGCCGTTGCTGACGTGCCGAGAGGGCAGGGTGACGAGGAAGTGCGAGTCGAGCAGTGCGCTGACAGGCGGGTGGTACGAGCCGATGATGTTCTTGTGCCCGTTGTGGTTGACGGCAGTCTTGATGCCTACACCCGCATCCACCAGTCCGATCAGGGTGGTCGGAATGCGGATGTAGGGGGTACCGCGTCGGTAGGAGCTGGCCACCCAGCCCACGACGTCGAGCAGGACACCGCCGCCGATCACCACGATCGGCTCGCGCTTGCGGTCGATTCCGAAGCCATCGATGGCGTCGACGACCCGGTTGGCCAGATGTTGGTTCTTGACCGACTCATCAGCTGCCAGGGACACCACGTGCCCGGGAAGGTCTCGGTGGTTCAGATAGGCCTGGAGCCGTGTTCCGTACAGGTCGAAGACCTTCTGTTCCACGATGATCAGACGTCGGCGTGAAGGTCCGCCGAATGCCTCGCGCTCGAGGTCGTCGTTATCGGGATCGAGCAGGTCTTGGCACGTGCGGACGCTGTATGAGACCGGCAGAGCCGAGGAGACGCGCCAGCTGGAACCGGTGGGTGAGCCCGTCAGCGTCGGTTCCTCGAGCGGGCGCAGGGGGCTGAGAAGGGAGGGGGAATGCGTCATGGGAAGCTCCTTACAGGGCGGTCAGGTCCACAGCGGCTGGCGGGCTTCGATCGTCTGTCCCGTCACGAACCGGGCCTGAGGGGTGAGCAGGAATTCAGCGAGTGCGAGGTTGTCCTCTACCGCCGGGAGACCGGGGAATGCCTCGGTGCGGCCGAGCGTGACCGCTCGCAGGTCGAGATGCCTGCGAGCGAGCGGAGTGTCCGCCGAGATGCCGATGACGTTGGCACGTACGCCCAGGGGCTCGGCCTCGTGGGCCAGACAACGCGCGTACTGTTCCGCAGCGGCCTTGGCCGAGGCGTAGCCGGCGAGGGTCTCCACGGGCACCCGTGCGGCTCGGGAGCCGACCAGCACGATGCTGCCGTCGCCGTTCTGGGCCATGAGCGGGAGACAGCGGTTCACGGCACGGACGAACCCGAGGAGGGTGACATCGAACAGCGCGGACAGGGCTTCCGTTTCGAGTTCCCAGGAACGGCCGACGGCGGCGGTGTTCGAAGGGCAGTACACCATTCCGTACGGGATGCCGTAGTCCTGGACGATGCTGTCCACGAGCTTCGTCATCTGGTCGTCGTCGGTGACGTCAACCTGCCGGTAGTCAAAGGTGGTGCCGGTCGGGACCGGCGAACGAGCAGCGCCGATGACCGGCGTACCGCTGCTGTGCAGGCGCTCGGCGAGCGCGAATCCGAATCCGGAGCTTGCTCCGAGAACCAGGACGGGCCCGCTGCGGGCTGGGCGGGGGGTGCCGGCGTCAGTCAATGCGCTCCTCGTTTCCGTGGACGGAAGGGGCGAAGATCCGCCAGTGGTCGGATGCTTCGCGAGTGGTGGTGAAGTGCTGGGTCGCATGGGCAGCAGCCGCTCTGCCGAGCGTGGACGCCCTGACCTTGTCGGTGAGCAGGCAGGCCACCGCCTTGGAGAACTGGCTGTCTCCTGCTGACCCGTTGAGCAGGAGACCCGTCTCGTTGTGTGTGATCTGGCTCGGGATTCCGCCGACGTGCGTCGCCACGACGGGACGGGCCTTGAGCATCGCCTCCGTCACGGTGAGTCCGAAGCCTTCCTGTATGGAGCGCTGGGTGACCACGGTTGCCCGTCGCTGCAGGGCGTTGACGATGCGCGCGTTGCCCTCGGAGTCGTCCAGCGCGGTGCACATCAGGTGGGCCCGGCGTCTGATCGCGGTGGGGAGGCTTCTCCACCGCCCGATGACACCTTCGAGCACCGACTTGGCCTCGGGATCGTCGGCGACACTCTGCGGGGACGGCCCGCACAGGACCAGTTGGGCGGAGCGGTGCAACGCGGAGTCGGCGAAGGCCCGTAGCACCCCATCCATGTCCTTCAGCGGATCCCAGCGCGACACCTGAAGAATCACCGGGTCAGAGTCCAACTGACCCTCGGAAATGAGCTCGTGGCGGTGCTGCTCCGGGGCTGATCGGGGCCCAATCAGCCCCGCCGATGCCAGAACATCACTGATCTCGGCGGTGCTCATTGGCCTGTTCTTCGCTGATGTCGGGTCTATGGAAGGTGGGACGATCTCGACGCGATGTCCTGCTGCCTGGGCGGGCACGAGCGACTGGTGACTGAAGATCAGCGTGATACCCGGGGGCCAGAACTGGCTGAGGTACTGCCAGGTTTCGTCGGCGACGGCGTTGATGGCGGACGTGCCGATATGGCAGCGCCATGCCACAGGCACCCCTGCCTCCGCAAGGATCGACGCCAGAGGGAGCGTCTGCGGATCGTGCAGCAGTACGACGTCCTGTGCTGTGAGGCGTTGCAGCAGTCGCGACGCATTCTCTTCGGCGAACGCGAGGAAGACAGCATGCTCCCGCTCGTCGGGCAGATCCCCTCGGTCCACTCCGTGCAGGCGGTGATGGATCCGCTTCGTCGCAGCGAATACCTCGGCGCTCTGGCTGGTCACGAAGCGGCAGTGCGCCAGCGGCGACACCGGCTGTGTGAACCCGCACAGCGCGTCGAGGATCTCGGCCACGCCGCCGCCACGAGCCGTCGTGTTGACGTGCCACAGCTTCATCGGGCGCCCTGCGAACGGCCTCGTTGGAAGTGTTCACCGAAATCGGGCCAGGTGGTCAGCAGTGGTGAGGCATCGCCGATCTGGCAGTGTGTCAGGTACCCGTGGCTGTCCAGCTCCGCGGTGAAGAAGGGCTCCTGCCCCTCAGAGGAAGTGATCCGCAGGAGCCGCGGCGTGCTCCCGCGTTCCTCGCTGACATGCACAGTGCCCAGGTCGGGGTCCCAGAAGGAGTTGCCGGCCGGGGCTGCTTTCCTTACGAAGCCTGTCAGGTGCTTTGTGCCGCCCCGCACCAGCAGGGAGAGCTGGGCAACCTGTCGGTAGGCCGGGTCGTCACAGGTGTCCAGGAAACGCTGGATTATCTCGGGATCCGTCTCCCTGCGACGCACATTGCTCGAGATGTTCGACGGGTGCATTCGATAGATATAGGTGGACTGTTCCGGCCTGGAGATGATGGCGCCCGCTGCGGACATTCTGATCCACAGATCCCAATCCTCGGCGCAGCTGCAGGGACGGTAGCCGCCCACAGCCTCGTACAGCTCCTTGCTGAAGAGCGTCCCCACACCGAGAAAACTCAGGATCAGCATCTGGGCAAGCTGCTCGTCGGGGCCGGGAAGCCGTTCGGTGATGGCTTCCGGGACGCCTCCAGAGGAGCTTGAGAGGAGCATTCGGTTCGGGGCGATCAGGCCCGGGGCGCGTCCGTACGCCTCGGTCATGACAGCTACATGCTGCGGCAACAGGATGTCGTCCGCGTCGAGCTGGATGATCAACTCCGATGTCGCCTCGGAGATGGCGGTGTCCCGCGCCCGCCACGTCCCGGACCGTTCCGCGAACGTGATCAGGCGAAGCGGCAGCAGCTGTTGCCACCGGCGAACCCGGGCGTTGGTGTCGTCTTCGGAGGCGTCGTCCACGACGATGACCTCGGTCGGCGGTGTGGTCTGCGCGGCCAAGGACGCGAGTGCCGCATCGACAAATGCCGCTCCGTTGCGCACGGGGATGATCACGGCGACACTTGGCTGCTCAGTAGAAATGGGCATGCTGAAGACCTTCGTATGGGCGGGTGGGTTGAGGTACTTCTCGATCAGAAGCGCTACTACGCGGTGTTCTTGACCCACGAGTCGTGCAGTCCCTGGTAGATACCGCCCTGCTGGATCAGCGAGTGATGCGACCCTTGCTCGACGATGCGCCCTGAGTGAAAGACGAGGACGTGGTCGGCGTCCTCCGCGCTCGACAGCCGGTGGGCGATGTGAAGGGCGGTGCGTCCATCGACCAGTCGCGTCATGGCACGTCGGATACGCTCCTCGGTCGCAGGGTCTACCGAAGACGTCGCCTCATCCAGGACCAGGACATCCGGATCACTGATGTGCGCTCGGGCCAGTGACACCAACTGACGCTCTCCCGCGGAAAGCCCGGCGCCTCGCTCACCGACCGCCGTGCCCAGCCCGGCCGGCAAGGTCGCGAGCCAGTCGGTGAGACCCAACTCTGCGAACGCTGCCCGAATGTCGTCGTCCGCCGCCCCCGGGCTGCCACAGCGCACGTTCTCGGCGATCGTCCTGTCGAACAGGAACGGATCTTGGGGAACCAGGGCCACGCGACGTCGGAGCTCCTGCAGAGGAATAGCCCCGAGTGGCTCGCCGTCGAGCGTCACGACGCCGGAGCTGGGGTCCGCGAGCCGAACGATCAGGTTGCCGAATGTGCTCTTGCCGGATCCGGTGTGTCCGACGACGGCTACTTTGGTCGCTCCCGCGATGGCCACCGAGATGTCCCGCAGCGCCGGTGTCCCGTCCGGGTAGCGGAAGGTGACACCTTGGAACTCGAGCGCTCCTGCCTTGCGGGGAGTGTCGCGGGCAGACGCCTCGGGCCCTGTGACGTCGATGGGTGTGTCGAGAAGGCCCAGCACGCGCCGCCAGCCGGCGATGGCATCTTGGGTCTGGTTGATGATCTCCACTCCCAGCTGCACCGGAGTCACGAACAGCGGGATAAGGAAGAGCACCGAGATCAACGCGCCGACGGTTATCTGCCCGCGTGTTCCGAGAACTACCCCCACCGCGATGATTCCAGCTGTCGTAAGGCCGGGGGTCAATTCTCCAGCGATAAGAGAACGAGTTGTTGTGAGCTGTCCCTTCCACTGCCGATGCTTCAAGTTCTCTACTGCGTGGTCGATTCGATCATGGGCTGACCCTTGTATACCGTAGGTGCGGATGATGCCCGCACCGGCGAGAGTTTCCGAGATCACCGATGTCATCGTCCCGAAGCTCTTCCGTACGGCATCGAATCGTTTCTTCGTCAACTGCTGAACCGATTGAACCAGAATGAAGAGCGGGACAAAGCCAACCAGTACGAGTGCGGCGAGCTTCCACGAGTAAGTGGATATGACGATGATCGCGAACAGCATCTGCATGACGCTGGTGATCACTGCCAGGCCCATATCCTGGAGGAAATTTGCTACCGCATCAATGTCTGCAGTGACGCGCGAAACCAGAGCCCCACGCTGGTCACCCTGGAGCCGTAGGTGAGACAGGCGATGAACCTTCTGGAAAGCCTCGACACGCAGTTCGGCCAGCCCTTCCTCGCTGCGCCGTGAAAGGCGCCAATTCATCGCCGCAGAACTAAGCGCGCCAATGAGGGCCGCCATACCGGCCAGCGTGGCATACATGGCGACGATCTGCACATCAACACCATCCGGGTTCTCTATTCCGTCGTCAGTTGCCACTTGGATTGCCATGGGGATGACGACTCGTCCGGCCGCCCCGATTGCACCCAGGATCAGCGTGACGAAGATGCCGTCAGTGAAGTGCCGTGAAGCCATGAGGCCGCGGACCAATATCGACCGCCCGCTCCCCTCGGCTTCTCCAATGGAAAAATCGGAACTCATAGGTCACCTGCTGTGTGCGTGTTCTGCTGCTGCGAACCCGGAGATTTTGAGACAGCGTAGGAGTCGATGAGTGTGCGGTAGGGGGAGCACCGCTGATAGAGTTCGAGCGGACTGCCCTGGTCCAGGATTCGCCCGTTCTCCATATATGCGACGCGATCAGCTATATCAATGGCCGATCGGCGGGAACTGACCACGAGAACCGCCGACGCAAGGCCGGACTCCTGCAGTTTTCGCAGAATTCTCGCTTCTGTCTCCGCATCCACTGCAGACGTCGCGTCGTCAAGAATCAGAAGTTCCGGTTTTCTCAGCAATGCACGAGCGAGACTGAGGCGCTGTCGTTGCCCACCGGACAACCTTCCCCCTCGTTCGCCCACCGAGGCGTCCAAACCACCAGACAATGCCCGGACAAAGTCCTCGGCATCGGCTGCTCTCAGCGCTTGCCGCACCAATTCGTCATCTTCCTCTCCCCGCAGTGCGATATTTGCTCGCACGGTGTCGTCGAAGAGGAAGCTCTGCTGCGCGGCGAGAGAGATACGGCCACAGGCTTCCTCTCTGGGCAAGGAGCGCAGGTCCGCACCACGCCACCGCACCGCTCCGCCGGTCGGATCCATGAGGCCGGCCACAAGGTGAGCCACGGTGCTCTTCCCGGACCCCGTTGGCCCTACAAGTGCGACGACCTCCCCGGAGGCCACTGTTAGCCCGAGCCTGTCCACCGCCCTTGAACGACTGCCGGGGTACGCGAATGAGACGGAGTCCAGCTCAAGCGTTTCCGAATTCATGTCCTTCGCGTGATCAGGAATATTTCTGTCCGGTTCAGGAGAAAATTCATGAGCGAGAACCTCTTGAACGCGGTCGAATCCGGCGACGGAGCGCGGAAGGTCCTTGAAGACGTTCCCGATGATCCGCAGAGGGAAGGTGATCACTGTGACGAGGTAGGCGACATGAACTACGTCACCTGCAGCAATATGCCCACTCTGGATCCGTGCTGCGCCGACCAAGATCACACCAAGAACAGCGAGGCTGGGCAGCAATTCCAGTGCCGGTTCAAAGAACGACCGGGCGCGACCGAAAGCAATATTGGACCTGCGGAGTCGGTGAACTGCTTCTCGAAACCTTTCCGCCTCTCGATCCTCCATTCTGAGCACCTTGACCGCGAGAGATCCGTCAAAACTCTCATGGGCAATAGCGCTTACTTCTCCTCGGTATTGCTGTGACGTGATTGCGTGTTGGGCGGAGAGGTTTTGGTACGTGCGGTTCAGCCATAGAATCGCGGGAAAGAGAAGAACTCCAACTCCCGCCAGTGCAAGATCAGTGAGGACCATGTCCGCGGTGGATGCCACCAGCAGAACGACCACGCTGAACAATAGCGGGAGCCTGGCGACAGGCAACCATGCAGCCTCAACATCGGAATTAGCCACGGCCAACATTTCACCGACCGGTCGCCGCTGGAGCCACGGGTAAGGCGCATCGATGTAGCGGCGGGCCACACGTCGACGGTAAGTGGCCTGCAGGCGAAACTGTAGTTGTCCGCCGAGGAGCCGCCTGACGAGAAACGCCAACGTTGACACAACGGCTATCGCTGCGAGCGTGAAGCATGCCTCAGCCAGCTGCGGCCCCGGAACGGAACCCTTACGAAGGGCGGGTATTACCACGTCGTCCGTGACCTGTCCCAGTACCCGCGCAGTCGCTACGGTGAGGAGCGCATATATGCCACTTGCAATAGCCGCAGCCGTGAAGACTCGGGGCTCGGACCGGATCGAGGTGAAAAGGACCGTGATCCCTCGACGTAGAAGATTACCATTGGGCTGCAAGGGACTTTCCTTTCCCTGTCGACACTCCCTCATTCCGAATTTCGACGGGATGGCTAAGGGCACACGCCAGGAGATTCGGTCATAAATCTGGTAAGCGCTTTCTTTGAACTCCATGATCATCACCTGGCGTGAGGCTGTCCGTCAAGGGGGTGCTCGCTCGCCGGTGAGAGTGGGAATGTGATTGCGTGAATCGTGGCATTCATTGGAAATGTTGGCGCTTGCTAATGACATGACAGGCGTCATGGAGAATGTTTGATTTTGTTGAAAGATTGGTGAAAATGTCTGACTCTGAGATGTCATGTTTGAGGTACTTTGGTGTATTTGTTCGAGGGGTTGGGCCGCGATCGCCTGGACCTCCGGCGCGGTGGTGTCGGAGCGGGAGTGGATGGACTTCCAGGCGGCACTGCGCCGCGGTGCGCGGGACGCGATGACACCCGCCCGACATCCCGGGAATGGATGGACAGACAGGTGCGAAAGGGGTCCGGATCCGGACCCCTCTTGCGTCTGTACCCCATAGCCCTGCGCGCGGCGGCGGATCAGCTCCCGTCGCAGCTCGGCCGTCGGCCGCGTGCATGGCGGTTGGATGTGCGGTGACATCCGATCCGACCGCTGGAGACGCGGTGGCTGAGCGTGTCCGTGTGCGCAGACTGACTGACCAGGAGGGGCGAAAGCTGCAAGCAATCGTGCGCCGGGGCGGCACCAACTCGGTGCGCTATCGGCGCGCGATGATGCTGCTGGCCTCGGCCGGCGGGAACCGGGTGCCGGTGATCGCCCAGCTGGTCCAGGCCGACGAGGACACCGTGCGCGATGTGATCCACCGCTTCAGCGAGATCGCCACCGCGACGTCCTGGCCGCCGAACGCAAGGAACGCGCCCGCATCCGCAGCGAGAAAGGCATCAGCTGGGGGCGGACTCCCTTTCGGATCCGTCGCCTGACCAGCCTGGCGAACCTGTGCCGGCACGGCACCGACAATCGGCGGGGACGCAGTTCCGGACGTGTGGTCCCAGTGCCGGATGAAGCCTCAACGCCGGGCGTGGCGGATCTTCAATCGTCCGAATCCCATGGTCCCAGAGATTCGGATCTTCGGCCCGCCGGGCCGGGAGCGCCACCGGGCCTTGTAACGCAGGTCCTTCCACCCCGTGTGCAAACCCTCGACGTCAACGACCGCGTCACGAGGCACCGTGATCTTGGCCCTGCCGGTGCCGAGCTGCAACTTGATGTCGATGATCGGATGCTCGATGACCGCCCGGGACAGATCCAGGTGCACCCTTCCGAACGCGGACTCAACCTTGAGAATCCGAGGTACCCGCCACACGCCGCGCCGCTGGATCCGTCCGCCGGCGGCGGCGATCGTTGACGTGGTGCCCGGGTGCCCCTCCGGGAGTGAGGCCAGAACCGACACGAGCTCGCTCTGCGCCTTGGCGGTAAGCACATGGTGGAGGCGTTCGTCCAACTCCTCGTGTGAGATGAGCCCTTCGATGTAAGCGTCCTGCAGGCGCTGTACGGCCGTATCACGGTCGTCTTCGCCGATCAGCGGCTGCGAGTCTTCCGGTATCGGGGTCACCGTTTCACCCTACTGCCGTGCCTGCGCTGAGAACGCGCCAAGGTCCGTGGTGAGCAAGGCATTTGATGGGGAGTCCGACCGCTCGTCATCATGGCCTTGATCGTCCAACCCCGGCGAACCTGTGCGGTCAAAGCACCTGGAGCCTTTCGTTTGGATCACGCGGGGGAGCGGGATGACTCCGGCCTGAGAGTTTACGGCGTGGGCGTCCTGGCGGCAGTTCGTCGGCCTCGTCCAAGCGGTCGTCTCCTGCCGTGTGCTCCGCATCCGCTGCTGGGGCAGCCGCGGGTCCGGACCGCTTGTCTGCGCCCCGGAGCAGGGTGACGATCAGGATCGCTCCGCCCATTGTTACCACCACGCTGGCCACCGCAGCGATCCGCATCTCGTGACTGAAGGCGTCGAAGGCCACCCAGCGCAGAGCCTCTGCGGTCTGGTGCGGCAGGGCCGCAGCGGTTTCGGCGGCGGCGCCGAGAGTCTCCTCCACTCCCGCGAGATCAAGACCGCGTTGGACCGCATCGGCGTCCGCCGCAGCGAGGCACAGTACAAGGTCGGCCCCTACGAGCTGGAGCGCACCCCCTTCGACTCCGGCCAGACGCGGGCCGACTGCAAGGTGGCCCGCACCGAGCTGCCCGAGCGCGCCCGCGTCTACCTCAGCGAGCGCGGCTCGGACGCCTCCCTGCGCCAGTCCGTGGAGAATGCCGCCCGCCGCGAGGCGGCCGTCACCCCGGGGCCGTCTCCTACCGGCAGTACTTCCCGACCGGGCACCCCTCCGGCCCCGCCCTCGTCTTCGACGACCGCACCATGAAGCTGGACGAGTACCTGGTCCAGTACGGGGAGAAGCTCGACATCCTCGGACGGATGGCCTTGGTCCGCCAGCTCGCCGAGACCATGCGTTCCGCGCACGCCCGCCCGGAATCCCGGCACCGCGCGGGATTCCGCGCCCTTCACTGAGAGTGAGGCTTGACAGGCAGAAGTGCGACTGCATGGCAAGCAGGCGCTTGCCTTGCGACCCTTCTTGTGATCGGAACCGAGGGCATGGGTCGGTTCGATCTCGGCATGATTGGTCATCAGAAAAGTCGGCAAAGGGTCAGTGCGAGTCCTGAGACGCCCGGCGACAGCTGACCGAATATGCGAATGGTTGTACGCTGCGGGCACCGCCCTTGACCTGCACAGCAGGCAGGGAGCAGACGAATCGGGAGTTTCTTCATGTTTCGTACAGTATTCAAGTCGAAGATCCACCGGGCCACCGTGACCCAGGCCGACCTGCATTACGTAGGTTCCGTGACCGTCGATGCCGAGCTGATGGAAGCGGCGGATCTGCTGCCCGGCGAGCTGGTGCACATCGTCGATATCGACAATGGCGCACGCCTGGAGACGTACGTCATCGAGGGGGAACGCGGCTCCGGTGTCATCGGTATCAACGGTGCCGCAGCCCATCTCGTCCACCCCGGTGACCTGGTCATCCTGATCAGCTACGCCCAGGTCGACGACGCCGAGGCCCGCGGACTGACGCCGCGCATCGTGCACGTCGACGCCGGCAACCGTATCGTCGCGCTCGGCGCCGATGCCTCCGAGCCCGTACCCGGCACCGCTACCGAACGGAGCCCGCACGCCGTCCCCGTGGCGCGCTGACCCGGCTCGACCACCGAGGGAGTACCCGTCATGGCAGAACAGACCGACCGGATCGAACTCGACATCCGCGACGACCGCGCGAGCGGCAATCTGCTCGCGTACGAGAACGGCAAGGCCGCCGGAGTCATCGCGTACTTCGTGATGGACGGCGAGCCCGCCGCGCTCGTGGCCGTGCACACCGTCGTCGAACCCGGCCACGAGGGCAAGGGCATCGCCGGCGCCCTCGTCCAGGAGTTCTACGCCATGGCGGGCCGTGAGGGCGTCCCCGTCGTCCCGCTCTGCCCGTACGCCGCGAAGTGGGCGCAGCGCCACCCCGACCGGGCTCCCGAAGCCCCGGCCGAACTGGTGGAGCAGGCGAAGGTCCAGCTCAAGTCCCACCCCGAGCTGTAGGGATCCCATCGGCCGGGGGTTGTACCGTTTGGCCGATGACACTCGTCCTGCTGCACACCTCCCCGGTCCATGTTCCGGTCTTCGACGCGCTCCGGGACACGGACCATCCCGGACTCGCCCTGCGTCACCTCGTGTACGAGGACCTGCTCACCCGGGCAAGGGAATCCGGCCCGGAATCGGTGTCCGGCGAGATCCGGGCGCTGCTCGCGGGCGCCGTCGCCGAGGGCGCCTCCGCAGTGCTCTGTACCTGTTCCACGATCGGCGGGGTCGCGGAGTCGGCCGCGGCGACGCTCGGCGTCCCCGTGCTGCGTGTCGACCGCCCGATGGCGGCCGCTGCCGCGGAACGGAAACGCGTGGTGGTCCTCGCGACGGTCACCGGCACCCTGGAGCCGACCCTCGCGCTGCTCGCCGAAGAGGCGGGGGACCGGCCCGTCGAGCTCCGTACCGTCATGGTCGACGGAGCCTGGGCGTGCTTCGAGGCCGGTGACCGTGACGGCTATCTGGACCGGATCGCGGCCGCGGCCGATGCGGTGACGGACGCCGATGTGATCGTGCTGGCGCAGGCGTCCATGGCCGATGCGGTCACCCGTACGGCCACCGGGATCCCGGTGCTCTCCAGCCCTCGGCCGGGTCTCGCCGCCGCGGCCGCGGCCACGCGCTGACCTGCCGTTCGGGTTCCGGGTCCGCGCGGAACATTCGGAACCTGCACGGGTGGACTCACCAGGCGAGGGCAGCCCCCCCGGGGGACGGTGGAAGGAGATCCACCCCGAACCGCTCGGAGGCCCCGATGACCGATCCGTACCCCGACCCCGTGCCACCGGCGCCCACTCCGGGACCGATGCCGGGGCCTCCGGCGCCGCTGCCGGAGCCGCCGCCTCCGCCGCCGGGCCCCGTCCCGCCCGGCCCGTCACCGGATCCGATTCCGCAGCCGCCCACACCCGAGCCGGTACCGGCACCGGAGCCGTCACCCCGGTCGGCCGGACAACCGCTGACCGGTGCACCTCGCGGGCTCTGTTCTCTCGGACAGTACGCCTCAGGCCCTGGCCAAGACGGCGTTCGCCCGCGCGGTGACCTCGGTGAGCACGCGGCCTGCCGCTGCCAGGTCCTCGGCCGGCAGACCCGCGTACAGCCGGGCCGTGATCTCCGCGATGCCGGCCCTGTTCGCATGCCGGCGGTCACGACATGCGGGTGTGAGGCCGATACCGGCCGTGCTGCCCGGGACCTCCTCCAGCAGCCCCGCGGTGGTCAGTTCGGCCACCGCCGCTTCGGCGGCCTCTGCGTCGATCTTCAGCGTGCCGGTCATACGGTCGACGAGTCGGCCGGCCTCCATCGCATCGCCGCTGTCCGCGACGACGTTCAGTGCCACCGACTGGTGGAACGTGGTTCCGGTGGTGGCCAGCAGCCGTTCGAGAACGGCCCGGGTGGCGTAGTGGGCCTGGCCGATGACCTGGCCGTTGACGGTCGGTGTGGCAGACATGGTTACTCCTTGGCCGATTCGGTCGATGAACCCGGAACTGCGGGAATCGGTGTTTCGAGAAGCGCTGTCAACGTGCGGGTGAATGCCTCGGTGTCCGCGCCGTCGAGGCCGCCCAGCGGGGCCAGTTGCTGATCGAGGAGTTCTCGTACGACATCGACCGCGTGGAGCGTGACCGCGCGGCCCTCGTCGGTCAGCGCGAGCTGGACGGCCCGGGTGTCGACTTCACCCACGAGCAGCGCCGGGAGGCGGCCGTCCTGCGGAAGGCCGAGCCGTGGTTCGGGGCCGCGCACGACGCCTACGGAAGAGTCTGGACCGGTGCCGCCACCGACGCCGACTTCGACGCCAGTGCCCCTTTCTTCTACGGCCGTTGGGACGTGGGTGCCGAGGAGCACGCTGCATCCGAGAGGGAACAGACCAACGAGGAGGCCGCGGACATCTATGCGTCCCGCGGCGCTTTCCACCCCGAGGCGGCCCGCACCGCCCTGACCGCGTGGGACGTACCGGTCCTCGTGCTTGCGGGCGAAGTGGACGGCGGCCCGCTTCCCCGTGTCGCCGCCGACATCGCGGAGTTGTTCCCCCGGGCCGAACTGGCCGTCCAGCCGGACGCGGGCCATTACCCCTGGCTCGGCGACCCCCGCGGATTCACCCGGACCGTCGAGGCGTTCCTCACCCAGGGGCGAGGCGGGCCGACGATCTGACTCGACCGGACGGAACTCAGGCGGTGGGCGGCCGTACCGGCGCCGGTCCCAGCGTGGTGCTGCCGGGAGAGGCCCGATGCCCGAGCCCGGTCCGGTACGCGTCCATCGCCGCCTCTGTCCGGCCCAGGCGTCGCAGCAGATCGCCCAGGAGTCGGCAGATGTCCGCGAGATCACCTGCGGCGCCCGCCCGCTCCAGCAGGGCCAGCGCGATGACGTAGTGCTCCTCGGCGGAATCGGGATCGCCCTGATCCTCGTGGATGAGGCCGAGCAGCCGGTGCGCGCCGGCGGCGTGCACCGAGCCCCGCTCGGGGTGCAGTTCGCCCAGGAGCCGATGCAGCAACTCCCGGGCCTGGTCCGCCTTGCCACGCCGGCGCAGCACATCCGCCAGCTCCACCTCGACCTGTGCCGTGTACAGGGCGGCCCGTTTCGACGCCAGCATGTCGCGGGCGGCGCGCAGCTCGGTCTCGGCGCCGGACAGGTCGCCGTCCTGTGCGTGTACGTAGCCGCGCATCCAGTGGCAGTGCGCCAACTCCGTACGGATCTGGAGATGTTGGTAGATCTCGGCCGCCTTGGCGAGGGAGGCGTCCGCCTCCGTGGTGCGGCCCGCTGCGATGAGCGTTCGCGCGACGCTCCGGTGCAGTCCGGCGACCAGCTCCGGATCGGACACCTGCGGTGCGAGAGTCAGCGCCAGCTCGCCCGCCTGGGCGGCGCGTGCGTGGGCGCCCATGTCCATGTACGGTGCGATCGCGGCCGTGTACAGCAGCAGGAGTGCGCCGGGGTCCTGCAGGCCGGAGGCGTTGAGCTCGTCGATGGCGCTTTCCAGCAGGTAGCAGGCGTATCGGAGTTCGCCTGCCAGGAGATGTGCGACGGCCCGGCCGCGGACGGCCGGGGCGCGCCGGGGGAGCGGGGCGTCGGCGAGCAGTCTCTCCGCGGCCTCGAAGTGGCCGCGGGCCATGGGCAGATCGCCCGTCTCCAGTGCGCACTGGCCGAGCCCGAGCAGGGCTGCGGCGCGTTCGCCGTCGAGTCCGTGCCTTTCGGCCTCGGCGAGCAGTCGGGTGTAGGTGGCGGCGGCGTCCTCGGCGGCGCCGGTGGCCAGTGTCCGTTGGGCCTCGACGAGCTTCAGCCGCAGATCGGTGGCGAGATGGGCGGGGCGTCCGGTCGCCAGTTCCTCGTACGTCACGCCGAGCCGGTCCGCGAGATGGCGCACGGCCGCCTCCGACGGGCGGACCCGGCCCGCCTCCAGGGTGGAGACATAGGCGGGGGTGTAGGAGGGCTCGGCGAGCTGTCGCTGGGTCAGTCCTCGTGCGGTGCGCAGCCGTTGTACGCGCCGCCCGACGGCTCCGGGATCGTCGTCGCCCGGGCCGTGCGCGTCGTCCGGCCCGTGTCCGGAACCCGCTCCGGTAGCTCGTCCCGTTGTGCGCTTCTCGTTCATCGCGCCGTCCCTTCTGCCTCGCACGGCCTCGAAATGCGGCCCATGCATCGTCAATGCCCGATTGCAATCCTCAACCAAGCGGTCCCTGGGTCTTGTTCGGAGACCCGCATCCTTCTAGGTTAAGCGGCAAGTTAAATCCACTTAACTCGTGAGTTACGTGATGGTCGTGCCCGGGAAGTGCCCCGGAACCTGAAGGAGTTGTCCATGCGCATACGCCCCCACACGCGCCGAACAGCAGTATCGGTGGCGGGACTCGCTCTCGCCGGTCTCCTGGCGGCGACCGCCGCCCCCGCCCCCGCGTCAGCTGCCCCCGCGGACACCGATGGCGGCCGGCGCGTCGAGGCCGAGTACTTCCCCGACCCCGGCGGCCCGGGCAGGACCGTGGAGGTCCCCGTCGCCTCCCCCGCGCAGCGGGGCAGAAGCGCCGCCGCCCGGCTGAGCGCTGCCGAGGCCGCAGTCGACGGCACGGTGGGCGAGCAGGCGGTGACCGGTCCCACCGACGACCGCCTGGACGTCGTGATCATCGGCGACGGCTACACGGCCGGCCAGCAGGACGACTTCCACGCGGACGCCACCGCCAAGTGGGCCGACATCACCCGCCTGGAGCCGTACAAGAGCTACCAGGGTCTGTTCAATGTCTGGACCGTCGATGCCGTCTCCAACGAGTCCGGCATCAGCGGAGACCCCGGAGCGGACACCGTCAAGGACACCGCACTCGGCAGCTACTTCTGGTGCTCGGACACCGAGCGGCTGATCTGCACCGACACCGACAAGGTGGCCGCCTACGCCGCCAAGGCCCCGGCCGCGGACCTCGTGGTCGTCATCGCCAACTCCACCAAGTACGGCGGCGCGGGCTACTCCGGACTCCAGGCCGAGGGCTACCCCTTCAACGGAGTCTCCACGCTCTCCTCCGACCACGCCTCGTCCAGCCTGATCGCCGCCCATGAGATCGGGCACTCGGTGGGCCTGCTCGACGACGAGTACACATACGATGCGTACGGCACCTGGACCGGAGGCGAGCCGGGCGGAATCAACGCCACCACCTACACGCCCGCGCAACTCACCGAGAAGCGGGCCAAGTGGTACCGCTGGCTGGGGCAGAGCGACCCGGCGGGCGGCACGGTCGGCACATACGAGGGCAGCGCCTACTACCCGTTCGGCATCTACCGCCCGACCGCCTCATCGATCATGCGCGAGCTGAGCAACACCGAGTTCAACCTGCCGGGACGCGAGGCGATGATCGCCGGGTTCTACCGCGCGGGCAACGCACTGAGCAGCACCGTCGACAGGGATGCCGCCGTCGGACGCGGCCGCCGTATCGCGGTTACCACGGCGGGCCTCGGCACCGTCGGCGCCAAGCCCCGTACGCACGGGCGGCCCGGCGCCGCCACCGGTCTCGCCAGGACCGATCTGCGCTGGTACGTCGACGGCGTCGAGAAGGTCTGGGCCCGGGGACGTACCGCCGTGACCCCGGCCTCGCTCGGAGTCCACGCGGACGGCCGCGGCCACAAGGTGACCGCCGAGGCCGTGGACCGTACGGACGCCATCCGCGACCCCGCCGTCCGTGCCCTGGCCACCGACACCCTCACCTGGAGCGTCAGGCCGACCGGGCACCGGTAGCGGTTTCTCAGGCGATGATCGGGACGACGGCCTCGGGCGTCAGCATCCGGAAGGTGAACGCCTGGTGGAAGTAGAGCCGGATGCTGGTCGCGTCGTGGTCCTGATAGCCGATCGACAGATCCTGGCCCAGGCACAGTTCGAAGTCACCGCCACGGGTGGACAGCAGTACGCCACCCGCGACGGCGGGCGCCCAGAGGATCTGGTCGTCGAGCAGTCGGGCCAGATGGGTGGCCACCGGGTATCCGTGGTCGGAGGTCTCCGTCGCCTCGGTGTAGGCGTCCGCGCCGAGCAGCAGGCGGTACGGGCCGTCGACCCCGGCCAGCCGCAGCTGGGTCAGTGCCTGGCTGACGGTGGTCGGATAGTCGCGGGCGTCGGCCGGAAGCGGCAGCGGTGTGTGCGAGGAGCCGTCGCGGAGACCGGTGATGCCGGCCGACGCGTACCCGTCGATGATCGCCATGTCCTCGGCGAACGCACAGGTGCGGGCGGCGTCCTTGACGGGCTGCCAGTCGCTGTCGTCGGAACCGCGCTCGACGTCGTCCACCGCCGACCGGGTCACCGTGAACGGCACCCGCCAGTCGATGACGGGAACCGATGTACGGGCCCGGGCGATCACGTCCGGCGTGGGCGGGTCGATTCCGCGCAGATGGCCGTCGCCGATGGCCGCGAGCCCGGGGCCGTCCGGCCCGGTGACATCGACGACCCGGCGGCCCGCCAGATGACGGCTGAAGGTGCGCCGGGCCTCTTCTTCGATCTGGGCCCAGGCGGCTTCCGTGACGGGGGCGAGTTCGCGGTGGAGGTTGTTCATCACTGGGCACTTTCTCGCAGGCTGCCGATGTGCAGCGAACCGTCGTCCGACCGGACCTGGGCCGGGGCCTGCGCCACCGCAGGCGCGGACACCGGCTCCGGCAGGGCCTCGGCCGCGGTCACGGCGGGCGACGGCGGCGGGGCGTCGAAGAAGTCGGCGCGGGGGGCGTGGAAGAGCGTGCCGGTGACCGCCGTCGAGAAGTCGAGGATGCGGTCGTGCGTGCCGGGCGGATCGCCGAGGAACATGTTGCGGAGCATCTGCTCGGTCACGCCCGGGTCGGCGGCGTAACCGATGAAGTACGTGCCGAACTCGCCCTGCTCGAAGCTGCCGAACGGCATGTTGGCCCGCAGGATCTCGCGCGAGGTGCCGTCCGGTTCGGTGATCGTGTTGAGGGCGACATGGGAATCGGCGGGCTTGACGTCGTCGGGGAACTCGACGTCGGCGAACTTCGTGCGGCCGATGACGCGCTCCTGCTCCTCGGTACTCAGCGCGTTCCAGGACGCCAGGTCGTGCAGGTACTTCTGCACGACGACATAGCTGCCACCCGCGAACTCCGGATCCTCGGCGCCGACCAGGGCCGCCGACCGCGCGTCGGCCCCCACGGGGTTCTCGGTGCCGTCGACGAAGCCGAGCAGGTCCCGGCGGTCGAAGTAGCGGAACCCCTGTGTCTCGTCGACGACCTTCACCGCCCCGCCGAGCCGGTCGAGGAGCCGGGACGCCCACTCGTAGCACACGTCCATCCGTTCGGCCCGGATGTGGAAGAGCAGATCCCCCGGGGTGGCGGGGGCGTGGTGGCGTGCACCGCGCAGTTCCCGGAACGGGTGAAGGCCCGCCGGCCGCGGTCCCGCGAACAGCCGGTCCCAGGCGTCGGAACCGAAGCCGGTGACGGAGACCAGACCGGTGCCGGGGAACCGGAATTCGATGGCGCGGGCCGTCGGCGCCAGTTCCGGCAGCACCTCGCGGACCACGGGCTCACCACCGGGTTCGATCGTGGCGACGAGGATCAGGGCGGCACTGGTCAGCGGTGCGACGACGGCCTGGGCCGCGACCGGTTCCGGCGTGGCGTCGGGCATACGGGGACTCCATGGGGCATGGGGCATCAGCGGTACGGAACGTCGGTGGGCTCGCGGGGCGGGGCGACACGAGGGCCCGCTGCCACTTACGCACACCTACGGCGGGGCCGCACCCCGAGTCACCCGGCCGGGCGACCGGGGGCCGGGGCCTGTCATCCATCGGGTCCTCGGCGCACCCGCGGACGTCGCACGGGGTGACGAACGGCCGGGGCGGCAACCGGGGCATCTGCCGGCCTCGACCGGCTCGCAGGAGGCGGTCGCGGCCGGAGCGGCGTGCGGAGCCCGGTCGGCGGACGAGGGAACGCCGTGTCGGTCGGCAGGTTCCCAGGGGGCGTGCAGGAGGATCCGCGCACGCCTCGTACCGCCCGACGGCCTCCTCGCCCCGGAGGCCCATCGGACCGCGAAGCCGCCGCCCCGGACGGCGCCGCCTGGCCCGCCGGTCCGCCGCCCGCCCGCCAGGCGGGCCGTGGCCGCCGGGCGGGAGCGCCGTCGAGGACAGGGCCGCTTCGATGCCCCGGGACCCGTACCCGTGCCCAAGACGGAGCACCGGTGCCCGTCGGCGACCCCGGTGCTCCGTCGATCAGCCGGCCTCGATCTCCGACCGGTCGCCGCCCCAGAGCGTGTGGAAGGAGCCCTCGCGGTCCGTACGCCGGTACGTGTGCGCGCCGAAGAAGTCGCGTTGCCCCTGGGTGAGCGCCGCGGGCAGCCGGTCCGCGCGCAGCCCGTCGTAGTACGAGAGGGCGGCCGCGAACCCGGGCGTGGGCACCCCCTGCCGTACCGCCTCGGCGACCACCGTCCGCCAGTCGTCCTGGGCCGCGCCGATCTCGGTGGCGAACTGCTCGTCCGAGAGCAGGCTCAGCAGGTCGGGGCGGGTGTCGTAGGCCGCCCGGATCCGGTCCAGGAACGCGGCCCGGATGATGCACCCGGCCCGCCAGATCGCCGCCACCGCGCCGAGGTCGATGTTCCAGTCGTACGCCTCGCTGCCCGCCCGGATCTGATGGAACCCCTGGGTGTACGAGACGATCTTGGACGCGTACAGCGCCTGCTCCACCCGGCCGGCGAAGGCGGCGGCGGCCGGCTCGTCGAGCGCAGTGGCCGAGGGGCCCGCCAGATCCTTGGCCGCCTCGCGCAGATCGGTGTGGCCGGACAGCGAGCGGGCGAAGACGGCCTCCGCGATGCCGGAGACGGGCACCCCGAGATCCAGTGCGATCTGCACCGTCCAGCGGCCCGTGCCCTTCTGCTCCGCCCGGTCCTGCACGATGTCGACGAAGGGCTTTCCCGTGGCCGCGTCGGTGTGGGCGAGCACCTCCGCCGTGATCTCGATCAGATAGGAATCGAGGCGGCCGGTGTTCCAGCCGCGGAACGTCTCGGCGATCTTCGCGGGGGAGTAGCCCGCCACCTTGCGCAGCAGGTCGTACGCCTCCGCGATCAGCTGCATGTCCGCGTACTCGATGCCGTTGTGGACCATCTTCACGAAGTGCCCGGCCCCGTCGGGGCCGATGTGAGTGGTGCACGGGGTGCCGTCCTTCGCCTTGGCCGCGATCTTCTCCAGCAGCGGCCCCAGGGACTCGTACGACCGGGACGAGCCGCCCGGCATGATGCTCGGCCCGTTCAGCGCGCCCTCCTCGCCGCCCGAGATGCCGACGCCCACGAAGTGGATGCCGCGCTCGCGCAGGTCCTTCTCGCGGCGGCGGGTGTCCTCGAAGTGGGCGTTGCCGCCGTCGATGATGACGTCGCCCTCCTCCAGGAGCGGCGCGAACTCCTCGATCACGGCGTCCGTCGGACCGCCCGCCTTGACCATGATGACGAGCCGGCGCGGACGTTCCAGCGCCGCGACGAACTCCTCCGGCGTCCGTGCGGCCACGAAGGAACCCTCGCCGCCGAATTCCTCGACCAGGGCGTCCGTCTTCGCGGTCGTCCGGTTGTGCACGGCGACCGTGAAGCCGTTGCGGGCGAAGTTGCGAGCGAGATTGCGGCCCATGACCGCGAGTCCTGTGATGCCGATCTGCGCGGTGCCGCTCATCTGTGTGCTCTGCAATCTGTGTCGGGGATGCCGGGATCTTCAGTATGGATACGGGGCGCGGGGACGGCTGTTCGGCATGGGCCGTATGGATCCGCCGGCGAACGCCGCCTGTGTATATTAGGAAATCGCCTAGGACCCCTAGGTGACGTATCGCTCCTGCGGAGGTGGCGGATGGTGCGCGCGGGTCTCACCGCCGAACGTGTGGTGGAAGCGGCGGCCGATCTGGCCGACTCCGTCGGCTTCGACAAGGTCACGATCTCCGCGCTGGCCCGCGGCTTCGGAGTCAAGGACGCCAGCCTGTATTCCCACGTCAGGAATCTGCACGATCTGCGGACCCGGGTTGCACTGCTGGCCGCGGGCGAGTTCATCGACCGGATCAACGCCGCGGTGGCGGGCCGGGCCGGGAAGGGTGCCCTGACCGCGTTCGCCGACGCCTATCGGGCCTTCGCGCTGGAACGGCCCGGCCGGTACGAGGCGACGCAGATGCGGATCGACCCCGAGGTCGTCGTGCGGTCGTCCGCGTACCACCGCACCATCGAGACCACCGGCGCGATGCTGCGCGCCTACGGCCTGGCCGAGCCCGATCTCACGGACGCGGTACGGCTGCTGCGCAGCACCTTCCACGGCTACTGCGCGCTGGAGGCGAACGGCGGCTTCGGAGCGCCCCGCGACGTACAGACGTCCTGGGAGCGGTCCGTCGAAGCCCTGCACTTCCTGCTGGAGCACTGGCCGTCCGCGACGGGCAGGAGCGAGCGACGAGCAAGTACGAGCAAGGGGGAGAACGATGACTGACCGCACGGCACCCACCCGCACGGGCCGCCTGAAGGTGCCCGGGGCGACGCTGTACTACGAGGTGCGCGGCGAGGGGCCGTTGCTGCTGCTGATGCCCGGCGGGAGCGCCGACGCGGGGATCTACGACCGGATGGCGGCGCTGCTGGCCGACCGGTGGACCGTCGCCGCCTACGACCCGCGCGGGTACTCGCGCAGTGTCCTCGACGGTGGGACCGGCGACCAGCGGGTGGAGGTGCAGAGCGAGGACGCGTACCGGCTCATCGAACTGCTGGCGCCGGACGGCGCGCCCGCGGCCGTCCTCGGCTCCAGTTCGAGCGCCGTCGTCGCCCTGGATCTGCTCACCCGCCATCCGGAGCGGCTGCACCGGGTGGTCGCGCACGAGCCGCCGTCGGTGGAACTGCTGCCCGATCCGGAGCAGGGGCGCAAGCTCTTCGCCGCCGTACGCGAGTCGTACCGCGGCGGCGGGGTGGAGGCGGCGCTGGCCACCATGACCGAGGGGCTCATGGGGCCCGAAGCGGACCGTCCGGCCGGGGGCGCCCCGCGCGCGGCGGCGGCCGAACCGTCTCCGCGGGAGGCGGAGGCGTTCCGGCGGATGCGGGCCAACCTCCCGGTCTTCCTGGAGCATGTGCTGTGCGCCTTCACCGGTTACGCACCGGATCTGGAGGCCCTCGGGCGTGGCGCGCAGAAGCTGGTCGTCGGAGTCGGGCAGGACTCCCGTATCCTGCTCACGGCGATTCCGGGAGTCCGGCTGGCGGACAGGACCGGTGCCGGGCTCGTGGAGTTCCCCGGTGGGCACACCGGTTCCACCGAGGATCCTGACGCGTTCGCCGCGCGACTGCGGGAGGTGCTGCTCGACTGAACGGGCAGGAGGCCGGCGCGGTCACCGACGCAGGCCGGCCGTGACGGACGGGCTGCCTCTGCTCTCTTGTCAGCGGCCTTTGCCTGCCCATAAGTTGGGCGCTTGCGACATGTCCTACAGCCTGTGGGGGAGCCAAGTCATGGCCGCGAACGGACGGCACCGCAGATATCAGCCCAGTCGGCTCAACCGCGCCTCGCTCACGGTCACCGCCGGAGGCGCGGGCATCGCGCTCCCCCTCATCGCGGCGGCGTCGGCGGGCGCCGCGTCGGCCGATGTCTGGGAGAAGGTCGCCGCCTGCGAGTCCACCGGCAACTGGCACATCAACAGTGGCAACGGCTACTTCGGCGGCCTGCAGTTCACCCGGTCGACCTGGGCGGCGTACGGCGGCACGGTCTACGCCCCGCGCGCCGATCTGGCCACCAGGGACGAGCAGATCGCCGTTGCGGAGAAGGTGCTCGAAGGACAGGGGCCCGGTGCCTGGCCGGGCTGCTCGACACGGGCGGGGCTGACGAGTGGTGGGGACGCCCACGACGTCAGCACCCAGTCGGAGCACACCCGTCAGGTGAAGGCGCCCGGGAAGGCCGCCGCCGGGAAGCCCGGGGCGAAGCGGACGTCCACGCCCGCCACGCCGACCACCGTGCCCGGCAAGCGCGAGGCGTACGTCGTGGCCCGTGGTGACTCGCTCTCCGCGATCGCGCAGAGCAAGCAGGTGCGGGGCGGCTGGCAGCACTTGTACGCGGCGAACCGCAAGGTCGTGGGAGACGACCCGGATCTCATCTTTCCCGGACAGCGGCTGAGCCTCGACGCGGCTCAGGCGGCGCGGACGGGTTCCGGCGCGGGCCCGGCCGAGGCAGCGAAGCCGAAACCGCAGCCGAAAGCAGAGCCGAAACCGCAGCCGAAAGCAGAGCCGAAAGCAGAGGCGAAAGCGGCGACCGCACCGCATCGGAAGGACACGCCGCAGCGCCGGGCGGCCGAGCCGAAGCAGCAGCAGGCCGCGTCGCAGCGCCAGGCCGCGAACCCTCACCACCAGACCGCGAAGCCGAAGCCGCACCCGAAGAAGACCGAGAGCCGCAAGCCGGATCGGGTGGAGAAGCACTCCGGTCTCGTCGCGCCGGTGGCGGCCGGTACAGGCACCCCGTACCACCAGTCCGGGTCCTGGGCCAGCGGCTACCACACCGGTGTCGACTTCCCCGTCCCGACCGGCACTTCGGTGAAGGCGGTCGGTTCCGGCACGGTCGTCTCGGCCGGCTGGGGCGGGGCGTACGGGTACCAGATCGTCATCCGGCACAGCGACGGCAAGTACAGCCAGTACGCGCATCTGTCCGCGCTCCATGTGCGCGAGGGCCGGCAGGTCTCGGCGGGCCAGCGGATCGGCCGCTCGGGCTCCACCGGGAACGTCACCGGTCCGCATCTGCACTTCGAGATCCGTACCGGCCCCGGCTACGGCTCGGACGTCGACCCGCTGGCCTACCTCAGGGCGGGTGGCGTCAGCGTCTGAACGGCCGGTCCGGCGTCGTCAGCGGCCGCGGACGACGCGCCGCCCCGCCGTGCGGCGCGGGTGTACGACGACCCGCCGGGCCCGAACTCCGCCTGCCCGAGCCGGCACTCCAGCGGCTTCAGCAGAGGCAGCAGTGGAGCTCCCGGGAAGACCCCCGCGTCGGCTCCGACGGCCGCGGCGGGCGCCGAGGCCGCGGGCGCCGGCGGGGCGGGCATCGACACGGCGGGTTCGGGAAGAGCGGCACCCGTCCGTGCCGACTGAGGCAGGGCGAACGCGGGTCCGGAAATTCCCTCGGTGCCGGACACCCCGTCCAGGCCCTCGCCGTCCGTCCCGTCCCCCGGAACGACCGCGCGCCCGCTCCCCGCGCGCTGCCCGGCGCGGTGTTCCGCACCCAGCCGTTCCGTCGTCAGCAGGATCAGCCCGCCCGCGGCGACCACTGCGCACGCCAGCGCGAGCACGGCGCCCGACGTACCGTGCCGGAAGCTCTCGTCGAACATGGTGATACCGACGGCCGCGGCCACCACCGGGTTCACCACGGTCACCGTGGCCAGCGGCGCGGTCAGCCCGGCACCCCGGTACGCGACCTGGGACAGCAGCAGCCCGGCTGCCGCGAAAGCGACGATCGCCGGCAGCGCCGGCAGGCCGGCCCACGCCGCACCGGACGCCCACTGCATCGCCACCGTCTTCGTGAACACCGAGGCGATACCGAAAGCCACCCCCGCCGCCCCGGCCAGGACCACGCTCCTCACCACCGGCCGGTGCACACCCCGGGAGATCAGGAAGAGCACCGCGACCCCGCCGAGCGTCACACCGGCCAGCACCAGCTGGTCCGGGCCGCTCAGCGCCCGCGAGTCGCCGCCCCCGGTGAGCGCCAGCAGGCCCGCCAGACCGACGCTCGCCATCATCGCGCCACGCCACGCGGTGGCCCCCGCCCGGCGGCGTACGAAGAGCGCCGCCATCGGCAGGGCGAAGACGATGGTCAGCGCACCGAGCGGCTGGACGAGGCTGAGCGGGCCGTAGGCCAGCGCCACGACATGCAACACCGCGCCCAGCCCGTTCAGCGCCACGGCACCCCACCAGACACGGTTGCGCAAGGGGGCGAGCGAGCGGCCGTCTCCAGCCGCGGCCACGCGCTCCTGGACTATCGCCCCAGCCGCATAGGCGACCGCGGAGACCAGCGACAGAAGCACGGACAGCGCAAGGGAACTCATGTACACCACCATGTCCCTTTCGGGCGGCCGCGTCGTCGTCCTTGGGGTGGCGATCTCCCGTACTGCCTTGGTAGTACGGGAACGGTCAGGGTGTCCTCCTATCGACGGTAGTCCTCCCTCCGGAGGACTGCGGAGCGATCACTCCGACGGGGTACGGTGAACGCCGGGTCGGGGCCCGCGGCACTCCGGGTGCCCGCGAGCCACCGGTGGCGGCCCCGGAGCCGAGAAGGAGCAGTGCGATGGAGGAGCCCGCAGCGGCCTCGGTGGGCGGGTTCTTCGCACTGCGCACCACCGCGCCGCCCGAGGGGGCGCACCGCCCGCTGGCCCTGTTGTACGCGGGGGAGACAGGACCGCTCACGGCCCGGATCGACACGGTCGCCGCCCGGCTCCGTGCCCCCGAGCGCAGAGTCGCCGCCTCCATCGCACATCTGGGGCTGGCCGCCCGTCTCTGGTCGACCGCGCTCGGCCCGGCGGCACTGACCGGCCGGTTCCCCGCTCTCCCGCCCGATGCCCTGCACTGGGACCCGAGGCGCAGCAGCCCGGACGACCTGTGGCTGAGCACCTCCGAAACGCTGCCCGCCACCGCGGGACGGATCCGGGAGGCCGTCCAGTTCGGCCACCTCGTGCCCCTCGCCGAGGCGATCCACCGGGACGGCCCCCTGTCGGACCGGCTGCTGTGGGGCAACGCCGGGTCGGCGCTGGCGGGAGCCCTGCGCGAACTGGTCGCCTGGGCGCGGAGCAACCGCCGCCCCGACGTGTCCGGACGGGCCCGCGCACTGGCCGCCGAACTGTTCGACCACCCCGACCTCCGGAACACCGGCGCCCCGCACGACCCGGCGTTCCGCCGCCGCAGCTGCTGCCTGTACTACCGCTGCCCGGCCGGCGGCCTGTGCGGTGACTGCGTCTTCGACCGCGCACCGGACCCTTCCGCGAGCCGCCGGCCGTCGTGAGTCCAGGATCTCTCCGAGCCGTCGCCGCGGTCGGCCCGGACGAGCGTTCCACCCGGCCCCGCCCGCGCCGGGCCGACCGTGGTCGTGGGGCGGGCGGCGTCCCGCCCGCCCCACAGCTCAGCTGCTCAGCTCGAACTCGGCCCGGATGCGCTTGCCCACCGGCACGCGCTCGGCGGTCAGCCGGTCGCACAGCGCCACGACGATCTCCATGCCGTGGCCGCCGGGGCGCGTCGGGTCGGGTGAGTAGAACAGCGGCAGGGCCGTGCTGCTGTCGTAGACCGTGACGCTGACACGCTCCGCGGTGCCCTCCAGCTCCAGCAGATACGGGCCCTGGCTGTAGCGGTCCGCATTGGTGACCAGTTCGCTCACGGCCAGCATCAGATCGCCGCGGGTGTGCTCGCCGAACACGGCGAGCCACTCGGCGGCCAGCCGGACCAGGAAGCGGTCGGCCAGGGCCCGGGCGCGCGCGATGCAGCCGGGTTCGCCGTCGAACACCTCGGCGCTGTGCAGAACCTCCGTGGGCCGGTCGGCCGGTCGCGAGGTGACCTGTTCGTTCATGTGCTCCAGCCAGGGCGACGCAGGGGTGTTCGATGACAACTTCTCGACGTTCGCCTACCCGCGACGAACGGTCCCACTCCGGGGAGAACCCGGCAGATCTCAGCCATGGACGGGACTCCCGGCTGCGGGGTCCGCGGCGAGCTGCCGCGCCTCGGTGCGGGCGGCCGGCAGCGTGAAGCGGATGCAGGTGCCCTCGGCGGTCTCCGGGTCCAGCCAGATGCCGCCCCCGTGCAGCTCCACGATCTTCCGGCAGAGAGCCAGACCGATGCCCGTGCCCTCGTACTCGTCCCTGCCGTGCAGGCGCTGGAAGATGACGAACACCTTCTGCGAGAACTCCGGCGCGATGCCGATGCCGTTGTCCGCCACCCGGAAGTGCCAGTCGTCGCCCTCCCGGACGCAGCCGACCGTGATCCGGCACGGCACGTCGGGCCGGCGGAACTTCAGCGCGTTGCCGATCAGGTTCTGCCAGACCATGGAGAGCGCCGTCGGGTCCCCGTTCAGCGCGGGCAGCGGACCCTCCCGTACGACCGTGGCACCGGACTCCTCGACGACCAGCGCGAGATTGGCCAGCGCCCGGTCGAGAGAGCGGTCGAGATCGACCTGCTTCCACCGGTCGTGCACCCGTCCCATGCGGGAGAGGGTGAGCAGATCGTCGATCAGCACCTGCATCCGCCCGGCGCCGTCGACCGCGTAGTCGATGTACTGCCGCGCCCGGTCGTCGAGCTGTGCGCCGTACCGCTTCTCCAGAAGACCGCAGAACGAGGCGACCTTGCGCAGCGGCTCCTGCAGATCGTGCGAGGCGACGTAGGCGAACTGCTCCAGTTCGGCATTGGACCGGCGCAGCTCCTGCGCCTGTTCCGCCAGCAGTACCTCGCGGTCCCGGGACTCGGCGAGCTCCTCGACGATGCGGCGGCGCATGTCCTCGACGGCCGTCGCCACCGCCCGCACGTCGGACGGCCCGTCGACCGCGATCCGGTTGCCGAACGCCCCCGAGCTGACCGTCTCCGATGCGGCGGTCAGCCGGCCGAGCGGCCGGCCCACCATCCGGTGCAGCAGCAGACTCAGCGAGCCGACCGCGAGCAGAAAGCCCACGACCAGCGAAATGAGCATCTTGTCGCGGGTGGCGCGGGCGGTACCCAGATCGGCGCGGGCCCGGTCGCGCGCCACGTCGAGGTGCGCCTGCTGCGCCGTGTACAGCCGCCGCAGGGTGTCGAATTCGTTCTTGCTCCGCCGGATCGGGGCGGACGACTCGGACGCCGGGCCGTCCCGGCGGACCGCGGCGACCAGCGGCTCGGCATGGCGGCTGCGCCATTCCCGGGCGGCCGCGGCGATCCGGTCGAGATCGCGGGCGAAGGGCTGCTCGTCCCCGACGAGCGCACGCACCCTGGCCATCCGCAGCTGCTCGTCCCGCATCCCCGCTTCGTAGGGCCGCAGGAAGGCCGAGTCGCCGGTGAGCGCGAATCCGCGGACCCCGGTCTCCTGGTCCAGCAGTGCGTTCTGCAACTGGAAGGACGAGGAGCGGGCGGGCTGGATGCGGTCCACCAACTCGGTGGTGCGGTCGGACATCCGGGACAGGACCAGACCGCCGACGGTCAGGCCCACGCAGACGACCAGCACGAACACGGCGAGAATCAGGTGGACCCAGTTCTGCACCGACAGTCGCGAGGCCAGGCCGCGCCGGGGCCCCGGCGGCGTGTCCCGGCCGCTCATCGCGGCGTCCCCCGTCCCCAGCCCAGATGGAGCACGGCCACGTCGTCGGCGAGACCGCCGTACGGGGACGCCGCCTCCGCGGCCTCGTCCACCAGGGTGTCCACGAAGGGGCGGGCGGCCAGCGCCCCGTGGCTGCGGGCCATGGCGAGCAGCCCGTCCTCGCCCAACCGGGAGCCCGGCCCCGTACGCCCTTCGAAGAGGCCGTCCGTGAAGAGGACGAGCCGGCCGTCCCCGGGCAGGGACAGTTCCGAGACGCTCCACCGTCCCGCCCCCGGCAGCAGCCCCAGGGCCATTCCCGGCTCGGGCTCGACCCAGCTCACCCGGGCACCGCTGCGCAGCAGCAGTCCGGGGTGACCGGCCCGCACCACCTGCACCCGGCGCCGGTCCGGTGCGAAGGCCAGCGAGGTGACGGTGGCGAAGACATGCGGGTCGGAGCGTTCGGCGACCAGGATCTCCTCCAGCAGCCGGACCTGTTCGAGCAGGTCGGTGGCGCACAGCACCGCCGTGCGCCAGGCCACCCGCAGGCAGACACCCAGGGCCGCCTCCGCGGCCCCGTGCCCCGACACATCGCCGATCACCGCGTGCACCGTGCCGTCCGAGGTCTGCACCACGTCGTAGAAGTCACCGCTGAGCAGGGCGTGCGCCCGGCCCGGCGCGTACCGTGCCACCGCTTCGAAGGAATCGTCGTGCAGCAGGGGCACGGGCAGCAGCCCGCGTTCGAGGCGGGCGTTCTCCTGCGCCATCAGCCGGTTGGCGCGCAGCGCCGCGGCGGCCCGCTCGACCTGTTTGCGCTGGAGGGCGTAACGGACCGAGCGGCCCAGCGCCTCCGGATCGAGCCGGCCCTTGACGAGGTAGTCCTGGGCGCCGGTCGCCACGGCCGACAGGCCCGTATCGGACTCGGCCCTGCCGGTCAGCACCACAATGGCCGCGTCGGGTGCCGACTCGACGATCTGGGTCACCGCGTCCAGACCGTGGACGTCGGGCAGGTGCAGATCGAGCAGTACGCAGCACGGGGTCCGGCAGCCGGCCAGGAACCGGCGTGCCTCCGCGAGTGTCCTGCACCAGGTCAGTGCCGAGTCCAGCTCGCCGTCCGTGAGCATCTCCTCGACGAGGAGGGCATCGCCGGCGTCGTCCTCGACCAGCAGGACCACGGCGTCGACCTTCCACACCGAACCGTCGCCGGAGCCGGCCGGGGGAAGCCCGTTCTGCACGGGGACGGCGGCCGGGCGCTCGGATGGTCTGGTAGGAGAGCCGCCCGCCGGGAGCTCGGCCACTCTCCACCCCCTCGTACGGACGGTACGGCTCAGCCCCGGCCGTATCGCAGGGAAGCATATGTGACCGGCCGGTGGCGGGGCCGTCGGGGCGGAGCGGCCCCGCTCCCCGCGAGGTCTCCCGTGCCGTCCGCGCGCGGCGAACGGCTTCGTTCCGCGCTCGTCCGGCGAGTGGCGTCACACGAACGGAGCAGCATCCCGTGCATGGCAGACTTGACCGGGGCGTTCGGCCCGGCAGAGCAGGTACGGCGGTCGGCGCCACGAGGGACAAGCGACAGAGGAACGGCAATGACGGTGACAGAGGACAGCCCGGAGTTCGCTTCCGGTACTGAGGAGTTCGGTCCCGGTATCGACCCGGAGCGGCTGGCCGTCTGCCTGAGCGTGCTCGACGAACTCGACACCATCGAGATCGACCACCCCGACGCCATCGCCGTGCGCCGCGCCACGGCCGGGATCTACCGGACCGTGAAGCAGCGCCGCCGTCAGGAGCGCCGCGCCGCCAAGACCGCGCACGACAAGGCCGTCACCGAGGCCACCGCGACCGGTTCGGCCGACCGCATCGACGACGAGACCCAGGGGGTCCTGCCGTCGTCCTCGGCGCGTGCCGAGATCGCCGGGGTCCTCCAGCGCCCCCGGTCCTGCTACATCTGCAAGACCCGGTACGTCGAGGTGGACGCGTTCTACCACCAGCTCTGCCAGCAGTGCGCGAAGGAGAACCGCTCGCGCCGCGACGCGCGGACCGACCTCACCGGCCGGCGCGCGCTCCTCACCGGCGGCCGCGCGAAGATCGGCATGTACATCGCGCTGCGGCTGCTGCGCGACGGTGCGCACACCACCATCACCACCCGGTTCCCCAACGACGCCATCCGCCGCTTCAAGGCGATGCCGGACAGCGACGAGTGGATCCACCGGCTGAAGATCGTCGGCATCGATCTGCGCGACCCCGCGCAGGTCGTCGCGCTCGCCGACTCGGTCGCGGCCGAGGGCCCGCTGGACATCCTGATCAACAACGCGGCGCAGACGGTGCGGCGCTCCGCGAACGCGTACAGCGAACTGGTCAACGCCGAGTCGGCTCCGCTTCCGGCGGGGGAGCTGCCCGCCGCCGAGGTCATCGGCACCTTCGGCAGCGGCACCGTCGAGCGCGTCGCGGCTCTCCCGGCCGCCCGGAAGGAAGGCTTGACCGCGCAGGACGTCACCGAGCTCGCCCTGGTCACCGGGTCGGCCTCGCTGGAGCGGATCGCCGCCGGAACGGCGATCGACGCGGGCGGCCTCGTGCCCGACCTGCACGACACCAACAGCTGGATCCAGACGGTCGAGGAGGTCGAACCGATCGAGCTGCTGGAAGTCCAGCTCTGCAACTCCACCGCGCCGTTCATCCTGATCAGCCGGCTCCGCCCGGCGATGGCGGCAACCACCGCCAAGCGCGCCTACGTGGTCAACGTGTCCGCGATGGAAGGGGTGTTCAGCCGCGGCTACAAGGGCGCGGGCCACCCGCACACCAACATGGCCAAGGCCGCGCTGAACATGCTCACCCGCACCAGCGCACAGGAGATGTTCGAGAAGGACGGCATCCTGATGACGGCCGTGGACACCGGCTGGATCACCGACGAACGCCCGCACCCCGACAAGATCCGTCTCGCGGAGGAGGGCTTCCACGCCCCGCTCGACCTGGTCGACGGCGCCGCCCGCGTCTACGACCCGATCGTGCGCGGCGAGGAGGGCGAGGACCTGTACGGCTGCTTCCTCAAGGATTACGCGCCCGCGAACTGGTAGTCGACCGGTCGAACCGTGCGTGCGGCGCCGTGGACCTGGCCGGAGCATCGCTCCTGGCCAGGTCTTTTCCGCATGAGATGGCTGAAAGTGACCTACGGCATACGTTCCATCGAGCAGGAACGCGCTCATTTGGTTACTCTGATGCGAACGGACGTCACCGGGGAGTCCACAAACCCTCCTCGGCCGTCCTGGGACAGGCTTGTCAACCGAGTCGCCGTCCCGCCCCGTATCCGGCGCCACCGCGACCGAACTGATCTTGCCCCTGCCCTCGCGGGTGGTCGACTCCCGGTTGTGAGGCCGGGCGTCGGTGACGCCCGGGGTTACGCGACACAAAGGAGTGCGCGGTGACGACACCAGAACTGACGAAGCACGAGAAACCACCGGCCGAACGCCACGGAGAGCGGGCCCGCGGTCCCGAGAAGCTCCGGAACATCGAAGTCTGGGCCAGGTCCGCACCGATCCGGCTGGCCGGCTACGAGGACGACCTCGCCGAGCCGCACATCCTGCCCGGCATCGACTGAGCGCTTCACCCACGGACTCCGGCCCGCCTCCCGCAAGGGGCGGGCCGGAGTCCGGCCGTTCTTGGGCATCCGCCGCTCAGAACACCGCCTTCGCCACAGCGGCCCCGGCGAACGAGAGCCCGACCCCCGCGCCGACGCTGAGCAGTAGATAGCCGGCCGCGGTGCCCAGCCGGCGGGCCGATGTCAGGGTCAGCAGCTCGTACGAGAACGTCGACCAGGTCGACAGGGCGCCGCAGAAACCGGTGGCGAGCAGCAGGTGGAGGCGGTGGCCGATGCCTCCGCCGGTCACCGCCTCGGAGAGGAACCCGAGGAGCAGCGCCGCACCGGTGTTCGCCGCGAAGGTGCCCCACGGGAAGGCGGTGTGCAGGCGGTACTTGGCGTCCACACCGAGCAGGTACCGGAGGGGCGCGCCGACCAGCCCGCCGGCGACCACGAGCAGCCAGTCCGGCATCACGTACCGTCCTGCGCCCGGTGGCCGCGCCCGAACGCGATGTGCGTGAGGAAGGCTCCGGCCGTCACCGCGGCCAGCGCCGCCACGACCGTCAGCAGCAGGCAGCCGACCGCATAGCCCGGCCGGCCGTGCTCGAAGAGCTGCCGCACGTCGTCCGTGTAGTGCGAGAACGAGGTGAACCCGCCGAGCAGGCCGGTGCCCAGGAGCGGGCTGATCAGACGCGGCGCGCCGGGAAAGCGCAGCTTCACGGTGACCATCAGGCTCCCCATCAGGAGACAGCCCACCACGTTGACCAGCAGGATCGTCCAGGGGAATGCCGAGGGGCCGGTCGGCCAGAGGAGTTCGGCGCCATGGCGTGCCGAGGCTCCGGCGGCGCCGCCGATCGCGACGACCGCCACGACGCCGAGCTGCACCCCGGGGTGGTGATCGGGATGGGTGAGGCGGTGCAACCGCATCTTCGGGGGCATCCGGCGACGGTAACGAGCGGCGGCGGAGGCGGGGCGCGCAGCGCGCTGATCCACCCCCAGCGGAACCTCAATGGGGCAGTGGGACGCCCCACAACGGGAAAAGACGCTCCTGGTGTGTCTTCATGGCAGTAAGTGACCCTCCGCCCCCTCTCCGTATGCGTGAGAGCGGCCCTCCGCCGACCGTTGGAGTCCGTCTTGCCCGTCGCCGAGCCGGATGCCGTCCGAAGACTCGAAAGCCGGCAGCCGATCGCCTACCTCCTGGCATCGGTGCGCGGAGTCGGGCAGGTCGACCTCCAACCCGGCATCTGGACAGGTGCGTTCATCCTCGCCGGGCTGTGGGCGGCGGGCTGGCAGATCGGCCTCTTCGCCACGCTCGGGACCCTGATCTCCACCGCGACCGCCTACGTACTGGGAGTTGACCGGTCGGGCATCGCCCTCGGACTCCATGGTTACAGCGGCTGCCTCACCGGCATCGCGCTGGTCGTCTCGCTCGGACACCATCCCGCCACCTATGTGCTCGCCGTCGTCGGCAGCGTCATGTGCACCCTGCTGATGGCGGCGCTCACCACGCTGCTCGCCCCCTATGGACTGACGGCGCTCACCGCGCCGTTCTGCCTGGTCTCCGGCGTCATGGTGGTCGGTGCGCCGTCCTTCGGCCGGATCTGGCACGGCGCTCCGAAGGCCGTTTCCAGCACCACCCGCGGGGGCACCGGAATCTCCTGGAACGACCTGTGGCACGGCTTCTTCACCAATGTGTCGCAGATCTTCCTGGTCGGTGACTGGTACGTCGGGCTGATCATGCTCGTCGGGCTGGCCTTCGCCGGAGTCCGCGTGGTGCTCCACGCGGCGGCGGGCAGTGTCGTGGGAATCGTCGCGGCCTGGGCGCTCGGCGCCCCGACGGCACTGATCGCCGAGGGCATCTACGGATACAACGCCGTTCTCGTCGCGATCGCCGTCGGCGCGGTCTTCCTCACCGGCACGGTGTGGAACGGGGCGTACGCGCTCTTCGGCGCCGCGGTCACCACCGGCCTGACGGCCTCGCTGACGTCGTTCTTCCAGCCGTTCGGCGGACACACCTTCACCTGGCCGTTCATCCTCACGACCTGGGTGTTCATGGCGGCCGTGCCCCTGTTGCCACGGTTCCGCCGGAGCGGCTGACCCCGCCCGCCCACCAAATCGCCCCCTCTCCCGTACATCCCGAGGAAGGTACCGCCGATGAACCTCGCACCTCGCGAGATCGACAAACTGCTCGTGTACGTAGTGGCCGACCTGGCCCGCAAACGCCAGGGCCGCGGTCTCAAGCTCAACTACAGCGAGTCCGTGGCTCTGATCACCGAGGCGATCCTGGAGGCCGCCCGGGACGGCAGGAGCGTCGCCGACTGCATGGAACTCGGCCGTCAGATCGTCGGCGAGGACGACACCATGCCCGGCGTACGGGAGATGCTCGGGCTGCTCCAGGTCGAGGCATCCTTCGTGGACGGCACCAAGCTGGTGTCCTGCCACGATCCCATCGGCGGCTGAGTCCCGTGTCCGACCACTGCCGGGTCATCGCCGTGTGCGGCCACGAAGCCGCGCACGGGGAAGCGCTGCGCGGCCTGGTGGACCCCGCGGTGATCGTCGTGCCGAGCGGGCGGGAGCTCTACCGGAGCGTCGCCGGGCTGACGCGAAGAGGGGAACGGGGCTGCGTCGTCCCGATGACACTCGGCCGCGATCCGGAACTCGTCGCGGACACCGCCCGTACGCTGGGCGCGCTGCCCACCGCCGAACGCTCCGGGACCGTACTCGCCCGGCCCTTCGGCACCTCCCAGCACCTGATCGGCTGGCTGCGGGCGGCGGCCAGCCGCGTTCCCGCCACGTCGGCGCTGCTCGTCACCGCCCCGTCCGGCGACCCCTTCGACGACGCCGAGCTGTACCGGGTCGCGAGTCTGGTCCGCCGCCACGGCAGGCACTCCTCGGTCGAGGTCGCGTTCAGCGGCGGCGATCCCGATCCGGCCGAAGGCGTCCGGCGATGCCGGCTGCTCGGCGCCACCCGCGTGGTGCTGGTCCCCGCCGCCTTCGCACTGCCGCAGGTACCCGACGGATCGGGCGCACACGTCGCATGCGCCGGTCCGCCGGTGCCGCCCGCCGCGCTGGCCCGGGTCCTCGCCGAGCGCGTGGCCGACGCCGGGCGGCGGTGGAGCGAGCGCGGTGACGACGGCATCGCGACCGGACTGGCCGCGGCCGACGGCCACGGTCACTCCCACACCCATCCGCCGGGCGAGGAGCACGACCATGTGCGCGGGCACGGACATCCGCACCCGCATCAGCACCCGCACGTGCATGGTGCGGGCCGAGTCATCAGGAGCACCGTATGACGTTCCGTCAGAAGTACCTCTACGGCAAGGACCCGATCGAGATCAACGCCGGTCGCCGCACGGTCAGGCTCACCGTCAGCAACACCGGCGACCGCGCGGTCCAGGTCGGGTCGCACTACCACTTCTTCGAGGTCAACTCGGCGCTGTCGTTCGACCGCCAGAAGGCGCTCGGCATGCACCTGAACATTCCCGCCGGCACCTCCGTACGCATCGAGCCCGGCGGATCGCGCGAGGTGGAGCTGTGCGCGTACGCCGGCACGGGCCGCCTCGTCGGTTTCAGCGGACTGCTCAACGGCAGCCTCGCCTCGCGCCCGGCCCGGGTCGAGGCCGTGCGCAAGGCGATCGAGCAGGGCTTCCAGGGCGCCAGGAACGCCGCTGAAGCCGGCTCCGGCGCACCGGCGAAGAGTGCCAGGAACACCAAGGATTCGGCCAAAGACGCCAAAGAATCCAAGAACTCCAAGGACTCCAAGGCAAAGAAGAAGGGGTCGCGCTGATGCCCATCCTGCCGCGCAAGCAGTACACCGACATGTTCGGCCCGACGGTCGGCGACCGCTTCCACCTCGCCGACACCAACCTCGTCGTCGAGGTCGAGAAGGACTTCAGCGAGGGCCAGTACGGGGACGAGGTCCTCTACGGCGGCGGCAAGACCATGCGGGACGGTATGGCCTCCGACCCGCAGGCCACCTGCGCCCAGGGCGCACTCGACACCGTCATCACCAATGTCGTGGTCATCGACCCGGTCGTCGGCGTCGTCAAGTGCGACATCGGCATCAAGGACGGCTTCATCGCGGGGATCGGCAAGTCCGGCAATCCGCAGACCCAGAACAGCGTCCACCCGGACCTGGTCATCGGGCCCGGCACGGAGGCCATCGCCGGTGAGCACCTCATCGCGACCGCGGGCGCCATCGACGCCCACGTGCACTTGATCTCGCCGCAACAGGCCGAGCAGGCCCTCACCAACGGCATCACCACCCTCATCGGCGGGGGCACCGGCCCGTCCGACGGCACGAACGGCACCACCTGTACGCCCGGCCCGTACAACATCGCCCGGTTCCTCCAGGCGGCCGAGACCTTCCCGGTCAACCTCGGCATCATGGGCAAGGGGAACGGCAGCCTGCCGGAGGCGCTCGACGAGCAGATCGCCGCCGGAGCCTGCGCCCTGAAGGTCCACGAGGACTGGGGAGCCACCCCCGCCGTGATCGACAACGCGCTGAGCGTGGCGGACCGGCACGACATCCAGATCGCCATCCACACGGACAGCCTCAACGAGAGCGGCTTCTTCGAGGACACCCGGTCGGCGATCGACGGCCGCACCATCCACACCTTCCACAGCGAGGGCGCGGGCGGCGGCCACGCCCCGGACATCCTGCGGGTCGCGGGCGAGCCCAACGTGCTGCCGTCGTCCACCAACCCGACACTGCCGTACACCAAGAACTCGGTGGACGAACTGCTCGACATGGTCATGGTCTGCCACCACCTCAGCCATGACATCCCCGAGGACGTCTCCTTCGCCGACAGCCGGGTCCGCGCCGAGACGATCGCCGCCGAGTCGGTCCTGCACGACCTCGGTGTGATCAGCATGTTCTCCTCCGACTCGCAGGCCATGGGACGCGTCGGTGAGTCCGTCACCCGGGCCTTCCAGACCGCCCACCACTGCAAGGACAAGCTCGGCATCCTGGAGGGCGACTCCGCACGCAACGACAACCAGCGGGTGCTGCGCTACCTCGCGAAGGTCACCATCAACCCGGCCATCGCCACCGGCATCTCCGACCATGTGGGGTCGATCGAGAAGGGCAAGCTCGCCGACATCGTGCTCTGGCCCATCCACTCCTTCGCCGCCAAGCCGAAGATGGTGATCAAGGGCGGCATCATCTCCTGGGCGCAGATGGGCGATCCCAACGCCTCGCTGCCGACCCCGCAGCCGGTGATCTACCGCCCGATGTTCGGGCAGTACGGCAAGGCCCTGGCGGCGACGCACGCCACCTTCATGTCCCAGGCCGGCATCGCCGCCGGGGTACCGGCCGAACTGGGCCTGGAACGCAGGGTCCTGCCGGTCGGCCGCACCCGGACCATCGGCAAGCACAACATGATCCGCAACAACGCGCTGCCGGACATCAAGGTCGACCCGGAGACGTTCAAGGTCACACTCGACGGCAAGGTCGCCACCATCGACCCGGCCGAGGAACTGCCCCTCAACCACCTGTACTTCCTGGTCTAGCGCCGATGTACCGAGACGAGAGCGACCATCCGGGCGAGGGGCCGGCAGCGACGCGGGCCGCCGCCGGAGCCCCCGAGGCCGGGCTCGGGCCGCTGCTGGTCGGCCTCCAGCTGACCGACTCGGCGTTCCCCAGCGGTTTCTACACGCTGTCGCACAGTCTCGAAGGCTTCGCCCAGGCCGGGGCGGTCGGCCCCGACAGCCTGCCGCTGCTGCTCGAAGACCTGCTGCTGCACGGCGTCGGCCCGGCCGACGCCACCGCGCTCGCGCTCGCCCACCGGGCGACCCGGGCGGGCGAACCGGAGACCGTCGTCGGAATCGACGAGCACCTGTTCGCCACCAAGCTGGGCCGGGAGATGCGCCGAGCCGCCACCCGCACCGGCCGGCAACTCCTCGACCTCGCCCGGGAGGTCTTCCACTGCCCGGAGATCGCCGACTACTTCGAGCGGGTCGTACGCGGGGAGGCACCCGGCACCCAGGCGGTGGCCGCGGGGGTCATCCACGCGGCGGCCGGCGTGCCGGTCCGTCAGGCCGTCGCCTCGGACCTGTTCGCGTTCTGCGCGAGCTTCGCGGGCGCGGCCCTGCGGCTGCGGCTGACCGACCACCGAGGGGCGCAGGTCCTGCTGCGGGGCGCCGCCCCCGTCATCGAGGCGGCCGTCGAGGACGCACTGCGGCGCGAACTCGACGACGTCGGAGCCACCGTCTTCGCCTCGGACATCATGTCGGGCCGCCATGAACGAGCCGAGGCCCGGCTCTTCGCCAGCTGATCCACCCACCCCCACACGAGTCAGGGAGCACCATGGACGACAAGGTACTGCGGGTCGGCATCGGCGGACCGGTCGGATCCGGCAAGACCGCGCTCATCGAGGCGCTGGTACCGGTACTGATCGCGCGCGGTCACCGACCCTGCGTCATCACCAACGACATCTACACGCAGGAGGACGCCCAGCACATCCGCCGCACCCTCGACGGAGTCCTCGCACCGGAACGCGTCGTCGGCGTCGAGACGGGCGCCTGCCCGCACACCGCCGTACGGGACGACCCCACGATGAATCTGGCGGCGGGCGCCGAGATGCTGGAACGCTTCCCCGACACCGACACGCTGTTCTACGAGTCCGGCGGCGACAACCTCACCCTCACCTTCAGCCCCGCCCTCGTCGATCTCTTCCTCTTCGTCCTGGACACCGCCGAGGGCGAGAAGATGCCCCGCAAGCGAGGGCCGGGCATCACCGAGTCCGACCTGCTCGTCATCAACAAGATCGATATCGCGCAGTACGTGCGCACCGACATCGGCGTCATGGAGTCCGACGCCCACCGGGTCCGCGACAACCGACCGGTCGTCCTCACCGACTGCCTCACCGGCGTCGGCATCGAGGACATCGCGGTCTATCTCGAATCGCGCCGCAAGGTGCTGATCTGACATGCGGCTCACCCCGCCCCGGCCCGCATCCGACCGGCTCGCGCCCGAGTACTACACCGCGGTCCGTGTCCCGCCGGACGTGGCGGCCCTGGCATCCGTACCCGACACGCTCGCCGCCGGCTCCCCGGCCAAGGTCGGCATCCTCGATCTGGCCTTCGCGGTGCGGGGCGGGCGCACCGAACTCGTCGAGCGCTACCAGAAGACGCCGCTGCAGATCATGCGGCCGCTGTGGATCGACCCCGCCATGCCCGCAATGAGCTACGTCTACCTGATGGCGACCGGTGGGGGCATCGCCCAGGCCGACCGCTACCGGATGGACTTCCGCTGCGGCCCCGGCGCCGAGGTGCATCTGACCACCCAGGCGGCCACCAAGATCTTTCGGATGGAACACGACTACGCGAGCCAGCGGGTCCATCTGACGGCGGAGGCCGGCGCCTACGTCGAGTACCTGCCCGATCCGCTGATCCCGTTCAAGGACTCGCGGTTCTACCAGCGCACCGAGGTCACGGTGGCGAGCGACGCCACCGTCGTCGTCGGTGACACCGTCACCGCCGGGCGGCTCGCCCGGGGCGAGCGCCACGACTACCGGATCCTCGCCGCGGATCTGCGCATCGCGCGGCCCGACGGAACACTCCTCGCCGTCGACACCCTGCGGCTGAACCCGGGCGCGACGGGGCCCGGCCACGGTGTCCTGGGGCCCGGCGTGTTCGCCGGGCACGATCACGTCGCCTCGCTCTTCGTCGTCACCGACCGCGCCCCGGCCGACGAGGTGGCCGACACCCTGCACGAGGCGCTGGCCGGGCTCGGTGTCCTGTACGGAGTCAGCGTGCTGCCCCGCGACTGCGGCGCCTGGGTCCGGCTCCTGGACGACAGCCCCGTCCGGGTCGCGGCCGCGCATGCCGCCATCCGGCACTCCGTACACCTGCTGCTCACCGGTCATCCGGCACCCGATCTGCGCAAACCGTAGTCCGTTCCCGACCCGCCCCCACACACCCACGAGGTATCCGCCGATGAACACCGCTCCCGCGCCGATGCCACCCGCCTACGACTCCGGTGACACCGCCTGGTTGCTCGCCTCCACCGCCATGGTGCTGCTGATGACGCCGGGGCTGGCGTTCTTCTACGGCGGTATGGTGCGCACCCAGCACATCCTGATGATGATCAAGATGAGCTTCGCCGCGCTCGCCTTCGGCACGCTCGTCTGGTGGGTGATCGGATACAGCCTGGCGTTCGGCCCCGATGTCGGCGGAGCCGGACTCATCGGCAACCTCGACCACGTGTTCATGCACGACATCGAGCTGACCACCCTGTCCGGTCACATCCCCACCTACGTCTACAGCACGTTCCAGATGGGCTTCGCGATCATCACCGTCGCGCTGATCAGCGGATCGATCGCCGACCGCGCCACGATGAAGGGCTGGCTCGTCTTCGTCGTGCTGTGGCTGCTCATCGTGTACATCCCGCTGGCGCACTGGGTGTTCGACCAGGACGGCTGGATCGTGAAGCACCTCGGCGCGCTCGACTTCGCGGGCGGCCTGCCGGTGGAACTCAACTCCGGCGTCGCCGGACTCGCCGTCGCGCTCGTGCTGCGGGCACCGCGCGACTTCGCCCGCCGCGAGGAACGGCCCAACAACATCCCGCTCGTCGTGATCGGTGTCGGTCTGCTCTGGTTCGGCTGGTTCGGCTTCAACTCCGGCTCCGCGCTGACCGACCAGGGCACGGCGGCCGCCGCGTTCATCAACACCCAGCTCGGTGCCGCGGGCGCGATGATCACCTGGCCGCTGGTCGAGAAGTGGCGCACCGGCAGGGTCACCACCATGGGCGTCGTCTCCTCGGCCGTCGCGGGCATGGTCGCCATCACCCCGGCCTGCGGCGAGATCAACACCCTCGGTGCCGTCATCACCGGCCTGGTCGTGGGCGCGGTCTGCGCCTACGCGATCACCCTCAAGTTCCGCTTCGACGTCGACGACACCCTCGACGTGGTGGGCGTGCACGGCGTCGGCGGACTGATCGGACTGATCATGGTCGGCCTGTTCGCCACCGCACGGATCAGCGGCAGGAAAGGGCTCTTCTACGGCGGCGGCTGGGGACTGCTGGGCAAGCAGCTCATCGCGATCGCCGCCGTGATCGCCTTCTCCTTCCTTCTCACCTGGCTCATCGCGAAGGCGGTCGATCTGGTCGTCGGATTCCGCGCCGAGGAGGAGTACGGCAGTGTTCCCGGCTCGGAGGTGGAGCGCGCCTACGACTTCCAGACCGCGGAGCGTCTCGGTGCCCTGGTTCCCGGCAAGGCCGTGACCAGCGACGACGAGCTCGTCAGACAGATCACCAAACTGCTGAGGGCCCGCGAGGAATCCAAGTGAGGCCACGGTCCGGGGCTTCGGGCCGATCGTTCGTTCCCTACAGTAACTCCGCCCAGTCATCGGATGGTTGAGGGAAAGGAGTTTCGTTCCGTCTGGAAGATTCCATTGACAGGTTCGCGACGCGATCCAATCATCGGATGTCATGACCGAACTTCCCAGACGCCATGTACTCGGAATGACGGCAGGGGCGGCAGTCGGCGCCGCCCTGCTCACCCCCGCCACCGCCGATGCGGCTCCGCGAACCGGAGCCGTACAAGCGCACGCAGAGGCCGGTGCTCCCGACGGCGACTGGGGCACCGTCCCCGCCGCCGTCCCCGTGCCCCTCGACGAGTGGTTCGACAACGACGGCATCGACACCGCCGACGCCCGCGGCGGCGACTTCGACGGCTCCGGCTACACCTTTCCCGGTGAGGAACTCCCGGCCGGCGAACGGGAGATCAACGGCACCGCGTTCCTCTTCCCCGCCTCGGGAGCGGGTGCCAAGAACAACATCGTCGCCCTCGGCCAGCGCATCGGCCTTCCGCCGGGGCGGTATCTCTCCGGACTCTTCCTCACCGCGTGCAGCTACGGGGACGCGTCCGGCAGGGCCACGGTCCACTACGCCGACGGCACCACCTCGACCCCGGTCCTCGGCGGCCCCGACTGGTACGCCGGAAGCGGCGCCGTCACCGCCGCGTACCGCTACACGGCCGACGGCGGCAAGGACCAGCACCAGGTCTCCATCGCCGTCAGCGAGATCGCGCTCGACCCGTCCAGGGAAGCCGTCGCGCTCACCCTTCCCGCCACCCAGCCCGCCGAGGCCGGCAAGCCGTCCCTGCACGTCTTCGCGCTCTCCCTCCAACCGGCCGCCCAGGGACGGGCCCTGACACTGCGGGACGCCCACTCCACCACGTCACTGTTGGACTCCGGAGCCCAGAGCGTCGAGGCCACCGTCGTCAACGCGGGCACGGTCGGCATCCTCGCCGCCGACGGCCTCACCCTCGCCGTGGACGTGCCCGGAGCGCGGACCGTCGCACCCGCCCGTATCACCCGGCTCGCCCCCGGCGACCAGGCCCGCGTCCGCATCGGCATCCGCAACAGGCCCGGCACCGCACCCGGCACCGCCCGGGACGGCAACGTTGTCGCACGCGGACGCGGACAGCAGGCCGCCACCGTCCGGCGCTCGCTCACCCTCGGCGTCCCCGACTACGCACCGACGGACGGCTCTCTCTCCACCCACCAGGCGCCGTACTGGTTCCAGGACGCGAAGTTCGGGATCTTCATCCACTGGGGGGTCTACTCCGTACCCGCCTGGGCACCCGTCGGCACACAGTACGCCGAGTGGTACTGGAACCAGATGCAGGATCCCAACAACCCCGCGTACACCCATCACCGCGACACCTACGGCGAGTCCTTCGCCTACGACGACTTCATTCCGCGGTTCCGCGCCGAGCGCTTCGACCCGCGCTCCTGGGTGGAGCTGTTCCGGGACGCCGGCGCCCAGTACCACGTCCTCACCTCGAAGCACCACGAGGGCTTCGCGCTCTGGGACACCAAGCTCTCCGACCGCAACGCGGTGAAGATGGGACCGAAGCGCGACCTCGTCAGGGAACTCTTCGACGCCTCGCGCCGCTACACCCCCGAACTCCACCGGGGGCTGTACTTCTCGATGCCCGAGTGGTTCAACCCCGACCACCCGTGGATGGGCCACGCCCCGCGCAACCCGTACACCCTGGAGCCGGTTCCGTACACCGGACACACCGCGGGCAAGGACTATGTGACCGAGTTCCAGGGCCCGCAGATGCTGGAGCTGGTCCACGGCTACGACCCCGAGATCCTCTGGTGCGACATCGGCGGCGACAACGACAGCCACCGGGTACTGGCCGAGTACTTCAACCACGCCAAGAACCGGGCCCGCCCGATCGAGGTCACCGTCAACAACCGTTCCGGGATCGGGCCGCACGACTTCACCACGCCCGAGTACACGACGTACGACCGGATCGTCACCGCGAAGTGGGAGTCCAGCCGCGGCCTCGACCCGTTCAGCTACGGCTACAACGCCCAGACGCCGGACGAGAAGTACATGACGGCCGAGGAGATCGTGCACTCGCTCGTCGACATCGTCTCCAAGAACGGCAACCTCCTGCTCGACATCGGCCCGAAGGCCGACGGCACGATCCCCGGCATCATGCAGCGCAGGCTGCGCGAGACGGGGGAGTGGCTGAGGACCAACGGGGAGGCCGTCTACGACACCACGTACTGGGCGCGGATGCCGCAGCTCGGCGAGGACCTGCGGTTCACCGTACGGCCCGGCAAGGCGTTCTACATCCACTCGCTGGCGCGACCGGGCGCGACCCTCACCGTCGAGGCCCCGGTGCCGATCCGCAGCGGTGACCGGGTCACCCTGCTCGGTCACGACCGGCCGCTCCGCTGGCGCACCACGGGCGGCTCGCTGGTGATCGACGTACCGGCGGCGGCCCGCAGGACAGGACAGCACGCCTGGGTGTTCAAGGTCGCCCGGTCGGGCTGAGCCGGGACGGGCCGAGTGAGACGGGGGGCATGAAGTCCCGCACACGGGTGCGGTGCCACCAGCATCCGGTGGCCCGCAGTTCGCGCCAGGTCGTGTACCGGTAGCGGTACACCCTGGCGCGGACATGCGCGGGCGGGGCGTCGGGGAACGGGTTGTGCCGCAGCAGCCGCAGGGTGTCCCGGTCGTTCTCCAGCAGCCGTTCCACGAACTGGCCGAACCAGGGGGCCGCGTACGCGGGGGAGAGCGCCGCGAACCACATCAGCCAGTCGAGCCGCAGATGGTACGGGGCGAACTGACGGGGCAGCCGGCGCGGATCGCCCGGCTTGCCGCGGAAGCCGTACTCCTGCCACACCGTGCCGTCGTGGAGCACCCGCTCGTCCGTGCCCTCGACCACGACCTCCAGCCGGACCCGGCTGATGCTGCCGAACGCGCCGTAGGTGTTGACCAGGTGCAGCGGGTCGAACGAGCGGTTCATCACCTGGTGGCGGGAGACCAGGTTGCGTGCCGGGCGGTAGCTGAGGAACACCACCAGCGCGGTGACCGCGAGGACGACGATCTCGTACCAGAGGGGCGGTGCGGACTGCGCCGGCGGCCGGGTGAACAGGGACCAGTCGACGGCGGACAGCGCGAGGGTGATCGTCACCCAGTTCAGCCAGGCGAAGTTCCCCGAGAGGACCAGCCACAGCTGGGTGGCGATCATCAGCCCCGCGGCCGCGCTCGCCACCGGCTGCGGAGTGAAGAGGAGCACCGGCACCAGGAGTTGGGTGACGTGGTTCGCCGCCACCTCGACCCGGTGGACGGGCCCCGGCAGCCGGTGGAAGAACCAGCTCAGCGGTCCCGGCATCGGCTGGGTCTCGTGGTGGTAGTACAGGCACGTCAGCCTGCGCCAGCACTCGTCGCCGCGGATCTTGATCATCCCGGCGCCGAACTCCACCCGGAACAGCACCCAGCGCAGCAGCCAGAGCACCAGGACGGGCGGAGCCGTGCGCGCGTTGCCGAGGAACACGGCGAGGAAGCCGGTCTCCAGCAGCAACGACTCCCAGCCGAAGCTGTACCAGGTCTGGCCGACCTGGACGATCGAGAGGTAGAGCGCCCAGGGCAGCGCCCAGAGCAGCATCGCGGCCCAGAGCGGAACGTATGAGTCCAACCCCGCGAGCAGGGCGACCGCGAGCGCGCAGCCGGTCCAGGAGACGAGCGCGAAGAAACGGTCGGAGTAGTGGAGCCGGAAGAGGCCGGGCGCACTGCGCCAGTCGGTACGCCGCAGGAAGTCGGGTACGGGCAGCATCCCGCGTTCACCGATCAGCGCCCGGAACTGGAGCACGGCGGTGAGGAAGGCGAACAGGTAGACGCCGGCGAGAGCCCGCTGGAAGATCAGCCGGCTGAGCCAGTACCCGTCTGCGGTGAACCACTCCATCGCTTCCAGTATCGGCCCGGCGGCCCGGCCCGGCCCTTCAGACGCGCTCGTTGCGGCCTTCGCCGACGATGCGGCGCAGCGTGGTGCCGAGCCGCCGGGCGTACCACCGCTGAGCCACCGGAACGAGGGGCCCCGCGAGCCGGGAGTACCACGCGGCCGGGCGGCTGAACGCCATGACGGTGAACCACACCGTCCCGTCGTCCGCCAGCTCCACCACGAAGGACTCCTCGCCGCGTTCCGGGTGCCGGACCTCGGTCCCGTAGGCGAAACCGATGCGGTCCTGTTCGTACGCCGCCCAGACGACCCGGCAGGGCGCGGCGAACCGGAACGGGCCGATGCCCAGCGACACCCGGACGCGGACCCCGGCCTCGGCGCGCGCCGCCGACGCGCGGACGGCGGCCCCGCTGGTCCGGTGCATGCGCCAGCCGGTGACCGCCGCGCCCGCCGCCTCGAAGTCGGCGCGGCCGCGCCCGACCCGGGCCCGGTGGTGGAGGTGGTGGTATCCGTCGGGGAGCGGGCCGAGGCGGGTGGCTCCGACCTCGGGATAGGTGAGGGCGCTCATGCGGTCCTGCCTTCGTGATCGGTACGGTTCTGGAGCCGCTGCCAGGCGAGCACCGAGCAGAGTGCGAAGCCCAGGGCGTTGCCGAGGCCGTGGGTGGCGGCCATCCAGGTCGGTGTGGGGTGCGGGAGCCCGGTGGCCTCGCCGAGGGCCCAGCTCAGTGCGAGCGCCATCGTGGCCACGAGAACGGCGGACGAGGTGGCGAGCAGCAGCCGGGTGATCCGGTCCTGTCGTCCGCCGCGGATCGATCGCCAGGTGAGGAGGGCGACGGTCCACATTCCCGCGGTCAGGACGACCGCTCCGGCCAGTTCGGCCCAGTCCCCGACGAAGTAGCCGATCAGGACGAGGAGCGTGCCCAGCGGCACGCTCAGCGCGGCGAACCTCCCCGCCGGGCTGTCGGCGATCCGGCAGACCAGCCCGGAGACCAGCGCGGCGGCGAATCCGGCGAAGTGGAAGTGGGGCACGGTCAGCGCGAGGATGCCGAGCCCGAAGCCGAAGAGCGTGTGCCCCGAGCGTTCCGCGACCAGCGCGGTGGCGGCGATCGAGGGGGTGACCAGGGCGGTGAGCAGGGCGATCTCGGCAGGTGCCGCGGCGCGGACTCCGGACGTCATGAGGGTGCGGAGCAGCCGGGGCGGAGAGTGCAGGGCGAGGAGCACGGCCCCGAGCGCGTAGCAGACCGCCAGGGCGGTGGCCGGGCCGCCGCGCGGCAGCCAGAGGGCGACGGCGCCGGGCACGGCGAAGAGCGGCCACAGACGGCGTATCCGGTCCAGCTCGGGGGCACCGGCCAGCCGCAGCCCCGCCGGGACCACCACCAGCATGCCCAGCATCACGATCAGACCGACCAGCACCGACATCACGACCCCCTCGACTTGAACGTGTTCAAGTGCGTTCGGTGGTGACTCTACGGTCCTTCTTGAACGTGTTCAAGGAGGGGAGTGGGCGCTGCGAGGTCCGGCACCGATGGGAGTATGCCCGGCATGGAGATCATCCCCGGACGCGGCGTCGAACTCGTCGTCATCGGTGACCGCCGCGCCCAGGTCGAGGAGCGCCTGGGACCGCCGCGGGGAGACCCCGACCGCGACCCCGCCGTGTACGCCACCACACCGCCGCTGGTGATCAGCTACGCGCCGGACGGCACCGTGGAACTCGTCGGGATCGGCTACAGCGCGCAGGGCGGCGAAGCCGAGGCGAGCTACGACGGGGTCCAGCTGACCCACCGGCTGATCGACGACGTCGTCGCCGAACTGAACGCCAGGGGATACACGAGCACACCGTGCGACGTCGGCCACGACTTCCACGCCGGGTTCTCCGTCTGGTCCATGCGCGTGCTGTGGGCGGGCGAGGTGGACCCGACGGCCGGGGAGGACGACCCGCGATGCGTCGTCGAGGGCGTGTCCGTGGCGCCGTACAGCTATTTCGGCGGCGCGTAGTGGAGTCCGGCGCCGGGCGCCTCGCAGGACTCCCCGGCGCCACTCCCGGATCAGCGGACAACCGAGGTGGACACCCCCGATGGCCATCGTGCAGATGCCGACGGGCAGACTGTCGAACAGCGGCAGTTGCTGGGCGCAGAGATCCGCGAGGACCAGCAGCAGCGCGCCGGTCAGCGTCGACAGCAGCGGGTGCGGGCCGGAGACCCGGGTGATCCGCTTGGCGATCTGCGGGGCCGTCAGCGAGATGAACGCGATGGGTCCGGCGACACCGACGGCGCCCGCCGACAGCACGATCGCGAGCACGACGGCGACCGTCTTCGTGCCGCGGGGCCCGGACCCGAGCGCGCCCGCGATGTCGTCGCCCATCTCGCCGATCTCCAGCCGCCTGGCGATCGGGGCGGTGAGCGGGGCCGCGACCAGCAGCACGAGCCAGATCGTGGTGGCGTCGTCCCAGGACCGCGCCGACAGACTGCCGTTGACGTAGGCGCTGAGCACGGCGGCCCGGTCGCGTTCCATGGCGTAGACGACGTGCTGGGTGACCGCCGCGCCGATCGCCGCGACACCGATCCCGGCGATGACGAGCCGGGCGGGGTTGCGGAATCCGGTGCCGGTCGACACGTGGACCAGCACCATGGCGAGGAGGGCGCCGAGCAGCGCGCCGAGCCCCACCGGCACGGTGTCCGGGAACATCGGGGCGGCGATCGCGGCGCCCGCCCCCGCACCGGCCCCCAGGCCGATCACATCGGGGCCGCCGAGCGCGGTGTCGGCCTTTGGTCCAGACCCATTGACGAAAGGTCTGGACCAACCTACGTTGGGCGCATCGCGGCATGCGGACGTTCGCGGCCTCGCGTTCTCGTGCAGCTTTGTCAGGATCATGACATTAATTACTCGCTTCGTCCGGGAAGGGAACGGAACATGATCGGTCGGACATCGCGCCTGCTGGGGCTCGGCCTCGCGGCGGCATGTGTCGTGCAGATGCTGGTCGGCGCGACATCGAGCGCCGCCCAGGAGGACACCTGCGCGGTCAAGTCGAAGCCCTCGGGGAAGGTGCTCCAGGGGTACTGGGAGAACTGGGACGGCGCGTCCAACGGTGTGCACCCGCCGCTCGGTTGGATCCCTGTCACCGACAGCCGCATCGCGGGCCACGGCTACAACGTGATCAACGCGGCCTTCCCCGTCATCCTCTCGGACGGCACCATCCTGTGGGAGGACGGGATGGACTCGACGGTGAAGGTTCCGACCCCGGCCGAGATGTGCGCGGCGAAGGGCGCCGGACTCACCACCCTGATGTCCATCGGCGGCGCGACCGCCGGCATCGATCTCGGCTCCAGCGCCGTCGCCGACCGGTTCGTCGAGACGGTGGTCCCGATCCTGAAGAAGTACAACTTCGACGGCATCGACATCGACATCGAGACCGGGCTGACCGGCAGCGGCAACATCAACCAGCTGTCCACCTCACAGGCCAACCTCATCCGCATCATCGACGGTGTACTCGCACGGATGCCCTCGAACTTCGGTCTGACGATGGCGCCCGAGACGGCCTATGTCACCGGCGGGAGCATCACGTACGGCTCGATCTGGGGCGCCTACCTGCCGATCGTGAAGAAGTACGCGGACAACGGCCGCCTGTGGTGGCTGAACATGCAGTACTACAACGGCAGCATGTACGGGTGCGCGGGTGACTCGTACTCCGCCGGCACGGTCGAAGGGTTCACCGCGCAGACGGATTGCCTCAACAAGGGACTCGTCGTCCAGGGCACCACCATCAAGGTCCCCTACGACAAGCAGGTGCCGGGACTTCCGGCCCAACCGGGAGCCGGAGGCGGCTACCTGGCGCCGGGTCAGGTGTCGCAGGCGTGGAACCACTACAACGGCAGCCTCAAGGGCCTGATGACCTGGTCCCTCAACTGGGACGGGTCGAAGGGGTGGACGTTCGGGGACAACGTCAAGGCGTTGCAGGGTCGTTGAACGCATCGCGAGCCGGGCGGCTCCGCCGGGGCGGGCGGAGCCGCCCCGGCGGCGGGACGGTCGGTCCGTCGGTCCGTCCCGTCAGGAGCGCGGCTCGGAAGCGTCCAGCATGGCGTCGCGCTCGACGACCTTGATCCGTTCGCGCCCCTGCTCCGCGCCCAGCGCCCGCTCGTGCGCGTCCAGGCGGTACCAGCCGTCGCGGGTGGTGTAGCGGACGCCGCGCTCCTCCAGGAATGCGGTGACAGCCTCCGGCTCGGGCCGCTCCGGGGCGGCGAGCCGGCCCGCGGCGTGGTCCTCCAGAAGGCAGGCGACGGTCTCGTTGGCGTCGCCCTTGGTGTGGCCGATCAGGCCGATCGGGCCGCGCTTGATCCACCCCGTGACGTACACCGACGGCAGGTGCTCCGCGCCGTCGACGACGCGCCCCGCGGCGTGCGGGACGGTGCCGGAGGCCACGTCGAAGGGGAGCTTCGGGAGCTCCTGCGAGTAGTAGCCGACCGCGCGGTAGACGCTCTGGACGTCCCAGTCGGTGAAGCGCCCGGTGCCCTTGACGTTCCCGGTGCCGTCCAGCTCGGTCCGCTCGGTGCGCAGACCGACGACCCGGCCGTCCTCGCCGAGGATCTCCGCCGGGGACTCGAAGAAGTGCAGGAACAGCTTGTGCGGCCGGTCGCCCACGTCGCGGATGGCCCAGTTCTCCAGCGTGGAGGCGACCATGTTGGCCTGCTTGTTGCCGCGCCGGGTCTGGATCGAACCCTCGTCGTACTCGATGTCCTCGGGGTTGACGATGACCTCGATGTTCGGCGAGTGGTCCAGCTCGCGCAGCTCCATCGGGCTGAACTTGGCCTGCGCGGGACCGCGGCGCCCGAAGACGTGCACCTCCAGGGCCTTGTTGGCCTTCAGGCCCTCGTAGACGTTCGCGGGTATCTCGGTCGGCAGCAGTTCGTCCGCCGTCTTGGCGAGTATGCGTGCCACGTCCAGGGCCACATTGCCCACCCCGAGCACGGCGACCTTCTCCGCCTCCAGGGGCCAGGTGCGTGCCACATCCGGGTGTCCGTCGTACCAGGAGACGAAGTCGGCCGCGCCGTGGGAGCCGTCCAGGCCGCTGCCGGGGATGTCGAGCGCGCGGTCCGCGTCGGCGCCGGTGGAGAAGATCACCGCGTCGTAGAAGGACCGCAGGTCGTCCAGGCCGATGTCTGCGGGGTAGTCGACGTTGCCGAACAGCCGGAGCTGCGGCTTGTCCAGCACCTGGTGCAGCGCCTGGACGATGCCCTTGATCCGCGGGTGGTCGGGGGCCACCCCGTAGCGGATCAGGCCGAAGGGGGCGGGCATCCGCTCGAACAGGTCGATCGAAACACCCGGGTCCTGTGCGGCCTCGGATTTCAGCAGCGCGTCCGCAGCGTAGATTCCGGCGGGGCCGGCTCCGACTATGGCGACGCGGACGGGGCGGGTCATGGAGTTGCAGGTCCTTAGAACGGGCTGACGCGGGCAGTGCGGCGCAGGGTAAAAGTAAGGATGGGCTTACCGTGCTCCACGAGACACGGTAACCGTTGCTGACCTGCGCCCTCCGGGCGGGCGCCCCTCCGGGCGCTCCCGAGCGGCGCCGCCCGGTGCCCGGCACGGGGCGTGGAACGTCCCCGAACGCGTGGTTCCGGAATCTCCCGACGGCGCCGGATTCGCTCGAAGAATCGGACAGATGATGGCAGAGTGACCCACATGGATGATCGGGTAGCGGGTGCCCTGTCACTCCCGGACGACTGGCCCGCCCACCCGGATCTCAGTCTCGCCCTGAACCGTATGGGCAGCTTCGACTGGGACCTCGACAGTGGCCTGATGCACATGGACCGTCCCGCGCTCGAGGTGTTCGACCTGCGGGCCGAGGAGTACGACGACCGGCCGGAGTCGATCGCGCCGCGGGTGCCGCCGGACGAGGGCGTCCGGCTCGATGCCATGGTCGCGCAGGCGCTCAAGAGCGGGCAGCGGAACTACGGAGCGTACTTCAGGATCCTGAGGCGCGACGGCACTCTGCGCTGGACCCACACCCAGGGCTTCATCCGGCGCGACGGGAACGGCCGCCCCCATCGCATCATCGGGATCGTCCGCGACGCCACCCAGGAGCTGGCCGACTCGACGGCCCGCCGGGAACTGGACATGGAGCGGCAGCGCCGTACCAGCCTGGTGGAGGGCACCACGGCCGCACTCGCCCACGCCCGGACCGTCGGGGACGTCATCGAGGTGCTGAAGGACTCCCGGGGCCTGGCGCATCTCGGTGCGACCAGCCTGGTCGTGGGGCTGATCGAGGCCGGGCGCATCCACCTGGTCGCGGACGGGCCGGAGGGCTCGTTCGTCCCCGGCACCCGGTACACCCGGACGGACGAGCAGTACCCGATGAGCGAGGTGGTGCGCACGCTCGCGCCCCGCTTCATCGAGTCCGCCACGGATTTCGCCGCCTCGTACCCGATCCTCTGGCCGCACATCAGCCATCTCGGCATCACGTCCGCCGCGTATCTGCCGCTGATCGCCCAGGCCCGGCCCATAGGCGCGCTCGGGCTGCTCTACAGCGACAAGGACGGCTTCACCGGCGACGAACGCAATCTGCTCGTCGCGCTCGGCAGCTCCATCGCCCAGAGCCTGCAGCGGGCCATGCTGTACGAGCAGGAGCACGATCTCGCCGAGGGCCTCCAGCAGGCCATGCTGCCGCGCCGGATCCCCGAGGTGCCGGGGGCCCGGGTCGCCGTCCGGTACCGGTCGGCCCGGCTGGGCCGGGACATCGGGGGCGACTGGTACGACGTCATCCCGCTGCCCGGCGGCCGGGTCGGGGCCGTCATCGGGGACGTGCAGGGACATGACACGCATGCCGCGGCCGTCATGGGACAGCTGCGCATCGTGCTGCGGGCGTACGCGGCCGAGGGACACAGTCCCGCCACCGTGATGGCCCGCGCCTCCGTCTTCCTCCACGAGCTGGACACCGACCGCTTCGCCACCTGCACCTATGCCGAGGTGGACCTGACGACCGGAGTGGTGCAGCTGGTCCGGGCCGGTCATGTCGATCCGCTGATGCGCGACGCGGACGGCGGCTGCCGCAGGCTGTTCGCGGAGGGCGGGCTGCCGCTGGGGCTCTCCGCCGAGTTCGGGCGGCTGGAGTACCCGGTCGGCACGATCGAGCTGGACCCCGGTCAGACGCTGGTGCTGTTCACCGACGGGCTGGTGGAGCTGCCCGGCGCGGATCTCGACGAGGGGATCCAACTGCTGACGTCCATGGTGCGCAACGGCCCGCGGGACCTCCAGAAGCTGGCCGACCGGCTCTGCGAAGAGGTCGACGAGCGCGGCGGGGAGGACGACGTGGCGGTCCTCCTGCTGGGCCGCAACGTCGCTCACGCACCCCAGCCGGGCGGCAGGCTCCAGCAGCATGTGGCCCAGGGGGATCCTGAGGCGCTGAGCGCCGCGCGGCACATGATCCGGGCGGCGGTACGGGCCTGGGGCGCCAGGACGAGGGCCGACGAGGTCGAGCTGGCCGCCGATGAGCTGATCACCAATGCGCTGATGCATACCGACGGCGGGGCGATCGTCACGATCCGGGCGCTCACCGGGCCCGAGCGGCGCCTGCGGGTCGACGTCGAGGACCGCTCCAGCGCGCTGCCCCGGCGCCGGGACGCGGGGGAGGCCGGGGTCTCCGGGCGGGGGCTGATGCTGGTCGACCGGCTGGCGGATCTCTGGGGTGTGGAGTCGCGGGGCGGCGGCAAGTGCGTGTGGTGCGAATTCGTCATTCCCGAACACGAATGACGGGATGCCGAACGTGAATGGCGTGGGATGCCGAGCGCGAATGACGGGATGGCGAGCCCGGATGACGGGATGCCGAGCGCTGCCCGGCGGACGCTGAGCACTACTCGACAGTAACAGAACGTAACATGTCTGTGCTTGACCGTAACCGACCGCAAGCGATTGACTGCGACTCCGTCAGTTCTGTCTTTCGATGACATGAGGATCCGTTGGGCACTGAGCTGCTGACCCCCCTCGACCTGGCCTTCTGGCACCTCGAATCCGATGCCCATCCCATGCACCTCGGTGCGCTCGCCGTGTTCTCCCCGGCGTCCGACCCGGCGCACCGCGTCGGCCCGGAGGCGGTGCTGGAACTGCTGGGCAGCCGCGCCGCCGCGATTCCGCGGCTGCGGATGCGGGTCAGGGACGTCCTGCTGCCGGTCGGCGGCGCGGGCTGGTTCGCGGACAAGGACTTCGATGTGCGGCGGCACATCGCGTGGGCGCGGCCGACCGGGGCGGAGTCGGGCGGCGGGGACGACGGATTCATGGCGGGGGCCACCCGGCTTGCGGGCGAGCTGATGGAGCGGCCTCTCGAACGAGGGCTGCCGCCCTGGCAGATGTACGTGATCGGCGACGCCGGCGGCGGCCCCTTCGCCGTACTCGTCAAGCTCCACCACGCTCTCGCCGACGGAATGCGCGCGGTCGCCATCGGCGCCGGGATCTTCGACGAGATCGCCTCCGTCGCCGGACGCGCCCGCAGCGGCATGCCCACCCGCCGGGCGCGCGCGGTCCCGCCCCGCTCCTGGATGCCGGGCCCGCGCCAGGTCGCCGGGCTCGCGCTGGGCCGGCTTGAGGATCTCGGGCGGGCGTTCGGCGTCGGTGCCTCCATGGTGCGGGCCAGCCGTCTCGATCTGCGCGGCGCGCCCGCGCTCACCGCGAGCTCCAGCGGTACCCGGCGGCTGGCCACCGCCGACCTGGATCTCGACGCGATCCAGCGGATCCGCCGCGTCGCCGGGGGGACGACCAACGACGTCCTGCTCGCGGTCGTCGCCGGGGCGCTCCGCCGCTGGATGCTGGAGCGCGGAGAATCGCTGCCGGCCGAGGACCCGCGCGCCCTGGTGCCGGTCTCCCGTCGCAGACCGGGCCAGGCCGCCGCGACCGGGAACAAGCTCTCCGCCTACCTGCTCGGGCTCCCCGTCTCCGAACCCGATGCCTGGAATCGGCTCCGCGCCGTCCGCACCGCCATGGACCGCAACAAGTCCGCGGGACCCTTCCGGGGCGCCGGGGCGGTGGCCGTGCTCGCCGATCAACTGCCCTCGCTGGCCCACCGCTTCGGCGCGCCCATCGCCGGGAGCGCGGCCAGGATGCTCTTCGACGTCCTGGTCACGAGCGTGCCCCTGCCGCGCTCGGCGCTCTCGCTCGGCGGCTGCCCGCTGCGCGCCGTCTACCCGATGGCGCCGCTGGCCCGCGGCCAGTCCCTGGCCGTCGCCCTGTCCACGTACGGCGGCCGGGTCCAGGTCGGGCTGGTGGCCGACGGCAAGGCGCTGCCCGATCTGGAGCGGCTGGCGAACTGTGCCGGTGACGAGGTGGCGGACCTGCTCGCACTGCTGCCGACCCGCTGAGCGGTCCACGCCCTGATCGGCCATAGATCGGACAGATCTCCGGAATATTGCCGCAGTTCTTGGTGCCCGAGGTGTTGACGCGCCCAAGTGATCCGATGAATATTCGCTGTGTGCAGGAAGTGATCACCGGGGAGGGCGGCGGAAGCATGCGGCGCAACAGGCTGGGAAGCAGCGCGGTCGAGGTCACCGAGCTGTCCTTCGGGGCGGCCGCCATCGGCAATCTCTTCAGCGCCGTCGACCCCGCGCAGGCGGCGGCCGCCGTGGACGCCGCCTGGGACGAGGGCATCCGCTACTTCGACACCGCGCCGCACTACGGACTCGGCCTCTCCGAACGGCGGCTGGGCGAGGCTCTGCGCGGCAGACCCCGCGACGCGTATGTCCTGTCCACCAAGGTGGGACGGGTGCTGGACCCGTTGACCGCCGACCCCGCCACCGCCGCGGAGAGCGTGTCCGAGGGGCTCTCCGAGGGCTTCGCCGTACCGGCCACCCACCGCCGCCGCTGGGACTTCAGCGCCGACGGCGTACGCCGCAGCATCGAGGACAGCCTGCGACGGCTGGGTCTCGACCGCATCGACATCGCCTATCTGCACGATCCGGACGACCATGCGGAGGCCGCGTTCCGCGACGCCTACCCGGAGCTGGAGAAGCTGCGCGCACAAGGGGTGATCGGCGCCATCGGCGCCGGTATGAACCAGACCGCGATGCTCACCCGCTTCCTGCGCGACACCGACGTCGACGTCGTGCTCTGCGCGGGCCGCTACACCCTCCTCGACCAGTCCGCCCTCGCCGAGCTGCTGCCCGAGGCGGCCGCCCGCGGCCGCAGCGTCGTCGTCGGCGGCGTCTTCAACTCCGGACTGCTCGCCGACCCGCGCCCCGGTGCCACGTACGACTACACGGCCGCGCCGCTCACCCTGCTGGACCGGGCGCTGCGGATCAGGGCCGTCACCGAGAGCCACGGCGTCCCGCTCCGGGCCGCCGCCCTCCACTACCCGCTCGCGCACCCGGCCGTCGCCGGAGTGCTCGTCGGCACCCGCTCGCCGGACGAGGTGCGCGACGCCGCCGCCCTGCTGCGCCGCGGGATCCCGGACGAACTCTGGGACGAACTGCGCGCCGAGGGCCTGCTGACCGAGGACGGACACTGACATGAGAATCGCCCTGCACACCAAGGTCCGCGCCGACCGCGTCGCGGAGTACGAGGCCGCGCACCGCGAGGTCCCCGACGAGCTCACCACCGCGATCCGCGCGGCGGGCGCCACCTCCTGGACGATCTGGCGCAGCGGCACCGACCTCTTCCACGTCATCGACTGCGAGGACTACGCCGCACTCCTCGCCGAACTGGAGAAACTCCCGGTCAACGTCGCCTGGCAGGCCAGGATGGCCGAGCTCCTCGACGTCGCGCACGACTACTCGCCGGACGGTACCGAAGCCGGTCTCCCGGTCGCCTGGGAGCTGTGACATGACCGGTCGGCAACGGATCGTCGACGCCCACCACCATGTGTGGGACCTGTCGGTACGCGACCAGGACTGGATCACCGGCGACGAACTCGCCCCGCTCCGGCGCACCTTCACCCTCGCCGACCTGGAGCCCGAGGCCCGCGCCGCGGGGGTCTGCGCCACCGTCCTCGTCCAGACCGTCACCGTCCCCGGCGAAACCCCCGAATTCCTGGCCCTCGCCCACGGCAGCGATCTCGTCGCAGGCGTCGTCGGCTGGTGCGACCTGACGGCGCCGGACGTCGGCGAGACCCTCGCGGCGCTGCGCGAACTCCCGGGCGGTGACCGGCTCGTCGGCATCCGCCACCAGGTCCAGGGCGAACCCGACCCGGCATGGCTGCTGCGCCCCGACGTCCGGCGCGGACTGCGCGCCGTCGCCGACGCGGGGCTCGTCTACGACCTCGTCGTCCGGGCCCACCAGCTGCCCGCCGCCGTCGAGGCCGCCGCCCTGCTGCCCGGACTGACCTTCGTGCTCGACCACGCCGGCAAGCCACCCGTCGCCTCCGGTGAACTGCACCCCTGGGCCGACGACCTGCGGGCCCTTGCCGCCCGCCCCAACACCGTGTGCAAGCTCTCCGGTCTGGTCACCGAGGCCGACGTGCGGTCCTGGACGGTGAGCGATCTGCGCCCGTACGCGGACACCGTCCTGGACGTCTTCGGGCCCGACCGGCTGATGTTCGGCTCGGACTGGCCGGTGTGCCGGCTCGCCGCGACGTACGCGGAGGTCGTCGACACGGCACGCACCCTGACCGACAGCCTCACCGAGGACGAGCGGCACCGCGTCCTCGCCGCCACCGCCGAGCGGGTGTACGGCCTCTGACAGGCGCCCCGCCGACGCATCCGGCAGTCTGGAACCATGCCCGAACTGCCGGAAGTAGAAGCCCTGCGGGTCTTCCTCGACGACCATCTCGTCGGCAGGGAGATCGACCGCGTCCTGCCGCTCACCGTCAGCGTCCTCAAGACGTACGACCCACCGCTGACCGCCCTGCACGGCGGAACGGTCACGGACATCGCCCGGCACGGCAAGTTCCTGGACATCGGCGTCGGCCCGCTGCGCCTGATCACCCATCTCGCCCGGGCCGGCTGGCTGCGGTGGAAGGACAGCTTCCCCGCCGCGCCGCCGCGTCCCGGCAAGGGCCCCCTGGCGCTGCGTACCGTCCTCACCGGCGGCGACGGTTTCGACCTCACCGAGGCGGGCACCACCAAACGCCTCGCCGTGCACCTGGTGCACGACCCGGCCGAGGTGCCCGGCATCGCCCGCCTCGGCCCCGACCCCCTCGACGACTCCTTCGACCGGGACGCCCTCGCCGCACTGCTCTCCGGGGAACGCCGCCGGATCAAGGGAGCCCTGCGCGACCAGTCCCTGATCGCGGGCATCGGCAACGCCTACAGCGACGAGATCCTGCACGCCGCGAAGATGTCGCCGTACCTGCTCACCGCGAACCTCACCGACGACGAGATCACCCGGCTCCACACCGCACTGCGCACCACACTCCGCGACGCGGTCGCACGCTCCGGCGGACTGGCGGCCGGAAGGCTCAAGGCGGAGAAGAAGAGCGGGATGCGGGTCCACGGACGCACCGGCGAGGCGTGCCCGGTCTGCGGGGACACCATCCGGGAGGTGTCCTTCAGCGACTCCTCGCTCCAGTACTGCCCCACCTGCCAGACCGGTGGCAGATTGCTGGCCGACCGGCGCCTGTCCCGACTGCTCAAGTAGCCCGGTCCGGTGGGTCGGCCCCAGTGGCCGCCGCCCACCGCGGGCAGCGCGGTCGCCGGCCGCGCGAACCGCCGCCCGCCACCCCCGGCAGACCTTAAACTCCGGCCCATGCTGCGCGTACTCGCCGTCGACGACGAAGAACCCGCCCTGGAGGAACTCCTCTACCTCCTGCGCGCCGATCCCCGCATCCGCAGTGCCGAGGGCGCCACCGGGGCCACCGAGGCGCTGCGCCGCATCGGCAGCGCCGTCGAGGCAGGCCCCGACGACCCGTCGGCCATCGACGTCGTCTTCCTCGACATCCACATGGCGGGCCTCACCGGCCTCGACGTCGCCCAGTTGCTGGCCGGATTCGCCGCACCCCCGCTCATCGTCTTCGTCACCGCGCACGAGGGCTTCGCCGTCCAGGCCTTCGACCTCAAAGCCGTGGACTACGTCCTCAAACCGGTCCGCCGGGAACGCCTCGCCGAAGCGGTCCGCCGGGTCGCCGAACAGGTCGGCGACCGCTCCGCACCCGTACTCGACACCGCGAACGACCAGATACCGGTGGAGCTCGGCGGGGTGATCCGGTTCATCCCGATCGACGACATCGCCTACGCCGAGGCCCAGGGCGACTACGCCCGGCTGCACACCGCCACCGGCAGCCACCTCGTCCGCGTCCCCCTCACGACCCTGGAGGAACGCTGGCGCTCGCGCGGTTTCGTACGCATCCACCGGCGCCATCTCGTCGCCCTGGGCCGGATCGACGAACTCCGCCTCGACGCGGGCAGCATGAGCGTGTGCGTCGGCACCGCCGAGCTCGCCGTGAGCCGTCGCCACGCCCGTGCGCTGCGCGATCTGCTGATGCGCCGGACCGGCCGCTGACCAGGGACTACCCGCGCTCGAAACCTCTTCCCAGGGCGGTCCGGTGCTGCGTACACTCCGGGCCCATGTCCGCAGAGCCAGCGCCCCGGCGCGAAGTGGTGACGGGGGAGCCCCGGCGGGTGCGCCCGCTGCCGCGCTACCGCACCCAGTCGGAGATCGACGAGCAGACCGCACTGGGCGGTGCGTACGTCCGTTCACTGATGCGCAGTCAGTTGCGGGCCGGACTGACCGCGTTCACCGTCCTCGCCGTGGTCGTCGGCACGCTGCCGCTGGTCTTCGAGGCCCTGCACAGCGCCGCGCTCGTCTGGGCGGTCCTCGGGTTCGCCGCCTATCCGCCACTGACCCTGACCGCCTGGTGGTACGTGCGAAGAGCCGAGCGCAACGAGCGCGACTTCGCCCGGCTCGTGGAAGGCCGCCCCGCACCGTGAGCCGTACGTACGCGGTGGCGGCCGTCGCCGCCGTCGTGGTCGCGACCGTCCTCGTCGGTGGCTTCGGGCTGCGCATCTCCCGCACCACCTCCGACTTCTACGTCGCCTCGCGCACCGTACGGCCCCGGCTCAACGCCGCGGCCATCAGCGGCGAATACCTCTCCGCAGCCTCCTTCCTCGGCATCGCGGGCCTGGTCCTCGTGCACGGCCCGGACATGCTCTGGTACCCGGTCGGATACACCGCGGGCTACCTGGTGCTGCTGGTCTTCGTCGCCGCACCGCTGCGCCGCTCGGGGGCGTACACCCTGCCCGACTTCGCCGAGGGGCGACTGGAATCGCGGCAGGTGCGCAGACTGGTGAGCGTGTTCGTCGTCGCGGCGGGCTGGCTCTACCTCGTCCCGCAACTCCAGGGCGCGGGACTGACGCTCAAGATCCTCACCGGGGCGCCCGGCCGGCTCGGCGATGTGCTCGTCGCGGCCGTCGTCGTCATCGCCGTCGCCGCCGGCGGCATGCGGTCCATCACCTTTGTGCAGGTCTTCCAGTACTGGCTGAAACTGACCGCACTCCTCGTCCCCGCGATCTTCCTGGTGCTCGCCTGGCACGGCGACGGGCAGCCCCGTGTCACCTTCGACGAACAGCTCTCCGTCTTCCGCGCCGACCATCCGCTCTACGCCACCTACGGACTGATCGTCGCGACGTTCCTCGGCACCATGGGCCTGCCCCATGTCGTCGTCCGCTTCTACACCAGCCCCAACGGCCGCGACGCCCGCCGCACGACGGTCGCCGTCCTCGCCCTCGTCGGCGTCTTCTACCTGCTGCCGCCGGTCTACGGCGCACTGGGCAGGCTGTACGCCCCGGAACTCATCCACGGCGGAGAAGCCGACGCCGCCGTGCTGCTGCTGCCCGGCCGGGTGATCGGCGGGCTCGGCGGGGATCTGCTCGGCGCGCTCATCGCGGGCGGCGCCTTCGCCGCGTTCCTGTCGACCGCCTCCGGCCTCACGATGGCCGTCGCCGGCGTCATCACCCAGGACGTGCTCCCGTCGCGCGGGGTGCGGCACTTCCGGCTCGCCACCGTCCTCGCCATGTGCGTACCGCTGGCCGGTTCACTGGTGGTCAGCAGGGTGCCGGTGGCCGACTCGGTGGGGATGGCGTTCGCCGTCTCCGCGTCCTCCTTCTGCCCGCTGCTGGTCCTCGGCATCTGGTGGCGGCGGCTCACCCCGCCCGGTGCGATCGCCGGACTGCTGCTCGGCGGCGGCTCCGCATTCCTGTCCGTCGCCATCACCGTCAGCGGCGCGGTCCGACCGCCCGGCTGGCCGCACGCCCTGCTCGCCTGGCCCGCCGTGTGGTCGGTGCCGGTCGGCTTCCTCGCCATGGTCCTGGTGTCCCTCGCCACGCCCGGCCGGATACCGCCCGGCACGAACGCCGCGATGACCCGCTTCCACCTGCCGGAAGCCCTGACCTCCGGGAGGTACCGATGACCGGAGCCGGGTGCGCCGTACTCGTCCTGCTCGCCGTCCTGCTGTTCGCCGCGGGACTCCTGCTCGGCCGCCGCACCGTCCGCCCGGTCCGCACCAGCGACGTCGGAACACCCGTCGAGCACGCCACCTTCGAGACGCTGCACACGGCCTCGCTCGCGGCGCCCCCGCTGCGCGCCGGACTCACCGGGGAAAGTGCCCGCAAATCAGCCCGCGGGCTCCGCTCCCTGCTCGGTACCGACGCCCTCTGCCTCACCGACCGCGACCGGGTGCTCGTCTGGGACGGCACGGGCGAACACCACGGCCGTCATGTCATGGACCAGGTGCGGGGCCTCCTCGCCAGCGGCCGTGACACCGCCTTCTCCAGCGACTGCGACGACCTCGACTGCCCGCTGCGCTGGGCCGTGGCCGTACCCCTCACCGTCGACCACCGGGTCCTCGGCACCCTCATCGCCTACGCCCCGCGCGAATCGGCCGTACTGGCCAGAGCGGCCGGAGAGGTGGCCCGCTGGGTCTGCGTCCAGTTGGAACTCGCCGAACTCGACCGCTCCCGCACGCAGCTCATCGAGGCCGAGATCAGGGCCCTGCGGGCCCAGATCTCCCCGCACTTCATCTTCAACTCACTCGCCGCCATCGCCTCGTTCGTCCGCACCGACCCCGAGCAGGCCCGCGAACTCCTGCTGGAATTCGCCGACTTCACCCGCTACTCGTTCCGCAGCCACGGCGACTTCACCACCCTCGCCGACGAACTCCACTCCATCGACCAGTACCTGGCACTGGTACGGGCCCGCTTCGGCGAACGGCTCGCCGTCACCCTCCAGGTCGCCCCCGAGGTGCTGCCCGTCGCCCTGCCGTTCCTCTGCCTCCAGCCCCTCGTCGAGAACGCCGTCAAACACGGCCTCGAAGGGGCCGTGACCCGCAGCCGCATCACCATCAGCGCTCTCGACGCCGGTTCCGAGGCCGAGGTCGTCATCGAGGACGACGGCACCGGGATGGACCCGGAACGCCTGCGCCACATCCTGCGCGGAGAGGGCGGCCACTCCACCGGAATCGGGCTGCTGAACGTCGACGAACGGCTGCGCCAGGTGTACGGGGACGACTACGGGCTCGTCATCGAGACCGGCATCGGCGCCGGGACGAAGATCACCGTACGGCTGCCGAAGTACCGTGCGGGAGTGCACGGTTCCTGACCGGACGGCCCGGGGCGCTCAGTGGAGATGGACCGCCAGATGCCCGAGCGGCAGCCCCAGCTGCCAGGCCGGCGTCCACACCTGGGCCGCCTCCTCCGCCTCCGCTCCCTCGCCCATAGGCTCCCTGCGCGGCGGACCCAGCGCATCGAGGTCGGCCGCGAGCAGCTCGGTCTCCTCCAGCCACCGCCAGGCGGCGCGGGCCAGCGCCAGGTCGGGATCCGTGCCGCGGGGCGCGGGCCCCGCCGCCTCCGGCGCATCGAGCCGCTCGCAGATCCAGCCGCGCCAGGCCGCCCCGTATGCCGTCAGCAGCCGCAGCTCGTCCATCCGGGCCGCGGGCAGCGCGGCGTCCACCCCGCCGTCGGAGAGGAAGATGGTGAGCGCGAGCGCGTCGCGGCCCGCGCGGTACTCCAGCGTGGAGGGCTCCATCAGATCGCCCGTCCGCAGCAGCTCGTCGGCGAGGTACTCGGCGTACATCCAGGCCATCGGGACCAGCAGCTGCCCGCCCCCACTGGTTCCGTCCTGACGTTCCGGGCGCATCCCGTCCCGCCCCTTCCTCTTCTCGGCACCGGGCTTCACGGAGCATTGAACCGGGGGAGCGCGCTCCGCGTGGCCAGAAGGACAGGATCCGTCACGACCGGATCCGTCCACGACGTGAGGATGCGATGACGGCCGATCCCGAGGAGGGCCCACACGTGCGGCAGTTGCTCGGCGCCTATGTGCTCGATGCGCTCACGGTCGGCGAGACCCGCGCGGTCTCCCGCCACCTGCTGGGCTGCGACCGCTGCGCCGCCGATTACGTAGAGGTCGCGGAGGCCGTTTCGCTCCTCGCCCTGCTGGGCGAGCAGGACCTGCTGGAGTAGCCCGGCAGGCTGCGGGAGAGCTGACGCAGCGCGTAGTAGGACCGGGACTTGACCGTGCCCGCCGGAATACCGAGAGCCCGAGCCGTCTCGCCCACGCTCAGCCCGCGGAAATACATCTGGACGAGGACCGCGCGGTGTTCCGGGCTGAGGGTGCGTATCGCATCGCGCACGTCGAGGGCCGAGACCGCGGCCTCGGCGGTGTCCTCCTCGGCCGCGGCGGCCTCCAGCACGGCATCGCCGACCTCGGCCGGCCGGGCCTGCCGCGACCGGCGCGCATCGATCGCGAGACGCCGCGCGACGGTGAAGAGCCAGGGCCGCATCGACTCGTACGGGGCGTCGAAGGCCTCCGGATGCTGCCAGGCCCGCACCAGCGTCTCCTGGAGGAGGTCCTCGGCCCGCTGCCGGTCGCCGAAGGTCAGTCCGAGCAAGAAGTGGAACAGTGCGGGGCCGTGCTCCCGCTGGAGATCCGCGAGGGTCCGCTCATCGGTCGTCGTGGTCATCGTGAACGCCCTTCTCCGCGGAGGCCCGTGCCGCTTCGCTGCCGACTGCCGTATCCGAACGCATCGCGGAGCCGGGGAACAGGCGGGGGGCGGCTCCGTGCGACGAGCGGTCGCACGGTGCGGCGAATGGTGCGGTGAACGGTCGGGCGGTCGCCGGGGCGGTCGCCCGCGCGCGGCGGGCAGCGGGCGGTGCGGTGCCGGTGCGGGCGCCGGGTCAGCCCGTTCCCGTTCCGGTACCCGCCTCCGGTGTCTTCGCCATCTCCGACTTCCGGTACGAGTAGCCGAAATAGATCACGAGACCGACCAGGAACCACACCACGAACCGCACCCACGTCTGCCACTGGAGGAAGGTGATCAGCCAGATCGAGAACACCACACCCAGAGCCGGCACGAACGGCATGCCGGGGGTGCGGAACGTACGCGGCAGATCGGGCTGCTTGTAGCGCAGCACGATCACCGCGATGCACACCACCACGAACGCCAGCAGAATGCCGATGTTCGTCAGCTCGGCGGCCTCACCGATCGGGAGGAACCCGGCGATCACGGCCGATGCCGCGCCGACGATCCAGGTCACCCGGGTCGGCACGTGGCGGGTCGGGTGGGTCTTGGCGAACCACTTCGGCAGCAGCCCGTCGCGGCTCATCGAGAACCACACCCGGGTCACGCCGAGCATGAAGGTGAACATCACGGTGAGGATGCCGATGATCGCACCCACCGCGATCACATCGGCGAGCCGGCTGAGCCCCACCGACTTGAAGGCCGTGGAGAAACCGGACTCCGGATCGATCTCCTTGTAGTTCTGCATCCCCGTCAGCACGAGACAAGCCGCCACATAGAGCACCATGGAGATGCCGAGGGAGTACAGGATCGCCTTCGGCATGTGCCGCTGGGCGTCCTTGGACTCCTCGGCCGCCGTCGACATGGCGTCGTACCCGAACACCGCGAAGAACACGGTGGCCGCACCGGTGAACGCGCCGCTCACCCCGAACGGGAAGAAGGGGTTGTAGTTGGCGGTGTTGATGTGGAACATGCCGACGCCGATGACGAGCAGCACGACCAGCACCTTCAGGACGACCACGACCGTTTCGAAGCGGGCCGCGTTCTTGATGCCGAGGGTCAGCAGGTACGCCACGAGCAGGCAGAGCAGCGCGGCGAACAGGTCCACCCGATGGCCGTCCCCGGTGCCGGGCGCGCCCAGCATCCACTTCGGCACGTCCAGCCCCATCTCCCCGAGCAGGAAGCTGAAGTAGCCGGAGATACCGATCGCGACCACGGCGACGATCGCCGTGTACTCCAGCAGCAGGTCCCAGCCGATGAACCAGCCCACCAGCTCGCCGAGCACCGCGTATCCGTAGGTGTACGCGGAACCGGCCTTCGGAATCAGACCCGCGAACTCCGCGTAACTGAAGGCGGCCGCCGCGCTCGCCACACCCGCGATCAGGAAGGAGACGAGCACCGCGGGCCCGGCGGTGCCGTTCGCCACCGTGCCGGCGAGGGTGAAGATACCCGCGCCGATGATCCCGCCCACGCCGATCGCCGTGAGCTGCCACAACCCGAGCGTTCTGGTGAGCTGGGTGGTGACGTCCCCTGCCGGCCTCTTCTCGTCGATCTGCTCGATCGGCTTGCGGCGCAGTACACCCTCGCCCACTCGAAGCCTGGCCATGAGTCACCTCTCCGCTGACGGCTGTCCCTGACGGGCGCTCATGATGGCCCAGCCCGGGCCGGTGCGGAAGACGGCGTGCCGTCGGGCGGAGGTGAGGATTCCGCGACGGTTACGGGACCACCGTGACGGGCCAGCGGCCCGCCTTCACCAGCCGGATCGCCACCGAACCGATGAACCGGTGCCCGGCGGACTCCGACGCTCCCACCACGACGGCGTCGGCCTTCAGCTCGTCCGCCGCTGTCACGAGTCCGTTGTAGGGGTCACCGCGGAAGGTGTGGAACTCCCAGCGCACATCCCATATGTCCTTCATCCGCTCCGTCGCCTGCCGGATCTCGTTCACCAGCTCCTCCGCGATCTCGCCGGTCGCATCGGCGACGGGTGCGCCGAGCGCGGCCCCCGCGGGCAGCACGGGCTGGACGTAGACGAGGGCGAGCACGGCCCCCTGCCGACGGGCGAGGCCCGCCGCGTACGCGGCGGCACGCATGGAGGAATCGGAGCCGTCGAGGCCGGAGACGATCACTTTTGGGCCGTCTGTGCCACGCTCGAACTGGTGGGGGTGCTGGTCTGTCACGGCAGTGAGGCTATCCGCTCCCGGCGCGGGCTCCGTCCCGGGCTGCGGCACGGTCCGGGACGGAGCTGCCGGTTGCCACGGACGCGGTCCTCCCATCGGGTGCAAAACCCCCCGTGGCCGGTGTCGTTGACCGGATCGGGCCGGACGGCGTGCGAGCAGTTGGTCATGAAAAACGACCAGAGGCTGCCGGGGCGCAGGGCGCTGCTGCGACTGGCCGCCGGACTCGGCACCGCCGGTGCCGTACGCGTGATCGCCGCGGATCCGGCCGGGGCGCCGTTCCGGCCCGCCGCAGAGCTCCCGGAGGGGGCTGCCGGGCCCCCGGCCGTCCGCCGGGAGCTGCCCTCCGCCCACCGGCTCCAGCCCATGACCGCGGGCTCTCCGCCCCGCTTCCGGCCCGCGGCGCCACCCGTCCGCACCAGGCCCTTCGAGAAACTGTCCGAGATCGGGCACGCCATGGTGCTCACCTTCGACGACGGGCCCGACCCGCTCTACACCCCCCGCATCCTCGCCACGCTGCGCAAGTACGACGTCCGCGCGATGTTCTTCGTCTGCGGAGGGATGGCCGACGAGAACCCGGACCTGGTACGCGCGATCGCCGGCGACGGTCACACCATCGGCAACCACTCCTGGACCCATCCCCTGGTCACCCGGCTCTCCCGGGCCGGTGTCCGCGACGAGCTGGGCACCACCAGCGAGGTGATCGAGAAGATCACCGGCACTCCGCCGTTCTGGTACCGGGCGCCCTACGGAGCATGGAACCGGAACTCCTTCGAGATCGGCGCCGAGCTGGGCATGGAGCCGATGGCCTGGACCCTCGACACGCTGGACTGGACCGAACCCGGTGCCGGGACGATCGTCCGCAGGGTCCGGAAGGGGGCGGCGCCCGGCGTCGTGGTGCTGTCGCACGACGCGGGAGGCAACCGTTCGCAGAGCGTGTCCGCGCTGCGGCGGTATCTGCCCGAACTGCTCGACGAGGGCTATCGGATCACGGTGCCGCGGCGGCGGTGAGCGGGCGGTCGGCACTCAGCGGCCGCGGCGCGGCCGGTGCGGCCGGACCGCCGGGTCCGGGACGCCCGGTCCGGCGGCTGCCTGTCGGGCGGCGGCCGGGGCGGCGACCGGCCGGGGAGGGCCCAGGGAGAAGTCCGCGCCGTTGCGCGCCGGAGCCGGGCCGGCCCGGCACCGCCAGGGCGGGGGCGCCCCGCGGCGCGTCCCGATCCGCTCGGCGCGCCGGCTGTCCCGGCCCAGGGCGCTCCCTTCGCCGCGACGTGTGGAACGTTGGGCGCCGGGCGGACGGGCGGACGGGCGGCGATCGGGGAAGGGCGAACGGGTGGCACCGGCCCGATACGCCCGTCGCCCCGAGTCCTGCGACAGGACCCGGGGCGACGGGCGTATCGGACCGCACTGCCCTGCTCTCAGTGCGGGCGGCTCTCCTTGCGCAGGCGCACCACGTAGATGGTGACGGTGGCCGTGACCACCGCCAGCGCCGTTCCTGCGGCGACCTGCGCGGTGTTCATCCGGTCGATGCCACCGCCGATTCCGCCCCGCGCACCGGCCGGAGCGACCGGGGCGCTCGCGGTGGGGGCGGCGGAGGGCGTGCCGACCGTGAGACCGGCCTTCGCCGTGGCGCCGGGCGACGTGTTGCAGATGAATGTCACCTCGTAGGCGGCGCCGGGTCTCGCGTCCCGGTCGACCGTGGCCGCGGCGGTGCCGCCCCTGGGGATGGTGACCGTGTCGAATACTCCGGAGCCGGCCGTTGCGGTTGTGGAGCACCCCCGGGCGGCCAGGGTGACCTGGCTCCCCGGCGCGATCACCGACGGAGTGACGGTGTATCCGGTCGCGGAGGACGCGCCTCCCGACGTCTCGGCCGATGCGGTCGCGGCCGGAGCGGTCAGGGTGAGAACGGCGGCGCCGAGCAGGGCGACGGGTGCGGCGCCTATGGCACGCATGGGTGAATCCTCCGGTTCCCCGAGGAGCAGTTGCGGAACGGTTTTCCACAAAGCGTCAGAAATGCGCCTCGACGGGCCACACGCTAGAAGTCGTACATTTCACCGGCGATCGGAGTGCGCCGCCCGGGGCACCGGTTTCCCCCGAGCGGCGCACCGCCCGCACCTCGTGGGACCGCTATCCGCCTGCCGCGCCGGGGAACAGGTCGAGGAACGGTGCCGCGGTGGCCGAGATGCCCCGGCCGAAGGGGGAGTCGAAGTCCCAGATCAGAAAGAGGAGAAAAGCGATCAGGACGCTGAAGAGCCCGGCCAGCAGCAGTTCGCGGAACGTTCTGCGGATCTGCAGCGTGAAGATCAGCCCGATGGTCACCAGCGCCCCGGTGATCAGGCCGAACCAGACCACGCCCGGCATCGTCGCACCGGCACTCTGCCCGCGCGCGCTGCGCGCGTCGTCGACCGCGGCGACCGCGTCGACCAGTGGCTGATATGCCTGCCCTTCGTGGTCGTTCTTCGGCTGGTAGCCGGTGACATCGGCGCGCACCCGGGCGAGGAGCCGGGACCCCTCGTCGTCGAGTGAGCCGTGCTCGGTCATCGACCGCCACTCGTCGTGGACGACGAAGTGCACGTAGGCGTCGACATCGGCGCGGATGCGCTTGCGCACCTCGGCAGGGTAGACGGCGGAGCGGACGCTCACCTCGTGCAGGGCCTGGGCCTCCTGGCGTACGTACTCCTGGGCGGAGCTGCGGCCCTCCCAGACGCCCGCGATGGCGAGGCCCAGCACGATCGCGTAGACGACGCCGATCATCATTGTCATGTACTCGATGACGTCAGGGGTCTCGGACGGGTCGTCATCCTCTCGGACCCGGCGGTTGTTGAGTACGGCGATGGTCAGGACGACGGCGCTGGCCGCGATCATCGCGAGGGTGAGAACAAGCCATTCCGACATGGGTTTCTCCGGAGGTCATCGGGAGCGGGGACGCAGTACGGCGACGGCGAACACCGCGGGCGCCGTGATCAGCAGGGTGAGGGTGACCAGGGAGGTGCCGCGCCGCGGGACCTTGCGCGGCGGCTTGCGGTAGGTGGGCAGCGCCACGGGCCGGGGTGCGGGAGGCGTGGGGCGTACGGATGGCGAGGGTGAGGGGGGCGGTGGCGCGAGGACCGGTTCCGGTCGCGGCGGTGCGGGAGACGGCGGCGGGGGCGGAGGCGGTGGAGGCGGTGGAGGCGGTGGAGGAGGCGGAGGGGCAGGAGGGGCAGGAGGGGCAGGAGGAGTCGGGGACGGGGGTGGCGGCGCGGGTCGTGGGGTCGGCTCGGGCGACGGGCCCGCGTGGCAGTGACCGCTGCCCGACACGGCGAACGCCGAATTCCCGCCGCCCTCACCGATGGAGGCGTACGCGCAGCTGTCCGCCGCGGCAGGGGCTGGGGCGGACAGCAGCCAGAGGAGTGCGACGGCTGTCGTGAGCCGTCCTATGAGTGATCCGTACACGACGGGGAGCATGTTCCGGCCGCTCGCGGGACACGCCCGGAACGGCCCGGATTCCCCTGATGGTGGGGACCTGGGGCGCCGGGTGTTTGCGGCCCCGAGAAATTCCGCGCGCCACAACTGACCCGAGCGGCAGGGGATTCACGCACTGCCGCTTCGACGGCCCGGCAACTCACCAATGCGGATCCGCCGGCGCACCGCTATGCCACTGGTCGCTGTGCAGCACGCCAATGTGCGGGATGTGGGCGGCACTTGGTAGGCGTCCGCGCTGGCGGCTGTTGCCCCATTGGCAAGGAATGACGTCAAAGGCGTCGCCGTCCAGGGCTTTGTCGCCTTCGGCCGGCCCGAGGAAACTCAAGTGACAAGTCATTGACTGCCGGTAGGTCCATACCTTTTGGGGGGTGTTCTCCGGACTCCTTCCGGATCTCCTCCGGTGATGTGAAGCCCGGAGACATCAACCGCCGTGCTATCGGGGCCACATGGTACGCGGTGCCCCCGGGTGTCGAACCGGTGGGCGCCCCATGTAACGCAGAAGTGCCTCTCCGGGTCGCTCCGTGGCCACCTGTCACAGGCAGCGACGGGGCGGTTGCACATGCCACTGGTGTGTGACCAATAACGGACGGCTAATTTCCGTTTCCGCTCGCTCTCCTGGCGGGCGATCAGTAGCCTCTGGTCAACACTGACCATGAACATGGCCGGATCGCCGTGGCGACTTGTTGGAGACATCGATGGAGCGTCCCGCCTGGGCACAGCAAGGCATAGACATTTCGGTGCCGAGCGTGTCTCGCATGTACGACTTCTATCTGGGCGGATCGCACAATTTCGAGGTGGACCGGGAAGCGGCTCGCAAGGCCATGGAGTTCATGCCGGGGCTCCCCAAGATCATGCAGGCGAATCGCGCCTTTATGCGCAGGGCCGTGCGCTATGCGGTGAGCGAGGGCATCACCCAGTTTCTGGACATCGGCTCCGGAATACCGACTTTCGGCAATGTGCACGAAGTCGCACAGACGGCCGACCCCGAGGCCCGGGTCGCCTATGTCGATCACGATCCCGTCGCGGTCGCGCACAGCCGGGCCGTACTCGAAGGGAACGAGCGGGCGATGATCGCCGCCGCCGATCTCCGTCGCCCGCAGGAGATCGTGAAGAGCCCGGAGATCTCCGGACTGCTCGACCTGGACCGTCCGGTGGCCCTGCTGCTCGTCGCCGTACTCCATTTCATCGAGGACGCCGACGACCCGCAGACCGCGGTCGCGGAGCTGCGCGAGGCCCTCGCCCCCGGCAGCCTCGTCGTCATCACCCACGCCTCGTACGAGGGCATTCCGCTTTCCCAGGAGGAGGCCGGCGGCGCGGTCGGCGTCTACAAGGACATCCGCAGCCCCCTGGTCATGCGGTCGCGCGACGAGGTTGCCCGGTTCTTCGAGGGATACGAGATGGTCGAGCCCGGACTCGTGTCGATGCCGGACTGGCGTCCCGACACCCCCCTGGCGCCGGAGCAGGAGGACCCATTCGCCTTCTCGGGCTTCGCGGGAGTGGGACGCAAGGCGTGAGCATTCCCGCCCAGTCGTCCGGAGGGCCCGACACGGAGCCCGACGGCCCCGAGGACCGGCTCCGGAGATTCGCCACGATCTGGAGCAGGGCCACCTTCCCCTCGACGGCCACCTCCATGACGCGCACGGAGTTCGAACAGCACCTGCTGCCGCTGGCCCGCGGGCTCAGTGAGATCCTGCACGCGCGGCCCTTCGACGCGGCGCCCGCGAGCGAGGTGGGCGCCGCCCTCGTCGCCGCGCACTGCATGGATCCCGACGCGCTCAGCAGCACGCTCGGCGTCATCGACTCGTACCTCGTGCTCTATTGCGGCAGCAACGGCGCCACGGCGCTGTCGACCGAGGACAGCAGGGCCCGCTGCGCCCGGATACAACACGCCCTCGCGGGCGGGTTCACCCAGGCCCTGCGCGAGCGGACCCTCGCGGAACAGGAGGCCATCGCCCGCTCGGCGCTCACCGCCCGCTCGGACGCCGAGCAGGCACTGCACGCCACCGAGGCGCGCTTCCGCGCCGTCTTCAAGGACGCGGCCGTCGGCATCGGGATCGCCGACCTGGACGGCCGTGTGCTGGAGGTCAACGACACCCTCACCCGGATGTTCGGCGGGCTCGAACACCATGTGCGCAGCCACCGGCTCAACGAGTGGGTCCACCCCGAGGACTCGCCGCAGGTGTGGAAGTACTACAGCGAGCTGGTACGCGGCGAACGCGAGCACTACCGGGTCGAGAAGCCGTACTACCGCAACGACGGCACGGTGTTGTGGACCAACCTGACGGTGTCCCTGCTGCGCGACTCCGAGGGGCGGCCGGAATATCAGCTGGCGCTGATGGAGGACACCACGGAGCGCAGACTGCTCAACCTGCGGCTGCGGTACGAGGCCACCCATGACGCGCTCACCGGCCTGCCCAACCGGACGCTGTTCTTCGAACGGCTGGAGAAGGCACTCTCCGCCGACGACGGCAGCCGCTTCGGTCTCTGCTACCTCGACCTCGACGGCTTCAAGGCGATCAACGACAGCCTCGGCCACGCGTCGGGAGACCGGCTGCTGGTCGAGGTGGCCGACCGGCTGCAGAGCTGTGCGACCGCGCCCGGCGAGATGGTCGCGCGGCTCGGCGGCGACGAGTTCGTGGCCCTGACCACCGGCCCCGACACCCAGAAGGAGGTGGACGAGCTGGCCTGCCGCATCCTCGGCGTGCTCGGCACCCCGATCCGGCTGGAAGGCCGGGAGCTGACCGTACGCGGATCCATCGGGATCGTCGAGGGGCCGGCCGGTGAACGGAGCGCCGCCGAGGTGCTGCGCAGCGCCGACATCACCATGTACCGGGCCAAGTCGGCGGGCGGCAACCGCTTCGAGCTCGCCGACGCCGAGGCGGACGCCCGTGCCATCACCCGGCACGGGCTGACCACGGCCCTGCCGGCCGCTCTGGAACGCGGTGAGTTCTTCATCGAGTACCAACCCCTCGTGCACCTCGGCGACGGCACGGTGCACGGTGCGGAGGCGCTGGTGCGCTGGTGCCACCCGCAGCACGGGGTGCTCGGTCCCGACCGGTTCATCCCGCTCGCCGAGCACACCGGGCTGATCGTGCCGCTCGGCCGCTGGGTGCTGGAGGAGTCCGTGCGCCAGGCCAACTTCTGGCAGGAGCGGCACAGCGACGGCGGTCCGCTGCGGATCAATGTCAACCTCTCGCCCACCCAGCTGCACCATCCGCGGCTGGTCGCCGAGACGGTCGACGTGCTGGAGCGGTCGGGCCTCGAAGCCGGGGCGCTGTGTCTGGAGGTCACGGAGTCCGCCCTCATCGGCGCGGACGACGATCTGCTCAAGCCGCTGCGGCAACTGGCCGAAATGGGCGTCGACATAGCGCTCGACGACTTCGGCACCGGGTACTCGAACCTGGCGAACCTGCGCCGGCTTCCGGTGAGCGTGCTCAAGCTGGACCGTTCCTTCACCCAGGGCATGCAGCAGCATCCGGCGGACCCGGTCGATCTGAAGATCGTCGAGGGAATCGTCTCGCTGGCGCACAGCCTGGACCTCGCGGTCACGGTGGAGGGCGTGGAGACGGGGGCTCAGGCGGAGCAGCTGCGGGAGTTGGGGTGCGACACGGCGCAGGGGTGGTACTACGCCCGGCCCGGTGCGCCCGACCGGATCCACTCGCTGCTGCTGGCCGACGCGGTGTGAAGGGGCCGGACGGGCTCGATCGGTACGGAATCGGGCCCGTCCGGCGTTCGAGGGCGGGGTGCGTTCGAGGCCGCGTGACGGGCGGACCCGGGCCGGCTCAGCCCGTGCGGCCGGCGAGCAGCACCTGCTGCAGCTCGCGGGCCGCGCGCGGCGGCGCCACGTCGCTGCGGTGTGCGAGCGCGATCGTGCGCCGCAGGCCGGGGCGGGCCAGTGGCGTGGTCCGCAGGTCGTGGCCGGCCCGGGTGGCGACCATGCTGGGCACGACCGCGATCCCGAGCCCCGCCCGGACGAAGCCGAGCACCGCGTCCATCTCGCCGCCCTCCACGGTGAACGACGGCTCGAAGCCCTCCGCCCGGCAGGCGGCGACCGTCAGTTCGCGCAGGTCGTAGCCGTGCCGGAACATCACCAGGGATTCCCCCTGAAGGTCGGTGATCCGTACGCTGCCGCCCCGGCCGGGTCGCGGCGCCCGCGCCGACGACACCACGACCAGGTCCTCCTGGAGCAGCTCGACCGTGGTGAGCGCGGGAGACGCGGCGGGCAGCGGCAGCACGACGAGGGCGAGATCGAGTGCCCCGCGCGCCAGCTCCCGTACGAGGTCCAGCGAACCGCCCTCCTCCAGCAGCAGCTGGATCCCCGGATGCCGGTCGTGGAACGCGCGCAGCACGTCGGGCAGCAGGCCCGTGCAGAGGCTGGGCGTCGCGCCGAGCCGGACCCGGCCCCGGCGGAGCTGAGCCAGCTCCTGCACCTCGTGGCGTGCGGTGTCGGCGTCCGCGAGGATGCGGCGGGCCAGCGGCAGCAGGGCCTCGCCCGCGTCGGTGAGGGTGATGTTGCCGCGGGCCCGGCTGAACAGCTCCGCCCCCAGCTCGTTCTCCAGAGCCCGGATCTGCTGGGAGAGCGAGGGCTGCGAGACATGCACCTCCTCGGCGGCGCGGGTGAAGTGCCGGGTTTCCGCCACGGCCACGAAGTACGTCAGCTGCTGGAACTGCATACACCCAGCGTAGCGGCCTCGATAGGGAACGGCTATGGAGATGAGCCGGTTCATGTCTTGGACTGATGGGGCCGTTCGGCCCTAGCGTCGTGTCCATGGCATTGGCAACACGGACGGACCGACGGCCGTCCATGACGCGTACGCTCTGGGACTCGTCCGTCGGCAAGAAGACGATCATGGCCGTGAGCGGTCTGGTCATGCTCCTCTATTTGGTTGCCCACATGATCGGCAACCTGAAGATCTTCTTCGGATCCGGTGAGTTCAACCACTACGCGCACTGGCTGCGGACCATGGGCGAGCCCGTCCTGCACTACGAGTGGGCCCTGTGGATCGTCCGTGTCGTGCTCGTCGCCGCCGTCGTCCTGCACGCCGTCTCGGCGTACCAGCTGAGCCGCCGCGACATCAGGGCCCGCCCCGCCGCGTACGTCCACAAGAAGCCGCGTGCCAGCTATGCGACCCGGACCATGCGCTGGGGCGGGATCATCCTCGCCCTGTTCATCGTCTGGCACATCCTCGACCTGACGACGGGCACCGCGCACCCCGGCGGATTCCAGTCCGGGAAGCCGTACCAGAACGTCATCGACACCTTCTCCACCTGGTACGGCAACACCGTCTACATCGTCGCCATGCTCGCCCTCGGGCTCCACATCCGGCACGGCTTCTGGAGCGCGGCCCAGACGCTCGGTGCGGGAAAGGCGACCCGCGACCGTGTCCTCAAGACCATCGCCAACGTCCTCGCAGCGGTGCTGACGGTGGGCTTCACCTCCATACCCGTCGCCGTCATGACCGGAGTCGTGAGCTGACATGACCGACTACTCGCACTACGAGACGGGTGCCCCCGTCGTCGACACCAAGGCCCCCGAAGGCCCCGTCGCCGAACGCTGGGACACCCGTCGCTTCCAGGCCAAGCTGGTCAACCCGGCCAACCGCCGCAAGCACACCGTCATCGTCGTCGGCACCGGCCTGGCCGGCGGTTCGGCCGGTGCGACGCTGGCCGAACAGGGCTACCACGTCGTCCAGTTCTGCTTCCAGGACTCGCCCCGGCGCGCCCACTCCGTCGCCGCCCAGGGCGGCATCAACGCCGCGAAGAACTACCGCAACGACGGCGACTCGATCCACCGGCTCTTCTACGACACGGTCAAGGGCGGCGACTTCCGCGCCCGCGAGTCCAACGTCCACCGGCTCGCCCAGATCTCCGTCGAGATCATCGACCAGTGCGTGGCCCAGGGCGTCCCCTTCGCCCGCGAGTACGGCGGGCTCCTCGACAACCGCTCCTTCGGCGGCGTCCAGGTCTCCCGTACCTTCTACGCCCGTGGCCAGACGGGGCAGCAACTTCTCCTCGGCGCCTACCAGGCACTGTCGAGGCAGATCGCCGCCGGCAACGTCGAACTGCACGCCCGCACCGAGATGCTCGACCTGATCATCGTCGACGGCAAGGCCCGGGGCATCGTCGCCCGTGATCTCGTCACCGGGAAGATCGACACCTACTTCGCCGACGCGGTCGTCCTGGCCAGCGGCGGCTACGGCAATGTCTTCTACCTGTCGACGAACGCCATGAACTCCAACGCCACCGCCATCTGGCGCGCCCACCGGCGCGGCGCCTACTTCGCCAACCCCTGCTTCACCCAGATCCACCCCACCTGCATCCCGCGCACCGGCGACCACCAGTCCAAGCTGACGCTGATGAGCGAGTCGCTGCGCAACGACGGCCGGATCTGGGTACCGAAGGCCAAGGGCGACAACCGCCCCGCGAACGAGATCCCCGAGGACGAGCGCGACTACTACCTGGAGCGCATCTACCCCGCCTTCGGCAACCTCGTACCCCGAGACATCGCCTCGCGCGCCGCGAAGAACGTCTGCGACGAGGGACGCGGTGTCGGCCCCGGCGGACAGGGCGTCTACCTGGACTTCGCCGAAGCCATCCGGCGGATGGGCCGGGCCGGGGTGGAGGAGAAGTACGGCAACCTCTTCGACATGTACGCGCGGATCACCGCGGAGAACCCGTACGAGACCCCGATGCGGATCTACCCCGCCGTGCACTACACGATGGGCGGACTCTGGGTCGACTACGACCTCCAGACCACGATCCCGGGCCTGTTCGCGATCGGGGAGGCCAACTTCTCCGACCACGGCGCCAACCGGCTCGGTGCCTCCGCGCTGATGCAGGGCCTCGCCGACGGCTACTTCGTCCTGCCGTCGACCATCAACGACTACCTGGCCCGCAACCCGCACCACGACGAGGTCGACGCCTCGCACCCCGCCGTCGAAGAGGTCGTCGCCGACACCGAGGACCGGCTGAACCTGCTGCTCTCCGTCGACGGCGACCGCACCCCCGACTCCTTCCACCGCGAGATCGGTGAACTCATGTGGGAGTACTGCGGCATGGCCCGCACCGAAGGCGGGCTGCGCAAGGCTCTCGACCGGATCCCGCAGATCCGCGAGGAGTTCTGGCGCCGCATCAAGGTGCCCGGCACCGGCGACGAGTTCAACCAGTCGCTGGAGAAGGCCAACCGCATCGTCGACTATCTGGAACTCGCCGAGCTCATGTGCCTCGATGCCCTGCACCGCGCCGAGTCCTGCGGAGGCCACTTCCGCGAGGAGTCGCAGACCCCGGACGGCGAAGCCGCCCGCCGCGACGAGGAGTTCTCGTACGCCGCCGCCTGGGAATTCTCCGGCACCGGCGAGGCCCCCGTCCTGCACAAGGAAGACCTCGTCTTCGAGTACGTCCACCCCACTCAGCGGAGCTACGCATGAAGCTCACCCTGCGCGTCTGGCGCCAGAAGAACGCCGACGCCCCCGGCGCCATGTCCACCTACGAGGTGGACGGCATCTCGCAGGACATGTCGTTCCTGGAGATGCTCGACTCCCTCAACGAGGAACTCATCCTCGCCGGGGACGATCCCGTCGCCTTCGACCACGACTGCCGCGAAGGCATCTGCGGGGCCTGCAGCCTCGTCATCAACGGCGACGCCCACGGCCCCGAGCGCACCACCACCTGCCAGCTCCACATGCGGTCCTTCGAGGACGGCGACACGATCGACATCGAACCGTGGCGCGCCTCCGCCTTCCCCGTCGTCAAGGACCTGGTCGTGGACCGCTCGGCCTTCGACCGGATCATCCAGGCGGGCGGCTACATCTCCGCACCGACCGGCACCGCCCCCGAGGCGCACGCCACACCGGTGCCCAAGCCGGACGCCGACTCCGCCTTCGAGCACGCCGAGTGCATCGGCTGCGGCGCCTGCGTCGCGGCCTGCCCCAACGGCTCGGCGATGCTCTTCACCTCGGCCAAGATCAACCACCTCAACGTCCTGCCGCAGGGCGCCCCCGAGCGGGAGACCCGGGTTCTCGACATGGTCGGACAGATGGACACCGAGGGTTTCGGCGGCTGCACCCTCACCGGGGAGTGCGCCACGGCCTGTCCCAAGGGCATCCCGCTGCCGTCGATCTCGGCCATGAACAAGGAGTGGCTGCGCGCGACCCGCAAGGTGCGCCGCTGAGGGAGCGGCAGAGTTCCCGGTCCCGGAGGCCGCCCACCTCCGGGGCCGGGAAGTCTCCGACGTCTCGCGGGGTCAGGACGTGACGGAGAGGTCGTCCGCGTAGACGGTGCCCTGTCCGTACCAGCCGTGCAGATAGACGGTCACCGTGCCGGTCGAACCGGTGGTGAACGTCACCGACTGCTTGGCGTAGCCGCTCGACGAACCCCAGGTGCTCGCCGAGGCGTCGCCCCGCACACCGAGGTATCCGTAGCTGCCCTGTACCCAACCGCTCAGCGTGTACGTGGTGTTGGGGGACAGGGTGAGCGTCTGCGTGCACTCGCCCGTCTGGGACGCGGTGGCCGCCGCGGCGAGCGCGTGCGCGCCGCCGTGCACCGGCGTGGAGACGACCGCGCCACCGGGCTCACAGGTCCAGGGGCTCGGCGAACCCGTCTCGAAGTCGCCGTTCACCAGCGCGCCGGTGCCGCCACCCGGACCCGACACCGTCAGGGTGAAGGCCGCCGTGTGACTGAGCGTGCCCGCCGTGCCGGTCACATTGATCTTGTACGTGCCGGGCGTCGAGGAAGCCGACGCGCTGACCGTCAGCTTCGACGTACCGCCTGCCGTGACCGAGGTCGGGCTGAGCGCCGCCGTCACCCCGGCGGGCGCCCCGCTCGTCGTCAGCGCGACGGTCTTGGCGTTGCCGGAGGTGACCGCGGTGTTCACGGTCGCCGTGGTGGAACCACCGGGGGCGACCGTGGCCGAACCGGGCGCCACGGCCACCGAGTAGTCGTCCGTCACCGGACCGGCGCCGCTCGTGAAGGGCGCGAAGGTGTGCGAGAAGTACCAGGTGTCCTGCGCGATGCCCGAGCAGGTGTCGCTGCCCCCGGTGCCGGGGCAGCCTCCGTTGTCGCGCTGGAGCGCCCAGAACGACAGCGTGCTGACGCCCTTGGACACGGCCCAGTTGTAGACGGCGGTCGCGTCGGCCGTCGTGAACGTCTCGGCCGGGCCGTAGTCGTCGATGCCCGGCATCTCGATGATGCCGGTCATGCCCCACAGCTGGGCGTCGGTCTTCGACGGGTACAGATCGGCCAGTTGACCCTTCAGGCCGGTGATCGCCGTCTGGGTGTCCTGCGCCATGTTGTGCGAGGCGCCGTCGTAGTAGTCGAACGTCATCAGGTTTACGACGTCGACCTTCGTGCCGTTGGACACGGCGTTCTCCAGCACCGCCAGACCGCTGTCGGCGAGGCCGCTCGTGGTGGTGGGCAGGGTGTAGGAGATCTGCACCGAACGCCCGTTGGCGGCGGCCCAGTCCTGCACCTTCTTGATCGCCTTGTTGCGGCGGTCCATTCCGGCGCTGTTCTCCAGCGAGTTGTCCTCGATGTCCATGTCGAGCCGGGACACGTCGTAGGTCGTGATGACCTTCTCGTACGCGGCGGCGATCGAGTCGACGCTGGTGCAGCTGTCGGCGATCTCGGTGCCGCCGTTGTCGGCCGCGTACCCGCCGAACGACGGGATCACATCGCCGCCGCGCGACCGGATGGTGGTGAAATCGGTGCCGAACTCGGACGGGGAGATGGGCTGGCTCGAATCGCCGTTCCAGTACGGGGTGCAGGAACCGCGGGCCTCCGTCTGGACGAAGGCCATGGTCAGATACTTGGCACCGGACTGCTCGGAGAGCGCGGCCGGGCTGTCTCCGTTGTACGCCTCGAAGTACGGGGCGAAGACATGCGCGGGCAGGGGAGTGGCGGCGGTGGCGGCGGCCTGCGCGCCGGCGCCCGATCCGAGGACCAGGCCGGCGGACGCGACAGTGGTTGCCAGGACACTCAGGACTGCGCCGAGTGTTCTTGGACGTCTCATGGGGTGCTCCCAGCGGGGTGAGACAACGGGCGGATCGCACGGCTCGGCCACGCCCGGTGGAGGGCGCGGCCCGTTCCTGTGAATCCCGGCCGGGGGTCACATGCCGCACGGCGTGGAGCGGCCGTGAGGCATGCCCATAATTGGTCTGGACCAGCCCGCGGTCAATGTTCTTTGCCTTTTCATTTCCTATTGCTTGCCTGAAGCGGCAACTCCCACTGGAGAGCGGCGAGTTGAACCCGATCGAACCCTCAGGCGAGACGGAGGGAGGCCCTGAGGTACGCCGCCGTACGGCTGCCCTCCGCGCGGGCGACCTCGGCGGGTGTTCCCGCCGCCACGATCCGGCCACCGCGGTCGCCGCCACCGGGCCCGAGATCGATCACCCGGTCGGCGCCCGCCACCACCGCCATGTCGTGCTCGACGACCACGACGGTGTTGCCCGCGTCGACCAGACCGTGCAGCTGCCTCATCAGCACCTCGACATCGGCGGGATGCAGCCCGGTCGTCGGCTCGTCGAGCAGATACAGGGTGTGGCCCCGGCGGGTGCGCTGGAGCTCGGCGGCGAGCTTGATCCGCTGGGCCTCGCCGCCCGACAGCTCCGTGGCGGGCTGACCGAGCCGCAGATAGCCGAGCCCGACGTCGAGAAGCGTCCGCAGGCTGCGCTCGGCGGCGGGCGTACCGGCGAAGAACCCGGCCGCCGACTCGACCGTCAGATCCAGCACCTGCGCGATGTCGAGGCCGCGCAGGGTGACCTCCAGGGTCTCCGGGTTGTACCGCGCGCCGTGGCAGTCCGGGCAGGGGGCGTACGTACTGGGCAGGAAGAGCAGTTCCACGGAGACGAACCCCTCACCCTGGCAGGTCTCGCACCGCCCGCCCGCCACATTGAAGGAGAACCTCCCGGCCCGGTAGCCGCGCTCGCGCGCCGTGTCCGTCTCGGTGAACAGCTTCCGCACGACATCGAACAGCCCGGTGTACGTGGCCAGATTGGACCGCGGGGTGCGGCCGATCGGCTTCTGGTCGACCTGCACGAGGCGGTCCACCGCCTCCAGCCCCTCCGCCGACGCGCACCCGGGCGTGGGACGCTCCGCGGGCAGACCGGCGGCGGCGGTGGCCTGCCGGTCGGCGAGGACACCGGCCAGGACCTGACCGACCAGCGTCGACTTCCCGGAGCCCGAGACGCCGGTGACGGCGGTGAACACCCCGAGCGGGAAATCGGCGTCCACGCCCCGCACGTTGTGGCGGTCCACCCCGCTCAGCCTCAGCCACCCCGACGGCGTACGCACCTCCCGCACCGGAGCGGGCCCGTCGTCGAAGAGGAAGCGCCGGGTGGCCGACTCCGCCACCTCGGCGAGCCCGGCCGGGGGGCCGCTGTGCAGCACCCGGCCCCCGTGCTCACCGGCCAGCGGCCCCACATCGACCAGCCAGTCCGCCCGGCGCACCACGTCCATCTGATGCTCCACGACGAAGACCGAGTTGCCGGCCTCCTTCAACCGGCAGAGCACCCCCAGCAGCGACTCGGTGTCCGCCGGGTGCAGACCGGCCGACGGCTCGTCCAGCACGTACACGACACCGAACAGACCGGACCGCAACTGGGTGGCGAGCCGCAGTCGTTGCAGCTCGCCGGAGGACAGCGTCGGTGCCGTACGGTCGAGGCTCAGATAGCCGAGCCCGAGCTCCGTGACCGTCTCGATCCGGGCGAGCAGGTCCGCCGTCAGTACCCGGGCCGTGTCATCACCGCCCGCCGTGCGCAGCACCTCGGCGAGAGAGGTGAGCGGCAGCGCGGCCAGTCCGGCGATCGAACGGCCGGCGAAGGTGACCGCCATGGCCTCGGGGCGCAGTCTGCTGCCGTCGCAGACCGGGCACGGGGCACTGGTCAGGAAGCGCTCGGCCTTGGCACGCAGGGTGCGGCTCTTGGAGTCTGCGAAGGTGTGCATCACATAGCGGCGGGCGCTCATGTACGTACCCTGGTACGGGCGTTGGATGCGCCCCGCCTCACGCACCGGATGGACCGTCACGACCGGCTGCTCATCGGTGAACAGGATCCACTCCCGGTCCCCGGCGTCCAGTTCGCGCCACGGGCGGTCGATGTCATGGCCCAGCGCGTCCAGCACATCGCGCAGGTTCTTGCCCTGCCAGGCACCCGGCCAGGCGGCGATCGCGCCGTCGCGGATCGACAGCGAGGGGTCGGGGACGAGCAGCTCCTCGGTGGTGCGGTGGATCCGGCCGAGGCCATGGCACTCGGGACACGCCCCGGCGGCGGTGTTCGGCGAGAAGGCGTCGGAGTCCAGCCGTTCGGCACCGGCCGGGTAGTCCCCGGCGCGCGAGAACAGCATGCGCAGCGAGTTGGAGAGTGTGGTGACCGTCCCCACGGACGAGCGGGCGCCGGGCGCCGAGCGGCGCTGTTCCAGCGAGACGGCGGGCGGCAGCCCGGTGATCTCACCGACCGCCGGCGCGCCGACCTGGTGGATCAGCCGACGGGCGTACGGGGCGACGGACTCGAAGTAGCGGCGCTGCGCCTCGGCGTAGATCGTGCCGAACGCGAGGGAGGACTTCCCGGAGCCCGAGACGCCGGTGAACACGGTGAGGGTGTCGCGCGGGATGTCGACCGAGACGTCCTGGAGATTGTGCTCGCGGGCGCCGCGCACCCGGACGTACGGATCGTGGGGGGTGGACATGCGCGGGGACTCCGTACGGATCGGGGCAGGCCGAAAGCCTGGGGACAAACACCCCGATTCTAGGCGTCGGGAGCGGCGGGGTCCGCAGGCGCGGTCCGGGAACGGCCCGAGTCCGGCCGGCCCCCCGGGCCGGCCGCGGACCGGATTCGGAGAGGTGCTAGCGGGACGGGCGCAGGGCGCGCTTGATGGGCCGTCCCACGACACTGCGGGCCCGCTGGTACGTGGAGCGCTGGGCCGGCACCGCGGAGCTCTTCGCGAGCTTCCGCTTGAGCTGGGCGTTCTGTGCGGTGAGGTCCGTCAGCTGGGACTGGAGCCAGTTGAGCCGGTCGCCCATCGTGGCGGCGTCGGCGCCGACCCAGGGGCGGACGCCCGGAGGGAAGGCCAGCTTGCTCATCCGTTCCTCGAAGGCCGCGCCGCTGTCGCCGTGGGTGAAGGTGTTCTCCAGGCCGTTCTTGTCGAGGAAGTTCATGAACCGGTCGAAGCGTTCCTGGTGACCGCGGGTCAGGGGCCCGAAGTCCGCCTCGGCGCAGAGCTCGGCGGGGTCGAGGTCCCAGGGGACCTTCGCGAGCATCCGGTGCGGGATGTCGAAGTAGCGGCACAGCTCCAGCGTCCGCGAGTCGCCGCAGAGCACGGTGGCGGGCGTGCCGGCCAGCAGCGCCGCGATGTTGCCGTGGATGCGGGAGCCAAAGGAGAAGTCGAAGCCCCGCAGGTCGTCCATCCAGGTGACCGGGTCGATGTAGACGCGGACCTTGTCCTCCCGGTACATGGGGTGATCGGGGTGGGTGGGGATGTCGGTGAGCGAGGCGTTCTGGTGGGACAGGTCCCGCCAGTGCAGCTGACGGGCGTCGGAGAGGTTCTGGCCGATGAACCGGAGGTGGGGGTAGCGCGCGTGGGTGCGGTTGATGATCCGCCCGAGTCCTTGCTTGCGCACGGCGTCGTGCGATCCGTTGATGGCGATCCGTGACTCGGGCCCGAGGGCCCGGCCGCTCTTGTGGATGCCGAGCTTGCTGCCGTTGAGGAACATCGAGGGGCAGCCGATGACGTCCACGTCGCGGAAACCCATGTCCCGCAGATACCGCTCGGTGAACTCCCCGCGCACACCGATGGAGGCGCTGTGGTCGAGCACGGCCGAGACGAACGCGTAGACCGTGGGCTGCATGGGCCGCAGCCGGTCCGCGGTGTAGTCGACGCCGGTCTGGGCACCCACTCCCGGGACGACGACCGGGATCGTCAGCTTCGAGATGAGCTGGGTCAGGCGCTCCAGCTGGCGTTCGAAGGACGGCCGGAAGGCGTTGGCGAGCGGGATGACGAAGACGTCGTACTCGCTGTTGATGCGGTCGGCGTCGGCGACCCTGGTGGTGATGCCGTTCGACACCACCTCCGAACGTGGCGTCTCAAGGATCTTGTGAGCGGCGTCGCTGAAGATCAGGTTGCCCGAGTTGGTGGCGAACACGTCTTGATGGAGAGCGCGCTCGACAGGGACGACGTCGTAGGGGCTCTTCCCCGAACGCAGGAGTATTCGCTTCACTTGGTTAACGTTTGATGCCACAAACCTGAATATAGCTTTACAAACCCTTTTGGTTCCATGCGGATCCTGTGCAACTTTTTACGATCCACGCGGAACGCGGGTACATGATCACACATCCGCGCGTGGGCGGGCGCGCGCGGATGTGATGGGGACCCGCTTCCGAGGTCGCCCCCGTACGGCTCTCGCCATGTCCCGCGACGCCCTCTTGAGCGCCGGACCGCCGCGCCCGTACGCTGCGTCCGGCGCACGGGTGCGCGTGCCGGGGAGGTGGCAGAGCCGTCATGGCCGACTCACTGTCCGAGGACGACATCCTCGAAGCGGTCGCCCGGCACGTCGGCCGGCCCGGACAGGGGGCGCAACTGCGGCGGGCCGGTGCCGACATCACCCGGCTCCCGCTGCTCGACCTGCGCGTCGTCCGGTGCGTCGAGACCCGTACCACGCGGCGGGAGTCCAGGCCCGGCAGGTTCGACACGTCGGGGCTGCCCACCTACGAAGGTGATCTGCGCGACCACCCGGTCGAGCCGCCGAAGGATCCGGCGGTGGCGCGGACCGTCGAACTGGTGCTCCGTGACTCGGTGCGAACGGTGCCCTGCGGCTGCGACGACGGACGGCAGCCGTGTTCGCGGTGCCGGGGCAAGGGGAAGCTGCGCTGCGACATCGGCCCCGTGTGCCCGGCCTGCAAGGGTGTCGATCCGTGCGCCTGGTGCGACGGCACCGGCAGGCGCCGCACGGACCGCGCGGCGGCCGAGCCGGCGCGGGAGAAGCCGCCGGCCGGGCGGACCACCTGCGTGAAGTGCCGCAAGCCCCATACCGCTTGTCCGGAATGTGAGGGACGGGGTGCCGAGAAGTGTCCGCGGTGCGACGACACGGGCTTCAGGGCCTGCCCGGTCTGCGAGGGCGCGCGGACGACGGAGCACGCCCCGTGCGAGGGCACGGGCCTGGTCACGCTGTGGACCGGGGGATCGGTCGGGCAGGCGCCCGTCCGGGCCTCGTTGAAGCTGCCGGAACCGGCACCGCCGCTGCGCGTCCGGCAGCAGACCGGGCGCGCCGGCGCGTGGGAGAGAGCCACTCTGGCCGCGGCCGGCGCCCCGCTCCCCGACGCGCTCGACCCGGCGCACCTCAAGGCTGTCGAATCGGCCCTCGCGCCGCGCCGGGGCGAAGTGGCCCGACGCGTCGACATCGGCTGGCTGCGACTGGCCGCGGTCACGATCCCCGACGATCTCGACCATGTCTTCTACGTCTTCCCCGGGCGCGAGGGCCCGGACGTTCTCCCGGTCTGGTCGCGGCGCCGCTCGCTGCGGGTCGCGGCGGTGGTGGCCGTGGTCGTGGTGCTCGTTCTCCTGGTGGTGGCACTCGTCTGATGTGCTGGGGGCGTGAGAAGCGACCACCGGCCCCTGGCCCTATTCGACCTGGACGGCACGCTCGCGGACAGCGGACAGCGGACAGCGGCAGCACTGCCTGGAGGGGCGGCGGCGTGACTGGAGGGGCGGCGGCGTGACTGGAACGGTTTCTTCTCCGCCGCCGTCGACGACCCGCCGCTTCCCGAAGGCGTGCGGCTGGTGCTGAGCGGCGCGGCGGAGTGCGAGGTCGGGCGTCTCACCGGGCGTCCCGAGCGGTGCCGCCGGGACACCCTGGCACGGCTGGTGGAACAGGGGCTGCCCGAGGGGCGGTTGTACATGCGCAGCGACGACGACCGCAGGCCGGCCCGGCACGCCGAGCTGGAAATGCTGCATCGGCTGGGCCGGGAGCGTGAGGTGCGGATGCTGGTCGACGACGACGAACTCGTCTGCGACGCGGCGGAGCCGGCCGGCTCCGCCGTGGTACGGGCCCGCCGGGCGCAGGTGCCGCCCGCGCTCAAGGACGCGCAGGGGCGCGAGGGCCGTACCTGAACGCGGTGTGCGGTCGGATGTGATCCGGCGGGGCCGACCGCGCTCCGGTGGGCGGCCGGTGGCACCGGATCAGCTCGGCTCGTCGAGGCGGAAGCCCACTTTCAGGCCCACTTGAAAGTGCTCGATTCGGCCATCCTTGATCTCTCCGCGCACCTGCGTGATCTCGAACCAATCGAGATTGTGCAACGTTTCCGAAGCTCTTGCGACGCCTCTGCGGATGGCGTCGTCGACGCCGTCATGGGAGCTCCCCACGATTTCGGTGACCCGATAGGTGTGATTCGACATCTTATGTCCCCTCTCGTTCCTACCACGGTGCCCCACCTGGCCCGGGTGCGCGAGAGGTCCGTGTGCAGAATGTGTGGTGAACGGGACTTGACCGGAGCAATGGTCCATACCAAAATCCAGCCACGCCCGTGCGAGCGCCGCCCGCAGTCCCCCCACACCGGGTTCTGGAAATTCGTCGTGCCGTTTCGCAGAAGGTGAACCTGGTGAAGAACCGCAAACTCGTCGGAGCCGTCGCGCTCGTTTCCACCTTTGCGCTGGGCGGATGCGGAATCGTCTCGGGCTCGGAGGCGTCCAGCAGCAAGAAGGTCACCATCTGGCTGATGAAGGACAGCGTGTCCGCCGATTTCCTCAAGCGCTTCACCAAGGCGTACGAGGACGAGCACCCGTCCATCGAGCTCGATTTCAAGGTCCAGAGCTGGACCGGCATCGGCCCGAAGGTCACCGGCGCGCTCAAGGGCAAGGACACCCCGGACGTCATCGAGGTCGGCAACACCCAGGTCTCCCAGTACGCGGGGAGCGGCGGACTGCGCGATCTCACCCTGGAGTCCGTGCGCGACCTCGGCAGCGAGGACTGGCTGCCCGGTCTCGCCGACCCGGGCAGCATCGACGGTGTCCAGTACGGAATCCCCTGGTACGCGGCCAATCGAGTGGTGATCTACAACAAGGACCTCTTCGAGCAGGCCGGTATCGAGTCCCCGCCGAAGACCCGGGACGAATGGATCGCGGACAGCCGGCAGCTCAACCGGAACGGCAATCAGGGCATCTATCTCGCGGGCCAGAACTGGTACGTCCTGGCCGGATTCATCTGGGACGAGGGCGGCGAACTGGCCGACGAGAAGGGCGGCGACTGGGAAGGCGCCCTGGACAGCCCCGACGCGCTTCGCGGCATGAGCTTCTACAAGGAACTCCAGGCGCTCGGCGACGGTCCCAAGAACGCGGACGAGGAAAAGCCTCCGCAGGCCAAGGTCTTCGCCAAGGGCGATGTCGCGCAGATCATCTCGGTGCCGGGCGCCGCCGCGCAGATCGAGCAGCTGAACCCCGAACTCAAGGGGAAACTGGGGTACTTCCCGATCCCGGGAAAGACCGCGAAGACCCCCGGCGCCGTCTTCACCGGCGGGTCCGACCTGATCGTTCCGGAGAAGGCGGGTGAGCGCGCCGCGGGTATCGATGTGATCAAGGCACTGGCGGGCCGGAAGTGGCAGGAAGAACTCGCCAGGACCATGAGCTACGTGCCCAACAAGCCCGACCTCGCGCGTGTCGTCGTGGGGCAGGAGGGTACGGCCGCGATGGCCCGGGGCGCAGCGGAGGGGCGTGCGACGCCCAACGCGCCGCAGTGGGCGAATGTCGAGGCCGTCAACCCGATCAAGCCGTACATGACGGCGGTCCTTGAGGGCGGCGACCCGAGGAAAGAGGCGAAGGCCGCCTCGGAGAAGATCACCGACCTGCTCGCGAGCGGCTGAACCGCGCGGCACCACGCCGCTGCGAGGAGCTTCGGCCCGGGCTCGGACGCACCCGGGATTCAGCCTTCGCACATCCCGGCTCTCCCATGCGGTCATGTCGAATCCAGCCGGTCGCGGAAGAAGTAGGGGGCCGGGCCTTCGCCACAGTGCGACGGTCCGGCGGCCGCCCTTGCCGATCCGTCCCCGGAGACCGTCATGAACGCGCTGCCCGTCACCTCTCTCCCCGCCGCCGCCGTTGTCCCCGCGCAGCCCGTCCCTCCCGCCCCGCCGCGCTACCGGGTGTCCCTCGCCGTCGACCAGGAGGAGGTGCGTGCGGCCCAGCGCCTGCGCCACCAGGTCTTCGCGGGTGAGCTCGGCGCCAGGCTGGAAGGATCCGAACCCAGCCTGGACAGCGACGCGTTCGACGCCTACTGCGACCATCTGCTGGTGCGGGAGGAAGCCACCGGCGACATCGTGGCCACCTACCGTCTGCTGCCGCCCGACCGGGCGAGGGCCGCCGGGTGCCTCTACGCGGAGAGCGAGTTCGACCTCGGGCGGCTCGGACCGATCCGCGACGACCTGGTCGAGGTCGGCAGGTCCTGCGTCCACCCCGCCCACCGGGACGGCGCCGTGATCGCGCTGATCTGGGCCGGACTCGCCCGCTACATGGAACGCACCGGACACAACTGGCTGGCCGGCTGCTGCTCGATACCCCTCGCCGACGGCGGCGTCGCCGCGGCCGGGGCATGGGAGACCGTACGGACGAAGCACCTGGCGCCCGAGGACCACTGGGTCACTCCCCACCGCCTCTGGCAGCCCACCGCCGGATCCGCGGGGCGGGGGGACGTGCCCACCGGCCTCTCCACGCTCCCGCCCCTGCTCCGCGGCTATCTGCGACTGGGCGCCCAGGTCTGCGGAGCACCCGCGCACGACCCCGACTTCAACGTCGCCGACCTGTACGTACTCCTGTCACTGCGCCGTACCGACCCCCGCTATCTGCGCCACTTCCTCGCACTCGCCGAACGGTGACGAGACCGCGGCCGACCGCCGGGACCGACGTCCTCGTGCCGATCCCGGCGGCCGGCCGCCCCGTTCAGATCGCCGTCGCCAGCGACAGCGCGAACCGGTCCCCGGAATCGGTCCACCACCGGTCCATCCTGAGCCCGGCCGCGTTGAGTTCGGCCCGGACACCCTCCTCGCGGAACTTGGCCGACACCTCCGTACGCAGTTCCTCGCCGGCCTCGAACGCCACCACCAGATCGAGATCCGGGACCTTCACCGTGAGCGCCGCACGGGCCCGCAGCCGCATCTCGATCCACTCCCGCTCCGGGTCCCACAGTGCGACGTGATCGAAGTCGGCCGGGTCGAAGTCCGCGCCCAACTCCCGGTCCACGACCCTCAGTACGTTCTTGTTGAACTCCGCCGTCACTCCGGCCGCATCGTCGTACGCGGCGACCAGCACCTCCTCGTCCTTCACCAGGTCCGTGCCGAGCAGCAGCGCGTCGCCGGGGGAGAGCAGCGACCGCACCGACTTCAAGAACCCCGACCGCTCGTCGGGGAGGAGATTGCCGATCGTGCCGCCGAGGAACGCGACCAGTCGGGGCCCCGGGGTGCCCGGCAGCGCGAGACCGCCCGTGAAGTCGGCGATCAGCGCGTGCACGCAGAGAGCGGGCCGCTGTGCGAGCAGGGCGTCGGCGGCGCCGTGCAGTGCGCTCTCGCTCACATCGACCGGTACGTAGCTGTGCAGCGCGGGCAGCGCGTCCAGCAGGTGCCGGGTCTTCTCCGACGACCCCGATCCCAGCTCGATCAGGGTCCGCGCCCCCGAGGCCGCGGCGATCTCCCCGGCGCGGTCGATCAGGATCTCGCGCTCGGCGCGGGTCGGGTAGTACTCGGGGAGCCGGGTGATCTCCTCGAACAGTTCACTGCCGTGCGCGTCGTAGAACCACTTCGGCGGCAGCGTCTTCGGTTGCCGGGTCAGGCCGTGCAGCACGTCGGCGCGCAGCGCCGCGTCCGTCGCGTCCACCGGCAGGGTGCGGGTCAGCAGAAAGGGACTCACTCAGTGGGCTCCTTGAGCGGGGTCAGCAGGACTTCGGCGCGGGTCGCCGTCAGCAGCGTCCGATCGGGGACCGTGCGCCAGCGCGGATCGTCGTCGTACGGTTCCGAGGCCGCGATCGTGCGCAGGCCCGGTTCGGCGAGATACCACAGGGTGTCGCCCCAGGCCGTCGCCACGATGGTGGTGCCGTCGAGGAGCAGCAGATTCAGCCGCGACTGAGGGGCCGCGGCCGCCACGTCGAGCACGGTGTCGGCGACGGCCTGCGGCAGTTCGTCACCGTCGGCGAGACGGTGGCGTACGAGGGCCCAGATCAGGGCCGAGTCGCAGCGGGCGGTGAGGGCCAGCAGTTCGGCCGGGGGCAGCGCGGCGGCCAGCGGTGCCAGGGAATCCGGCCAGCCCCGCACCGCACCGTTGTGGCTGAACAGCAGCCGTCCGGCGGCGAAGGGCGCGGCCGCCGCCTCGCCGTCCGCGCCCGCCTCCGTGGCGTCGCGCACCGCGGCGAGCAGCGCCGCACTGCGCACCACCCGGGCCAGATCGGCGAAGGTCTGGTCGCCCCAGACGGGGCCCTCGCGCCGGTAGCGTCCCGGCACCGGATCGCCGTCCGCGTACCAGCCGACGCCGAAGCCGTCGGCGTTGACGGTCCCGTGCCGCTGGTGCCTCGGGGCCCAGGACTGGCGCACAAGGCTGTGCGGCGGCCGCGTCAGCACTTCACCGAGGGCCACAGGCGGTCCCAGATAAGCGATATGACGGCACATCAGATATCCCTCGCGGTGCGGAATCCGGAGAAGATCTGGCGCCGCACCGGAAGGTCCCAATTGCGGAACGTCCCTCGGCACGCCACGGGGGCCACGGCGAACGAGCCGCCGCGCAGGACCTTGTGGGCCGGACCGAAGAACACCTCGGAGTACTCGCGGTACGGAAACGCCGAGAAGCCCGGATAGGGCTCGAAATCACTCGACGTCCACTCCCACACGTCACCGATCAACTGCCGCACACCGAGCGGTGACCGGCCTGCGGCGTACGCCCCCGCAGGCGCGGGCCGCAGATGGCGCTGGCCCAGGTTGGCCCGCTCGGGGGTCGGGTCCTCGTCTCCCCACGGATAGCGCAGCGAGCGGCCCGACGCCGGGTCGTGGCGCGCCGCCTTCTCCCACTCCGCCTCCGAGGGCAGCCGGCGACCCGCCCAGCGGGCGTACGCGTCCGCCTCGTACCAGCTGACATGGAGCACCGGTTCGTTCTCGGGGACCGTCTCGGTCACTCCGAAGCGGCGGCGCAGCCACTGACCGGCCTCCCGGTGCCAGAAGAGCGGAGCGGTCAGTTCGTGCTCACGGACCATCGCCCATCCCTCGGGGGCCCACCAGCGCCGCTCGGTGTAGCCGCCGTCCTCGATGAACCGCTGGTAGGCGCCGCAGGTGACCGGAGTCGTGTCGAGGTGGAAGCCCGGTACCTCGCGCAGGTGCGCGGGGCGCTCGTTGTCGAGGGCCCACGGCTCGGTGGACGTACCCATGGTGAACGGGCCGCCCGGGACCAGGACTTCGGCGGGCAGAGCGGCTGCGTCGGTGGGGCCGGGCGGCACGGGCGCGGTCAGGACCGCAGGACCGGACCGCAGCTGATGGGTGATCAGCATGGTTTCGTCGTGCTGCTGTTCGTGCTGGGCGATCATGCCGAAGGCGAACCCGGCCCGCACCAGCGGACGGTCACCACGCAGCGGCGTGCCGTCGAGTACGTCCAGCGCCCGGCCGCGGACCTCCGCCGCATAGGCGCGGGCCTCGGCCGGCGCCAGCAGCGGCAGCGAGGGGCGGGCCGCCCGGGGGTGCTCGAAGGCGTCGTACAGCCCGTCGATCTCCGGACGCATCGCCTCCCGTCCGGCCACCCCGCGCAGCAGCCACAACTCCTCCTGATTGCCGATGTGTGCCAGGTCCCAGACCAGCGGCGACATCAACGGCGAGTGCTGGGCGGTCAGTTCATGGTCGTCCACACTTCCGGTGAGAAGTGCGGTGCGTTCCCGGGCGGTGAGCAGCGCGTCGAGGGCGCGTTGCCGGAGTGCCTCGGTGTCCGCCTCGTCGGGCCCGGCCGGATCTCCCGGACCGGATGAGGCGTGTACGGGGGAGTCGGTCATGAGCGGGGTCCCTCGAAGTGGTGGCCCGAACCGCCCGCCGTGTCCAGTGCGAGCAGTCCGGGAAGGTCGTCGGCCGGACATCGGCCCCGGGCGACGAAGCGGTCGTGGAAGTCCGCCACCGCCTCCTGCACGGCCGTGGTCGCTCCCATCCGGGGCAGCGCCTCCAGCGCGAGTGCGAAACAGGTGGCGGCCGCCGAGCGCAGTTCGGGATCGGTCAGGCCGTCGCGGGCGGCCCCCACCCAGAGCGGATTGCGCGGCGCGGGCCCCGGCCCGGCCGTCTCGGCCAGTGGTTTGACGGTGCGGTACACGGTCTCGGCGGCCTCCGGGTCGTCGAACAGGGCGGTGGTGACGGCGAGCGGGACCAGCCACCCGTCCGCGCCGTACTGCGCGTCGATCATGCGCAGCTCAAGGTGCCCGCGCGGGCGCACGGGCGGAAAGAGAGTGCTGATGTGGTAGTCGAGATCGGCGCGCACCGGTGGTCTCGGCGCGCCGGTACGGATCCAGTCGCGGAAGGTCAGACCGTCCGGCACGGCCCAGGGCCCCTCGTCGGCCCGGATGCACATCACCGGGGTGTCCAGGACATGCGCGGCCCAGGCGTCACGGGGTGGCAGACGACCGGGCGGTGCCAGGGACCGCCAGGGATCGAGGTCGGCCCAGAACGACTGCCGGGCGGACCGCCACGGCGTCGGGCGGCCACACCGGAAGGGCGAGTTCGCGAAGACCGCCACCAGCACCGCGCCCAGCAGATGGGACAGCTGCCAGCGCCGCCCGTAGCCGAGCGGTCCGGGTTCCTCCTCTCCGGCGTCCAGGCAGACCTGGACGGACGCGGTGGTGCACATCATGGCGCGGCCCGCCGGTCCCGACCGGTCGAACGAGACCTCCATGGCGTCGTAGCGGGGCTCGTGCAGCAGACGGCGGGGAGGGTGCCACGGATCGACGCCGAGACCCGAGGGCACGAGACCCACCCGGTCCAGGGCGTCGCGTACGGCGGTGAGATCGGCGGCGGTGGCGTCGATGCACGCCATCAGGGAGTCGGCGGGGCGCGAGCTGAGCTCCAGCTGACCGCCGGGTTCGAAGGTGAGCGCCGCGCTCAGGGGCAGGGCCCGGAGGATGGCGGCGGCCGCGTCGAGGCGGTGGTGCGGGACCGGGACGCCGGGCCGGTCCCGGTGGTGGATGAGCCATTCGAGTTCCACGCCCACCTTGCGGGGCGGCCCGGTCTTGAAGCAGATGCAGCGCAGTAAATCCTCCGCCTCGCCCTCGTCGAGGGGCAGGGGCTGGCCGGGCGGACCGTGGCCGCCGGGTGTGTCCGATGACATGCCGGGCCTCCTTCTGCTCGGTTCGTCCGTACCACCCAAACCCGTACGGGGAGATCGCACAAGAGTGCCCCTGTGCGTCGGAAATTCGGTTGCACCCATGCCGCCGAAGCGGCGAGCATGCCCCGTATGCACCACACGGGGGAGTACCGATGAGCGCGCGGCTGCGCGGCATCGCGCGAGAGACCGAGGCCATTGTCGAGGCCGGCCGCTACCGCACGCCGGAAGGGCGCGAGGTGAGCATCGCACGTGCGCTGACCACCGCGCTCTCGGGAACCGGGCTGTACGGCCCCGAGCCGGTCCCCGTCACGGCGGCCGACTCCGGCCGCACACCGGCGATCGAGGTCACCGACGAGAGCAGCCTGCGGGCGGCGCGCCGGATGACCGGCGAAGGACCCGGCAAGGTCGCCGTCCTGAACTACGCCTCGGCCCGCAATCCCGGCGGCGGATACCTCAACGGCGCGCAGGCCCAGGAGGAAGCCCTGTGCCGGGGCTCCGCCCTGTACGCCACGCTGCTGCGCGCCCCCGACTACTACGCCCACCACCGTGCGGAAAGCAGCGCCTTCTACACCGACCGGGTGATTCACTCACCCGGTGTGCCGGTGTTCCGCGACGACCGGGGGCGGCTGCTCGACACCCCGTACACCGCGGGCTTCCTCACCTCCCCGGCGCCCAACGCCGGAGTCATCCGCAGCCGCACCCCCGAGGACGCCCACCGCATCCCCGCCGCGCTCGCGTCCCGTGCCGAGCGGGTGCTGGAGGTCGCGGCGGCACACGGCTACCGCAGGCTGGTGCTGGGCGCCTGGGGCTGCGGTGTGTTCCGCAACGACCCGGCACAGGTGGCCGGTGCGTTCCGGGCGCTGCTGCTGGACGGCGGCAGGTTCGCCGGGCACTTCGAGCAGATCGTCTTCGGCATCCTCGACCGCAGCCCCGATTCGGCCACCCGGTCCGCCTTCACCCGGACGTTCGGCGGTCAGCTCCAGCCGTAGCGCTCCCGCAGCCGGCCGACGACCAGGTCGAACCGGCCCCGGTCCAGCGCGCACGCCTCACGCCGCATCCCGTCCTCGTGCACCCGCAGCACCCGGTCCAGATCGACCCACGACGGACGGCCGGAGCTGTCCCACGGTCCGGCCCCGAGCGCCACCCACTCGTGGTCCCGGTCGTGCTGCTTGCTGGACAACCGCACGGCCAGCAGCGTGCCCGCCGCCTCCCGGGCCACCACCAGAACCGGACGGTCCTTGCCGCGCCCGTCGTTCTCCTCGAACGGCACCCAGGTCCAGACGATCTCGCCGGGGTCGGGATCGCCGTCCCGGTCCGGGGCGTACGAGGTGCGGACCGGGCCCACGTCGCGCGGGTCGGCCTCGCAGGTCGCGGCGGGTCCGGTGCGGCCGGGGAATCCGGCCGGGCCGTTGGTGCTGTCGTCACGGTGCTGGATGGTCATCCCCACACCGTAGGACCTGTACGGCCCAGTCCACGGAGCGGGTCCGGTGAACGGGCCGCAGGCTCGGGCCATGATCACCGGACACCCCACTCGCGCCGCGCGCCCCGTCGTGCCCGCCCGCGCCGGACGCGCCGTCACCCTCGCCGTCCTGCTCGTGACCGCCCTGCTCCCGGCCACCGCTGCCGGGGCGTCAGCCGCCACCCCGCCCCGTACGCCGCAGCTCCCCGCCCCGGCCTCAAGCTCGACCGGAGGTTCAGGTTCACACTCCGCGGCGGCATCGCAGCCCGCGCGCACCGTCTCGGCCTGGCTGCCGTACTGGGACCAGGAAGGCGCCTACCAGGACGCCCTGCGCCATGCCGCACAGCTGAACACCGTCAGCCCCTTCTGGTACCGGGCCGTCTCGGCCGACCGGATCGACGGCCACCCCGGCGCGGGCGAGCGCCGCATCATCGACGGTCTGCACGGGGCGGGGGCCGAAGTGGTGCCCACGGTCATGGAGACGATGAAGGACGGGGCCCTCGCCGCCATCCTCACCAGCCCCACCGGACGCGCCGCGCACGCCGACGCGCTCATGCGGACCGCCACCAGCCGCGACTACGACGGGCTCGACCTCGACTACGAGTCCATCGCCGCGACCGGTGACTCCACCTACCGCGCGGTCCGCGACGGCTTCACCGCACTCGCCACCGACCTCTGCGACCGCCTCCACCGCCTGGGCAAGAAGTGTGTCGTCACCGTGTTCCCGCAGACGGCCACCACCGGACGCATCTGGGACTACGCCGCCATCGGCCGGGTCGCCGACCGGATGCGCATCATGGGATACAACCTCCACTGGTCCTCCGGCACACCGGGCCCGATCTCCGACCTGACGTGGTACGACGACATCCTGACCCGCGCCACCGCCCTCGTCCCCGCCGGCAAGCTGGAGCTGGGCATCCCCGCCTACGGCTGGAACTGGGACACCGACGGCACGAGCGCCACCCGGCACGTCACCTGGAAGGAGGCCGACGCGCTGCGCCGTGCCCAGGGCGCCCCGTACACACTCGACCCGGTCTCGGGCACCCCGCACTTCACCTATCGGGACGGTGACGGACACCGGCGCGAGGTCTGGTACCAGGACGCCCGGGGCATCGCCGCACAGCTACCCGTCCTGCGCCGGCACGGCGTGGCCGGCACCGCCCTGTGGGCCCTCGGCTTCGAGGACCCGGAGCTGTGGCCGGTGCTCGCCCGGGACTGAGGGGCGCGCAACCGGCCACCACCGGCCGGACCCGCTCAGGCAGGCGCACCGTCCTCCTGATCACCCGTCACCGGAATGTGCTGCTTGAGCGGTGGGGGAGTGACGGCCGGTGCGACCCCGTCGACCCGAGGTGCCGGTGACGCCGGGGTGTCCTGCCCCATCGTCGCCAGCAGCTGCCGCGCCAGTCCCAGACCCGTGCCGCCCATCGTCAGCGCCTTGGCGAACATGTCCGACAACCCGTCGGCCCCGTTCAGCAGCACCATGTGGTCCACACTGCTGAAGGCGCCCGCGCCCGCCTCGACGATCTCCGGCCACTTCTCGGCCAACTGCTGTGCGACGACCGCCTCCTGATTCTCCGCCAGTGCCGCCGCCCTGGCCTTGATCGCCTCCGCCTCCGCCAGACCCTTGGCACGGGTCGCCTCGGCCAGTGCCAGTCCCTTGGCCTGGGCGGCGGCGGCCTCCGCCTCACCCGTCGCCCTGGTCGCCGTCGCGGCGGCGGCGCCGCGCGCCTTCGTCGCCTCGGCCTCGGCGAGCGCCGCCGTCTTGACCCGGTCGGCCTCCGCGACCGCGGCGAGCTCCGTCTCCCGCGCCTTCGCCTCGGCGGCCGAGATCCGGGCGTCGCGCTCGCCCTCCGCCAGAGTGCGCTTCTCGTACGCCTGGGCGTCCGCGGGCTTTCGCACATCGGCCTGCAACTGCTGTTCGCGCCGGTGGGCCTCCAGTTCGGCGACCCTGGTCTCCTGGACCACGACCTCCTGCCGGGCCGCCGCGTCGGCCAGCGGTCCCGCCTGGCGCGAGCTGGCCGCGGCCTTGTCGCGCTCGGCCTGGTACCCGGCCTGCAGGATCTCGCTGTCCCGCGTCGCCTCCGACATCCGGGCGGCGGCCTGCTGCTCCGCCTCGGTGGCCCGGCGGTTGGCCTCCGCCTGCGCGATGCGCGCATCCCGCTGCACCGCCGCGGCGTGCGGCATCGCCAGGTTCTTGATGTAGCCCGTCGGATCCTCGATCTCATGGATCTGGAGCGAATCGACGATCAGCCCGAGCTTCTCCATCTCGGTCCCGCACGCGGCCCGGGTCTGCCCGGTGAGCTTCTCCCGGTCGCGGATCATGTCCTCGACCGTCAACCCGCCGACGATGGACCGCAGATGACCGGCGAATACGTTGTGCACCCGCTCCGACATCATCTTCTGCTGGTCGAGGAAGCGGCGGGCCGCATTGGCGATCGACACGAAGTCGTCGCCCACCTTGAAGATGACCACGCCCCGCACCCGCAACGGAATCCCCTGGTGCGTGACGCAATCGACCGACAGCTCCGTCTCGTTGAGGTCCAGGGACATCTTCCGCACCGCCTGGACCCCCGGCAGGACGAGAGTGCCGTGACCGGTGACGATCCGGAACCCCATGCCCTGCCCCAGACCCTCGGTCTTGTGCTTGGAACCGGAGATGACCAGTGCTTCGTTCGGCTCGGCCACGCGCCACATCAGCTTGAACAGGCCGATCAACACCATGATGGCGGCGAGTACGAGTCCCGCCGTGACGCCGATGACCATCGGCATGCGCCCCCTTATCGCAGTGCCCCGTCGGCACCGCTGAACAGGGGGAGTCTTCTCCTGCCCGGGACGGTGGAGAAGACGCGTGCGGATCCTTGCCGCATTCTTGACCACGAAGGGCGTCAAGACCCTCCCACGGGAGCCTCAACTGCCGTATGCGCGAGCCACATACACCGTCCGCGGCGGCAGATGCTCGATCACCGTCACCACCGTGCCCACCTCGATGCGGTCCTTCGCCGACGCGGGATGCGCGAGGAAGTGCTCGGCGCCGCCCCGGATCCGTACGATCACCTCGCCGACCAGCCCCGGTCCCACCGTTCCCGTCACCCGACCGAGCAGTCCCACCATCGAGGAGTCATCCATGCCCCGGAGCGTACCCATGCCGCACGGGTCTGGAAGACTGCCCGACGCCATGAGCCAGTTACCGAACCAGCCCGCCGAAGGCCCCGCCCCGACCAGTGCCGATGTGGCACGGCTCGCCGGGGTCTCCCGGGCCACCGTGTCCTACGTACTGAACGACATCGCGACCGTGCGGATCAGCGAACCCACCCGCCGCCGGGTCAGGGAAGCGGCCACCGAACTGGGCTACGTACCGCACGCGGCGGCCCGCAGTCTGCGTGCCGGGCACACCCGCATGGTGGTGCTGCCCGCGGTGAACTTCCCGCCCGGCCCGCTCCACCACCGCTTCTTCCACGAACTGGAAGCCGGGCTGCGCCGCCTCGACTACACCGTGGTCCAGTACGGCAGCACCGGCCTCGACGCCGATGACGCACCCCGCGCCTGGGCCGAACTCCGTCCCGTCGCCGTCATCGCACCCGGCACGATCGCCCTCACCCCGCAGGGCATATCCGTGCTCAGGCGGGCCGGGGCAAAGGCCGTCATCACGCTCGGCCCGCGGCCGGTGGCCGGCGCCCACGCGCTGGTCATGGACCAGCGAAAGGTCGGCAGCCGCGCGATCGGACATCTGCTGGAGCGAGGCCGGCGTCGCATCGGCGTGATCATGCCCGAGGAGGGCGGTCTCGGCCTGTTCGCCGAACCCCGGCTGGCCGGGGCCCGGCAGGCCGCACAGAGCCACGGGGCCCTCGTCGAACCCCTGCCGCTGCGCTACGAGGAGGGCTCGGCCGACCGGCTGGCCGCACGCTGGCGCACGTTGGGCCTCGACGCCGTGTTCGCGTACAACGACGAATACGCGATGCTCCTCATGCGGGCCCTTCAGGACGCGGGCATCGAGGTGCCCCGCGAGACGGCCGTGATCGGCGCCGACGACCTGATGCTCGGCAGACTGCTGCGGCCCCGGCTCAGCAGCGTACGTCTGGAGATGGCCACGGCACAGCCGCCGGCGGACCTCGTCGACCGGCTGGTGCGGCACCCCGGCGGCGCACCCGAGCACCACGACCTGCTGCGGGCCAGTGCGGTCCACCGCGAGTCCAGCTGAGCCGCCGGGTCCGCACGGCGCCGCAGCGCGGCAACGTGCGCACCGCGCGCCGCCTGCCTAGCGTCATGACCATGAGCCATCCGCAGAGTTACGAGATCCTGCTGGTCCCCGGATTCGCCGAGGACACCGCCGAAGCCGCCGAGCCCGGCGGCGCCATCCGCTCGGCGGTCGTGGCGGCGACCGGCGAGACGGGGGCATCGGGCTATCCCCGCTATTCGGGTGAAGGCGTCGTGGCGGACATCGACCCGGCGACACACACGGTCGAGGCCCTGCTGGTCGACGGTGCCGAGCTGGACTACGGCCTCTCGGTCCGGATCAAGGAGAGGAACGCCGACAGCAACGCCGGTGGCTGAGTCCGCGCCACCGGACTCCGGCCGGAAGGCCACGGAAAGCCCGAGGAAAAGCTGAGGAATGCCACGGGAGGACCACGGAAAGCCCGAGTTAGAGCTGAGGAATGCCACGGAAGGCCGAGAGGAACCCGAGGAAGGCCAGGGGGAAGGGGCCCGGCCAGTCCGGCCGGGCCCCTCACCGCTCATGTGCGCGGGGAGCCTCCAGATCGATCCGGAGGCGGTCTACACGCTCCGCTCACCGCTCATGTGCGCCGGGAGCCTACTTCTGCTCCTTCTGCTGGTCCTCGATGGACTTGCGGACCTCGTCCATGTCCAGCTTCCTGGCCTGCCCGATGACATCCTCCAACGCCGCCTCGGGCAGTGCCCCCGGCTGCGCGAACACCGCCACGTTGTCCCGGACGATCATCAGCGTGGGAATGGAACGGATCTCGAAGGCCGCCGCCAGCTCCTGCTGCGCCTCGGTGTCGACCTTGGCGAAGACCAGGTCGCCGTGGCGCTCCGACGCCGCGTCGTAGACCGGCGCGAACTGCCGGCACGGGCCGCACCAGGAAGCCCAGAAGTCGATCAGGACGAAGCCGTTCTCGCTGACGACCTGATCGAAGTTTTCCTTGGTGAGCTCAACGGTGCTCATGCTCTGCTACCTCTTCCTGTGCCCGCTCGGACCTGTCCGGCACAACGGTGCCGGTACTCGCGCTATTCCGCCTGCCCATGTGGCCGCCGCGCACACCCGCGATCAGACTGTCCCCATGACTGATGCTTCCTTGAACGCCGAGTACGACGTCGTGGTGATCGGAGCAGGTCCGGTGGGTGAGAACGTCGCCGACCGGGCGCGTGCCGCCGGGTTGAGTACGGCGGTCGTCGAGATGGAGCTCATCGGCGGCGAGTGCTCCTACTGGGCCTGTATGCCCAGCAAGGCCCTGCTGCGCCCGGTCGTCGCCCGCGCCGACGCCCGCCACCTCCCCGGCCTCAGCGACGCCGTGCAGGGCCCGCTCGACACGGCGGCCGTCCTCGCCCGCCGCGACACCTACGCCTCCCACTGGAAGGACGACGGACAGGTTGCCTGGCTGGAGGGCGTCGGAGCGGACATCTACCGGGGCCGGGGCCGGCTCACCGGTGAGAAGTCCGCCTCCGTCACCGCCCCCGACGGCACGGTGCACCGGCTCACCGCCCGGCAGGCCGTCGCCGTCTGCACCGGCAGCCGCGCCGTCGTCCCCGCTCTGCCCGGTATCGACGGGGCTCGCCCCTGGACCAGCCGTGAGGCAACGAGCGCGAAGAAGGTGCCCGGCAGCCTCGTGATCGTCGGAGGCGGCGTGGTCGGAACGGAGATGGCCACCGTCTGGCAGGCCCTCGGCGCCCAGGTGACGATGCTGATCCGCGGCAAGGGGCTCCTGCCGAGGATGGAAGCCTTCGCGGGCGACCTGGTCGCGCGGGCGCTGACGGAGGCGGGCGCCGACATCCGCACCGGTGTCTCGGCGACATCTGTACGGCGTGCGGTCCCGGACGGGCCGGTTGTCGTGGAACTGGACAACGGCGAGCGTGTCGAGGCCGACGAAGTCCTCTTCGCCACCGGCCGCGCACCGCGCACCGACGACCTCGGCCTGGAGACGGTGGGTCTGACGCCCGGCTCCTGGCTCACCGTCGACGACAGCTGCCGCGTCGAAGGCACCACCTGGCTCTACGCCGTCGGAGACGTCAACCACCGGGCACTTCTCACGCACCAGGGCAAGTACCAGGCGCGTATCGCGGGCGCCGCGATCGCCGCTCGCGCCGCGGGAGTGCCGCTGCTGGAGAACGACCCCTGGGGCGCCCACGCGGCCACCGCCGACCACGCGGCCGTCCCGCAGGTCGTCTTCACCGACCCCGAGGCCGCCTCGGTCGGCCTCACCCTCGCGGAGGCCGAACAGGCCGGCCACCGGGTACGCGCCATCGACCAGGACTTCGCCGCGGTGTCGGGCTCCGGGCTGTACGCGGACGGCTACCGCGGCCGTGCCCGCATGGTCGTGGACCTCGACCGGGAGATCCTGCGCGGCGTCACCTTCGTCGGACCGGGCATCGGAGAGCTGCTGCACTCGGCGACGATCGCGGTCGCGGGCGAGGTCCCCATCGGCCGACTGTGGCACGCCGTCCCCGCCTATCCGACGATCAGCGAGATCTGGCTGCGCCTGCTGGAGGCGTACCGCGACGCGTAGGGCCCGGTCGGCCCCTCGGAACACCGCCGGGCTGTTCTCCCCGGTGCCGGGGGTTCGGCGGCGGCCATCCGTCCCGGCAGCCCGGAGAAGAGGAACTCGGCGTACCTGCCTCCGTGTCGGAGCTCGACGGTGCCGGTGATCCGGCCGTCCCGCACCACATCCACGCGGGGCCGTTCCTGCGGCCCGTCGAGGCGTGCTGCGGGAGCGGCGCGGGAGCGGCAGCCGATCTTCCGGCTGCCGGGCCGCGACGTGACGCGTACGCCGGTGGGCATGGCGGCCGACGGCGCGGGAGGCCGGGGCGGTCAGGCAGGCGGCCGCAGATCGCTGGTGGAGACCCGCACGTGGTCGACGACGAGTTGCTGCGGGAAGGAGGTGCTGCCGTCGGGGTCGCCCGGCCAGTAGCCGCCGACGGCGAGGTTGAGGATCAGGAAGAAGGGCTTGTTGAACACCCAGGTGTTGCCGCCGAGGTCGGCGGGTGTGCGGCGCTGGTAGACGTTGCCGTCCACCGACCAGGTCACCGAGTCGGGGGCCCAGTCGACCGCGAAGGTGTGGAAGTCGTCGGCGAACGCCTGGCCGCCCGGCAGCGTGTAGGCGGCGCCGATGCCGCCGGAACCGGAGTAGCCGGGACCGTGCAACGTGCCGTGGACCGTGGAGGGTTCGAAGCCGACGTTCTCCATGACGTCGATCTCGCCGGAACCGGGCCAGCCGACCTGACCGATGTCGTCGCCCAGCATCCAGAAGGCGGGCCACATGCCCTGACCGCGCGGCACCTTCATCCGGGCCTCGACGTGCCCGTACGTCTGAGTGAACCTGCCGGAGGTGTTCAGGCGTGCCGAGGTGTACTCGCACGTGCCGTACCAGCACTGGTAGTTGTTCGGATTCTCGCGGCGCGCGGTGATGACCAGATGTCCCTGGCCGTCGAGTGCCGCATTGTTGTTGCCGGCCGTGTAGTACTGCCGTTCGTGGTTGTTGACGTTGTCGCCGGTCTCGATCTGCCACTTGCCGCCGTCGACGGCGGAGCCCGCGGGCCCGTCGAAGTCGTCGGTGAACGTCCCTGCTGTCACCGCGGGCCGCGGCGTGGATACCGGCACACCGGCGGCGAGGCCGGAGGAGGCCGAGACGAGGGCGAGTACGGAGAGCGCGGACACCAGGAGACGTCGTGTGAGGTGGGGGGAGGTCATGGGGGTCCTTCCCGTGCGGAATCGAGCAGCTGTCATGAATGCGACAAGTGCTCACCATGGGGTGGGGGAAAGGCTTCCGTTCTGTCTGAGATTTAAGAAGTGAACCAAGACCGTGTCAAGGCTTTGGTACGGACCACACTTCTTGCATGCACGTGTGGTGGCGCGGCCCGGGCCGGGGCTCCCGTGCGGGCCCCGTTCGGACCGCAGGCTCGGCCAACGGCGTGGGCGCGCGGCGGAGTTCAGCTCCATGCTCCGGCATCGGGCAGCGGTAGTCCGTGCCGGGCCAGGTGGTCATGTCGAGCGGCGCCACGTCGCGGGTACCGCGGGCCCTCGCGAAATGGGGTTCCGGCGCGTCGAGTTCGACGTCTTGGCGAGCCTCTTGGCGGTACGGCGCCGGCATCACGCCGGTGTCCAGCATGTGGCCGCAGTACGAGAACTCGCCGTTCGGGACCTCGTGGACGCCGTCCTCGACGAGCCGGACAGGTTACCTCCTGCGGCGCGTCTGTTCCGACGGGCAGGGCGAACCGGCCGCACCCCCCGGGCACTCACGGGCGGTTCCGGCACATCAGTTTGTCCATGCTGCGGTGCGGGCCACGGGCGGTGTCAGTTCCCCGGGTCGGGGGACAGCGGCTGCCCGCAGCGCAGGTTCCACCGTCCGGACCGGCCGCTGAGCGCGGTCAGTGTCAGCGGGGCGACGTCCAGCCGCCAGAACGCCTCCGCCGGCAGATCGAGGGCCCGTACGGTCACCGCCCGCACCACTGCGGGCTCGACGACCCCCAGCACACGCCCGCCCCCGTCGCCGGCCAGGACCTTCACGGACTCCTTGGCCGCGTCGGAGGCCGCCACGGAGTTCAACCAGCCGCCGACCCGTGCGCAGAATTCCAGCAGCGACTCGCCGCCGTGCGGGGCCGCCGCGGGGTCGTTGAGCCAGGCCGACACGGCGTCCGGTTCGCTCGCGCCCACTTCCGCCAGCCGCTGCCCGCTCCATCGGCCCATGTCCCAGTCGCGGAGCGCGAGGTCGGGATCGGTGCGCAGTCCCAAGGCGTCGGCGGTTGCGGCGCACCGCGCGGAGGGCCCGCGCAGATACCGGTCGGCCGCGGGTACCGCCGGCGCGGCGGCGCGGGCACGCCGGGCCCCGGCCGGGTCGAGCGGAGCATCACCGTCGAAACGCGCCTCGCGCAGCGCGGCGTTGAGCGCCGGTGAGATCAACATCACCTGAACCGTCATGACCGGGTCAACCCCCTGAACTCTGGCCCTCACCTGTGCCCACCATGGCATTCGGGCCCTCCGGCCCTGCCGTCGGCACCGTGGCCGTGCCTGGTCCCAGGCGGTATCGTCCCAGGAACATGACGAAGGTGTGACGGAAGTCCGGTGAGAGTCCGGCACGGTCGCGCCACTGTGAACCCGTACCCGTACGGGAAGTCAGACCCAGCACCTTCGGCTCAGCACCACGATCGGGACGCGTGTTCCCTCAGGAGGTTCTGCCATGGCACAGACTGCCACTGCCCCCACCACCGCCGTACCGGCGATCACTCCCCTCTCCGGGAAGGCCATTGCCCCGTGGGCGGTCTTCTTCGGCATCCTCATGCTCGTACTGCTGTACTTCGTCGGCGCCGAGCAGGGCGCCACCGCGGTCATCTCCGGCGAAGGTGTCCACGAGTGGGTCCACGACGGCCGCCACCTCCTCGGCTTCCCCTGCCACTGACGTCCCGTCCGATCCAGGGGAAACCTCATGAACTCCATATCTGTCAGAGCCCTGCTCATCCGCGGCATGCTGGCCGGGCTGGCCGCGGGCGCGCTTGCCCTGTTTGTCGCCTACTTCCTCGGTGAGTCCCGGGTCGATGCGGCCATCGCCCTCGAAGAGGCACACAGCCACGACCACGGCGGAGGCGAGGAACTCGTCAGCCGCACCATGCAGTCCACCGCCGGCCTCGCCACCGGTGTGCTCGTCTTCGGAGTGGCCATCGGCGGCATCGCCGCCCTCGTCTTCTGCTATGCCCTCGGCCGGATCGGTAGATTCGGACCCCGGGCCACGGCCGCACTGATCGCGGGTGCGGCCCTGCTGACCGTGTACGTCGTGCCGTTCCTGAAGTACCCGGCCAACCCGCCGGCCGTCGGCAACCCCGACACCATCGGCCGGCGCACCGCACTGTTCTTCCTGATGGTCGCCCTCAGTGTGCTGCTGGCCGTCGCCGCCGTGATCCTCGGCAGGCGGCTGGCCCCCCGCCTGGGCAACTGGAACGCGACGATCACCGCATCCGTCGCCTACGTCGTCGTGATCGGACTCGCCTACGCGTTCCTGCCCTCGTTCAACGAGGTCGGAAAGGACTTCCCGGCGGGGCTGCTGTGGGAGTTCCGCCTGGCCACGCTCGCCGTACAGGCCACCCTGTGGGTCACCTTCGGCCTCGTCTTCGGCCACCTGACGGAACGGCTCCTCGTATCGGGGACCGGTACCGTCACCACCGGCGAGGGTACGGCGAACCGGGCGGCCACCGCGGCCGGCTGACCGACCCACGGCTCACCACCGGCCGAGATCCGCAATCAGCCGAGCTCTCACCACCAGCGGACATCTCACCATCAGCGGGCAAGGGAACCCGCCGGGAGCTTCCCGGCGGGTTCCGCTGCCTTGTCATGCCGCGCCGCGCCCCACCCCGTCCGCCGGAAGGGACCGCCGGCCGCCGGCCCGCTACTCCTCGGCCCGGCGGTCCAGGTCGATCCGGTAGTGCTTCAGCCGAGGGTCCTCCTTCACCAGGCGCATGCCGACGGCTTCCATGACACGCTGGGACGCGAGGTTGTCCACGTCGGCGTCGCCGTGCACACAGCTCACCCCCTGGTGGCGAGCGAACCGGAGCAGTGCGCGCAGCGCCTCGGAGGCGTATCCCCTTCCACGCGTCGAGGGGACGAGGCCGTAGCCGATCGTGACGTGTCCGTCCTCGTCCGGGGCGCCGTGGAATCCCAGCCCGCCGATCGCCACTCCGTCCCGGCGACGGCGTATCTCGTACGAACCGAAGGGGCCGGGATCACCCGTCGACGTACAGGTGCCGAGGAAGCGCTCGGCCGCGGCCAGGTCACCGGGGGACGGATATCCGGCAGCCCAGCGGGCGCCGGCTCCCGGCGTGCCGGCCCTCACCTGCAAGGCGTCGCAGGCGTTCATCGGACGGAGGAGGAGGCGGGGAGTCTCGAGATCGGTCATGACCGAGTGAATTATCACGCGGCGTGAGCGGGCGGCATCGGGTTTGTCCGGAAGTCGCGGCGCGACTGGTCGCGGAGACCCGGACGGGGACATCTCCACCCGGGCCGTGTGTGCGAGGCGGCTCGGGTGGGCCCCGGCGCTCCACCACCACTTCGGCGACAAGGAGGGCCTCCTGTCCGCGGTGGCGGACCACGACGTATGCCTCGCGACGAAGAGGCCGCGCGGCGAGAGCGCGGAGCCCGTCGAGGATGCTCACCGCCCGCCCCGCGACCTTCGACGACGCGGCCATGTCGCGGCGGGTCCGCGCCGCCGTGCACACCGCGGTCTTCACCCCGGAGGTACCGGGCGTGTCCGCCGACGTGGACGGCACACGGGCATCAGTGCCCGGAACCCACGTGCCGCCCACCGCGGACCGGCTGACCGCGCCGCTGGGGCAGTCGCCCGATCCAGTACTCAGTGCCGCCGGGGGAGCCCCCTGACGGAACGGCCTGACCGCCCGCCGAACGCCCTTCACGACCGCTGGGGCCGTGTCCGGTCCTCGTCGAAGCCGAAGTCCCCGGAGAACGCCGCAGCCATCCGCAGATGACCGGTCGCCTCCGCACTCCGCCCCTGGCGCTCAAGCGTGCGGCCGAGCATCAGCCGGGCGTACGGCTCCACCGGGTCGCGCTCCAGAACCGCCCGCAGCTCCGTCTCGGCCCTGCCGAGCCGGGCCGAGTGGTAGTAGGCCCGCGCCAGCAGCAGCCGGGGGGAGACCTGCTCCGGCACCTCCTCGACGAGCCCCTCCAGAATCCGGGCAGCGGTCATGTACTCCTTCGCTTCGAAGAACATCCCCGCACGGTCCCAGCGGTCGGCGGCCGTACCGAACTCGAAATAGGTGTCGCTCACTTGACCTCTGACCTCCTCGTTCACGGACCGCCCCCGGATCGCTCCCGGGTCTGCCCTGCCGCTGCCCCGGCCACACATTCGGCCGTGCTTCAGACAGAGGAACATGGCAGGCTGGTTGAATATTCCACTACTTTATCGGCGTGGGTACCGGCACCCCGGGCCCGCACGGGAATAGGTTGAGCGCCATGAGCAATCTCGATCGCCAGGCCGCACTCTCCGTCTGCGGAGGACGGGGCTTCGTCGTCGCCGAGCCCGTACGTGAACTTCTCACCCCGCGCCATGTCCAACTGGGTGAGTCCACCGAGGTCCGCAGACTGCTGCCCAATCTGGGCCGCCGGATGGTCGGCGCATGGGCCTTTGTCGACCATTACGGCCCCGACGACATCGCCGGCGAACCCGGGATGCAAGTGCCGCCCCACCCCCACATGGGCCTCCAGACGGTCAGCTGGCTGCACGACGGCGAGGTCCTGCACCGGGACAGCCTCGGCAGTCTCCGGACGATCCGCCCGCGCGAGCTGGGGCTGATGACCTCCGGCCGGGCCATCAGCCACTCCGAGGAGAGCCCGAAGTCCCACGCGGGATTTCTGCACGGTGCGCAGCTGTGGGTGGCGCTGCCGGATGCCCACCGCCACGTCGAGCCGCACTTCCAGCACCACACCGAACTGCCGACCGTCACCGCCCCCGGCCTCACCGCCACGCTGATCCTGGGCGAACTCGACGGCGCCGCCTCGCCCGGCACCGCGTACACCCCGATCGTCGGCGCCGACCTGTCCCTCGACGCCGGAGCCGACGCCCGTCTGCCGCTGGACCCGGACTTCGAGTACGCGGTGCTCTCGATGTCCGGCCAGGCCGAGGTCGACGGCGTTCCCGTACTACCCGGCTCCATGCTCTACCTCGGCTGCGGCCGAGCCGAGCTCCCCTTGCGCGCGGACACCGACGCGGGCCTCATGCTCCTCGGCGGCGAGCCCTTCGAGGAGGAGATCGTGATGTGGTGGAACTTCATCGGGCGTTCCCACGAGGAGATCGAGGAGGCGCGGAAGGGCTGGATGTCGACCACCCGCTTCGGCGAGGTGAAGGGCTACGACGGCGATCGACTGCCCGCCCCCGAACTGCCGCCTGTCGCCCTGAAACCGCGGGGTCGGGTGCGCTGACCTGGTGTGATGCGTTCGCTCTGCTCTTACGGCTTCCGGCGACTCCGGTGAAATCTTTGACGTTTTCCCGATGACGCATCATGTGGAGTGCGTGGCGATCCTCGAACCGGCGGCTAAGGGTTCCTGACCTGCAGTTTTGTGCGTGGGTATTATGTGCGGTGTGGGCGTTACGGGCGACATATTGACGCTGAAATGACGCTCGTAACGCTCGTTCTGATGGGGCGTCAGGCGGCCTGTTGGGCAGGTCAGGCCCTGTCAGGGTGGCGTATATCAGTGGGGCGCCGAGGGCGGGCGACGCTCTGCGCGGAGCTGCTGGTAGTCAGTTGTCCCGGAAGAGAACAGTTTGCTTCGTGACCTGCGGTGATACGCGGTTGCGGGGCGCTGACCTGCGTGAGAATCACCTTTCAGGTGTCTCCTGCGCGTGCCCGTTGATGAGGCCGAAAGTCCCAGAGGAGTCCCAGGAAGCTCTGGCAGCCCGAGACGCCTCCTTCGGATCCACTCGACTTTTGCGAAGAGAGCACGGCGGAGCCGACCCGGCGTACCCGATCGGCAGCGCAGGCGGCCCCTCAGCGGGTTCTCGGACGGGAACTGGGGTCTGTCGCAAGGCTGGTGAGGTCGTCGACCCTTTCCCAATACCGCATGATGACGACCCTGTGGCGAAGCGGATTGCGGCGCTAAGCCCTGCCGGACGGGGGTGAGGGGGTGGGAAAATGCATAAGCGCGTCTGCCACACGAGGGCGTTTCGGCGGAAGCCGTGCCGACGATGAGACATCACTCGCCGTGCAATGCTCCAGCAGCGCGGATCCGATTGCTCGGGGCGGTTGGCGAGGCTCAACACTGCGCAGTGGCCCATGGCGTGCCTGGCCACAGAGTCGGACAGGTCGTTGGTATCCCACACGCGTGCGGTGAGGGCTTGGTGGTGGTTGCCACCGCCACGGTCCGAGATCAGACCAGCACCCGGGGGGGCCTACTCGGTCTGTCTTCGAAAGTCGTGTTCGCCTGAGCAGTTCACCCGCCATCGAGAGGATGGTCCAGTGTTGCAGAATGGGCGGTCCGGGCTTGAGGGGGGAACGATGGCGCTGGTCCACGTGCACGGAATCGGCAATCGAGAGGCGGAGGACAAGGGGCGGGCAGCCTTGCGGGACAGCTGGTTTAGGCTCGCGTTGTTGCCGGCGGCGGGCTGTCGGTCGCCCGAGGCCCCGATCCTCAATCCGCACTGGGGTGCGCTGTTGTCGCCGCCGGCATGGAACTGGGCGAGCCTGCGCGTCGACGGCGTGGAGTCCCTGGGCGACGACAGGCCGGCGATCGACGTCTCGGTCGCGGAGATGGTCGTCGGGGTCGTGGCGGCGGGGCCGGATGTCGTGGAGGGGCGCGTGCTGGTGACGGCCGCGCGGAAGTCGCTGCTGTGGGCCGTGGAGTTGCTAGCGGTGTCGCTGGAGGCGCGCTCGGCAGAAGAGCGGGACACGACGGTGGCGTTCTGCGCGCGAGCCGTTGCCTATTGGGCGTGGAAGACCGGCGAGGGCCGGCACGGCGACGGAGTCGAGTTCTTCGCGTGGATCGGCGAGATCGAGGGCGACATCGATTTCCTGGATCGCCTGGCCGAGGAAATGAACATCTGGCAGGGACAGTGGGACGACGACAGCGGGCCGCGTGACGCACCGGGCGAGTGGGAAAGGTTCGGCGGCATGCGCGTGCCCCGGCCCGCGCGGGCGGCCGTGCGGCGGATGAACGCTGCCCTCGCGAAGACCGTCGCCGGCGGTGTGATGGCAGTGAGCCGGCGCTTCACGCCGAAGAGCGCGCTGCTGTTCGCGGACGTCGCCGGGTATCTCGCTGGGCGTGGCAGCGTCGAACAGCCCGGTCCTGTCGTTGAATTGGTGGGCAAGGCGCTGGATTGCGCGGCCAGCACGGCACGCGAGAACGGTGATCCGCTGATCGTCGTGGCGCACAGCATGGGCGGCAACATCGTCCACGACGTCCTCTCGTTGCACCGGCCCGATGTGCGCATCGACCTTCTGGTCACCGTGGGCACGCAGGTCGGCCTGTTCGAGGAGTTGAAGCTGTTCGCGGCGAGCGACCCGGCTGTGCCGTCCCCGCACGTTGCGAGGGTACCGATGCTGCCGAACGTGACGCGGTGGATCAACGTTGTGGACGTACGGGATCCCTTGGCGTTCGCGGCCGGGCCAGTGTTCGCCGGCGCCGAGGATCTGGTCTTCGACAGCGGGGCCCTGCTGCCGCACGGCGCCTATCTCACCTCGCCGGACTTTCATCGCCGCCTGGCCCGCCGCATCGCCGAGGGGACCCGCTCGTGACAACGCTCAGGGATCGCGCCATCCACGGCCCGGCGCTGCACGCGTTCGTGATCGGCGTGGGGCAGTACGACTGGTTCAAGGGCGGCCCGCGTCAGCGACCCAAGGCCCAGCGTGACGACCACTGCCGCAGCTTTGCCCAATTGACGGCACCTCCCGTGTCCGCGACGGCGATGTGCGAGGCCCTGCTCGGTCCGTTGGGTGCGCGCCCGGAGTTGCCGCTGGGCAGTCTGGAGGTGCTGATCTCGGCGGAGGCACCGGTGCGCCTGGCAGGCGACGACGGTTCGACGGAGATCGCGCCGGCCAGGATGCGCGAGGTGACGGCGGCGTTCGAGCGGTGGTATGAGCGCTGCGACAGGCACAATGACACCTGGCGGCGCTATGACCGGGGACTCATCAGCCCGGTCGGCGAGTTCGAGGCATGCCTCGGCCGCCTCCTCGCGGAAACTGTCCGTACGACTGGTCGTCATCACCCCTTTTCTGCTCCCGGTCGCCTCCGACCAGGAAGCCTGGTAAGAGGACTTGTCGCCCCGTACCGACGCCGTCCTTCGCGCCGCGCCGGCCAACGAAGCCCAGGTGGTTCGTGCGGACCTCGCCCCGGACAGGGTCCATCCGAGTCCCCTCGGCCACAGGCTGATCGCCGACGCCTGGCTTGCCGCGGTCGGCCCTGTCCGCCTCGAACCTGCGACGGCAGCGCGGTGCGAGAGGCGGCCGGTCCGCCCGGAGGGCGACCCAGGGAGGCCCGGACGGGACGGCGTACGCGGCTGAACAGCCAGGAGGAGCCCGGGCGGGCGGAACAGGCATGTCCGCCCCTTACGTCGAGGGCTGCCGGCAGTGGTGCCCCGGGGCACTTCCGGCATCAGGCGCGCGACAGCGCGGCTGCTCGCCCGCGGGGGCCCGGGCCGCCTCCTGGATTTGACGGCCGAAGTGCTCGCACTCTGTGACGACGTGCTGTCATGACGCCCGCCAGCCGCTCCAGCGCAGGACCGAGACCTCGACCACCGGTCCGCCGGGTGGCCGGTCGGCGTACTGCTGGTATTTCGCCGTGAGCAGGCTGATGCAGCGGACCGCTTCGGGGGACCGGTCCGCCGGCGGAAGCACTCGGGCTTCGCCATCGGCCCGGGCCCACCACAGGCGGTCCCAGTCATCCTCGTAGTGGTCGGTGAGCAGGCAGACCGACGGGTTGGCGGTGATGTTGGCCAGGCGTTTCAGCCGCGTCGTCCGCTTCGGTTTGTGGTCCACGGCCAGCATCACCGTGTCGCCGTCCAGAGCGAACACCACCGGAACCAGGTGCGGGCGGCCCTCCGCGTCGGCCGTCGCGAGGTGAGCGATGCGTGCAGCGGCGAACCGCTCCCGTGCCTCGGCTCTCGTCAGAGCGGGCATCGCACCCCACCGCGGTAGTCACGGCGGTACGGAATCGCAAACCGGTCCCGCATTCCCGGCGCCTCAGCGGTACCGGGCAGCGACTTCGGCCAGTCGGTCCAGGTACTCCAGCGTCTCCCGTTCAGGCATCGTCGGTACGTAGAACAGCAGCCGCTCGACCCCCAGACCGATGTAGCCCTCGATCTGCTCGGGATCGTCGGGAGCCGCATACACCGTCACCGGCACCTCGCGGTCGGCGAGGGCGCGCAGCCGCAGGATCTGCGGACCGAGCTCCTGCGGCGACACGCTGTTGGCCAGCCACGCGTCGCCGAGCTGCGCCACCCGTCGGAACGCGCCCTCGCCGCCGCCGACGTAGATCGGTGGGTGGGGGCGCTGCACGGGCTTGGGCCAGGCGAAGACCGGATCGAAGTTCACGAACTCGCCGTGGAACTCGGCCTTCTCCGCGGTCCACAGCTCCCGCATGGCACGCAGCCGCTCGTCGGTGAGCCGGCCGCGGGTGGAGGGGTCGGTGCCGTGGTCCCTCATCTCCTCACGGTTCCAGCCGACACCGACGCCGAGAATCACGCGGCCACCGGAGACCAGGTCGAGCGAGGCCACCTCCTTCGCCGTGATGATCGGGTCGCGCTGCGGGATCAGCGCGATGCCGGTCCCCAGTAGCAGCCGCTCGGTCACCACACCGATCGCGGTCAGGGCCACGAAGGGGTCGAGGGTGCGGTAGTAGATCTCCGGCAGCTCACCACCCCCCGGGTAGGGCGTCTCGCGGCTCGCCGGGATATGGCTGTGCTCGGCGATGAACAACGAGTCGAATGTGCGTTCCTCAAGGGCGGTTCCGAGCGAGGTCGGGCTGATGCCCTGGTCGGTGATGAAGGTCGAGACCCCGAATTTCACGACGGCTCCTCAAAGGGGCGAGTACGGGAAAGAAACTGGTGGCACAGATCCCTGACTACCCGCCCCGGGTGATCCCGCCCCCATGACCACCCGGGAGAACCATCGCGGAACAGGGATCCGGACCTGCAGCCGCTCGGTGGATTAATTCGCCATTGGGCGTGGGCGTATCGACTCGACCTGATCTTTCCGAATGATGATTGCATCCTCCGGGATGAACCCGGGGCGTCCGACCATCCGTATCCACCACTATCGGGAGCAGTGACCATGGGCAAGCTGCAGGGAAAAACTGCGGTCATCACCGGCGGCACCACAGGGATCGGGCTGGCCACAGCGAAGCTCTTCGTCAGGGAGGGCGCCCATGTCTTCATCACGGGCCGCCGCCAGAAAGAACTCGATGAAGGCGTGCAGGCAATCGGCGGCAACGTAACCGGCGTTCAGGGCGACGTCGCCGAACTGGCCGACCTTGACCGCCTCTACGAGACCGTCAAGGCGAAGGGGCGGATCGATGTCGTTTTCGCCAACGCCGGTCTGGGTGAGTTCGCTTCGCTGGAAGACATCACGGAAGACCATTTCGACAAAATTTTCGACATCAACGTGAAGGGGGCGCTCTTTACGGTACAGAAGGCCCTACCGCTATTGAATGACGGCGCTTCTGTCATTCTCACGGGCTCCGTTGCGAGCGTCAAAGGAACCCCCGGGTTCTCGGTCTACGGCGCCAGCAAGGCTGCCATCCGAAATTTCGTTCGAGGATGGACGGTAGAGCTGAAGGATCGCCGTATCCGGTCCAACGTCCTCAGCCCTGGCCCGATCGAAACGCCGCTTGTGGCGGCGCAACCCCAGGACGCCATCGAGAGGATTGCGTCCACCATCCCGATGGGCCGCATGGGGGAGCCCGACGAAGTCGCCAAGGCGGCGCTTTTCCTGGCCTCGGACGACTCCAGCTTCGTCACGGGAATCGAACTTTTCGTTGATGGCGGCAGAGCGCAAATCTGATAACGCAACTGGGAATTTCCTTCCAGCCCAAGGAGCCTGACCGATGGACATCTCCTGTCAGTTCGCCACATCCCTGCACTCGCCCGAACACATCGCCGTCGCCGATCAGTTGGGCTACCACCGCGCCTGGCTTCACGACACTCCCGCCCAAAGCCCCGACGTGTGGGCGATGCTGGCACTGGCCGCCGAACGCACCCATCGCATCGGCCTCGCCCCCGGTGTCCTCGTCCCGACACTGCGCCATCCGATGGTCAACGCCTCCGGCGCCGCCACCCTCGCCGCCCTCGCGCCCGGCCGAGTGACCCTCGCCTTCGGCACCGGCTTCAACGGCACGCGCGCCCTCGGCGCACCCCCGGCCACCTGGTCCTATCTCAGCGCCTACGTCCGGACGGTACGCGGTCTGCTGCGCGGTGAGACCGTGGAATGGGACGGGGCCCCCATGCGCATGATGCATCCCGGCACGAACGCACCGCAGCGCCCCATCGACATTCCGGTGCTGGTCTCCGCGCTCGGCCCCAAAGGTCTCGCTGTCACCCGCGAGATCGCTGACGGCCTCTTCAGCGTCAACGGCGAGACCACCCACGCCCACGAGTTCACCTGGGCCGCCCTGGGCATCCACGGCACCGTCCTGGGCGAGGACGAACCACTCGACTCCCTGCGCGTCCGCGCCGCCGCCGGACCCGGCAACGCTCTGGCCCACCACGCCGCCTACGAATTCGGCGGCGACCCCACCGCCCTGCCCGGCGGAAACGCCTGGCTCGACGCCATCACCGCCCATCCCCGCGCCCAACGCCACTTGGCCGTGCACGACCAGCACCTCACCGACCTCAGCGCGGCCGACATCGCTGCCTGGAACGCGGGAAGCTGGCAGGCCATCACCTCCACCACCGTTACCGGTACCCCCGACCGCATCCGCGACAGGCTCAGCGCCTACGCCCGGGACGGCATCACCGAAATCGCCTACCAGCCCACCGGCCCCGACATCCCCGGCGAACTCGAACGATTCATCACCATCGCCCGCGACGTATAGGGACCGACGCGTCGCCCCCGACGCTCCGCGCGGCGAGCGCACACCGAAGCCGACCAACCCGGCCGAGGCCCAGTTCCTGGCGATCGGACCGGGCGCGGCGGCCTGGCTGGTCGAGGCCGCGGCGACCGGAGTCCGGCGGATCAGGGCGAAGATGGCCGACGCGGTCGCGCTCGCCAAGCTCTACGGGACCGCTGATGCCGACCGGGCTCTTGGCACCGCGGCGACGGTCGGACGGTTCGCCGAGGACGACCTGCTGTCGATCCTGGACCGCCAGGTGTCGGCGTTCGCGTGAATGTGGCTCTGGCAGGATTTTCGTAGCCGGAGATCATCTCGGAGGGACGGTCGGCCGGTCCGCGTAGTGGCGGCGGAGGTGGGCGATCAGGACGACGCGGTGGCGGAGAAGTGGGATGCCGGCGCGTCCGGCCATCAGGCGTTTTTGCAGCTTGACATCGGTGATGCGACCTTCGTTGACCCCGGAGTTGTAAGGGGTGGTGATTCCCTGGGCGACGGCATGCCGGTCTTCGCGCAGGGCTCCGGCGAGGCCGGCGAGAGGGGCCAGTCCGCTGTTTGCGAGGTCATCCAGCCAGCGTGGCAAGGGTGTCGCGTCATGGTTGTCGAGCATGCTGGCGAATCGGCGGACCAGGTCGTGGGTGTGCCTGAGTTCAGGGCAGTGATCGAGAAGCCGGGCCAGGCGGTCGTTGATGTGTGGGCTGCGGCGGCCCGGATGTGTGGTGATCCAGCGGGCGGCTTCGCGTGGGGAGGGCGGTCGCTCGCGTGGCTCGTCCAGGGGGAGGCCCCGTCGTAGGGGTGCGACGGCCATTTTCACGCGCTGGTAGTGGCCGAGGCAGCCCTTGGTCCGGAGTTCCTCGTGCAGGATCTTCGCGCTGTGCTGTCCTTCGTCCCAGCGTTGTTGCGGGTAGTCGAGGTAGGGGTCCAGGGTGGAGGCTTGCGGGGCGGGCGGCGCATCGCTTCCTGCCAGGTGCGGGCTCGGGCGTACTTGCGTACCGTGCGGCGGTCCAGGCCGAGCCGCGAGAGCGTGACGTTCAGGATCCGCAGCATTCGGGCACCGCCCCGGCCGGCCAGCACCACACCGACGGCCTCTACCAGGCGCTGCAACTGTGGGGTGCGCCGCTGGTGGCGCACGGTCAGCCCCGGCACCTGCTCGGCGAAGGTCGCCTTCGGACAAGTCGGGTTTTCGCAGTACAGGCGGCGAACGGACAACTCGATGCGCAGAGGCCGGCCTCCGAGAGTGACATCGGCGAGGTGCCGTACATAACGGCTGTGACACCACGCGCTGAGCTGGCCGCATCCCGTACATCCCGCTGGAACACCGGACCTCGTGCGGGCGCGGACCGTCACGACAGCATCGGAGACATCGGCCGAGATCACCAGAACATTGACCAACTGCGGTAACAGGCTTGCTATTTCAACAGAGCACAGCTGCAGGCTGCCCACTCCGCGGACCGGCCGACCGTCCCGCTGAGATGATCTCCGGCTACGAAAATCCTGCCAGAGCCACATTCCGGGTGTACGCCGACACGTGCGGGCCTTGTTCGCCAGGACGCGGTCCGGCCTGGTGCGAGGGCGTCCGACTCCGGCTCGGGGCACGAAGATCTGCTCCAGGACCCGCTCGAGCTGGGGTCCGTCACCGTAGTGTCCGGGTGTCAGGACGAAGGCAAGGGGCCGGCATCGTCCGTCGGCGAGGAGGTGGATCTTGGTGGTGAATCCTCCACGAGAACGTCCCAGACATTCGCCGACCTGACCACCTCCTCCAGGCGGACGGCCAGTTTCCGGAGTGCTGGATTGACCCGATTCGTCCCTCGTTCGGTCTCCCTTTGGGGGAGGGCGGTCGGGGGCGCCTTCCTCGCGCCGGCGGCGTGCTGGTGGGCCCGCACGGCTGTCGAGTCCACCGACACGTCCCAGTCGATGCCGCCCTCGGCGTCCTCGGCTGCCTGGATGCGAGTCAGCAGCATCTTCCAGGTTCCATCGGCTGACCAGCGACGATGCCATTTATAGACCGTCTCCCACGGCCCGAACGCTCCGGCAGATCCCGCCACAGCACACCCGTCCGAACCCTGTACAACACCCCGTTAATCACCCGACGGTGATCACTCCACCGGCCCCCACGCGCACCACCAGGAGGTAAGAACGCCTCCAGCCGATCCCATTCCGCATTTGCTCAGACCTCCACGGCCCACGAAGCCAGCCTGGCCCCAACACCCGACTCAGGTCAGGAGATCCGAGAAACAGGTCCTGGGCCAGTGCTCTGACCGCATAGGTTCGCCGGGTTAATTCAGTCGAGACAGGTCCAGCAGTCCGAGTAGCCTCGCCCTGTGGTGGATCAAGAGCAGTACGCCCGGTATCGGGAAGACTCGAAGGTGCTGGCAGCGATCGGGGAGCATGTCGACGCCCAGGTTGGCCGTGTCACGGTGCGACTGCCCAGGGCTACGGCCGAGGCCGCGGCGGCCGCTTGGGATCGTGACGAGTTGGGTGAGCTCGGTGAGGAGACCCATGAGCAGTACGCGCTGCGGGACCAGGCTGGTGAGCTGGCACTGATCGGCCTTGCGATCTCGGAGCGCGGCCGCTGGGAGGGCGAGGAGGTCGTAATCGACCTGAGTGTCGCCTCCGCGGGGGCAGCCTTTCGGGCGTCGCAGTAGTCAGGCCGCAGCGGCCACCGGTCTGCCGCCCCAGCGGAGGCCTTTCTCTCTGCGGAAGCGGGCGCGCTCCTTGCGCTGGGCCGCCAGAACGTCGGGGTGGCGGGCGTTGGCGTTGCGCCAGCGCAGGTAGGCGTGGAGCGCGGGGGTCTGGACCGTGTGGTTCGCGTGGTTCGAGTTCGCCAGCGTGAACTGCCGCAGCGGTCCGAAATGTGCCTCGATCGGGTTCGCCCATGAGGCGTTGATCGGGGTGAAGCACAGGTGGACGTTGTTGTTGCGGGCCCAGCGGCGGATCTTCTTGCCGTTGTGGGCGGAGAGGTTGTGCAGGATCACGTAGACGGGGGCGCCGTCGGGTCGGGCGGCCCGGAGCGTCTTGAGCGCGGCGAGGGTGTTCGCGGTGCCCTTGCGGCGCCGGTTGACGCCCCACAGGGTGTCGTCGCCGATCGAGTAGCAGCCGTGGAAGTGGGTCACGCCGTGCGTGCGGTGGTAGGTGGCCGGAAGCCGGTCGGGGCGGCCTTGTTCGGCCCGGCCACTGCCGACTGCCCGAGCTTGGCCGGGCGGGTGGTGGCCGTCTGGACGACGAAGTCCTCGTCGTCAGGGCTGAGTAGGCGGGGACGGCCTCCCGCCCACTGTGCGACATCCCGCGAGTTCTCCTGAGGCCCGCTGAGTGTCTGCTGCTGTGGCCAGGGGGTTCTTCCTCTTCCGGGTGCCATGTCACCTGGTGACGCAACTTCGGAATTCTGAAGCGTTCTCATGCTGTCCGATCGGTCTACGGTCGGGCTGAAGGTGGGGAGGCTCGGGTTGGCGCTGGCTGCTGTACGCGATCTGCGCGAGTTCCGTGGTCCGGTCTCGGCGGAGGAACTGGAGCAGTTCGAGACCGACGTGCTGGCCTGGGGGCAGCTGCCCGGCCGCTTCTGTTGCGGCTGCTACACCTACGGCCAGCAGCACGCCGTAGGCGAATGCGCCGGCTGCCGACGGCAGGTCCCGGTCGATGACAAACACAGCTACTGCCGTCTCTGCCGAGCTCAGGCAACCTGGGCGATCAAGGTCAGCGGCAAGGCGTCGGTGATCGAGCCGTACTTACGGCATGTGACCTGCCAGCAACTGTTCTTCGCGAACCTGCAGCGGCCCAGAAACGGAGGGCCGTCGGTCGGCGAAGCCGGGCGACGCGTCTTGAGGCGGCTGCCGCTTCCCGACCCGTCTCACGTGATCACGGAATGGATGCAACTGACGCTGTTCACCGGCACTCGGGACTTCCGCCGGTTCGACCGGGAGCGGCATGCTGACCTGGCCGATCCCTGGCTGGTCCGGGCCTGGAAGGCCGCTCGGGCACAGGGAGAGGCCCGTGGCTGGAGTCGCTGGATCGCCAGCGACGTGAACCGAGCCCTGGTGATCGTGCTGTCCGGCTACCGCGAAGGTGAGCCGATCCGGTACTCCGACGGCCCGGCGTCGGCCTTCGCTCGAAGGCGTCGCAGTTGGTGCCGGGTGGCGAAGTACGCGCTGCGCAAGGCCATGGACCGGACCGAGTCGGACGCCCGGCGGCATGTGGCCAAGGAAGCATCCGTCGCCTTTGTCGCCGCGGCCGCCACGCTGCTGAGTCCCAACAACCGCTGACTGAGGGTGACCACTGCCAGCGTTCTGGCCGTCCGGTCGTGCCGGTCCCATGCGCCCTACAACACTCGTGCGCTCCGGTGGCGGGTGTTCCTGTTTCTCGCCGAGGTGCAGTTCGAGCAGGCCGCGAACGTCCTGGAGCGGTACCTGGTCTCCGCGCTGGAGGCGTGCGGGACGTTCCCGGCTGCGGAGGGAAGCGACGTCGTCGACGAGCTCTGGGCCGACTGCGGCACGGACAGTTCTGAGTGGGTCCGGCAGAGGGTGCGCCAGGCCCTGGCACATCACCGGGCCGATGGCGGACCGCACGTCCGGATCGCCGACCGGCGATCCGCTCTGCGGGACACCAGCACACACCTGTACATGGACTACTGAGCCGACAGGACGACACCGGATCGAGCCGTCCGAGCAGGGACAGGGCGGCGGCCGGCACCACCGCCTGGCCACCTTCACGTGTCTGGTGTGCCTGTCTTCCCTCTCCCCGCTCCTCTGCTCGAACAACCTTGTCGAACGGCGCTGTCAGTGGCGCGCGGTAGCTTCGGTGCTGTTCGAGATCACGGGGTGAGAGGGGTGAATTCGTGGGTGTCAGGCATGCGTTGAGCGTCGTCCTGGTCGACGTCAACGACGAGGTGGTGACGGCCTGGCGGTCCGCGTTCGCGGACACGCCGGAGGTCGAGATCAGGCGGGGTTCCCTTCTTGATGTGGACGCCGACGCCTGGGTATCCCCCACCAACGAGCGTGGCCGGATGGACGGTGGGGTCGACGCCGTCGTCAAGCGGTACCTGGGTGCGGGCATCCAGGTGCGGGTGCAGCGGGCGATCCGCGACCGGTTCGGCGGACGGCTGCCGGTGGGCAGCGCGGTGTGCGTCCCGTCCGGGGCGGACGTACCCCGGTACCTGATCTCGACGCCCACCATGCGCCAGTCGTCGCAGAACGTCAGCGACACGATGAACGTGGCCCTGGCCTGCGCGGCCGCCTTCCAGGCGGTGCATCTGCAGAACCGGGCGAAGCCGGGCAGCATCCGGTCGGTGGCCCTTGTCGGGATGGGCGCGCAGACCGGGCAGGTGCCCGCGAAGGTGTGCGCCAACCTGATGTGGACGGGCTACACCCTCTTCCACGACCACGGTTTCGCGGACTACGACGAGTTGCGGGCCGCCGTACTGGGGCAGCTCGACGACATCGAGGGAGCGGGGTCCGCACGGCGGGTCCGGATCAACGTGCCGCAGCGGCCTTCCTTTCGCCACTGACCCGAAAACCTCGCAGGCCGGTGCCGCCCACGGCGCGGACACCGGCGACGACCCTGCCGCATCTGTTCAGCATGCCGGGGCGCCCTTGGAGGCGTCCGGTTCGAGTATCGGGAGTTCCACCCTCGTGAGTGATGTCGACGTGACGGCCGCGGGCGATGCCGGTTCCCCGGCGGGGGATCGCTGGGACTGGCCGGCCTGTTCACCGGTGGCGGCGAGCCGTGGCTGCCGCTGCTCGGACCGGTGATCGAGGCGCAGCCGGGAGCCGCCGACTTCATCGGCCCGAAGCGCAGCCCGGAGGTCGTTCCGGTGCGTGAGCTGACGTTCCAGGCGTTGAAGCCGCATCCGCCGGAGAAGTGGAAGGTGGTCGTCTTCGGGCAGAACCCCTATCCGCGGGCGGATAGCGCGACCGGCATCGCGATGTTCGACAACACCTTCACCGACTGGAAGGACAGTCAGTTCGGCCGGGTCGTCAGCATCCGCTGCCTCATCAAGGCGGCCGCGATGTGGAAGTACGGCATCGTCAAGAAGACCCCGATCGCCGACGTCCGCGCCCTGCTGAAGAAGGAGGGCACGGTTCAGCCGCCCGAGTGGTTCCAGGCGATGCTCACCCAGGGTGTGCTGCTGCTGAACGCGTCCCTCACGGCGAGCGCGGACGGTGCGATGGCGACCGATCGGCACACGTCGTTCTGGCGCCCCGTGGCCGAGCAGATCGCCGAGGAGATCCTCCGGGCGAAGCAGGAAGCGGTGGAGGAGGACGACCGGGGGGTGGTGTTCGCCTGGTGGGGCGCGCACGCCCGGAGTCTGAAGAGGGTCGTCCAGCGGTTGGAGAAGAAGTACCCGGGGGTGCAGGTCCGCCACCTGGACCACGCCAATCCGGCCGCGCAGGGGGATCTGTTCTGCGAGGGCGACCACTTCGCCCAGGTGAACGACGCTCTGGCGGCGGTGGGGGCCGAGCCGGTCGACTGGCTGCCGCAGAAGGGCTGGGACGAGGGTACGGGCGGGGCCGGCGGGCCGGAGGACGGTGGTGTCGCGCAGCGGATGGGGGCGTTCATCGCGTCCACGATGGAGTTGCACCAGCTGTATCTGGAGCGGCTCACCAGCGTCAAGGACGAGGGCCTCGTCCTGCCGCCCGTCACCGGGGTGTTCGACACGCCGCTGATGGACTTCCGGAAGGCCGTCGAGCCGGTCTCGCGGGTGCTCGCGCACCTGGATCGGCACATCGATCTGTCGAGCCGTTTCGGGGAGACGAAGGCCGCGGAGGCGGCGTCCGCGGGCGCGCTGTCAGGGGAGGCCGTGGGCGCCTTGTCGGCCGATGCGATCTCGGCCCTCTACCTGTACACGTGCGAGTCGGGCTTCTACCGCGAGATCAACGCCGTGCTGCGCTCGTCGGACCGCGAGCGCGTGGTGCCGTACCTGCCGTACCTGCGGTTGCTGTTCTCGGCTATGGAGGCGTTGCCGACGCAGACGCGGCCGCTGTGGCGTGGTGTGGCGCTGGATCTGCGGTCCCAGTACCCGCTGGGGCGGACGGTGACGTGGTGGGGCGTGTCGTCGTGCACGTCCGAGCTGGGTGTGGCCCGCGCGTTCCTCGGCGGGCGTGGCCGGCGGACGCTGTTCGAGGTGACACCCGCGCGGGCGGTGGGGATCCGGCGGTTCTCCGCGTTCACGGGTGAGGAGGAGTACATCCTCGCGCCGGGGACGCAGCTGAAGGTGACGGAGGTGAAGGCCGAGCGTGGGGGTCTGTGCACCGTACGGCTGACTGAGCTGGAGGGGGCCGGCCTGGTGTCGTGACGTCCCCGGCCGGGCATGCTCCCGGGCTGCTGGTCTCGTTCGCGGCGGACATGAACCTCGCCAACGCCGACTTCTTCGAGATCCGGCGCAACATCGCAGAAGACGGCGTGCTGCGCAAACGGTAGGGGGCCTGGCACAGGCCTGTGGGCCCGTACGCGGCGGCGTACGGGCCCACAGGCGGATTCCAAGCAGAAACAATGCAGGACGACTGCCACTGACTCCGAGACCATCAGCCAATGACCACAGAACCGCATCTGCTGTCCCTCCGCATCGTCGTGCTACCGCTGGGAAGTCGACACGGCACCGTGGAATGCCGATTCTCAGCGATCTGTCGTCGACTTGCCGTCTGCGACAGATCGATGAAAATCACTCCGTCGAGTGGCTCTCGGCCGCTCAGGGCGTTCTTGCGCGCCGCGGGCGCACGGTACGGCGAGGTCGATGGGCAGCGGGGTCTGCAGCGGCGCTCGTGGGACGCCTCCCCGGAGCCTGCCGACCACCCACCCCATGGCGGCCGAGAGCCTCAACAGCGGTGAGTTCCCCGGCCGTCAACGCTGGCGGTCGGGTCGCAGCCACCCGGTCAGCACGGCTCGGTGATGTTCCCGCAATAGATGTAGCCAGAGGCCGGGTAGGTCACCCTGTACCAGCGGTTCCCGGCTGAGTTGATCAGGGACGACGTCCAGTAGATGTCGTCCCCGTACATGGTCTGGGAGACCGTCCCGCAGTTGGCGGAGGCACAGGACCTGATGGGGCCACCAATGGACATTGTCCAGCCTCCGGCCGCCGTCGTGGGTACGGGGGCGGCGGCCTGGGCCGGTGCCGCGGCGGTACCGACCAGCATTGCCCCGCCGAGCGCTATGCCACCGAGCAGTTGACGCGTACGCATCATAGTTCCCTTCTGTGTTGTGTGGACAGCGGTGGATCGCTGCCCGGACAGAGATGACCACCCGGGTCGGGCGAAAGCCGAACAAGGTCAAAGCGCAGGGGCGGCTCCCCCGTCGCCGCCCCGCTGCTCGCCCCGCGCCCCAAGGCCCTCCCTCGCACGCGGTCGTCCGGTCCTGGCCTTCACCATGACCCGGGTGCCCACTCAGAATGGCGCCCAAGGCCAGTCGGTTTCTTGTACGAACACGCACCGTCCCGCGCGAGTGGACGTGCGACACCACGCCTCGAAGACGGAAGGGCAGGCTAGTGGCATCGGAGAATCCGGGAGAGAGAATTGAGCGGAGACCCCCGGCATGGCTGCGTGATCACGTGGTCAGATATCGGGGATACCGGATGCCTGGCGCGAGACCGCTCAGGGTCACGCTTCCCTCCGCCCGCGTGACGCTGCTCCTGGGTTGGGGGGAGCCTCTGCACGTCCTTGACAACCCAGCCGGTGAAACGCGAGCGGAACGCTGGCCCTCGATGCTCGCAGGCCTGCGGACCACTGATCTCCTAGCCGGCTATCAAGGTGCCGGGCGGGCGATCGAGGTGGAGTTCACACCTATCGGCGCGCACCGCTACCTCGGCATCCCACTGCACCACCTCGCGAACGCACTTGCCGACCCGGACGACATCCTGGGCACGGGATGGACCCTAAGGATCACCGAGCGGCTCGCCGCGGCCCGGGACTGGGCAAGCCGGTGGGCCATCATTGACGACGCCCTGGCGGGACGGCTGGCTGACTGTCCTCCCGCTTCACCCCTGGTGGCCGAGGTATGGAACGAGCTGTGGTCCCATCGCGGCGAGATGACCACGAGTGAGCTGTGCCGGAACACCGGGAGGGGAAGCCGACGTATTCAGGCTCTCTTCCGCGAGCACATTGGTATACCGCCGCAGACTCTGTCCCGGATCATCCGGTTCCAGTGCGCTCTCAGGCTGCCTTCTCATCACTACCGCTCCCTGGCGGAACTCGCCGCGGTGAGCGGCTACCACGACCAGGCGCACATGAACCGGGACTTCCGCGCGCTGTCCGGCCACACCCCCGGCCGATTATGCGGTCTCGTCAACCGGGAGACGACGGATGCCGCCACCGGCCCCTACGGATGTGTCAGCGACTTCTTCGCTCTGGCGCCCGCGCGGCAGACCCGTGAAGTGTTGTGACCGGGGTCGCAGTTGTCGCTGCCTCGGAACTGGAGCTCGCCGACATCGACGACCAGGAGCTGGTCCTTGAGGACCTCATCAGGGAGCAGGTCCTGGACTGGCGCAACCGCGCCGTCGACCGCGAGGTCGTCCACGACCACATCGAGCGGTACGGCGAGCATTCGGCACAGCGCCTGTTCACCCGGGCGTTCGTCGCGCAGGTGTAGCGCCTGTCCAGTCTCGGGCACTTGGCCCTCGGCTACACCACCTGGGGGCAGGCATGGGAGAGGTGCCCGGGGTCGATCTGGCCCGGGTCGCGCTGCGGTCCGCGATCAGCGCGCTGGTTACCGAGCGGGCACGGGAGCTCCCGGCCGCCCACCGCTTCCCTGCGGAAGCGGTGGGCGGCCATCGCCCCCGAGCTGGCCGGGCACGTCGCCGCCGTCGGCTTCGACGTTCGGTAGCCATCTCGACAGGGTGTTGCGATCCTCGGCCGCCCCGGAGGGTGACCGCCACCAGTGAGTCACGTGACGCACTGCCTGAGAGGGGTTGCGATCCTCGTTCAGCTCCCGGTCCGCGGTCACTGCGGACCCCTGGCCGTGGCCTGCGTCCTCCTGCTATCCGGCCGTCAGAACTTCTGAACAGCCACGCCGGCTTTCTGTTCTGTTCCTACCCGGCCCCAGGAGGCCCGCGAGTTCGCGGAGGCTGAAGGGTGTTACTGCCGGGCGAGTAGCAGCCGCGGCGGACCCCGAGCCACGCTGATCAACACCACAGCGGTGCTTGAGGGTGTGTGTCGGTCACGGGGTGGTCGCTTGCTCGCTGGTCGGGGTGTTCTTCCTGGGGCGCGTCGGCGGGACCGGTCTGTCTCGTGTCAGGTGCGCGGCCGGGCTTGAGTTGTCGGCCCGATGGCTTGGCAGGCCGTCGATCGACGGCCACCGTGGGGGTCTGCCGGGCCGGATTCTCGTACAGGGAGGTCGAGCACCTATACGGCAGCAGGCAGTGCGCCGAGCTGCTGCATCAGCGAGAACAGGTTCGCGACGCCCCAGTGCTCGGTGATCTTCCCGTCGCGTACCCTCATGGCGTCCACGGTTTCGAAGCTGATCTGCTTGCCGGTGGGCGCGATGCCGAAGAACTCGCCCTTGTGGGTGCCGTGATACGTCTTGTACGTGGTGACGAGGTCGCCGTCGGCGGACTGCCAATGGATGATGGCATGGAAGTCGGGGAAGGCTTCGCGGAGCACCTGGTACAGCTGACGTGTGCCCGCCTTGTCGGCCGTACGTCCCGGCTGCGGTGTGTGGTCGAGGAAGTCGTCGGCGAACAGTTCGTCGAAGAGGACGAAGTCCCCGCCGCCTTGTACCTCCTCGGTGTTGCGACGGATGATCGCCTTGGCGGCCTCGCTCGGATTGTTCTCGCTCATGGCATTCCTTCGCGGAAGGTGCGGTCGGCCGGATCGGCCCACGCAGGTCTTGAACAGATGTCGGATAACCGAGGCCAGTCCGCCGTCGACGACGAGGGCAGATCCGGTCACATAGCTCGACAGACCCGATCCGAGCCCGCGACCGTCTGCGCCCGCCTGGCAGCTGCCCAACGAGAACAGATCCCCTTGAGTGACGGCTGACCAGAAACCGAGGCCGTTCTGCCATGCGGCACTCCGAGGCAACAACCGCCCCGGGGTGCGGCATGTGAGGGTGGGCCCGGCGTAGCCCGGGGCACTCGGCAGCTGCTCGGAGACGATCGCAGGCCGAGGTGGTCGGGGCGCGAGGCCATCCGGTCAGCGTTCCAGTTCCGCATGCCTGCTGAGGCTCCCGGTACGACTTCCCGCCCGCGCGGATGACACCTGCCGGGTAGCAACGATTCTTCCGGGGCCGGGCCCGGAGCATGATCGGCATGATTCGTCATCTGCGCCGCACCGTGCTCCTCACGGCCGTCTCGGCCCTCGCCGGGCTCGCGATGACCGCCGCCCCGGCCACCGCCACCGCAGTCGGCCCCATGCCCCCGCTGGTCAGGTCCCGTCCCCGCGTGAACTCCCTGAACCACCGGACGTGGTCAAGGCCCGTGAGCTGCTCGGGGACCTTGTCGTGGCCGACGAGGACGATGTCCCCGGGTACTCCCGGGCGAAGTTCCCGTACTGGATCACCCAGTACGGCACCTGTGACACCCGTGTTATCTGCGCTGCTGGTCCCGGAGACTCACAGAAAGCCAGTGGCAGGACAGCAATGTAGCTGAAGATCGTTGGAAGAGGCACGTGAGGCACAGCAGCCCCGGAGAAACCTGCTGGCCAGGTGCACGGTGACCCGTCACGGTGTCGCCGTGTCTGACGAACCGATAGAACTGTCGCCGATGCCGTCCTCGAAGTGGTCGGCTGGATCCCTGCGGATCACGAGCTGGACCATCTGTGCGAGTGAGATCTCGGTGCGGCTGGGCATCATCCCTGATCACGAGTACGAGCGGGGAAGCCTCTCAAGCCCACGGAACCCACTCAGCCGTCGGCGCGAGACCGCCGTCTGGATTCTCCAGAGCGGCCTGGACAACGACCGACGGCCAGAGGAACACGTCGCCGAACTCCTCCTCCGCCTGGCCGGCAAGCACGAGGCATTGGCGAGCCTGGCCGCCTACTGCAAGCTGGAGCTGTTCCTCGGCTTCGGCAGTGAGACAGGTCAAGGCGGATGCGCTCTCCCCTCCGCGCTCCTACGAAAGACCGGAGACCTCGGCCTCGACATCGCGCTGGACCTGTACCCGCAGGCAGCCGACGACTACGCCACTGCCGATGACGCGGCCGATGATCCTGGCCGGCCCGACGCCGAGGAAGGATGGGACGGCCCCTTCTATCGGGTCCGCACCGACGACTTCGAGATCCGGTTCCTCCCAGGTCCACACGAGGACCTCGGCGAGGTCTGCAACACCGATGCCGAAGTCCTCCTGCCTGACGGATCGCGGTGGGGCGCAACGATCCTGACCGTCGACGAGGCCGGCCGGCTGATGAACCGGTGGGACGGCACTGGAGAAGCCCTGAGCCGCCAGTACTTCTCGTGCCCCGACGGCCTGATCGTCCGCTCCCCAGGCATCACGGGAGTGGTGGATGTGATCGTAGGGCTGCTGGATGCGGGAGAGCTCCAGCACACCCTCAAACGACTGGTCTGATCGGCGTGACGGCTGCCAAGCCTTCGACCCCGTCTGTTCTCTCAGCCAGCCTTTTGGTGCGTCGGACGGTGCGTGGGTTGGTAGAGAGCCGGAAGGCGCCCTGAGGTCACTGGGTCTCGCGGCCGCGGAGGTCGTGCTCGGTTCCGGCGACCGCAGGCCCCCACGTCTCCTGCATGCGGGCGACGACGAGCGCGGCTGCTGCCTGTGCCGTGCAGGCGGGCTCCTTGGTGAACTCCTCGCCGCGGTGGTGCACCGCATACTGACCGCCGCCGAGCGGGTGGATTGCAGAGACGTCCCGTGAGAATGGGAACCCGGTGCACCTACTGAACATCAGGGTGCCGTGGCTGGTGAACGGCAACAGCACACGCAGCCGGGGCTCGGCGTAGGCCGCGCGGCGGCGAAGCCGGGAGCGGGCAGGAACCGGCCTGACAACCAGGGGAAGTCGCCGTCCTCGATCACGATCTCGCCGACTACCTCACCCTTCTTCAGCAGCCGTCAGACCTCGCCCACCGGCAACATATTCGCCGCCTCTCCCACGAACCGAAACCGTACGGAGAAGCCTTCCATACAGCTCCGACACTCCACCGGCGACCCTCATCGGTCACCAGGGCCGACGGCCCGACGGCCGTCGGCCCCAGCCACACGATTCAACCCCCACCTTTTCCACTTCGTTGCCCAGCGGACGAACTGAGGCGAGAAGCAGCCCTGGCCGAAGAAGCAGATCCTCATCACGGCGACGTGGATGCTACTGGTGGCTACCTAGGCGAGCTTGGAACCGCTCGAATCGATCGGGTGAGGGCTCTACGGACCGCAGTGACCTCGTCTTCCAGCTCGATCGTGCGGCGTTCGATCCTGCCAGCTCGCTCGGTCTGCTCGGCAAGTTGAGAGATCAGGAGCGCATTGTGGCTCTCCAGGTCCCGAATGCGGAGGAGAAGTACGGTCCGCTGGACGTCGTCGATCTCGGCTCCAAGGGCGAGCCTGACCCGATCCTGGAGTCGGTCCCGTTCCGTCTTCAGGCCCTTGATCTCTTCGCGGGCGAGTGCGAGGTCGGTCTGCAGGCTGGCTTCGCTGACCCGTTGCCTCGGGAGAATGGCAGCGGCCGGAATGCCGTGCCGGGCCTGTTCCTGGATGGCGGCTTGCACCGCCCGGTGGACGTCCGGGCTGTTGTAGACGAACCAGGTGGAGACGGCGGCCTTGCAGGCCACGCGCGCGACTGTGATCCGCTCGCCTGCGGCGATGAGGCTGGCGACGGCGTCGAGGCTCCGCTTGGTCTTGGTCTTGGCCTTGCCGTCGGCGATCCGTGCCTGCCGCAGCCGCTCTACACGGGCCTCGCGGGCAACGGTCGTCGGATCCATCACGGGGCCCTCCTGATGTCAGGGTGTCACCGCGGAAGAACGCCTGAGCGGCGCGGACTTTCCGCAGCTCCTTCGACGCCGCCTCCACCGCATCCCGTTCCTGTGGTGACAGACTGGCCAAGCGCTCGTCCATCTCGGCCAACACCTTTGCGTATGCCTCCAGTTGGTGATCGAAGTTCGCCAGCCTGGTACACCAGCAGCTGACTGCGGTGTCGGCCGGCAGCAACCGGAGGAAGGGTGACAAGACCCCGGGAACTGGAAGCCGCCGCTGCAGTCGTACTGGTGCACCTACAGCCGGGCCTGGATCAGCGTGAAGGCCAACTGCAACCTCACCGTCAACCCGGAGCGAGGTCAACGCCCTGTCCCAGATGCTCGACACCTGCGACGACTGACCCCGCCAGCCGGCACGCCAGACGGCACTGACTGGCAACTCGGCCGGTGAACCGTGCCGGAGTAACGGACGACCCCGTCCGCGCCTGACCCGCCGCAGGGGAGGAGAAGCAGGACACCCCGCCCCGGCCCTCTTCCCCCTGCGGCGACCCACCCCCAGGACTGCACCTCGTGATCGCGGTTCGCAGGTCATGCCTGCATGACGTTTACAAGGAGACAAGAGGATGAACACGTCGATGAGAACTGCAGCCGCAGGAGTGATCGGCATCGCCGAACCGGCTCTGACGATACCCACGGCGAGGGCAGTCGGCGAGAACACGAGCGAGGCAGCCGACGTCATCTGCGGCACCGATCGAGCGTCAGGGCTCACGGTGGGGACGGCCCACGCCAGGGACTGCGCCACAGCACTTGAGGTCGCGAGCGCCTACACGCGGAGCTGGAACGGCGGCGACGAAGGGGCCACGACCGTCCACGCCGCAGGATCCGCCTGGAACTGTCGGGAACAGCCGGGCCCGCTGAATCCATATCAGGAATGCGTCGAGACAGGCGGCACCGGCCGGTGGGCCACCGTGACGTCCTGATCAAGACGCCCGCCGTCCGCGCGTGGCTGGTCGACCGCAGCGTCCATGTACCGGTCTACGCGGCGAGCGGAGGTACCGGGCGAGCGGGCCCGCTACCCCGGGAAGGGGGCGACCACCTGTCCGCCGGCCAGCGCGTTGAGCCGCGCGGCCGCGTCGTCGTCGAGGAAGAAGAGCGTCATGGCCTGGCCGTTGTGCCGGACATGGAAGCGCCAGTCCCCGTGTTCCAGTTCGTCCATGAGATAGCCGACCACCATCAGGTCGGCCCAGTCGTCCCTGACGTCAATGGGCCAGTCGACCCGCCGGCCGTCGGCCGTGTATTCGATCCACGCCTCCTCCGCGCCGAGGTCGACGTGATCCCGCAAGCCGGACAGGGCGTCCGGCCGGCCGGCGATCCGGCACAGCTGCCGGGCGATCGCCACGTACGAACCCCGGCCGCGGACGCACTCGGTGTCGAAGTGCCACGCCCGGTCGCAGAACCACCGCTCCCACGGCTCCTCCTCGACCGCGCAGCCCAGCGCGAACAGCACCAGGTCGAATGGCTTGCGCTCGTATGCCTCCCGTGGCCCCGAGTACAGCAACTCGTCCACGGCCCGGCCGGCCGCGAGCGGCAGCCCCAGTGCCGCCAGCCTTTCCAGCTGATCTTCAAGACGCATGACCGGGATCGTAACCACCACTTCGGACAACGCCCCCGGAGGCTGTGAGGCGGGCTCCGCACCCAGGACCCCGCCGGTCGGCGGGACGGATGTGCGTGCGGCAGCTCTTACGGCCTTGGTACTGGTGGGCTCGCGTATTCAACTGTCGCCAGTTGATCAATCTGGCTCTCGAATCACTACTGACCGTGATGCTGCTGGCGGGGATCTGAATGTGGAGCCCCCAACGTTGACGGGAAGTAGCACCGCGTCGTATTGGCGATGACGCCGCCGTGTTGGCGTCCTTATCCTCAGTGGGTGAGTCTGATCGAGGTGGTTCCTGGGCAGGTCGAGCTCGTCGTTCGGGGGGCGGGGGCGCAAGCGCCCTCTATCCGGTTGTTCGACTGGTCGCGGACAGATGAGTTCGAGGTCGTATTCGCCGTGGAGGCCGTCGATGACGGCCTGCGTGCACGGATCGAGGCTGTGACCGTGTCTGCCTGGGACGGTGCGGGATACCTGACCGAGTTCCTCGATGGTCTTGCGCGCGACTTCCGCGGTTGGGAAGGTGAACCGCCCCGGGTTCGGTAGAGATCTCAGATTGTGGTTGTGACCTGGGGTTTCGTGGATTCCATGTAGTGATTGGCCTCGTACTCGACGGGCGGGACATGGCCTATCTCACCGTGGAGTCGGCGGTGGCAGTACCAGTCGATCCACTCGGCGGTGGCGAGCTCGACCTGGGAGAGCGTCTTCCAGGGCCGGCCGGGTTTGATCAGCTCGGTCTTGAACAGGCTGATCGTCGATTCCATCAGGGCGTTGTCGTAGGCGTCGCCGACCGAGCCGATCGATGCCGTGATCCCTGCTCGGCCCAGATGCTCGGCCAGCGCGAACGATGCGTACTGCGATCCCGCGTCCGAGTGATCTATCAACTCGCCCTGCGCGTAAGGTAATCCGTCTCCTGCCGCGGACGGCGCCGGTGATGCCGAGCTCGCGCATGAGGCGCTCGACGGTGCAGCGGTCTTGACGCTGGGATGACGCCTGCTCCGAGGTTCTGGCCGAGCCGCATGGCTCTGTTCGCTGGGGCGATCACGAGGTGATTTGGGTATCTCGGACCATGGCAGGCAGCTCAGTTCC
>NZ_JBIUVC010000016.1:0-172427 GCF_044742755.1 Streptomyces sp. NPDC087845
CTCCTCGCCATCCGCCTCACCAACCGCATCAACACAACCCTCAACACCCACACCACCATCCACACCCTCTTCCAACACCCCACCATCGCCGACCTTCACGACACGCTGTTCCAAGAAGCTGACGGCGAAATATTCGGTGTACTCACCTACCGGGCCGAGGGCGACCTGCCGCCGATCTTCCTGCTGCCCGCGGCGAACGGGCTGAGCTGGTGCTGGTCCTCGTTGGTGCGTCATCTCCCGGCCGGGCATCCGGTGCATGGCCTGCAGGACCCGAGATTGTCCAGCCATGACGTCGAAGCGCTGACGGTCAAGGAACTCGCGGCCATCCACCTCGCACGGATCAGGGAGATCCGGGGCGATGGCCCATGTGTACTGGTGGGCTGGTCATTCGGAGGCACCGTCGCCCAGCAGTTGGCGGTCGAGATGGAGGCGAGCGGAGAAGATCCATCGCTGCTCGTGCTGCTCGACTCCTACCACGGTCCGGATCCGGGCGGCGAACCAACCGCGGCGGAACTCGTCCGCACGGCCCTGGACGGCCTGGCACTACCGTCGGCGAACGCAGCCGAGCTCCCCGGCGGTCATGAGTTGCGGCGAGCATTGACAGAGCTCGAGAGTCCACTCTCGACACTTCCGGATCAAGTCATCGAGAACCTCGTCCTGATCACCAGGGCGAATCACCGCGCCATGGCCGAGCACATACCCCAACCGTCCCGGGTCCCGGTGCTGTTCCTCGACGCCGAGACCGGAGGCGCTTCCCCCGCGTCGCACTTGTGGCGTGACGGCCTTGCGAAGGACCTCGAGAGCCACCAAGTGGGCTTCGACCACCAAGAGATCATGAAGTCGGAGGCGAGCCCGGAAATCGGGTCCCTCATTTCCAGGAAGGTCAACGATGTTGCCTCATAGTCGCTTCACCAGGCGGACGAGAAGCAAGCTTCGCACCTGGGGGTGGATGTACCGATGACCCCGCTGGCCCAATTGCCGCACCCCGGTGTCCTGCGCTCCGCACCGGACACCACGCTCTCCGACCGGTCCCGTGCACGGCTGGTGGGCATCGGCACCGCTGTTCCGCCCACCTCCTATTCCCAGCGCGAGCTTCTGGACATCTTCGAGATCGATGACCCACGTGTGCGGTCGGTATTCCTGAGCAGCGCCATCGAGCGCCGGTTCCTCACCCTGCCGCCGGAAAGTCCCACCGGAGGGCGACTGTTCGAGGAGCAGGGCGCTCTGCTGGCCAAGCACAAGAAGCAGGGAATCGAGGTGGGCGCGCGCGCCGTCCAGGACTGCCTCAAGAACGTGAACGCCGACCTGTCCGACATCGGCTACCTGTGCTGTGTGACCTCTACGGGATTTCTCACCCCGGGATTCAGCGCCCTGCTGATCCGCGAGCTGGATATCGACGGGCACTGCAGCAGGCTGGACGTGGTGGGAATGGGGTGCAACGCCGGCCTCAACGGTCTGAACGCTGTAGCCGGCTGGGCTCGGGCGAACCCGGGTCAGCTCGCGCTCATGGTGTGCGTGGAATCGTGTTCTGCGGCCTATGTGTTCGACGGCACCATGCGCACCTCGGTGGTGAACAGCTTGTTCGGGGACGGGGCGGGCGCGATCGCGGTTATTGCCGAGGACCCGGAACAGCGCCCGGGCCCCGAGGTCTTGAAGTTCACCAGTTGTATCATCCCCGAAGCGATCGATGCGATGCGCTACGACTGGGACGACGAGCAGAGCCGGTTCAGCTTCTTCCTCGATCCGGATGTCCCCTACGTGGTCGGTGCACACGCCGAACTCGTCGTCGACCGGCTGTTGTCCGGCACGGGCCTGAGGCGCAGCGACATTGCGCACTGGACGGTCCACTCGGGGGGCAAGAAGGTCATCGACTCCGTGCGGATCAATCTCGGCCTGACCCCGCACGATGTCCGGCACACCACCGGCGTGCTGCGTGACTACGGGAACCTCTCCAGCGGTTCCTTTCTGTTCTCCTACGACCGGTTGTGCGGCGAGGGGCTGACACGCCGCGGTGAGTACGGAGTCCTCATGACGATGGGCCCTGGCTCCACCATTGAGACAGCCCTCATCCGCTGGTAGTTCCGCCGATCAGAAGGAGCACATCACCATGACCACCACTGACGACATCACCGGCGTCTGTCCGCAGCTTCGGATCGACGGGACGCAGCCGCTGTCGCGTGAACTGATCGCCCGCGTGCAGGCCTTCGCCGACCAGGTCGAGGAAGGCGGGCCGGACAGCATCGCCGTGCTGCACCTGACCGGTAGCACACCGGCCTCCACGCCCGTCGGCGATGTGGATATAGCCCTCGTCAACAAATGGGAACGCACCCTGCGACGGATCGAGCGGCTGTCCGCGACCACCGTTGCTGTCGTGCACGGCGACTGCGGCGGTACCGCGCTGGAGATACTGCTGACCACCGACTGCAGGCTGGGCACGCCCGACGTGCTTCTACGACTGCCGTCGGGATCCGGCCCGGGCTCGGCGTGGCCGGGCATGGCCCTCTACCGACTGGCGAACCAGGTCGGGGTCGCCCGGATCAGGCGGGCCACCCTTTTCGACACGCCGGTGCAGACCACCACCGCGCTGGAGCTGGGACTGCTCGACGAAATCGCGGACGGCCTGGAGGCCGCTGTCGCCATCGCGCTCGCGATCACACCGCGCCAAGGCGCGGACGTGGCCGTCCGGCGACAGCTGCTTCTGGAGGCGACCACCACGACGTTCGAAGAGGCGCTCGGCCGGCACCTCGCTGCCTGCGACCGAGTGCTACGTCGGAGTGGCCATGCGTCCGAGAGCTGACCGGGAAGGCCGGAACGGACCGGACACCCAGTATTCGCGTCCGACAGGAAGGTTGTGACATGACCTCAGACACCATCCTCGATGGTCGTCCCCGGACCGGCGCAGGCGACCTGGACGCGGCCGTTCGAGCTCTCACCGGACACGCGGCCCGTGCCGAGGAGCAGCTCGCATCGCTCCCGGAACCCGTTGAGCGCGACCCGGAGCAACAGGAGAGGGCCGCACGCGCCAAGCTCGCCGTACGACAAGCCCGGCACACCTTCCTCCGCAGACACGTCGAAGCCGTGTACGACGACCTCACCGAGGGCGGGGCGATCCGGCTCCGACTGCACGAACTGGTGCGGGCCGCCGAAGTCAGGTTCCCCGGTGTGCTGCCGAGTGCCGATCGGATGACCGCGGAGCTGAACCGTATCCAGGCCCACAAGGAGGGACTGGAGATCGATCAGGGCCTGTTCCTGCGGGAAGTACTGGGGTCGGTCTCCGCCGGGACCCACCTCATGGACTCGATGCTTCGGCCGACCGAGCGCGCGCTGCGCCTGCTCCCGGAATTCCAGCGCACCGGGTCGATCACTCTGCACTCCGTCCGACTGGAACGAACCGGCCCGGCGGCAGAGCTCACCCTCTGCCGCGACGATTGTCTCAACGCCGAGGACAACCAGCAGGTCGAGGATGTGGAGACCGCGGTCGACCTGGCGCTGCTGGACCCGGCCGTGCGCGTGGGCGTGTTCCGTGGCGGGCCGATGTCACATCCCCGGTACGCGGGTCGCCGGGTGTTCAGCGCGGGCATCAACCTCAAGCGGTTGCACGCGGGCCAGATCTCGTTCGTCGACTTTCTGATGCGCCGGGAGATGGGCTACATCAACAAGTTGGTGCGCGGCATCGTCGTGCCCCACGATGCGTCCTGGCGCAGCCCCGCCATCGAGAAACCGTGGCTGGCCGGAGTCGACACCTTCGCGATCGGTGGCGGGGCGCAACTCCTTCTGGTGTTCGACCGGGTGGTCGCCGGCGCAGACGCATTCTTCAGCCTGCCCGCCGCCCAGGAGGGCATCGTGCCGGGCGCGTCGAATTTCCGGCTGGCCAGGGCGATCGGGAGCCGGGGGGCCCGTCAGATCGTCCTGTGGGGACGCAAGGTGTGGGCCAACGAGCCTGACGGCGGGCTGCTGTTCGACGAGGTGGTCGATCCCGTGGAGCTGGATTCGGCGCTGCGGAACGGAATCGACCGGCTGGACAACACCGCGGTCGTGACCAACCGCCGGATGCTGAACCTGGCGGAGGAACCGCCGGACACGTTTCGCGCGTACATGGCGGAATTCGCGCTGCAGCAGGCACTGCGCCTCTACAGCGAGGACGTCCTCGGCAAGGTCGGCAAGTTCGCAGCGGGCGCGGTGGCGAAGTGAGCCGAGCGCAGCGCCTTCGGGGACGGTACAACGAGGCCGGCGACGCGAGTGCCGGGACAAGGTGATCCATGGATCCGGGAGTATCCGGCCTTTCCTCCCGGGCCCGAGGGGAGGTAGCGATCGTGGCCCGGGCGGATCGGTGAGCCTTTTCCAACCTCGGGTTGAGGCGTGGTGAAGGACGAGGACGGCCGTCACGATTGCCGGTAATGAGGTCGGCGCCGCAGCGGAGCTTTCGGCGGAGACGCCAGCCCTTGAGGGTGGCCGAAGTCGGCCGCAGACCGCATCATCGACCAGCTCGTTCTGGTCGGCCGACCCCTTCCAGGCAACCGCAACGACCGCAAGGCATGGGAGGAATCCGGGGCCAGGCCGCCGTCGGCAAGACCATGACGATCGCCGACGGCGGCTACCTGAGGGCTGTCCCGTAATCTCTGGCGGGCGTGTGACGACAGCTGCGGCACCTCGCCGCGTTGTCGGAATGCCCGAGAACATTCATTATTCGGGCGTCCCTCCGCCTTGCGATGCACCGCATCCGACGCCGCACGCCGATTCACCAGGGATTATGGGACAGCCCCTGGGCACCGGACTCGTGATGCCGCACCGCCGCCGGTCCGGCGAGGAACTCCCCGAGTGGAAGCAGCAGCACGACCGCTCGCACAAACAGGTTCGTGCACGCGTCGAGCACGCATTCGCCCGCTTGAAGACCTGGAAGATCCTCCGCGACTGCCGCCTCAAAGGCGACGGGCGGTGGCAGAGTATTCAAATGCGAATTGATACTTCCAGAAGCGACCGATCAGTAGAAGGTTCTGCCCGGGCCGCCGGACGGGGACTGTCGATTATCACTCCGCTTAATTCGTAGTTCATCCGAACGAGGCACGTAGTGTCCAGGAGTGAGGCATGGGCCATCGAGGCCGTGGACCGGCGCGGCTGGGCGGTGCACGTCAGGGACGGACGCTCACCGCCCGGCTGTCAACGGGTGCTCAACGAGCCTCCCAGCGAGGCTCGCGCTTCTCGGCGAAAGCAAGTGGGCCTTCGAGCGCGTCCTGGCTGTGCATGCGCCGTTCTTCCCAGGGGTAGCGGGTCGCGAATGCCGACTCCAGCGGCATGGTCGCGGACTTCGTGGCCGCTTCCTTCATGGCCCGGACGGAGAGCGGTGCACAGCGCAAGATGTCGGCCACCCAGCCGTCGACGCAGTCGTCGAGATCCTTGACGGGGACCACCTCGTTGACGAGGCCGAGTTCGAAGGCGCGCTGTGCGTCCATCGGACGACCGGTCAGCAGATGCCCCATCGCCGTCTTCCACGGCAACTGCCGGGTGAGCCGGAAGACTCCGCCCGCCCCCGCCATCAGACCGAGTTTGGCTTCAGGCAGTGCAAAGGTCGCGCCGACGGAGGCAATGACGATGTCGCAGGCGAGAGCAAGTTCGAAGCCGCCACCCATGGCGTACCCCTGTACCTTGGCGACGACCGGCTTGGCCAGATCGAACCGCTCCGTCAATCGTGGCCAGCCCGCCTTTCCGCGGCTGCCGAATGTGGCCGTGCTCGCGGTTCCCTCGCGGACCCGGTCGGCCGCTTCCTTCAAGTCCTGACCGACGGAGAAAGCGCGGGTTCCAGCGCCGGAGAGAACGGCCACCCATAGATCGTCGTCGGTTTCAAAGTCGTCCCATATCTCGGCGAGTTCCTCATGCATGCGTAAGTCCATTGCATTGAGGACCTCGGGCCTGTCGAGTGTTATTCGGGCAAGGTGACCATTCTTCTCGTAACGCACCCTTGATCTAGGCTTCATGGAGGGATCGTAATATGATCGGCAAGCAATTTTGGGTCAATCGTCGAGCCGAAGCTGATGGGCTTTCGGCTCGTTGACCGGGTGTGATCGAGGGCAGGGACGAGCAGCGTCTGTCGCCCGCTGCGCAGGGGGATCTGCGGCTGTGCGTGGTCGTGGCGCCGGAGTCGGGGTGGGTGTCGACGCACGGCCGGACTGTGGAGATGCTCGGCTTCGGTGGGAACCTGGTGACGGGCCTTCCGGGCCGGTGGCGAGCCGGCGCTTCCGACGGCCGAGGGCGAATCGTGGGCGGGCAGGCGAGAGTTGCCCGCGGCTTCACGCCGCGGGCCGCCCGCCCGCTGCTCCTGCCGGCGGCAGTCGGCTCAGGTGCGGACCTGCAAGGGAGAAGTAGCCGGCCATCGCAGCCGGGTCGAAGGCGGAGAAGGCCGAGCTGGTCCGGCGGATCAGCTCGACCTGCGCTCGGATGCCGAAGGTGTTGCAACAGGATGCTCATCTGTCCGTGAACGGATGATTCCCAAGGTGAACGGCAAGCTTCGTCGTCTTGGTATTCCGACCGTGGCGGACCGGGTGGTCCAGGCGTCCTTGAAACTGGTGCTGGAGCCGGTGTTCGAAGCGGAGTTCCTGCCGTGTTCCTATGGGTTCCGCCCGAACCGCCGGGCTCATGACGCGATCGCTGAGACTCGCTATCTCGCCAGCCATGGATATGAGTGGGTGGTGGAGGGCGACATCACGGCGTGCTTCGACGTGATCTCGCACCCGGCTCTTATGGAACGGGTGAGGAATCGAATCGGGGACAAGCGGGTGCTGTCCTTGGTGAAGGCGTTCTTGAAGTCTGGGATCCTGTCCCGGGACGGAGCCTTCACGGACACACGCACTGGGGACCCCGCAGGGCGGAATCCTGTCGCCGCTGCTGGCCAACATCGCGCTCTCGGTCCTGGACGAGCACATCGCCCAGGCCCCGGATCCTGCGTCTTCGCAGGTGGCGGCGGTTGCGCCGGGAACTGATGGTGGTCTACCACGCCGAGCCCGGTTCGGCCTCGGCGCACGCCCTGGTCCGGCTCGGCACCGTGCAGCCGAATGACGCTGCGCCCGGCAGACGACGTGCGCGGCGCCGGAACACGATCCGGGACCGCCACGAGAGGTCCCCTCCAGGGTCGTGCGCGGTACCCGCGTGGCCGGGCGCGCGGCCGGGCTTACGGGACCTGGTAGCCGGCGGCGCGGAACAGCTCGTACCACTCGGGGCGGGTGAGCGGGATGTCCGAGCCGAGGGCGGCAGCGGTCACGCGCTCGGGCGTGGTGGTACCGAGTACGACCTGCATCTGTGCGGGGTGACGCGTGATCCACGCGACGGCGATCGCCTCGCCGGGCACTCCGTACTTCTCGGACAGGCGGTCGATCACCGCGTTCAGCTCGGGGTAGCGGTCCGAGCCGAGGAACGGTCCGTCGAAGAACCCGGCCTGGAACGGCGACCACGCCTGCACCGTGATGTCGTTGAGTCGGCAGTAGTCCACGATCCCGCCGTCACGGACGATCGACTGGTCCGTGCCCTGCATGTTGGCGGTGATGCCCTGAGCGATGACCGGCGCGTGCGTGATCGACAGCTGCAGCTGGTTGGCGACGATCGGCTGTGCCAGGTACTTGCGGAGCAGCTCGATCTGGTGCGGCGTCTGGTTGGAGACGCCGAACGCACGAACCTTGCCGGCGGTGGACAGCTCGTCGAAGGCGCGGGCGACCTCCTCGGGTTCGACGAGCGCGTCGGGGCGGTGCAGCAGCAGGATGTCGAGGTAGTCGGTGCCGAGCGCCTCCAGCGAGCCGTTCACCGAGGCGACGAGGTGCTCGTACGAGAAGTCGAAGTAGGGGCCGTCCTTGACGATGCCGGCCTTCGACTGGATGACGAACTGCTCGCGCTCCGAAGAGGACAGCTTGAGCGCCTCGGCGAAGCGGCGCTCGCAGCCGTGTACCCCGGTGCCGTAGATGTCGGCGTGGTCGAGGAAGGTGATGCCGGCGTCGCGTGCCGTGCTGACAAGGGTGCGCACCTCCTCGTCCGTCTTGTCCTGGATGCGCATCAGGCCCAGGACGACGTTGGGCACCACCATGTCGGTGCCGGGCAGGCGAAAGTTCTTCATGAGTCACTCCTCGGGAAAAGGACGCGGTCAAGACCGTCTAAGCGGATGCTATCGCCGCAGGTGCACGTCCGGCCGGGGCCGTGTGGCGCGGGGACGTGCAGGGCGGCCTCAGTAGCGGGCGCCGGCGACCTGTCGAGTGAGGGCGTCCAGGAGGGGGAGAGCATCCGGGTCCAGCTCGACGTCCAGCGCTCCGGCGTTCTGCTCGACCCGCGTGACGCGCTTGGTGCCGGGGGGAAGGGGGAGGGGATCGACCGGGCCCGCGGGGGAGTCCATCCGCTTGATCCCCGGGTGTGGACGGCGGGGCGTACCCCGTCAGGGCTGGGCCGGTGTTCCGCGGTGCTTCACCCGTCAGTTCCAGCAGATGATTGAGGACGGCCAGGACCCCTCCATGCCCGAGCAGTACGGCTGGCGCTTCCTGCGTGCCGCCTACCCCCTGCTCACCACCGCCCGTGCCCAAGAGACCGCGCAGCACGTCCTGATGCGGGAGGCCATCATGAAGACCAGCGGGCTTGCCGAACGGCTGCGCGCCGCACAGGACGCTCTGCGCGAGAGCCTATCGGCGCCCACCCCGACCAGCGAAGAACGACCTCCCGGACCACGCGTCGCGCAGCCACCGCACCGCCGCGCAGGGCCGGGCCGTGTTCGCCGACCGGCAGGAAGCCCGCGCCACGCCATGGCACGCACCATCACGGCCCCGACCACCGCACTACCGCTCGCGCCGGCGCATGACGTAGCGAAAGCCGACGCCGACGGCCCGCAGCGGGCGCCGCAGGGGCGCGGACGACCCATGCGTGCGCGCAGGGAATGCTGTTCACGAACATCCTGACGAGTCGTCACCACGTGGGGCCCGGCCGGCCCCACGTGGTGAAGCGTTGTTACACAACGGTCATTGAGTGCCTCCGAGCGCCCCCGGAATACTTCAAGTCCACGGGGCCGCACGAGTATTCGAGAGCGCCCCATGCGGGCCGGGCGTCGCCCGCCCGATTCACTCCTGAGCAGGGGCAATCTTGCGTAAACGATCAAAACAGGCGCATGCCGTCGTGGCCGCGGCCGCCGTCGTCCTGACGGCGGGCATGACCGGCCCGGCATCGGCGAGGACCAGCGGCCCGGACCCGGCATTCCCGGTCGCTGCCAAGGACACGGGGACGGTCGGCAAGGCCGTGCGCACCGTCACCCTGATCACCGGTGACCGGGTCCTCGTGGACTCCCGTGGCAGGGTCGGCGGTATCCAGCGGGCGAAGGGCAGACAGGACATTCCCTTCTTCACCCGGACCTACGACGGCCGTACCTATGTGATGCCGCGTGATGCCCGGCGGCTGATCGCCGACGGCACGCTGGACCAGCGGCTGTTCGACATCACCGGACTCACCGAACCGGAGAGTCTCAAGGCCAACCGGGCCGGCCTCAAGGTGATCGTCGGCTACCGGGGGTCGGCGGCCGGGGCCGCCCGCGCCGAGGTGCGTTCCTCCGACGGCACCACCGTCCGCCGGACCCTGTCGGCCCTCGACGCCGACGCCGTCACCAGCACCACCGACAGCGCGGGTTCCCTGTGGGACGCGCTGACCCGTCGGCGGGGCGACGGGTCGGCGGCCACGACCTCCGGCATCGCGCGAATCTGGCTGGACGGCGTACGGAAGGCGTCGCTCGACCGCAGCACCGGCCAGATCGGCGCTCCGGCGGCCTGGGCCCGCTCCTACGACGGCACCGGTGTGAAGATCGCCGTCGTGGACACCGGAATCGACGCCACCCACCCGGACCTGACGGGCCGGGTGGTGGCGGAACGGAACTTCAGCGGCTCCCCGGACGCCCGGGACCGGGTCGGACACGGCACGCACGTGGCCTCCATCGCCGCCGGTACGGGGGCCAAGGACGCCCGGTTCAAGGGCGTGGCGCCCGGGGCCCGGCTGATCAACGCCAAGGTGCTGGACGATCAGGGCAACGGTGACGACTCCAGCGTCCTGGCGGGGGTCGACTGGGCCGTCGCCCAGGGGGCCGACATCATCAATATGAGCCTGGGCAGCCCCGACACCCCGGGGACCGACCCTCTGGAAGCCCAGGTCGACAAGCTCTCCGCGGAGAAGGGCGTCCTGTTCGCGGTGGCCGCGGGCAACAACGGGCCGGGCCCAGGCACGGTCGCATCCCCCGGCAGTGCCGACGCGGCGCTGACGGTCGGTGCCGTCGACGACGACGACCTGATCGCCGACTTCTCCAGCGTCGGGCCCCGCACCGGGGACGGCGCCGTCAAGCCCGACATCACCGCACCGGGCGTGGAGATCACGGCGGCAGCGGCGAGCGGCACCCCGGACCAGAACCCTCCCGGATACGTCAGCAAGAGCGGCACGTCGATGGCGACCCCGCACGTCGCGGGCGCCGCGGCGATCCTCAAGCAGAAGAACCCCACCTGGACGGGCGCACAGATCAAGGCGGCCCTGACGGGCTCGGCCAAGGGCGGCACCCACTCGGTCTTCCAGCAGGGGGCGGGCCGGCTCGCCGTCGACAAGGCGATCGACCAGACGGTCGTCTCCGAACCGGCCTCGGTCGCCCTGGGTAGCCAGCAGTGGCCCCACACCGACGACACACCCGTCGCCAAGCAGGTGAGGTACCGGAACAGCGGCACCACCGACGTGACGCTGGACCTGTCGCTGGAGGCGCCCACCGGCGGGGACGAGAAGCCCGCCCCGGCCGGGTTCTTCACCCTCGGGGCACAGCGGATCACGATCCCGGCCGGCGGTACCGCCGCCGTGGACCTGACGGCCGACACCCGGCTCGGCGGTACGGTCGACGGCTCGTACTCGGTCACGGTCGTCGCATCCGGAGGCGGCCGGAGCGTGCGCACCGCGGCATCGGTGGAGCGCGAGGCCGAGTCGTACGACGTCACCTTCAACACCGTCGGACGGGACGGTGCGGCCAGTACCAACTGGCAGGCCGACCTGAAGGGCTACGACGGGTCCGCCACGGGCCGTCGGTTCTTCCCGGACCTGTCGTCGGGCTCCACCACGGTCCGACTGCCGCGAGGTACCTACAGTCTCGCCGCCGACATGCTGGTCGACCCCACTGCCCCGGGCAAGGGCGTCGACCTGATCAACAACCCGCGGTTCTCGGTGACCGGTCCCACCACCGTCACCCTCGACGCCCGGACCACCCGGCCCGTCGACTTCGAGGTGCCGGACGCGGCCGCACGCTATACGCGCGCCGGAATGATGTACACCGTGAGCACACCCGAGACCCTCATCATCGAGGGGGGCGAGTTCGGCAGCTTCGACCATCTGCGCACCGCGTACCAGGGACCCGAGATGGACGACGGCGTCCTCGCCCAGCAGTGGTCCGCGCACTGGCAGCGGGGCAGCAACGAGTACAACGTCCTCACCGGCGGCCCGGTCAAGGAACTGGCCACCGGATACAGCAAGACCTACAAGCCCGGGGACATGGCCCTGGTGAAGGCGAAGGTCGGATCGTCCGTACCCGGCCTCGACGGCGCCCTCGCGGCGCACGGCGTACTGGACTACGGAGGCGGCGTCGACGCCCCCTACACCGTGCAGCCGGCACCGGGAACGCGCAACGTGTATCTGTCCACGGCCGACGGGGCCGCCTGGAACATCGTCGCGGGAGTACTGGGCGGGGCGGATCCCTCGGGCCAGCGGAACTTCGAAGCGCTCTACGGCCTCGACGAGCCGCGGCGGTACAAGGCGGGGGAGACGTACACCGAGACCTACAACGTCGGCGCACCGGGGCCGCGGATGAACGCGAACGAGGGGATCGTGCGCGACGGCGACACCATCTTCGGTTCGCTGCCGCTGGTCAGTGACGGGGCGGGCCATTTCGGGATCGCCCGGTACTCGGGTGCGAGCACCACCGTCCACCGCAACGGTGAGCTGTTCGTGAAGAAGGACGTCGCCATCGACCAGGAGCCCTTCGCGCTGCCGTCGGAACCCGCCACGTACACGGTGTCGACCACGATCCACCGGAACCCGGAGTTCAACCGTACCGGGACCCGGATCGACGCCTCGTGGACCTTCGACTCGGCCCGCACCGAGAGCCCGACCATGCTCCCGGTCTCCACGGTCCGCTTCCTGCCGCGGCTCGCGCTGGACTCCACCGTTCCGGCAGGCGGCAAGCAGACCGTCCCCGTCGAGGTGCAAGGCGCGGCGGCCGGCGCCAACCTGAAGACCCTGCGGGTCCTGGTGTCGTACGACGACACGACGTGGCTGCCCGTCCCGGTCACGGCGGACAGGATCACGGTGAAGGCCCCGGCGAAGGGCAAGGCGATCTCGCTGAAGGCCGTCGTCACGGACAAGGACGACAACGAATCGACGGTCACCATCCACAACGCCTTCTTCGGCAGGTGAGGCGAGACCCGGGCCGACAACCAGGGGCGCCGCGCAACCGGATGAGAGACCGACGGGCGGAGCACGGCCCCGGGTGAGCCGGGACGAGCGGCCCGCCGGAACCGATGTTCCGGCGGGCCGCTCTTTCCCGTGCCGCCGCCACCAGGGGTCGGTGCGGGAACGACGTCGGCTCGTCCGCACGATACGGAGGCCGGCTCCTCGACCGGTGCCGGGCCAGGCGCCCGCCCGCCGCCACGGCTCAGCGTGTCGGCACCCGGACCGGTCGAACGGGGCAGTCGGCCGGGGCGAGGCGCCCGTCCTGCCCGACCAGGGTCACGGACACAGCCCCCTGCGCATGCGCCGCGAACGCGGCCGTGCAGACGATCTGGCCGCGGGCGGCGGCGGTCAGCCCTTTCACCCGCATACGCAGCATGACCTCGACGGTGCGGTCACCCATGACGATCCGGTTCGCGGTGGACGCCGCACGAGACAGCGAAGCGGCATTGTGGAACCCGGCCCGCCGTTCGGCCTTTTCCGGTCCGGCGAGCAGGGCGGTGACGGCCGCGAGTGGCGAGGGGGACTCGCTCATCCCCGCGCCCGGCGGAGACGAACCGCCGAGGCCGTCCCGTCCGGGCGACTCGTCCGGACGGGACGACGCGTCATCCGACCCGGCGGAGCCCGCGGTTCCGTTCTGCCACGGTGCTTCGACGGTTCGTGGCACGGGCAGCAGTTCGTCGTCGGGGGAGAGGAAGAACAACAGCATCCGTTCCTCGCGCGGGGGAAGCAGATCGGCGACAACCGGCCTGCCGGCCTCGATCACGGCGGTCTCCTGGATGCCACAGCCCACGGGCGGGCCCCCGGCGAGCATCAGCAGCGCGGCGAGTCGGACCGTCCGACGCCCACGGAACGGCGACTTCTTCACGCGATGGTCTCCGTCCGGTCGCGGCTCTCCGCCGGCCCCGTGCCACCGTGCGCGCGTGACGGACCGTCCGGCGCGCCGCTCCCGGACGTGGGCCCGTCGAAGGGCAGCTCCACGGTGAACAGGGCGCCGCCGCCGGCCGCGTTCCGCGCGTGGACCGTACCGCCGTGCAGTTGCACGTTCTCCTTGGTGATCGCGAGCCCGAGGCCGCTGCCCGACGAGCGGGAACGCGCGGCGTCCGCCTTGTAGAAGCGGTCGAAGATGTGCGGCAGAACGTCCGGTGGGATCCCGGGGCCGCTGTCGTGCACCTCGGTGATCAGCGCGTCCCCGCGTGCCGACAGCCGCACGGTGACCGGTTCGGCACCATGGCGCAGGGCGTTGCCGACCAGGTTGGCCACGATGACGTCGAAGCGGCGCGTGTCGAGGCGGATACGCAGGCCGTCGGGGAGCTCGGCGCGGACCCGGCCGAGCCACTGCCTGCCGGACAGGGTGTTGCGTACGGCCTCCGCCGCGTCCACCTCATCGGTGTTGAGTTCCGCCGCGCGGGCGTCGAAACGGGAGATCTCCATCAGATCCTCCACCAGCACGGCGAATTTGCCGGTCTCGGCGCTGATCAGGCGCACCGCCCGAGCGGTGTTCGGGGCGAGCGTCCCGGCTTCCTCGTCCACCACGTCCGTGACGGCGAGCATACCGGCGAGCGGGGTGCGCAACTCGTGCGAGACGTCCGAGGCGAAGCGCCGGGCCCGTGCTCCGGCTTCCCGCAACTCCTCCACGGAGCGTTCGAGGCGGGCCGCCGACTCGTTGAACGTCCTGGCCAGGTCGGCCATCTCGTCCCGGCCGCGTACGGTGATACGTGTGTCGAGCTGCCCGCCGCCCATGGAGTGTGCGGCACGCCGCAGTTCACGGACGGGGCGCAGCACGCTGCGCGCCGCGAGCAGTGCGGGCACCAGGGCCACGGCCAGCCCCGGCAGGGCGCCGTCGCGGGCAGCGGTCACCAGGGAGTCGATGTCCACGTCCTCGTTCGTCATGGGCATCACGGCGAAGAGAACCAGGCCGCTCGGCACCGCGGCGCCACCGGCGACGACCCGGGTCATCACCGGCATCCCGATGGTCAGATACGCGTTCCCGTCCTTGATGACCCGCTCGAAGCTGCCGTGTGCCGAGGTGAGCGTGGTGCGGCGCAGTTCCGGGGTGAGAACACCGGAGACAGGCCGGTCACCCGAGGAGACGCGCAACGAACCGTACTCGGCGAAGACGATCCACGGATGTGGTTTGGCGCGCGCCGCGATGTCGTACAGGTCCCACCGCAGCGCATCCGGATCCAGGGGCAGGCGGGGGACGAACTGCTCGACCTCCTCGCGGAAGGAGGTGACGGCCGTGTCCTGCGCACGCACGAGAACCGCGTTGCGCGCCTGCCGATAGGTCAACGCGGCGGTCGTGACGGCGCTGACAGCGGCCACCAGCAGGAACGCGATCACCAGCCGGGTGCGCAGCCCGAACGCGGCGGCCGCGCCGGGCATCCTCACAGCGGACCGAAGCGGTAGCCGTAGCCCCGCAGGGTCTGAATGTAGCGAGGGTCGCGGGACGGATCCTCGATCTTGGCGCGCAGTCGGCGCACACAGGCGTCCACCAGGCGGATGTCGCTGTGGAAACTGTGATCCCAGACCTCCTTCAGGAGCCGCTGCCGGCTGAAGACCTGTTCCGGTACCGCGGACAGGTGCAGCAACAGCTTCAGTTCGGAGGGCGCGAGGGCGACCGGGTCGCCCGACCTGAGGACGGCGTGACCGGCGCGGTCGATGTCGAGTTCACCGTGGTGCTCGACGGCGGGCCTTGCGTCGATCGGGCTCTCGGCGCGGCGCAGCACGGCACGTATGCGGGCCTCGATAACCTCGGTGCGGGCGGGCTTGACGATGTAGTCGTCCGCGCCGGCCTCCAGGCCGACGACGATGTCGAGGTCGTCGCCGCGCGCGGTCAGCATGATGATCGGTAACTGGCTGGTCTCGCGTACCCGGAAGCACACCTGGACGCCGCTCATCGCGGGGAGCATCAGGTCGAGCAGCAGGATGTCGGGGCGAAAGGCACCCAGCGCCTCAAGGCCCGCCTCGCCGGTCACGGCGGCGTGGACCTCGTGCCCGCGCTGGCACAGCCCGATCTCGACGCCCTCGCGCACGGAGGGGTCGTCTTCGACGAGGAGGACGCGTGGCATGGCGGTGTCTCCGGGATCGTGGGAAGTGGTGGGTCGTCAGGGTTTCGGCGACCGGGGGAGGGGGAGGAACCGGCGAGCGGATGACCGCGTGTGCGACGGCCCGCGTGCTGTGTGTCGTCCGACATCCCGAGTCAGTGGTCCGGGCGCGGACCTGCCCGGTGCGGCAGCGCGTCCGGCCCGGTCGGCCGCGGAAGCCGTGTCGGCCGTGCGAACGCGGCGGCGACCGCCACCGACGCGTCGGTGGCCCCGGCGAACGGCTCTCCCGGCTCTGCCCCGTCCGGCGCGCGGGAGACCAGGAGCATGAGATCGCGACGGGGCATGTCGTACTCCAGGAGGTGGGGCAGCGGTGGCTCCCCATACTCTCAGGCGTGCGCGAGGCGATGCCGGGCGGTCAGTTGTCCCGGAAGAGACCAGGCGACTCTGTGACCTGCCACGATGAGTGACTTAAGGCAGCTGACCTGCGTGAATGACCTTTCAGCTGTTTCACGTTCGTTCCGGTTGATGGAGCCGGAAGTCCCAGAAAAGCCCCAGAGGACTCCCACTGCTGTCGGATGCCCTTTCGGGACGTGCTGCTGCAGCACGGCACACCTGTCGCGCTGACCGACTACGCCTACCTGCCGACCGCCGTCGCCGGTGCCGTGGTGGTTTTCCTCATCAAGCTGAGTGAGGAGTCCTGGAGCCGGCTGTTCACCGCGCTCGACGCCGCGGTTATCGGGTTCTGGGCGATCACCGGTGTGAACAAGACGCTGGCCGTCGGCTCGGGCTGGCTGCCGGCCGTCCTGCTGGGCACCGTGACCGCCGCCGGCGGCGGCGCCCTGCGCGATGTCGTCCTCGGTCGGGTGCCGGCTGTCTTCGGCGGTGACGGTCTGTACGCCACCGCCGCCGTTGCGGTCGCCGGAGTCACGGTGATCTGCGTGTACCTCGGCGTGCCGGGGATCGGCGTCGGCCTGGGCGTCACCCTGGCCCTGGCCTTCCGGCTCACCGCGCTGGAACCTGCCCAACAGCCCGGACTGGCAGCCCCGGTCGAAGGTGGCTGCGACGCAGCGGCGCCGCACCGATCCCGCTGACCGAAACGGGAAAGAAGAGCAGTCCCACCCGCGCAAGGAGCCATCGTGACCGACTGTACCCATGCCGTGCTGTCCGGCCTCGCCGAAATCCGCTCAGATCTCGAGGACCTCTACCGGGATCTGCACAGGAATCCCGAACTCGGCCTGCGGGAGCACCGCACGGCGAGGAAGGCATCCGACGCCTTGCGGGACTTCGGTTATGAGGTCACCGAGGGCATTGGTGGCACCGGCGTGATCGGCGTGCTGGCCAACGGCGACGGACCTACCGTCATGGCCCGCGCGGACATGGACGCCCTCCCGGTACGCGAGCAGACCGGTCTGCCCTACGCCTCCACCGTGACCCTGACCGGTTCGGACGGCACCGAGCAGCCGGTCATGCACGCCTGCGGGCACGATGTGCACGTGACCGCTCTCATCGGCTGCGCACGGCTGATGGCTCAGGCCAAGGACGCCTGGCGCGGTACGTTCGTGGCGCTCTTCCAGCCTTCGGAGGAGAACGGCGACGGCGCACACGCCATGATCGACGACGGGCTCACAGCAAAGGCACCCCAGCCCGACGTGGTGCTCGCCCAACACGTCCTGCCCTATCCGGCCGGCTACGTCGGCACCCGTCCGGGACCCTTCCTGTCGGCCGCGGACAACCTGCGCATCACCGTCCACGGTCGAGGGGCGCACAGCTCCATGCCCCAGGCCGCGGTCGACCCCGTGGTGATGGCCGCCATGATCGTCGTGCGCCTGCAGACCATCGTCTCCCGAGAACTCGCCGCCACCACCCCCGCCGTTGTCACCGTGAGCAGCATCCACGCCGGCAGCGGCCCCAACGTCATCCCCGACAACGCCGTCATCCAGCTCAACGTCCGTACCTGCGACGATGCCACGCGCACCCAGGTCCTGAAGGCGATCGAACGCATCGTCCGGACCGAGTGCGAGGCGTCCGGGTCGCCGAAGGCACCCGAGATCGAGAAGACGGCCGCCTTCCCGCCCACCGTCAACGATGAGGAAGCTACCCGGCGCGTCGCTGAGGCGTTCGCCGCCCACTTCGGCCACGACGCACACACCATCGACCTGCAGACCGCCAGCGAGGACATGAGCGAGATCCCCCAAGCGTTCGGCGCGCCATTCACCTACTGGGGCATCGGAGGCATCGACGCCGACCTGTACGCCGAGGCCGCCAAGAACGGCACCATCGCCCAGGACGTCCCGGTCAACCACAGCCCGACCTTCGCCCCCGTCATCCAACCCACCCTGGATACCGGCGTCAGCGCCATGTTGGTGGCCGCCCTCGCCTGGTTCGGCAACTGACACAACTCAGCCAGCATCTCCGGTGAGCCGTGGCGGAGGCGGTCGCTATCTGTCGGAGCCGGCCGCCGGCGTTGCGGCCCCGGAAGGTGGTGCCGTGCCAGTCCAGGCACGCTGCCCGGGGTTGTCGAAGCGGGATCGGTGGTGAGCCGGTGACGAGGTGCGGGGCGTGCGGTGCGAGCCGCCGTACGCCCTGCCGTCCGTCGTGGAAGGCCGGGTGCCGGTGCTGACGAGGTACAGGCATGAGCAGTCCGCCCGGCGGAGTCAGCATGCAACAGCCGTGACGCTCGTTTGACGCCCGGGTGCCAACCATCCCCTTCTCTACCCGCGAGAAACCAGGTCTGACCTGCGTATTCTTGCGTTCTCGCCGATCGTGACATCTTTCCGATGACGCACCATGTGGAGTGCGTTGCCATCCTGGAGCCTGCTGAGAAGGGCGCCTGACCTGTGGTTCGTGCGCGCGCATGATGTGCGGTGCGGGCGTTACGGGCGAGGGGCGGTCTGCGTCGTCGGCACGGTCAGAGCGGAGAGCAGCGCCAGGTCGGCCTGTTCGAGGCTGTCCAGCAGGGTGATCCGGTCGGCCTCGGCGATCGGCACGGTGGAGGGCACGGCCACCACCGAGCAGCCGGCGGCGTGCGCGGAGGCGACCCCGGTCGGAGTGTCCTCGACGGCCACGCAGACCGAAGGGTCCAGCCCGAGTCGATCAGCGGCGGCCAGGTACGGGGCGGGGTCGGGCTTGGTGCGCTCGGTGTCCTCGGCGGCGAGGGTGACGGTGAACCAGTGATCGCCGAGGCTGCCGAGGACCAGGTCTACTACGCGGCGGGGGGAGGCCGAGACCAGTGCGGTAGGCACGGCGGCGTCGCGCAGTTCGGCGAGCAGTGCCAGCGCGCCGGGCCGGGGGAGAACCTCGGCGGCGACCTTGCTGCTGAACGCGTCGCTGAGGAGTCCGGCCAGGGTATCCGCAGTGAAGCTGGTCCGGGTCATGCGGTACAGATGGGCGGCGGTGTGGTCGATGGCGCGGCCGAGTACCTCGGGCAGGTCCTCCTCGGTGAGGGTGTGGCCGAGGCCGGCGGCGAGTTCGGCGGTGACCTGGAGCCAGAGATGCTCGGTGTCGACCAGCGTGCCGTCCATGTCGAACAGGACGGCGGCGGGGAGTGCAGGCACGGTGGTCCTACCTTTTTGGTCGTGGGGCGGCTGATCGCTTGTAAGGTCGGTGGCCCCGGGGGGTCTGTCGCCGGCATCGTGGAGCCGATGGAGTGGCTCAAGGATCACGGCTGCTCGGAGCCCCGCGACGACTCGACCGGAAGTGAGGGCAGCGCCCCGGTGCGGTCCGGACCGAGGGCGGGTACGGACGGATGGCCTGCCAGGAAACTTGCTCCGACGGCTCTTTGACAGGATTGCCCGGTCTCCGGATACCGCGGCACTCCCGTGGGGGAGATCCCACCAGCACGTTGCGGACGGGGAAGGCGGTCCCTCCCGGAGGGCGTCGGTCAGTCACCCGTCCGGGGTCTCAGCCGGAGAGTGAGGATCTGGAACGGGCGGAGTGCCAAGTGCATCCCTCGGCCGTCCACTTGTACGACGTCCACGTTCTCGCACGGGTCGAGTTCGCGTTCCAGCAGATCGGTCTCGGCCGCTGACGCCAGCGGGAAGCCGGCGGTCAGGACGGTTCGGGCGCGTCCGCCGTGGGCCTCGTAGAGGCGTACGACGATGTCGCCGGAACGATCGTCGGCAAGTTTGACCGTCTCGACGACGACGGCCTCGTTGTCCGTGGTGACGAGTGGTTGGACCTCGGCCGAGCCGGGGAGGCTGCGCTCCGCCTGGTTGAGTGCGTAGCCCTCGCGGACGGCGTCGGCGATGTCGGCGCCGATGACGAACCCGTAGCGCAGGCGGTGGTGGCCCTGGTCGGCATCCGGGTCGGGGAAGCGGGGAGCGCGGAGCAGGGTGAGCCGGACGGTGGTGGTGGTGCCGCCGTCGGCGCGGACGTCTCGGGTGACCTCGTGCCCGTAGGTCGAGTCGTTGACCACGGCCGCGCCCCACCCCCGTTCGCCGAGGTGCAGGAAGCGGTGGGCGCAGATCTCGAACTTGGCGGCGTCCCAGCTGGTGTTGGTGTGGGTGGGGCGCCGGACGTGTCCGAAGGGGATCTCCGCACTGGAGTGGTCGGCGCGTACGTCGATCGGGAAGGAGGCCTTGAGGAGCTTCTCCTTCTCGTGCCAGTCGATCTCGGTGTCGATGTCCAGACGTCGGGAGTCTTCGGACAGGGAGACGAGCTGTTCGATGCGGGAGTCACCGAAGGTCCGCACGATCCGGACACCGCCTTCCTCCGCCCCGACCGAGTCGGCGTCGAGGAGGTTGTGAACGGTGTTGCGGTAGAAAGCGTCGATGTCCCAGGCGTCGTACTCGTTGGGGAAGTCCTGGTGCAGCTGGAGGAGGTTGGCGGCGCCGGGAGCCAGCGCTTCGCGTTCGGCCGCGATGTCGTACGCCGAGGTCACCAGGCCCTGGGCATCGATCCGGACGCGGACCAGGCCGTTGTCCAGCACGAAACCGTCCCCGCAGGGGACCGGGGCGACGGGTCTGCCCGGCGGCCGGGTCCGCAGCGTGGCGCCGAGGGCCGGGACACCGTCGCGGGCGAACGGAGCGGCGTTGAAGACCACGGGCAGGTTGCCTTCACCGGCCAGGGCGCGCTGGACGGCGTCCGTGATCGCGCACAGCTCGGCGGTGACGGCGGCGTAGGTCTGCTCCGCCTCCCGGTGCACCCAGGCGATGGAGGAGCCGGGCAGGATGTCGTGGAACTGGTGCAGAAGGACTGTCTTCCACAGCCGGTCCAGGGCCTGGTACGGGTACGCGAATCCGGCGCGCACGGCGGCGGTCGCCGACCACAGCTCCGCCTCTCGCAGCAGGTGCTCACTGCGCCGGTTGCCCTGCTTGGTCCTCAGCTGGCTGGTCAGCGTTCCGCGGTGGAACTCCAGGTACAGCTCGCCCTGCCATACCGGCGCGTCGGGGTATTCGGCATGTGCCCGCTCGAAGAAGTCCGCGGGGCTCTCGATGACAACCCTGGCCGAGCCCTCCAGGTCGACGAGACGCTCGGCCCGGGCCAGCATCTCCCGGGTGGGGCCGCCGCCGCCGTCTCCGTAGCCGAACGGGAGCAGCGAGCTGTTGGCTGCCTCCTTGTCCTGGAAGTTGCCGACAGCGTGGGCGAGCTCGGCGCCGGTGATCTCGGCGTTGTAGGTGTCGACCGGCGGGAAGTGGCTGAAGATCCTGGTGCCGTCGATGCCCTCCCACCAGAAGGTGTGGTGCGGGAACTTGTTGGTGGTGTTCCAGGAGATCTTCTGGGTGAGGAACCACCGGACCCCGGCCAGCTTCATCAGCTGCGGCATGGCCGCGTTGTAGCCGAAGGTGTCGGGCAGCCACATCTCCTCGGTCTCGACGCCGAACTCGTCGAGGTAGAAGCGCTTTCCATGGATCAGCTGCCGGGCGAGGGCCTCGCCGCCGGTGATGTTGGTGTCGGGTTCCACCCACAGGCTGCCGACGGGGAGGAACTGCCCCTTCTTCGCCTTCTCCTGGACCCGGCCGTAGACCTCGGGGCGGTGCTCCTTGAGCCAGGCCAGCTGCTGGGCCTGGGACATGGCGAAGAGGAAGCCCGGGTGGTCGTCCATGAGATGGGTGACGTTGGAGAGCGTCCTGGCGACCTTGCGGACGGTCTCGCGCAGCGGCCACAGCCAGGCGGTGTCGATGTGGGCGTGCCCGACGGCGGACATGCGGTGGGCGCCGCCGGCCGCGGGGGCGGCGAATGCGGGGCGCAGCACCTCGCGGGCGGCGGCGGCGCTGCCGGCGATGTCCTGCAGGTCGACTGCGTCGAGGGCCCGCTCGATGGTGTGCAGGAGCTGCCAGCGGCGCGGGTCTGCCTCGGGCAGTTCGCGCATGAGCCCCCCGAGGACGTCCAGGTCGTGGACGAGTTCCCACACCTGCGCGTCGAAGACCGCCAACTCCAGCCGGAGCAGCTGGTACAAGGGTGCGCTCTCGGAGCCGGCCCCCGTCATCCAGGAGGGCCGGTCGCCGGTTCGGGACGGGATGTGGTCATCGACCAGGTTGGGGTTGGCGGCGGCCTCGACGTAGTAGGTGAAATCCTCGCCGCCGACCGCCGGATCGGCGACCGGAATATAGGCGTTGCGGGGGTTGAGGGCTTTCACCACGCTGCCGTCCGCCCGGTAGACCAGGCCCTCGGCGGAGAAGCCCGCGCCGGTGACGTCGAAGCCGAGGTCGATGACCGCCTCGACCCGCAGGCCGGCCCACCCCTCCGGAACCCTGCCGCTGATCCTGAACCAGCTCGTGGACCAGGGCGGCCCCCACCGGTGTCCGAGCGCCACTAGTTCGTACGGTGCGGCCAGGCCGTCGGACACGGGGACCGGTTCACCCGGCACGTTCCAGATCGCGATCTCGACCGGGACGGGACGGGTGTGGACCGCGGGCCGGATGCGCTGGTTCAGCACCCGGTCGAGCCGCTGCTCGGTGAGACGTCGCTTGCTGTGCATGGATTCCTCTGTCGTCGGTTCGGCGTGGCCGGTCGGTCCACCGGCTGAGGCGTACCGACCGGTGTCGCGGACGTCAGTCCTCGAGGGGGCCCAGATCTGGAGTGTCCCGCAGTTCCACCGTGCGGGTGGTGGAGCTGTGCAGTTCGAGGACCGTGATCTCGTTCCGGCCGGCATTCAGGATCGGTGCGGGGACGTAGAGAGTGGTCTGCGGTCCTCGGGACCAGTACCGGCCGAGTGCGAAGCCGTTGATCCAGACGTTGCCCTTGGTCCAGCCGTCCAGGGCGATGTAGCCGTCGGCCGGCTGCTCGATGTCCAGGTGCCCACGGTGGAACGTGGGGCCGACCGGGGGCGAGGCGGGATCGAACGTGGTGAAGGACAGCCGGGCCAGATCGTCGAGAGGCAGCGGCCTGCTGTACCAGCCTTCCGGGGCCGGCGCGTTGACGGTGACCTCGCCGAGCAGCCCCTTGCGGTCGTGCATGCCCTGCCCGTAGTTGACCCTGCCCCGGTTCTCCACCAGCACGGTCAACTGCGCGCCGCGCCGGGGGGTGTGGAAGGCGAGGGTGTGCTCATGGCTCTCGCGTTCCAGGACGCCGACCGGCTGGCCGTCGATGAAGACCTGGGCGCGATCGTGCACCTCGGCGATGCGGAGGACGGCCGGCCCGGCCGCCGGGAGCGCCGTCTCGTACAGGATGAATCCGAAGGACTGGCCGAGCTGCTCCATGATCTGCGGGCGGTCGGCGTACACCGCGCTGCCGAGCCGCTCGCGCTGGTCCAGGAGGCTTGCACATGCGGTGAGTTCGGCGACGGCCGGGGCAAGCTTGGGCGCGGGAGCGGGTACCGGCTCCTCGGGGACGGGCGCGTATCGGGCGATGACCTCGCGGAAGGCGGCGTATTTGGGGGCGGGATCGCCGGCTTCGTCCAGAGGCGCGTCGTAGTCGTACGACGTGACGCTGCTGCGGTACGTGCCCTTGTCGTTGGCGCCGTTGGTGAAACCGAAGTTGGTACCGCCGTGGAACATGTAGATGTTGACCGAGGCACCGGCCGCGAGCAGCCGGTCGAGGTCCGCCGAGGCGTCGGCCGCGCTGCGGGTGACGTGCGTGCCGCCCCAGCGGTCGAACCAGCCGATCCAGAACTCGCTGCACATCAGCGGCCCGGACGGCTGATGCGTGCGCAGTTCGGCGAGCCCGGCGTCCACCCTGCTGCCGAGATTGACAGTGCGCAGAACGCCGTCGAGGCCGCCGCGCTCCAGGTCGGAGGGCTGGTCGCACGTGAACAGCGGCACGTCGATTCCGTGCCGGTGCAGCAGCTCCGCAAGACTCTCCAGGTAGCCGGAGTCGTCGCCGTACGCGCCGTATTCGTTCTCCAGTTGCACGGCGAGGATCGGTCCGCCACGCGTGGAGAGGTAAGGAAGGACGGGCGGCAGCAGGGCGCCGAGGTAGTCGTCCACCGCCTTCAGGTAGCGGGGGTCGCGACTGCGCAGTTCGATGTCCTCGTCGGCGAGCAGCCAGGAGGGCAGGCCGCCGCCCTCCCACTCGGCGCAGATGTACGGGCCGGGGCGGAGCAGCACGTGCAGGTCTTCGGCGGCGGCCTGATCGAGGAATCGGGGAAGATCGAGACCTGCGTCCAGCCGGAACTCACCCGGATGGGGCGAGTGGAGGTTCCATGGGACGTAGGTCTCGATCGTGTTCAGTCCCATCAGGCGCGCCTTGCGAAGCCGATCGGCCCACTGTTCCGGATGGATCCGGAAGTAGTGCAGCCCGCCGGAGATGATCCGCAGCGGTCGGTCGTCGAGACGGAAGCCGTCTGCGGCAACCTCGAGTCGTGGCATGGCCGTGGTCTCCTCGATGATGGAACTGATAAAACCGATGGGACTGATGGGGGTGGGTCAGCTCAGCGGACGGCAGAGCAGTGCGTCGGGGACTCCGCCGTGGTTCCACTTCCAGGTGAAGGCGACGCCGGCGACGTATTCGTTGTCGGCGCACTGACCCTTGTAGTAGCCGGGAGCCCAGTCGCTTTCGACCGAGCCGCCGGTGGCCGGGCGGTTGTTGCCCTGGTCGAACCAGACGTTGCGGCCGTTCAGCGGCAGAGGCGCGGCGGACGGCGCGCAGAGCAGGCCGGCCATGGAGTTGCCGTTGACGCTGTAGCCGACGGCGAAGGTGTTGTCGGGGCACTGGAGTTTGTTGTAGCCCGAGGCCCAGTCGCCGTGGGTGACGTAGCGCTCGTCATGGACGGCCACCCAGTCACCGGCTCCCTTGGCGGGCTGGTTCGCGTCGGTGCACAGGCCGCGCTTGTCGCTGCGGCCGAGGCCGGTCAGGCGCTGGCTGTCGGGGCAGTTGCCCTTGCGGTAGCCGGGGCTCCAGTCGCCCTGGGCGAGCATGCGGGAGGAGACGTTGTGGTCCCGGAAGTCGAGGTCGAGCATGTTCCAGTGGTCGACCTGCGCGACCGGACCGGTGACGCCAGAGGCGTTGATCAGCTTGTTCCAGTCGGCGGACCGCCAGTCACCGGGGTCGCTGAGGCTCTGCCGTTTGCCGGCGGCGTCGTAGGAGATCAGGGCCCAGTTGTCCTGCGGCGCGCCGTTGGCGCCGGTCCACCCGACCAGCGGCCAGATGGCGAAGTCGGTGTCGTTCTCGACCAGGATGTCGGTGAAGTTGGTGAACCAGGTCTTCTCCTTGGTGTCGTCCGATCCTCGGCCGGCGGCACCGAACTCGCTGATCCAGACGGGGGCAGTGAAGTGCTGGCCGGACTGGGTGACGAACAGGGCCTCGTCGTGTACCAGTTGCTTCAGCTTGTCGAGCGGGAAGTTCTCGTACGGCCAGTCGTTGGTGTGGCCCGGTCCGCTGTCGGCACCCGTGTAGTTCGGCCCGGTGTAGCCGTAGAAGTGCGCGGCGTAGACCAGCTTCCCCGAGGTGATCAGGGTGTTGGAGAGTTCACGGACCGGCGTCAGCATCGGCCTGCCGTAGTTCAGCCCGTCCAGCGGGATGCCGTACCAGTTGATGCCCTCCATGACGATCAGCATGTCGGGGTCGGCTTGCAGGATGCGGGTGCCCGCCTGCTCGAAGGCCGCGTACGTGTCGTGGTCGTCACCCCAGCCCCAGTTGGGGTCGTCCCAGGTGTCGCGGCGGATCTCGTTGCGCAGGTCGGCGCCGACGACACGCTTGTTCGCCTTGTAGCGGTTGACCAGGAAGAGCCAGTCCTGCTGCCATTGCTCGGCGGACTGGCCGCTGTTCCAGCGCTCATTGCCGTCCAGGCCGCAGCAGAAGCGGTAGGAGGTGGTGTGGTTGTTGAGGATGACCGCGAACCCGTCGGCGGTCAGGGCCGCGACCACCGCGTCGTACACCTGCAGTGGGGTCTTGCCCTTCAGCTGCGGGTTGGCCGCGACCGCGGAGTCCGGTACGACCGCGGTGTCGCGCATCATCGCGTTGGCGAACGGCAGGCGGATGCTGTTCAGCCCGAGCTCGTGGAAGTCGGCCATGATCTGCGTGATCGGCGCGCGGTCCAGGCCCAACGGGATGTTGTGCGACATCTGGTCCGCCTGGTGGTTCGCGGGGTCGTTGACGTCGCCACTGCCTTCCCAGGTGCCCTGGGCGCCGGCCCAGTTGCCGGCCTTCAGTTTGAAGCGGTTGCCGCCGGCGTCGACGATGTACCGCCCGCGGGTACTCAGCGGTCCCGTCCAGGAGGCTGCCAACTGAGGCCCGGTCATCGGAGTGGTGGTGACGGTGGTGGTGCTGGGGGCCGCTGCGACGGAGCCGGAGGTTCCCGCGAGAACGAGGGTGACCGCGGCTGCCGTGACAGGCAGGATTCGGGAGAAGAATTTCCTGACGGCGGGTGCCGACCTGTCGGATCTCATAATGGTCCCCTCCAAGGGTGGGGTGGGGGTGGGTGTGGGGGTTGGATCTTCAGGTGGTGCGGCCCGGACCGGCGGTCCGGAGTCAGGAGCGGCTCAGCCCTTGAGTCCGCTGGTGGCGATGCCTTCGACGATGTAGCGCTGGGCGACCAGGAACATGGCCACCAGTGGTGCGATGGTCACGACGGCGCCGGCGAACAGTCCGGGCAGGTTGATGGTCTGTGAGGTGAGGAACGTCGACAGGGCGATCTGGGCCGTCCACGCGGACGGGTCCTGACCGATGACCAGCGGCCACAGGAAGGCGTTCCAACTGTCGATGAAGGCGAGCGCGCCGAGCGAGGCGAGCATCGCTCCGGACGACGGCAACGCGATCCGGCGGTAGAGGCCGAGCCAGCCGAGCCCGTCCAGGCGTCCGGCCTCCTCGATCTCGCTGGGGAACTGGAGGTAGAAGTTGCGGAAGAGCAGGACCGCGAAGGGGTTGAACAGCCCGGGGGCGATGATTCCCCACAGAGTATTGACCCCGCCCATGGAGCCTACGACGACGAAGGTGGGGACGAACGTCACCGAGCCGGGGATCATCAGCGTGGCCACCACCAGGGCGAGCATGACGCCGCGGCCGGGTATCGGGATCCGCGCGAGGGCGTACCCGGCGGCCGAGGCGAGGAGTGTCGACACCGGGGCGGTGATCGCGGCGATCAGCAACGAGTTTCCGAGGGCCTGGCCCATGTGCAGGGTGGGGTCGCTGAAGAGCGAGGTGAAGTTCTCCCAGTGCATGGTCGACGGCCACCAGGTCCAGTGCGGTGACGTCAGGTCCTGTGTGTCCATCAGCGCGTTGCGCAGCATCAGATAGAAGGGCGTCAGGAACACTGCCGTCAGCAGGCCGGCCAGCACGCCGCGCACGGACCGGCGCAGTACCTGCGGCAGTTGTCGGGTGGTTGGCATGTTGCTCACTCCTCGCCCTTGCCGAAGCCGGTGAGCCGGCCCTGGAGCAGGGTCACAACGACGATGAGGGCGGTGAGCACGAAGGCTCCGGCCGACCCGAGGCCGTAGTTCTGGGAGCCCATCGCGGTGTCGTAGAGATAGCCGAGAGGGGTTCGGATCGGGGCCGCGAATGCCCCGGACAGACCGCTGTTGAACAGGTTGTAGAACTCGTCGAAGGCCTGGAAGGCGGCGATGAACTGCAGCATCAGGACGGCCACCGAGGTGTTGCGCAGCATCGGCAGGGTGATCCTGCGCAACAGGCGCAGGCCGGTGGCGCCGTCGAGGGCGGCGGCCTCGTACATCTCCTTGGGGATGCCCTGGAGCCCGGCCAGGAAGAGCACCATGTAGAAGCCGACCTGGAGCCAGAGGCGGAGGGTGACGAGGACGACCCAGTACAGCGGCGGCGAGGTGGTCTGCAGCCACGGGACGGCATCCATGCCGAACCATCCGCCGATCATGTTGGCGATGCCGCCCGGCAGCCCGTTGAACAGGCACATCTTCCACAGCAGGGAGGCTGCGACGTAGGAGACGGCGGCCGGGATCAGGAAGGCGGTGCGCAGCACGGCCCGGCCGCGCCGGATCCGGTGCACCAGCAGCGCCAGTCCCAGCGAGGCGGCGAACGTCACCGGCACGATGAACACCGTGAACAGCAGGATCTGGACGAGCGACTTGCGGAACACCGCATCGGAGAGCAGCGCCTGGTAGTTGTCCAGGCCGACCCAGTGACCCAGGGCGATGGTGCCGCGGGCCTCACTGAGGCTGAGCAGAAAGCTCCAGCCGATGGCGACGTACTTGAAGACGCCCAGGCCGATCAGCAGGGGCCCGGCGAGCAGCGCGAACGCTCCCCAGGCACGCCGGTCCGGGCGGGAACGGCGGATGGGGGCGGTGCCCCGCGGCTCGGCCGCGGGGCACCCGACACGCTCGTGGTGAAGCGTGGGCGGAGGTGCGGACTTCATCATGCGCGCTGCTTGTCGATCTCGCCCTGGGCCTTCTTGGCCGCGTCGGCCAGGAGCCGGGCCGCATCGCCCTGCCCGCTGACGACCTTCGCCGCAGCCGCGGTGAACAGGGAGCTCACGGCGCTGTTCCAGGTGCTGGGGTTGTTCCTGCCGTACGTGGCGGCCAGCTCGACGGTCTCCTTGGCGGGCCCCTGGGTGAGCTTGTCGGCGGAGGCGGCGACGGACGTGCGGGGCGGGATGTGGAGGCCGTAGCTCTGCGACCAGTCCTTCTGGAGGTCGGTCTGCTGGATCCAGAGCCACTGGACGAACTTCTTGGCCGCGTCCACATTCTTGCCCTTGGCGTTGACGCAGGTGCTCCAGCCACCGACGCGCACCACAGGCTTGCCGCCGGCCTTGAAGGCGGGCCAGGGCAGGATGCCGAAGTCGTCGCCGAGCGCGGTCTTGATGGCGGGCATCGACCAGAGGCCGCCCCACTGCATCGGGACGACGTTCTGGGTGAGGGCGGCGGGATCCCACCAGTCGGTGGTGAAACCGAGCAGCAGGGACCGGTCGTCGTGCAGGCGCTTGAGCCCGGCCACGGCCTCGGCGGCCTGTGGGGAGCCGAAGGCCGCCTTGCCGTCGTCGGTGACGAGGTCGCCGCCGTTGGAGAAAACGGCCAGGATGGCGCTGTCGCCCAGGCCGTCCTGGCCGACGAACAGACCCTTGGTCTTCTTGGAGGTCAGGGCCTTGGCCGCGGCGACGAGCGCGTCGAAGCTGTCGGGCGGGGTGATGCCGGCCTTGGACAGCACGCTCTTGCGGAAGTAGAGCATCATGACGTCGTCGAGCGTCTTGACGCCGTAGAGCTTGCCGTCGACGGTCACCATCTCGCGGGCGCCCGGGTTGAAGTCGGACTTGGCGCTGCCGTAGATGTCGTCCAGCTCGGCTATCTGGCCGCGCCGGGCGAGGCTCTCGCTGAAGTCGCCTATCTCGAAGACGTCCGGGGCGGAGTCGGTGAGCAGGGTCGCGTTGAGCTTGCTGGTGTAGTCGCCCGGGGTCCAGGTGACCTTGACCGCGATGTCCGGGTTGGCCTTGGTGAACGCAGCGGCATAACGGGTGAGGGCCTGCTGGGTGCCGGCCTCGCCGTAGGCGTGGGACCAGACGTTCAGGGTGGTCTTCGCCCCGGAGGAGGACCCGCCGGCCGGGTCGGTACTGCAGCCGACCGCCGCTCCGGCGACGAACAGAATGGATCCGCTGAGGAATCCTCTGCGGCTAAGCTGGGCATTCCGTGCGCTCACTTCGCGTCCTTCAGGTTGAGAGGGTTGGGTGTACGTGTTGTTGTCCGGTGCAGCCGGTGTCCGGCATTCACAGTTGGCAGACGGTGATGGACATCGGTTGCACCGGAAGCTTGGGCCGGTGATCGGGGTGGTGACGCCCGCTCAGGGGAAGAGGGCCTGGATGCCGACGACGGCGGCGCCGCGGGCCCACTCCTCCCAGGGGAGCGGACGCAGGGTCAGCGGGCATTTCGCCGCTGCTTTGAAGCAGTGCTCGGCGTAGGCGTCCCTGATGTGCATTCCGAAGAGGTCGTAGGTGTCGAGCCCCTCGCCGGTGACGACGACGCGCTCGGGACCTACGAGGTTCACCAGCGTGGCTATGCCGACGCCTATGGCGTGGCCCGCCTTCGCGAAAGCGCCCTGCGCGGCGGGGTCTCCACCATGGGCGAGCTGAACGGCGCCGTCGAAGTCCAGGTCCGGGGTGTCGGTGGCGCAGCGGATGGCGGCGAGGACGGCGTCGCTGGAGGCGATGGCCTCGACGCAGCCGACCTGGCCGCAGTGGCACCGTGGCCCGGCCGGGTCGATGCTGATGTGCCCCATCTCTCCGGCGACGCCGTACGCGCCGGCGACCAGCTCACCGTTGATGACGATCCCGGAACCGATCCCGGCTCCGATGGTGACCAGCGCGAAGTACTCGGTGCCGATGCCCTCGCCGAACCAGTGCTCGGCAGTGGTGATGGCCTTGACGTCGTTCTCCACGGTGACGGTCAGGCCGGTCGCCGCGGCGAGGGTGTCGGCCAGCGGCACGTCGCGCCAGCTGGGGAGCACGGAGTAGCGGACACGCCCGCAGGTGCGGTCCACGTCGCCGGAGACCGCGATGCCCAGGTGCCGGGTGCGGGCCCGGTACTCGGGGTTCACGTCGAGAAGTTCGGCGACGAGGTCGGCCAGTAGCCCGCACACGGCGGCCGGGTCGCGGTCGCCCAACGGCCGGCTGGCGGTGGTGCGCATTTGGGCCCGCAGGTCGCAGACCGCGCCGAAGAGGGTGTCGGCACTGATCTTCACCCCGACGACGAACTCCCGGTCGGGAGTGACGGCCAGCGGGTTCACGGGACGTCCGGCCCCTGGAGCGGTGCGCTCCGGGGGGAGCTCGTGCAGGTAGCCGTCGTCGATGAGTGGTCGCGCGGCCTTGGTCACAGCGGTCGATGACAGGCCCGTCCGACGGGCCAGCTCCACCCGGCTGAGCGGGCTCTCGGCCAACAGCAGGGCGAGGATGGCGGTTTCGGCCGGTGCGGTGACCAGTGGCTGCGAGTGGTTTGGAAACACGGCGGCAACCTACCGGCAAATAAATAACTTCGTCCAGTATTGATTTTCTTGTTCGGGCAGTCCTACGCTCTGGCCCAACTCCGGGCGCATACACCGTTGTTCCCCATGGCCGGCCGCCCGGTTCTCACCGACGCTCGACACCCCTCGGGACCTCCTGTGCCTCCCACGCCCTCATCCGTTTCCTTCGACCCCGCCCGCGGGCTGGCGGTCCTGCGGACCCCGAACAGCGTCTACGCCGTGCGCGTCGGCGCAGACGGCAGCCCCCGGCATCTGCACTGGGGGGAATCGCTCGACACCGACGCCCTCGGTGGACTGCCCGCGGCCACCTCACCTGCCGCGAGCAGCTTCGAGGCAGACCCCACCCCGGACGAATTGGCCCCGCAGACCGGTGCGCGGTTCGGGCCGGCCGGCGTCCAAGCGCGGTTCGCCGACGGTACCCGCGGTGCCCAGTGGTCCTTCACCGGGCACACGGTCCGGGACGGGGAACTTCGCCTCCATCTGGCCGACCGCCGCTACCCGTTGGCCGCAGAACTGTGCTACCGCGTCCGCCCCGGCAGTGACGTCATCGAGCGCTGGGCGGAACTCACCCACACCGGAGCCGACGACTCGGGCCCGATCAACGTCGACCGGCTGGACTCGGCCTCCTGGACGGTACCGGCACTGCCCGACTACCGGCTCAGCCACCTCGTGGGCGGCTGGAACAGCGAGTTCCAGCTGCACCGCGACCGTCTCCCGGTCGCCGAGACCGTGCTCACCAGCCGCCGCGGCGTCACCAGCCACCAAGCCAGCCCCTGGCTCGCCCTCGACGACGGCACCGCCGACGAGGAACACGGCGAGGTCTGGAGCACCGCCCTGGCCTGGAGCGGAAGCTGGCGCATCACCGTGCACCGCGACCCGGTCGGCCGGACCACCTGGACCGGCGGCTTCGGCCACGAAGGACTCAGCTGGACCATTCAGCCCGGCCAGAGCCTGCGCACCCCCGTCTTCGCCGGCCTCTACACCCTGGGCGGCTTCGGCGCCGCCAGCCGCGCCTGGCACACCCACATCCGCACCAACGTCCTGCCCGCCCCCGATCAGGACCGGCCCGTCGTCTACAACTCGTGGGAAGCCACCGGCTTCGACGTCGACCAACCGGGCCAGCTGCACCTGGCCCGGCTGGCCGCGCGTCTGGGCGCCGAACTCTTTGTCCTCGACGACGGATGGTTCGGCGGCCGTACCGGCGACCGGGCGGGCCTCGGCGACTGGACACCCCGGCCCGAGGCGTTCCCCGACGGGCTGCGCCCACTGGCCGACGAGGTGCACCGCCTGGGCATGGCCTTCGGACTGTGGGTGGAGCCGGAAATGGTCAACCGAGACAGCGACCTCTACCGTGCCCATCCCGACTGGGTCATCCACGCGGAGACTCGGGACGCCACCGAGCTGCGCAACCAGCTCATGCTGAACTTCGCCCGCCCCGACGTCGAGGACTGGGCCCACCGGACCCTGGACCAGCTGGTGCGCGACCACGACGTCGACTGGTTCAAGTGGGACGTCAACCGGGTCGTCACCGAAGCCGGATGGGCCGGCCACCCGGACCCCGACCGGCTGTGGATCGATCACACCCGTGCCGTCTACCGGATCATGGACCGCCTCCGCGCCGACCACCCCGGCCTCCGCATCGAGGCCTGCGCGGGCGGCGGTGGACGGATCGACCTCGGCATCCTCGCCCGCACCGACCAGGCCTGGACTTCCGACAACACCGATCCCGTCGACCGGATCGGCATCCAGCACGGCTTCAGCCAGCTCTTCCCCGCCCAGGCCATGGCTGCCTGGGTGACCGACAGCCCCAACGTCACGACCGGCCGCACCACCCCTCTCCGGTTCCGCTTCCACGTCGCCATGGCCGGAGCGCTCGGCCTCGGCGCAGACCTCACCGCCTGGTCCGAGGAGGAGCTCGACGAGGCCACCGCACTCGTCATCCGCTACAAGCAGATCCGCCCCCTGGTCCAGCACGGCCGCCGGCACCGCCTCCACGGCCTCGACGGAGTGACAGCCGTGCACTACGCGTCCCAGGACGACACCGAACACGCCGTCCTTGCCTGGCGCCCCGCAACCCGCTTCGGCCACCAGCCTCCCGGGCTCGCCCTGCCGGCCCTGGACCCCGCGGCCCGCTACCTCGACATCGACGAGGGCATCGCCTACAGCGGCGCCGTCCTGACCCGGCGGGGCATCGACCTGCGGCTGCCCGCCGGCGACTACGCCAGCCGCCTGATCCGGCTGCGCCGGACCGTCTGACCCCCCGCCGCCTTCTGCACCCGACTCACGAAGGAACCGAGAACATGCCCACACCCCGCGTCCTGGTCGTCGGCATCGACGGCGTCCGCCTCGATCAGTTGCCCCTGCTGGACACCCCCAACCTCGACGAACTCGCGAATGCCGGCTTCCTCGCGCCCGTCCACATCGACGACGACACACCGACCATGTCGGGCCCCTGCTGGACCACGATCGTCACCGGTGTCGGCGCGGCCAAGCACGGAGTCTGGGGCAACAACTTCACCGGAAACCGGCTCGGGGTGTTCCCCGACTTCACCACCCGGCTGGCCGCCGAGCACGGGAAGCGGACCTTCGCGGTCGGCGGTTGGGAACCCCTGTTCCTGGCGAGGCAGGGAGGCCCGGTCTTCGCGGCCCCGAGCAGGCTCGCCTACATCGCCCCGCGCGAGGACACTCCGCAGGCATGGGAGGAGTGCGACCAGAGCGTGACCGACGAAGCCGTAAGGGTTCTCAGCTCCGGCGAAGACCTGGACGCCTCCTTCGTCTACCTCGGCGCCGTCGACGAGACCGCCCACTACCTCGGTTGCGGCCCCGAGTACCGGAGCGCGATCGAGACCGCCGACCGACGACTCGGACAGCTCCTTACCGCCGTTCGCGAACGTCCCGACGCCCGTTCCGAGGAGTGGACCGTCATCGCGGTGACCGACCACGGCCACCGCGACGAAGGCGGCCACGGCGGGCGCAGCACACTGGAGCGCACCGCCTGGATCGCCGCGAACAGCCCCGGCATCACCCCCTCCACCGCACCGGACAGCCTCCGCCACGCCGATGTCGCCGCCCACGTCTACGTAGCCCTGGGCATCACGCCCGACCCGCACTGGACGCTCGACGGACAGCCCTTCCACTCCCTCACACCGCAGATCGCCTGACGTCGGCCGGAAACTGCCGGCCGGCGACCCCCGGGCGCGGCAGCCGACCACAAGGATGTCCCACGGGGCGACGCCGCGGGCTCCTGGCACCCCGGCGCCGACTGGGAGCGCACCCTGCCCCGGTGCGGCACGCTTCGACGGTGGAAGCCGCTCCTTGGGAGCGCAAGACCACGCCTGACCTGCTGGTTCTCTGGACGTTGCTTCCGACGACGTGATTTCGATGACGCATCAGGTGGAGTGCGTGGCGATCCTTGAACCGGTCACAAAGGGCGCCTGACCTGCGGTTTCGTGCGTGCGCATTATGTGCGGCGTAGGCGTTACGGGCGATACCTTGACGCTGAGATAACGCTCGGGACGCTCATTTGACGCTCGTTCTGATGGAGTGTCAGGCGACTTGCCGGGCAGGTCAGGCCCCGTCGAGGTGGCGAGTATCAGTGGTTCTGGCTCAACTTCTGTGACGCGACCACTCTCAGTGATCCGCCTCGCCTTCGAAGTCCAGGTGACACGTACGGTTGTGCCACCTTCTGTGAATGTCGTTTCGATTCCCTTCCGGGAGTTACCTCGCTGTCAATCCCCTCGAACCGTGGAGATCTTCTAAGCGGCCAGCTCCAAGGCGGGGTTGGCCCGGTGATCGTGGTAGTAGTCGATCGGACTCCGATACCCACACACGCTGTGTAGTCGGTGTGTGTTGTAGAAGCCGGTGATCCAGGTCGCGATCCGCAGCCGGGTCTCGGTGCGGGTGGCGAACGTGTGGCGGTGGACGTACTCGACCTTGAGCACGCTGTTGAACGCCTCGCTGACGGCATTGTCGAAACACGACCCGACGCGGCCCATGGACTGCGTCACGCCCAAGCGGCGACAGGCCCGGCGAAAGCGCCGGGACGCGTACTCGCTGCCGCGGTCGCTGTGAAAAATCACGCCCTTCACGTCACCATCTCGGGTGGCCGCGGCCATGTTCAAGGACGCCACGACCAGTTCGGTGTCATGACGTGCGCCCATCGCGTAGCCGAGCAGCCGACGCGAGAACAGGTCGATGACGGTGGCCAGGTAGAGCTTGCCGTCACCGGTGGGGATCTCGGTCATGTCGCCGCACCACACCTGGTCCGGAGCATCGGCGGTGAAGTCACGGCGGACGAAGTCCGGGGCCGCGGGCCGCTTGCCGGGCCTGGTCAGCCCGCGCCGTCGGCGGATCTTCCGTCCGGCCAGGCCGAGTTCGGCCATCAGGCGGGCGTCGGTGTTCACCGAGACGCACCAGCTCTCTCGGACCAGGAGGAGCCAGATCTTCGGCGAGCCGTAGGTACCGCCGGAGCCCTCGAAGATCTGCCGGATCACCTCGGCCAGCTGTCCGTGCCGGATCTCGCGGGCCGTGATGGGCTTGTTGCGCCACTTGTAGAACCAGGACTCCGACACTTTCCAGAACTCGACAGGTCAGACGGTGTGGCACATGGTGTTCGGTCCTCTGGTTACCGATGAACGCGGCCAGGGCGGCCGGTTCCGTCTCGGTCACTTTACCCAGAGGACCATGCATCGCTTGAGGACATCACGCTCCATCTCCAGCTCGCGTATCCGCTTGTTCTTCTCGTTCACCCGGTACCGGCTCGCCCGGCCGGTCGGACGACGCCGACCCGTTGCGCCGCCACCGCGACACCCAGCTGTGCAGCGTGCCGGAGTGCACGCCGAGCTCCTCGGCGACCTCCGGGACCGACCTGCCCGTCTCGATCACGATACGTACAGCACCCTCACGAAACTCAGGCGTGTACGTCCGTTGCTTGGACCCCATGAATCCCAACTTCCCCTGCAATCACGGACTCCACGCTACGAGGGGAGGGACACCGGACAGGGCGTCGCTGAAGTGACAGGCGGCGATGCGGGCGTCGTGCTGTGCGTTGAGAAGGTGTATCAGGTGCATTCCGACGGCGGTCGTGACGATCACCGCCGCGATGAGGATGAGGGTCGCCTTGCTTCTCACTGCCGTGTGTTCCCGGGTGCGGGGAGGGCCTGTCGCCCGATGGGGTGCCCGAAGGACGACATGCATGCTCCGCCTTCGGTATCCCAGGTGTCCTCGCGGTTTCGGGCGTCCCGTATGCCGCTGCTGATAGCGGTTTCGTTGGCCATCAGCATGTCGGCGGTGAGAACGCTTCCGGGGATCGCCGCCGCGGCCACGAGACGGACCGCGGCGGCGGGCTCGGTCTCGGGCGGGATCACGAGCAGGTCCCAGCGACCGTACCTCTGCCCCTATGGCCAGCCGACGCTGGCGCTCGTCCAAGTGCGGGAACAACGCCCGGAACTTCGCCGTCAGCATCGGATCGGGCCCCGCCGGAATCCCCGTACCACAACAACGAGGCGCGATCCCGGAAGCGACAGCTTGTTTCCCGGCAAGCCCTGACTGGCCTTCTCCTTGACGCGTGCCAGGCCGGTGACGGCAGCGGGCCGTGAGGGCCGGCCGCCTTGGCTGACGCATTGTCGCGGTGGCGGGCCGGGTCAGGCGCCAAGCACCTCGTCGGCGCTGCGCGGCTCTGTGCGCGGCTGCTGGTTGAGCTTGTGACGCTCGATGGAGGATCGCCGGTAGACCTCCTTGCGGGCCCGCATGATGTTGCCCAGGGGCGCGTGCTCGGCGGTGACCCGCCAGGGCGTGAAGGACAGTGAGTCCATCCTCTCCAGGTTTTCCGGGCCGGAGATGTCCTGCTGCGGCAACCGCAGCTTGGCCACGGTGACGGACGGCGAGAGCTGCTCGGGCCACTCCACGGTGGTGTCCTCCACCGGCATCCGTTCCAGGTCGGTGCAGAGCTGAACTTGGATGTCGAAGGTGTAGGGCCGCTCCTGCAGCTCGGCCTGCAGGGCCGGTCGGAAGACCTCCTGCGCGGAGGCCGGGTCGATGGCGCGCCGGACCACCGCGGCGGCGGAGAGCGGGTCGGGGGTGATGCGCACCTTGGCGATGTAGTCCCCGTGCCGGACCGCGCCCATCGTCCAGTAGCTCGACAGCAGCAGGTTTGCCGGAGGGGTCTTTGACAGGCGCAGGAAGGCCAGGAACTCGTCCCACGCCCAGTTGTCCTGGTCCAGCGTTCCCTTTCCGGTCACGAAATCGGTGAAGAAACGATGTGCGCCGGGTCGGCCCTGGGAGAAGTAGGCTGGCGCGTTCAGGAACAATTCCTGGATGAACAGGTAGTGCTCGACCGTGTTGCAGAAGAAGATCGGTCCGTTGATGTTGGCGTAGTCGAAGGTGCCCGTGTCCGGTTCGTCTTCCAGCAGGGTCGGGCCGGGGATGTTGAAGATCTTCAGCGCCAGTCCGGTGGCGGCGCCCAGCCGTGCGTCGGCTCCGGCGTGAGGCGAGCCGTTGGAGAAGCGGATAAGCGTATCGTGGGTTCCCGGAGTCGCGTAGATTCCTTGGGCGTATTCGGGGGGCAGCCCGTCCAGGATCTCTACTTCCCCGCGGACCAGCCCGTAGCCCTTGGCATGGGCGTCGCGGAGGGCCCGTCCGGTGCCACCGGCCTTAACTGACTCGGTGATGTAGCTCTCGGTCTTTTCGATCACCGTGTGCAGGTTCTGGTCGAAGTACGGGTCGTCGTCTTCGACGTCCGGCGTGTAGGGGACGAACTGTGTTGCCATGACTTCGACCTCTTCTCGAAGACCGTGGTGGGGCCTCAGGGGGCAGGAATTGCCCTCAGTCCTCCAGTTCGGCGAGCCAGTGCAGGGCACGCAGGCCCGGCAGGAAGCAGTACTCGCCGCCGCGGGTGACCACGAAGCTGGGCAGGTTCCGCAGGCGTCGCCGGACCGGTTTCTCCGGGATGGTGACGCTGCCGGTTCCATCGTGGTGCCCGGCTACCGGGTCCTTCTCGCCGGGATAGCCGATGAAGTTGCCGTCGTTGACCCATTCAGCCTTGATGAATTCGAACTGGCGTTCCAGATGGGCTCCCATGAAGACGCCGACCAGGCCCCGGTCGGCGCCGTCGTCCTCCAGCACGCCCTCGGGCAGCGGCGGGCCGTAGGTGGTGCCGCGGCGGATGAGGCGGTGCATCCGTGCGTCGCCGATGATGGTGGAGTCGCGGGGGTTGGTGCGCCGGATGTGCGCACCGGCGGGGCACCGGAACCCCCGGTCGTCGTTCTCCCGGTACAGGAAGTTGTTGATGCGGTGCGGATCGGCCGCCAGCTCCGGGTCATCATGCTCCGGCGTCAGTGCCAGCGGCGCCCCGCTGGGCCAGCGCCCGACCATCTTCGCCGCCAGGAGTGCCTCTTCCTCGGCGCTGGAGCTGTTCACGCGCAGGTACCGGCGCCAGGCCGCCACGTTGGTGTGGATCTTGCGAACGGCCACGTAGGTCCCGTTGCGCCCCAGCACATCGGGGCTGGGCATGGGCGGCAGGCTGCCGGTTTCGTCGGGGTAGCCCAGGATGAACTCACCGGCCTTGATGGGGACTTCCAGCGGGTTGGAACCGGGCAGCCCGACGCCCTCGATGTTGGGATGGCTGATGCCGTCGCGGAATCCGAAGGTGGTGCGCCCGGTCGGGAGCTGGTGGACGTCCTGCTGCCAGATCACCTGGACACCGGGCGTGTCCTGGTACGCGACGCGGGCCCGTTCCAGCTCCTTGCCCAGCTGCGCCGTATCGGAAGACAGGGCGCTCAACGCGATATGAACGTCACCCGTTCCAAACGGTGCCTCCCAGTGGGCCGGGGCGCTCTCGCCCACGTCACCGATCAGCTCCGCCCGGGCGGCCATGCCCTCACGAAACGCCCGCGGAAAGCTGTCCAGAGACACCTGAGGTACCCCCAGGGCCTCCAGTCCCTGGTAGGTGAACGCTACAGCTACCCAGGCGTCCTGGCTCGGGTCCACGCTGGGCAGACCACTCGCGGTCACCGGGAGCAGCCGCCGCAGCAGGGCGCGCCCGGCGTGGCGGTCATCGACGCGCAGGAACATGAACTTTCCCTCGTACGGCACGGGCCGTGGACGCAGTGCCCCGCTTTGGACGTCGTCGATCTCTACGCGCACGCTGGCTGCGCTCCTACTTGCCGCCGTGTTCATGACCGCCTGTGCCTCCATATCGGCCTCTGCCTGGACAGACCCGCAGTGGCCGACCCGCGCCCGATGCGGCCCACTGATGTTGGGCCGGCTCTGAGGGCTGGTTGTGTCCGGGTTCTGAGGGCTGTCCCGTAATCCCTGGTGGATCAGTGTGCGGCGTCGGATGTGGTGCACCGCAAGGCGGAGGGTAGCCCGAATACTGGATCTACTCGGGCGTTCCCCAAACGCGGCGAGGTGCCGTAGCTGTCGTCGCACGCCTGCCAGGGATTACGGGACAGCCCTTAGGCCGCGGCTTCCTCCATCAGCTTCTGGAAGGCCGGCGTGGCCAGCAACTCCGCGTTGGCCGGGTTGTCCAGCGCCGCCCGGAATTCGGGGGTGTCCAGCACTGCTTGGAACGCGTCGTCCACACGCTGGTCCTTATAGATCTGCTGAACGGTCAGATCGGGATAGGCGCTGACGAAGACCCCCGCGGGCTCCTGCTGGGCGACGAACCAGTCCTTCACCCCTGGGTCAGTGACGCCGGGGAACCCTTCGCTGTGCGAGAAGACCTTGTCGAAGCGGGCCCCGACTACTGTCTGGGCGAAGTCGTCGATGTACGTGTCCCAGGAGCCGTCGAAGACACTGGCGAACATAAACCGGGTGTCGTTGTCGAAGATCACGTGCCGTGCGTCATGCAGGGTGCCGATCTGGCGCACCGCCGCATGGACGTTCTCGTTGGCTGCCGCGTCGGCGAGCGCGACGAGATCCTCACGCAACGCATCTGCATGGCCCGGCTTGATCTTGGTAAAGACGGTGAACTCGCTACAGACGCCATCCGACCTGCCCGGGCGCTCGGGCTGAGCTGATTGGGCTGCACCTGTCGTCGCAGTCATCGTGAAATTCTCCTGCCACGGATCAGTCCGAGGGCCGCCAAGCGCTCGGACATGAGGCGCCATCGCCCTCACCCGTAATCCTTACTCAACACGCACCGCCTCGCACCCCCGGCCATGGAGCATGTGATCACCCGGGGCGGATTCCGGAGAAGCTCCGCCACAGCGGGATCCAGCCTGATCACTTCACGACTCCCCTCACCATGACCGGCTGTGGTCCGTGCCCGATAGGCCGTAGGGGCGTACGTCACGATGCTGAGCAAGAAAGCTGCCTCGGGAGCCGACTTGCCCTCCAGTTCCGGGAAGGTGGCAATGCGGGTGGCCAGCAGGCCAAGGCCTGGGTTCCCGCGTCCTGCGGAGCTCCCGAGGACAGATCCGGAAAGGCGCAGGAAGATGGAATTGAGGCGTGCCGAGTACGTCGTCGTCACGTTCTCGGGCAGCCGCTTCCGCGTGGCCGTGAAAGACAACGGCACAGCCGACCGCGCAACAACCCGTCGCTCCACCCGGACGCCGTCCCCGCTGCACCATAGACGGGTTTGAGCGACGAGGTGCTCAGCACTCTGAAACGTCTGGGAAAGGTGCCGGACAGGTGCTGACCGCCGAGAAATCTGCTGTTCAGAACGGCCGCTTCCGGAGAGGGCGCGACCCACGGCCCAGGGTCCGTCTGCGGACCCTGGGCACGTTCACGACAGTCCCACGGCTGCCCGCGCAGGCCGTCGGGCACCCACCAAACGTTGCTCAACTGGACAGTCACCCTGATCCCCACCTGGAGGCAACCATGGGCGCAGTTCTCGGTGACGTGCTGGGTTTTGCGGCCGCCGTCACGATGAGCCCGCTCCCGATCATCGCGATCATCCTCATACTCGCCACGCCTCGGGGACGTCTCAACGGACCCCTCTTCACCGTCGGCTGGATCCTGGGACTCTCGGCACTGGGCGCGGCAATGCTGGCAGTCGCTTCCCCCGCAGGTGCCTCCGCCCACAATCAACCGGCCACCTGGGTGGGAGCCTTCAAGCTCGCTCTGGGCGTGCTCCTCGTCCTCTTCGGCGCCCGGCAATGGCACCGGCGCCCAAAGGATCCCTCACAGGCCCAGCTGCCGAAGTGGATGGGTGCGATCGACCGCCTCACGCCGGTCAAGGTCTTCGGACTCGGACTGGCCCTGGCCGCACTCAACGCCAAGAACGCCCCGCTGACCATCGCCGCTGCCGCCTCCATTGGCTCGGCCGGACTGCCGGTCGGGCAGCAGATCGCGTCGCTGGCCATCTTCGTCCTGATCGCCACCCTCGGCCTGCTGGCCCCACTGGGAGTCTTCCTACTCGGAGGAGAGCGAGCGAAAACCACGCTCGGCAATTGGAAAGACTGGGCAGCTCAGCACAATGTCGCCGTGATGGCTGTCCTGTTCTTCGTTCTCGGGCTGAAACTGCTCGGAGACGGCATCTCCATCCTCACCTCTTGACAGGCTTACTCACGCGTCGCGGTGTGGTCCGATCACAGACGCCGCGTCGGGGGACGGAGCTGAGCAGCAGGTGTGTGCAGGGGTGGTGAGGCGCGTCAGGAAGCCGATGCCGACCTCGCGCCGGATGGCGCCCAGGAGTTCGAGCACCTGCGCCCGAATGGACACGTCCAAAGCCGCCACGGCCTCGTCGGGGACGAGGACGCGCGGTTCGGCGGCCGGCGCGCGGGCGATCGCTACGCGCTGGCGTTGGCCGCCGGACAGCTTGCCGGGCAGGGCGGCCGCCTCCCGTTCGCCGAGCCCGAACTGTTCGAGGAGTTCGGCGACGTGCTCCTGCCGGGCCGTCGTCTCCATCGGGAAGTGGAGGCGCAGGACCTCCTCGACGCACCGGCCCACGGTCACCCGCGGATCGAGGGACAGGTACGGAGCCTGGAAGACCATCTGGATCTCGGGTGCGCGGGCGAGTCGCTCGGCTCTGCCCCGGGCGGGCGCCGAGCGGTCACGTCCACCGATGCGGATGGTGCCGCCGTCGGGGCGCTCCAGGCCGACGAGCATCCGAACCGTCGTGGTCTTGCCGCTGCCGGATTGGTGGCGTCCTTGAGGAAGTGCGCGTCCCAGGTCTGCAGGAGCGAGCCGTCCGTGATGGCCGGACCCATGTGCGGTGACAGTGACAGCCGCGGGGGAGGTGCGCCGCAACGGGCTGTTCGAGCAGTGAACGATGCTCGCGATGACGGTCTGCCGGTGCGGACCTGGAAGCTCTTGGCGGGGCCGGCGACGCCGATCAGGGTGCTGGAGAAGTTCCGGGGGACGTCGCGACCTCGGCGGGGGAGCCGGCCCGCCTTGTCGGTGATAAGTATGAGTCCGGGGCGGTCGGTGCCAGGTGGGGTTCGCTGGCGAGGAGCGCCATCAGGACCTCGCGCACGTCGACTTTCGAGCGGGCTGGAGCCCGAGTGACCGGCATCCTGGCCGGGAAACCGACCGGGCAGTCAGCGATGGCGCCAACCTGATAGAGGGATAGGGTTCGGCTGAGGAGAATCCGCTCGGTGCACGCGACCTGCGCCAGGGCCGGACACGTTGGCCGCCCGAGGAGGAGCCGGATGCTGCAGGCGCTGGGATTGGGCCGGGACGAAGAGGCCATCTACACGGCACTGCTGGCCCGCCCGACAGCCTCCGCGCAGGACCTCGCCCGGCAGACCGGACTCGCGAAGGCCGAGAGCGTGCGCATCCTGCTCGACCTGGCGGCGCGCGGCCTGGTGGCCGTCGCCACCGAGGCCGGGGGTAGGGCACCCGACTCGGCCGATTGCGAGGCCGGTCTTCAGCCTGCTTACTACCGGCTCACACCGCCCTCGGTGGCCCTGGCCCCGCTCCTCGTCGAGCAGCGCAACGCGCTGCACCAGGCCGAGACCGCGTTCTCGATGCTGACCGAGCAGTACCGCAGTACCGCCGCACACACTACGGGCGGTGTCGTGGAGCTGGTCGTCGGTGTGGAGCAGGTCGCACACCGATTCCACCAATTGCAGTGCGGCGCCCAGCGGGAGTTGCTTGTCTTCCTCGTCGGCGCGCCGATCGCGGTGCCGCGCGAGGATACCGACACGTCGGAGAGTTCCGCGCTGGACCGCGGGGTTGACTTCCGGGTCGTGGCTGCCAAGAACTATCTCGACGGTCACGACGTCGTGCGGGACGTGCGGGCGGCCGTCATGGCAGGCCTCGAGCTTCGCATGGTCGATTCGCTGCCGCTGAAGATGGTTGTGTCGGACCGGGAGCGCGCCATGGTGCCACTGGACATGGCGGACTCCGGCGGTGAGCCGAGCGCAATCGTGGTGCACCGCAGCGGCCTGCTGACGGCCCTGGTCCATCTCTTCGAGAGGGAATGGGCCCAGGCACGACCGATGTACACCACTGTCACGGGCGTGCGCGAGGAGCCGGCAGTCGATCAGCGGCCGACCGAGGAAGAACTGGAGGTCCTAGCCCTGCTGCTGGCAGGGATCTCCGATCGGCGGGCGGCATCCCAACTCGGTCTCTCCATACGCACCGTGGAGCGGCGGATACGCCGTCTGATGGACCTTGCCGGAGTGGAGTCGCGCCTGCAACTCGGATGGCACGCTGCACGTACGGGCTGGCTTTGACCGCATCTTCGGCCTGAGAGCCGATGACCTTTCATCTGTTGGTGGCCCCCTGCGAGGGTGGCCGCCAACTCCTGGCGGGTTCCTGCTTCACCGCCGGCGGACCCGTGAACCGGACTGGAGACATCCACCGGAGCGGCGGCACGCGCACCCACGCCGACAGGCACCTGACCGAGTCCCAATCGCCTCTCGGCGGCTTGGGGATGAGGAACGACATCGCGATGGCGGCGGCCATGATGACGACACCGGCGATCACGGCGGCGATGTACTTGAGGAAGGGCGTCGGGGCGGCGCGCGCGGCGGCGGTCTCGACTGTGTACGGCACCGAGAAGCCGAGACCGGCGCCGCGGCTGAACGAATACGCGTTCAGACCCGGGCCGGAAGCCCGAGTTGTCGCGGAGGGACAGGGCGACGGCGAGGCCGCCGGTGAATCCGCTGCCCGCGGTGGTCCGGTGGCTGTCAACGTCGGCGACCGGACAGCGGGACCTCGATGGCGCGCAGGGCGCGGGCGAGCCGGCCGCCTTCAACCAGGGTCGCTCTGCCGGACGTTCACTGCCGCGGCGACCTCAACCCGGCGAGGAGTCGCTCGCCGGGGAGATGCCGCGGCTGCAGTGGCTCCCGGAGACGGAGTGCGGAGCCCGTGCTGTGTCCGGGACCCGCTGGCCAATCCGGCCACTGGAGCCCTTTTGCCCGCAACCTCGCATCCTGGCGAGCCACGACCGACGCGTGGTCCAACCCGCACCTCGCTCATGAGCTGCCGGGCCCGTTCCCCGGCGGCGGATCGGAGCCCGCACGGATCCAGAGGTATCGGCGTCACGGGAGGAGCTTGAGGGAGGCCGGAGCCTGCTGCTGGTCGAGGAATGGGGGAATGTGCCGCGTGCCCCCTTCGGCGAGAACATCCGGGCGAGCATCGGCCCGGCGAAGTATACCCCCACCTGCCGGACCCGAAGATTCACCGAGCTGACGAACCAATTGACTTGACCGCGTGACGGAATTCCGCCACGTGGGAAACCCGTCACGCACGGCAACCCTAAGTGATGCGTATGTCTGCCAGGATGCAGCCGCAGCATGGCATGTTCACGGTTCAAGTAGGGAGACTCATGCATCCCATAGCGCGTATAGCTTTGGGCGCGGCGACCGCCGCCGTCCTGGCCGTCACTTCGGTCTCGCCTTCCGGGGCGGCGGATACGCCGTCTGACGGTGCCTCGGGGAAGAGACCTGTTATCGGCAGCGGGGCCGCAGCAACGGGCGGCAAGCAGGTCGCGGTCACGCTCATCACCGGCGACAAGGTGCTGGTGACCACGGACACGTCGGGCCGCAGCTCGGCGGCCGTGTTGCCCCGCGAGGACGGCACACAGCCGATTGTGCAGACCTTTCAGATGGGCAAGGACCTCTATGTCTACCCGGAGGACGCCTCCCGGGCGATCGCCGAGGGCAAGGTCGACGAGCAGCTGTTCAACGTCACTGGGCTCATCCGCCAGGGATACGACGACACACACACCGACACGCTGCCGCTCATCGCCACCTACCGGAACAGTGTGAACGTTGCCGAGAGCGCGCCGGCGGCCCCTCGTGGGGCCGAGCGGGGCCTGAGCCTCCCGGCTGTGGACGGTGTCGCGCTCAAGGCCGGCAAGGACACTGCCGCCACCTTCTGGCAGGACGTCACCAACACCCGTTCACGTTCTGCCTCCTCGTTGAAGAAGTTGTGGCTGGACAGCAAGGTCAAGGCCACGCTGGATCGTTCCACCAAGCAGGTGCACGCGCCGGAGGCCTGGGCCGAGGGTTACGACGGCAAGGGCACCAAGGTCGCCGTGCTGGACACGGGCGTGGACGCCGAGCACCCGGACCTGGTGAGCCGGGTTGCCGCGTCCAAGAACTTCACGGACTCCAACAGCACCGCCGACCGGCAGGGGCACGGCACCCACACCGCCTCCACGGTCGGCGGTTCCGGAGCGGCCAGTGACGGTCGCAAGAAGGGCGTCGCCCCCGGGACCGATCTGCTCATCGGCAAGGTCCTCAACGACAGCGGCTCCGGCGAAAGCTCCTGGATCATCGCGGGTATGCAGTGGGCCGTCGACCAGCAGGCCGATGTCGTCTCCATGAGCCTGGGCAACCCCGCGATCGGCGACTGCACCGACCCGCTGGCCCAGGCCGCGAAGCAACTCTCGCAGAACACGCACACCTTGTTCGTCGTCGCCGCCGGCAACGCCGGCTCGGGCATCGAGACCGTCTCCTCGCCCGGCTGCGCGCCCGGCGTGCTGACCGTCGGCGCTGTCGACCGTGACGACACCACCGCGTGGTTCTCCAGCCGCGGTCCGGTGGCCGTCACCCACACCCTCAAGCCCGAGATCGCCGCCCCCGGCGTCGACATCTCGGCGGCCAACGCGGGCGGACGCGGCGTCTACGCCTACCAGACGATGTCGGGCACCTCCATGGCGACCCCGCACGTCGCGGGCGCAGCGGCCATCGTTCGCCAGGCCCACCCGGACTGGACCGCGCAGCAGATCAAGGCCGCCCTGGTCTCCTCCGCCCGGACCGACGGCAAGGTTGCCGGTGCCGACCAGACCGGGTCCGGCGTCCTCGACGTGATCGCGGCGGTGCACCAGAAGGTGCTCTCCGCGCCCGCCGTCCAGGGCGGCAGTTACAACTGGCCGCAGGACACCTCGGACCGCACCATCGTGCAGGTGCCCTTCACCAACACCAGCGCCGGCGACCTCGCCCTGAGTCTCAGGGTCAGCGGTGTGCACGGCAACGACGGCAGCGACGTCAACTCCGGCGTCATCAAGCTGGAGCAGGGCAAGGTGACCGTTCCCGCGGGGGCCACCGTCCAGGTGCCGGTGCGGATCGACCCCACCGCCCGTCTCAAGGCCGCCCAGTACGGTGCCGTCACCGGCCGGATCACGGCCACCGGCAGCAAGGCGCACGTCTCCGTGCCGGTCACGCTCTACGTCCAGCCGGAAACGGTCACCCTTCGGGTCAAAACCATCGACCGCAACGGTAAGCCCGCGACCGGCGCCTCCTCCCTGGACCTGGTCAGCCTCGACACCGACAAGGGCGAGCGCCGCAGCAACCAGGGCGCGACCGAGCAGATGTACAGCGTGCGGCCGGGTGACTACGCTCTCGCCGGCTTCGTGGCCACCTACGATGCGAACAACGCGGCCGAATCCATCGGCTACCTCGGGCGCCCGCAGCTGCGGATCACCCGTGACACCACCGTCGTCCTCGACGCTCGCAAGGCCCACCGGCTGAGCGCGCACACCGACCGCCCCTCGACGGTGACCCACACCACCTTCAGTTACGCCCGCACGTGGGACGACACGTGGCAGCTGAGCGGATCGCTCATGGCCGGCAGCGCCGTGCAGAAGTTCTACGCCTCCGTCGACGGGCGCGCTCAGAAGGGTTCCTTCGAGTTCCGGCCCACCTGGCGCGCGACCGGTTCCCAGAGCGGCTCGTCCTATGTCTACAACCTTTCGTTCCCGACTCAGGGCCCGCTGCAGTCCGACCGGGTCTACCAGCCGAGAGACTCCAAGCTGGCCCAGGTCACCGAGAAGTGGAATGCCCTCGGCAAGGAGGCTGATTACACTGACGGACTGTTCATCCGTCCCTCCCGGAACAAGAACACCACTGTCACGGTGAGCCTGTTCGACCCGGTCCATGTGCCGGGCACCCGTACTGCCTATTACACGACCGGCGACGACGCCTGGATGCACGGCGCGATGACCAGCTTCCCGTTTGCCGCGTTCATGAGCGACCAGGACCGCATCTACCGGGCCGGAGACCGGCGTACCGAGGAGTGGTACCACGGTCTCCTGCGGCCGGCCGCGCCGCGTGACAGCGCCGGCAAGCTGGCGCTGGCCGCCGAGCGGCAGGGCGATCTGATCGGCTTCCAGAGCGCGCTCTGGCTCGACGCCTCCGGCGACCACTGGTCCTACGGCGGGTCGTTCGGTGACCTCGGCAACCTGGTGCTGAAGCGCAACGGTGAGCAGATCGCCAGAAGCGCCTATCCGTACGACGTGTTCAAGGTGCCGGCCGAGGACTCCGCGTACGAACTCACCCAGAACCTGTCCAAGATCGACACCTCGGACCGGAACTGGCTGCGCTCCACCGATGTCACCACCACCTGGAGCTTCCGCTCCCACCTGGAGCCGGACGTCTACTCCCGCGGCCTGCCGATCCTCTTCCCGGCGTACGACCTGCCGGTGGACGGTACGAACACGCTGCCCGCGCAGAGCGGCATCAAGGTCGGCCTGTCGGCCGAGGGCCACGCCGGGTACACCCCGGGCACGATCACAGCGGCCTCCATGTCCTACTCCTACGACGGCGGCACCACCTGGACCCAGGCGCCGACCGAGCAGCAGCACGGCAAGTGGACGGCCGTCCTCGACCACACCGGCGCCGCCGGCAAGCAGGTCATGCTGAAGGCCACCCTCACCGACTCCAACGGCAACGCGGTCACCCAGACCATCACCCGCGCCTACGACGTCCGGTAGTTGAACAGCGCGGCCGGGCAGTCTCCCGCAACAGGGGGCCTGCCCGGCCACCCGCCTGCCGCACCACGCCTCATCACCAGGGTGTACTGCAACCACTGGGTGGTCTTGCGGCCGGATCCCTCGAACCACTCGCCATCGAGGAAACCGGACTTGCGGTAATCGCTGAATCGGTGCACGATCGACCCGAAAATCTCGGTCCGCTCGGCAACTTCCCATTCGGAGAAATCCGTCAGCGTCCCATCGGCGAGGACCTTCTCCCGGGGTTCGACGCACGCGTCGAGGTTGTAGATCACCGGCTCGCCCCCGACGGTCTTGATAACCACTCCTTGCGGAATGAACACCTCACGGACAACGTCCACGTTCGGCCGACTTCCGCCGGTGTTGGTGAACGCACCGAGGAAGGAGTGCATCAGCTGGTCGAGCTCGGCCTTGACGTCGGACACGGATCCCCTCCCACAAGTGAAGCACCTCGCGACCGATCGTCGCCCATTGCCGGCCTGTCGGCAATGGGCGACGTACTTGGTCCTGCCCCGGGCAGGACCATGCATGCGGTGAGCGATGCCGCGAAGAACAATGTCCTGCCGGGATCCGGCCAGGCTGCCGACGGTGCTGCCCGCACGCGCGACCGGGACCATGACAGTGCTGCTCACGAGGCGGATGGGCCTGCTGCGTGGGACAATCATGGGGATTGTTCCCGGCCGACAGGTGGCGGGAGGAGCGGACATGGAGATCAAGCCGCAGGCGGCCGTCATACCCGAGATCGACCAGCTCGAGCAGGGGAAATACGGTCCCGTGTTTCCGAAGACACCGGCGTGTTACGGGTTCACGATCATTGCGAAGGTCAAGCCGGGCAGGGCCGACGCGATACGTGCCTACGGCAACACTCTGGCCGAGGCTTTGGAGGAAGACCCCTATCTCCTCGCGCCACTGAAGTTGCACTATCTGCGCTGGGTGCTTTTCGACGACGACACGCGCTTCATGTATCAGGGGATCTTCGATACCGACTTCGACAAGTACACCGAGGACGCCGTCGCGCTTTTCGGTAAGGCAGGGGTGAACACGGCCTTCGAGAACCTCGAGGGATTCCCCGAGGACTGGCGGACCAACCCTGAGGCGTTCGTCAGGTTTGTGCGCGAACACCACTGTCCGAGCTTCATCGAGTACGGGGAGTACCCGTACGTGTCCGCTGACGAGATCAAGAAGGCCCTGCGGATCAAGGGTGCCCTGTCGGAGATGCTCGACCAGCTGCAATGAGGGCGGGCTAGGCTGTCGTGTGCTTGTCCCATTGCGGAATCGGAGACGAGATGAGCGAGGTCAGGACCGCGCGCACCTACAACCAGAACCACGTCCCGCGCGAGTACACGCCTGGTCGGAGACGGGTGAGCATCTACGTCTCATGGAGCTATCCGGCCGAGGCGGGCAGAAATCCGGCTGAGCTGGACAACCGGTTCTCCACGATGACGGAGGTCAGGCGGGTGGCGTGGCCTGCCTACGAGGATCCGAAGTGGTCCGACCCGTTGCGTTTTCAGCAGGGCATCGCCGGCTCACTGGAATTGTTCTTCTGGGCCTGGGTGCCGTTTCAGCAGTTCGTCGAGGAGGTCACCGGGCACCCCGTTCCGGTGTATCAGCGCATCGACCAGGCCGGATTCCGGACCCCGCTCGACGAGCGCGTACTGGCCGACACCGACACTCTCTTCGTGTTCGGGCTGGACCACATGGTCACCGGGCAGGAGGCCCAGCCCGAGGAGATTGAGGCACTGCGGGGCTTCCTCGGCCGGGAGGACGCCCGTCTGGTCCTGGGGCCTCACCATGACGTCGGGGCATCGGACGATCTGGCCGTGCGGGACGTTGAGTACCACCACCATGGCGACCTCTTGGTCCCCCGCCAGCAGCGATTCGCCACCTACGTCCGGGACTTGATGCACGGCCTCGCGGTGCCGGTCGAGAACCGTTACGGACTGCGTCCCGCGGTGCGGGAGGAGAACAAGATCGCCCCGCTCTCCACGGTGAGGGACCTGGACGCGAAAGGGTGGCTGGAAGGGGTGACGAACTTCAACTTCCATATGCACCTTCCGCATTACGCCGTGACGACCGACGAGCCGGATGTCATCCATGTGCTGGCCAGGCAGCCGATCGACACCTCCAGGCCGCATCCGTTCACCGAGGCCGGCAACACCGAGTTCAATATGTTCCTGTGGATGCCTCCGAGCGGTGAGCGGGCCGGCGATGTGCTGCTGGCGGACTCCACGATCTTCAGTTCGCTGTTCGGCGGCGACGAAAGTCTGCAGAGATTCTGGCGGAACCTCGTTTCGAAGTAGCGTCGCAGGGAGGCGAACCGTGAGCGGGCCTACGCAAGTCGCGTTGGAACTCGACGATATTCAGCGAGGGGTCCTCAGCCCTCGGCCAACTCCCTACGCGGCGACCTACCTTGTGTTCCGCGTCGATGACCGGGCGGACGGGCGGGAGCTGATGCGGCGCGCGAGCGCGGTGGTGACCTCCGCCGCCGACTCGGTCAGCCCCCGGGGGGATACCTGGGTCAGTGTCGCGGTCTCCTGCCACGGTCTGGAGGCCCTGGGTGTGCCGCGCGCATCACTGGACACGTTCGCCTGGGAGTTCCGGCAGGGGATGTCCGCCCGGGCCAAAACGCTGGGCGATGTCGGCGAGAGCAGCCCCGAGAACTGGGAAGCGCCGCTGGGCACGCCGGATGTCCATGTGGTGCTCACGGCGGTCGCGCCCGACCCCCAACGGTTGGAGGCGGCCCTCGATCGGGCTCGCCCCGCGTACGACCACCTTTCCGGTGTGACCGCGATCTGGCGGCAGGACTGTTACGCGCTGCCCACCGAGACCGAGCATTTCGGCTATCGCGACGGCGTCAGCCATCCAGCCGTCGAAGGAAGCGGCATCGCCGGGTCGAACCGGCTCGAGTCGCCGCTGAAGGCGGGGGAGTTCGTGCTCGGCTACCGGGACGAGATCAGCGGTCTCCAGACCCCGCAGCCGGAGGTGCTGGGGCGCAACGGCAGCTACGCGGTCTTCCGTAAGCTCCACCAGGACGTCGCCGCGTTCCGGCGCTGTCTGCGGGACAACGCCACTTCTCCTGAAGACGAGGAACTGCTCGCGGCCAAGATCATGGGACGCTGGCGCAGCGGAGCCCCCCTCGCGCTCAGTCCGCAACACGACGACCCCGCTCTCGGTGCCGACCGGCACCGCCGAAACGCCTTCCTGTACGAGCGAGACGATCCGGCGGGATTCATTACGCCCGGCGGCTGCCACATCCGCCGGGCCAACCCCCGCGACGCCTCGGTGGCGGGAGAAGTGCGACTGCACCGCATGATCAGACGCGGCGCCGCCTACGGTCCGCCGCTGCCCGAGGGGGTCCTGGAGGACGACGGGGCCGACCGCGGCCTGATGTTCGCGTTCATCGGAGCCCACCTCGGGCGGCAGTTCGAGTTCGTCCAGTCGGAATGGATGAACGACGGCGTCTTCTTCGGCGCGGGCAACACCAAAGACCCCATCACCGGATCCCATGACGGAGTCACCGGCTTCACCATTCCCCGGCGGCCGCTTCGACGTCGCCTCACCCCGCTATCGCGCTTCGTCGTCACTCGCGGCGGTGAGTACTGCTTCCTGCCGAGCCGGAGTGCTCTGCGCTGGCTCGGGGAACTCCAGAACTGACAGGGCGGCCACGCACGCCGTGGCACCACCCCGAGGTGCTCCGCCGCCCGGGGGCGCGTGCCGCCCTGCACTGGTGACACCATCCGTATCTGCGGGCACGCTCACTGCGCATCGCGCGCGGCTTCTTCCTGCGGTTGCCGCCGTCGAACCAGATCGGTTCAGTCCGTGGACGCCTTCTGCTCGACGACGATCTCCCGCTTGACGATCTTGCCCGTTGCTCCCTTGGGGAGCGCGTCGGTGAATGTGACGATCCGCGGATACTTGTAGGCCGCCACCCGCTGTTTGACATGGTCGCGTATTTCATCGGAGGTGATCTGTGCACCGTCCCGGAGGGTCACGACGGCGGCTATCTCCTCTCCGTAGATCTCGTGCGGGACGCCGACTACCGCGGCCTCGGCGACGGCCGGGTGTTCGTAGAGCACCTCCTCGATCTCACGTGGGCAGACGTTGTATCCGCCGCGGATGATGAGGTCCTTCTTCCGGTCGACGATGAAGTAGTAGCCGTCCTCGTCGACACGGGCCAGGTCGCCGCTGTGGAACCAACCGTCCCAGATGGCATCCGCGGTCGCGTCCGGACGATTCCAGTAGCCCTTCATCACGTTGTCGCCGCGGATCGCGATCTCACCCACCTGGCCCGGGCCCACCGAGGTGCCGTCGTCCGCCACGACCTTGAGCTCGACCCCGCGGATCGGGAGGCCGATCGAGCCGGCCTTGCGTGGCCTGTCCGGAGGGTTGAACGACGCGACGGGCGAAGTCTCCGACAGCCCGTAGCCCTCCAGCACCGTGACGTCGAATGCTCGTTCGAAGTCGTGCAGTACCTCGACAGGCAAGGAAGCACCGCCGGAAACGGCCAGGCGCAGTCGCGAGAGGTCGTAGCCGTCGGGGATCTCGGTGTGGAGCAGGGCTGTGTACATCGTGGGGACGCCCAGGAAGACGGTGGCCCCGTCGTGATGCATGATCTCCAGCGCCTTGGCCGGCTCGAACCGCGGTAGCAAGGTCAACGTGGCGCCCGCGGCGACGGCTGTGTTGAGAGCGCAGGTCTGACCGAAGGCGTGGAACAGCGGCAGGCCCCCGAACAGTACGTCGCCCGGCCCGACGTGGAGCAGCGTCTCGGTCGCGGTGGCGGCGTTGGTCATCAGGTTGCGGTGGGTCAGCTCGGAGCCCTTCGGGGTGTCTGTCGTGCCCGATGTGTAGAGGATCACGGCGGTGTCGTCCTCCTCCCGGTCGGCGACCTGGGCCATCGGTTCGGTGGCCCGCACTTGGGTGTCGCACGCCGTCGAGTCGGTGACCAGGCAGTCGGCCCCGATGCCCGCCGCGGCCGTTGCGACCTGGTCCGCGCACTGCGGGAGTGTCGCCACGATCCGCGATCCGGAATCCCGGAGAGCGAAGGCTATTTCACGGGCCTTCAACAGCGGATTCATCGGTACCACCACGCCACCGCAGCGGAGGATGCCGTAGTACGCGACCGGGAACCAGGTGACGTTGGGCATGACCAACGCGACGCGGTCGCCCGGCCGGACGCCCTTGGTCTGCAACAGTGTGGCGAACCGGGCGCTCACGTCGTTCAGTTGGGCATAGGTGAGGGCGCTCTCATCCTGGCGAACGGCGACGCGGTCGCCGTCGGCCCGGGCGGATTCGGTCAGGAGCGTGGCGAGGTTGTTCATTCGGTTTCCTCTTCGTTCTGGGTTGGCGGCGGTCACCGTTGGTACGGCAGCCGCCGACGCCCACGGAGTTCTGTGTCGCGATCACGTCGTGGGGGCAACCCCGCCGCGACCGGGACCGCCGCCGGTGCTGTGCGGATTTCCCCAGAAATCGGGCGGTAGGTCGCGTCCCTGCCGCACGGCCAGCCACAGCCGCAGGACGTGGCGCTTCAGTTCGGGCTCGGTGAAGTCCTCATATTCCGTGCGGGAATGAAGAACCGCATGGTTGTTGAGGAACAGCAGGTCGCCGACGTCGAAGTCGACCTCGAGCCGGAGCTCCGGTGACCCTGTCAGTGCGTCGACGAGGTCGAACAGTTCCACGCCCGTCGGCTCCAAGCGGGGAATGTCGGGAAAGCGCTGTGCGGATTCGAGGTAGCAGCGGTTGTAGCGCATGCTGAGCTTCCCCCCGCTCCAGGACACGAGCGGGACCGCGGCGTGCGGCCGCTCGCCGGGGGCTTGTGATCTGCAGGAAATTCCGTGTCGGTTTTTCAGGGCTGGTCAACACTTGGACTGTTTGCGATGGTGTACTCCGCTGGATTTCCGATCGGCCGGGACGCCGTATCCGGGCGGAGCCACCGCAGCGGTGCAACGCTAGGTCACGGCATGGCCCATGGCTTGACGTGACGTGACATCTCACTTATCACTTGGGGACAACGCCCCTGGAGTGCGCCTATGAAGCCTCTTGTCCGCAATGCAGCGCTGAACAACTATGTCGAGGTCAGCCAGTCGCTCGGCATCGGTGCGAGGGCCCTGATGAAGCGTGTGGGCCTGGACCCTGTCGGCCTCGCGGTCCAGGACAGATGGATCCCCGGCGTGGCGGTCGCCCGGCTGCTCGAACTCTCGGCGGCGGCCTCACGACGCGGGGACTTTGGCCTGCTCCTCGCCGAGCGACGGAGCTTCTCCAATCTCGGCCCCATCAGTCTGGTCCTGCGCGACGAGCCCGATGTCCGCAGCGCCCTCGAACTTCTCGTCCGCCATGAGCACATGTACAACGAGATGCTGCGCAGCCGGCTCTCCGGGGCGAACGGCCTGGCCACCCTCAAGGTGAGCCTCGAGCTGGGTGAGGCCGTGGCCGCCCGCCAGGCCACGGAGCTGGCCGTGGGCGCCTTCCACGGAGTCCTCCGCAGCTTTCTCGGTGCCCGGTGGCAGCCGTTGTCCGTGTGCTTCACGCACGATGCGCCGACGGATCCCGGTACCCACCGGCGCCTCTTCGGCCCGGTAGTGGAATTCGACAGGGAGTTCAACGGGATCGTCTTCTACGCCAGCGAGCTCAGGGCTCCCAACCCCATGTCGGACCCGCTGCTGCGGACCTACGCCCGGCAGTATTTCGAGTCCATCGCGGTCTCGAAGGACACCACCGTGCTGGACCGCGTGCGTGAGCTGATCGAAGTCCTGCTGCCCACCGGGCGCTGTTCGATCGAGCAGGTCGCAGACAGCCTCGGCATCGACCGGAGGACGATCCACCGGCACCTTGCGGCCTCGGGCGAGACGTTCTCCGCCGTTCTCAACGCCACACGGACCCAGCTCGCGGAGCAGCTCGTGGCGAACCCGCGCCGCTCGTTCACGGAAATTTCCGGGCTCCTGGGATTCTCGGCACCGAGTGCCTTCTCGCGCTGGTTCCGCGAGCGGTTCGGCTGCAGTCCGAGGGAGTGGCGGGTCCGCAGGACCAGGCAGCAGCCTTCCGGCGAGGAGTGACCACCAGAGTTTCCGCACAGGGGTGGGGCCGACCGTTCATGCCCTGTCTCGGCATGGCCCTGCCCGGGTCCGGGGACGACGGCCGCGAGGGCAAGGCATGTCCCCAAGCGGCAAGTCTTCTGTCACCTTCGGTCAAGCGCGCACGTTAACCCGCCCTTAACGTTGCCTCACCGCAAGGGAAAATGCCGACCCCTCGGAACGGGCAGAAACCCTGCCCGCAGCCGAATGATCCCTTCCGGGCCCGCTGATCGTATCCGACCCCAGGCGAGCCCGGGGGCCCGTCTGCAATCCAGCGTCCGCTCCTCGCAAGCCCTCCGGGCCGCGCATCGACAGCAGTGATGCGTGCGGCGAGTGAAGACCCATCCGATAAAGGAGATGGACCATGCACTTCTTCGACGACTCCCTGTATCCGGAGAACCAGGAGAGGCTGGTCATCCAGGCCGCGCCCTACGGGCCGGAGTGGCTGCCCGGTGACGCCGACGACCTACCGCTCACCATGGACGAGCACGTGCAGGCGGCCGTCGACTGCTACAACGCCGGTGCCACGGTGCCGCACATCCACGTGCGCGAGCTGGACGGCCACGGATCCAAGCGCATCTCCATGTTCAACGAGCTGATGGCCCGCCTGCGCGAGGCCGTGCCGGACATGGTCCTGCAGATCGGCGGGTCGATCTCCTTCGCCCCCGAGGACGAGGGCGGCGACGCCAAGTGGCTCAGCTACGACACCCGCCACATGCTGGCCGAGATCACTCCCAGGCCCGACCAGGTGACGATCGCGATCAATACCAACCAGATGAACATCGTCGAGCTCTTCGACGACGAGGACATCGAGGGTACCTCGATCGCCAAGCCGGGGTACTACAAGGCCTATCGGGACATGGTGGTCGAGGCCGGGCCGGACTTCTACCTCGAGCACCTCAAGCGGCTCCGTGCCAACGGCATCCAGCCGCACTTCCAACTCGCCGACATGGCGCAGCTGGAGACCGTGGAGCGGCTGATCCGCAAGGGCATCTACAGCGGGCCGCTGGTGCTCAACTACGTTGCGATCGGTGGCGGGTTCGCCGGCCGGCACCCGGCCGACCTGATCGAGTTCATCCGCCGTGTCCCGGACGGCTCCGTGCTCACCATCGAGGCGTCCATGCGTGCGGTGGCGCCGATGAACACGATCGGCATCGCCCTCGGCACACACGTGCGGGTGGGCAACGAGGACAACCTGTGGCGGCACAAGGGCGAGCGGATGTCCTCCGTGGAGCAGGTCGAGCAGATGGTCAAGATCGCCCATGCGCTCGGGCGTGAGATCGCCACCGGGCAGGAGGCGAAGAAGATCTACAAGATCGGCGATTGGTACTCGGACGCCGACGAGACCCTGGCCCAGCTCGGCATGGCGCCCAACCGCCGCCCCGGCCAACGCGGTTCCATGCTGCGCGACCTAAAGAGCTGACTCGACCCCACTGGCGGCGGCCCGGGTGCCTGCCCCGCCGCCGCCCCACACACGAGCAAATGGAGCACGCCTTGGCACACACCATTCGATTCCACGAAACCGGTGGCCCTGAGGTCATGCGATGGGAACAGGTCGTCGTCGGCGACCCGGGTCCGGGCGAGGTACGGATCCGGCATGTCGCCGTCGGACTCAACTTCGCCGACACCTATTTCCGCACGGGCCTGTACCCGGCTCCGCTGCCTGCGGGGCTCGGCGTGGAGGCCTCGGGTGTGGTCGAGGCCGTGGGCGAGGGTGTGTCGCATGTCGCCGCGGGCGACCGTGTGACCTACACCGGCAGTCCGCTGGGTGCCTACAGCACGGAGCGGGTCATGCCCGCGGATTCACTCATCAGGCTGCCGGACGAGATCGACTGCGAGACCGCCGCGGCGATGACCATGCGCGGACTCACCTCGGCGTACCTGCTGCGCCGGATCCACCCACTGAATTCCGGCGATACCGTGCTGCTCCATGCGGCGGCCGGCGGCGTCGGTCTGATCATCTCCCAGTGGGCGAAGCTGCTCGGCATCACGGTGATCGGCACGGTCTCCAGCGAGGAGAAGGCCGAGGTCGCCCGCGCCCACGGCTGCGAGCACATCATCTACTACCGGCGCGAGAACGTGGCCGAGCGGGTGCGTGAACTGACCGACGGCAAGGGCGTCCCGGTCGTCTTCGACAGTATCGGCAAGGACACCGTCGCCGGATCCATGGCCTCGCTCCAACGCCGTGGCCTGCTGGTGTGTTTCGGTACGTCCTCCGGCGTCCCGCCGCTCGACGCCATGCAACTGGCCATCCAGGGCTCGCTGTTCGTGACCCGACCCGCGCTGGCCGACTACATCGCCGAGCCGGCGGAGCGGGACGCCCTGGCCGGGGAGCTGTTCGGGCACGTCGCGGCCGGTCGCATCAAGATCGAGACCAACCAGCGCTACGCCCTTCAGGACGCGGTACAGGCCCATCGTGACCTGGAAGCGGGACGGACCACGGGATCTTCCGTCTTCGTCCTCTGAGCTCGCCGTGCCGCGCACGTGACCCCAAGGAGTGAGCACATGCCCCAGACCGTCCTACCGATGGAAGACACGCCCGCCCTGGTGCGTCCGGGCGTCCTCCGTACCTCGATCAAGGTTGAGCCGCTGACCTGTACCATCGGCGCCGAGCTGTCCGGTGTGAACCTCGGCGACGCCGCGCGCGACGGCGATCTGTTCGCCGAGATCCAGGCGCTGCTGCTGCAGTACAAGGTCCTTTTCCTGCGTGACCAGGACATCACGCGCGCCGAACACATCGCCTTCGCCGGGCGCTTCGGCCCGCTGGAGGACCATCCGGCGGTCGGCAGCGACCCCGACCACCCAGGGCTGGTCCGCATCTACAAGGATCTGGACAGCAAACCCGAGCACTACGAGAACGCGCTGCACTGCGACGCGACCTGGCGCGCGTGCCCGCCCATGGGCGCCGTGCTGCGCTGCGTGGAAACACCAGAGGTGGGTGGTGACACGATCTGGGTCAATATGGCTGAGGCCTATCGCAGGCTGCCGGAGCACATCAAGACGCAGATCGCGGGCCTGCGCGCACGGCACAGCATCGAGGCGACCTTCGGTGCCGTGATGCCGACGGAGCAACGTCACGAGCTGAAGGCCCGCTTCCCGGACCCGGAGCACCCGGTGGTGCGTGCCCACCCGGAGACCGGCGAGCAGATTCTCTTCGTCAACGCCTTCACCACGCACTTCGTCAATTACCACACGCCTGAGAACGTGCGCTTCGGCCAGGACTACGCGCCCGGAGCGGGCAGTCTCCTGAACTACCTGATCAGCCAGGCGGCCGTCCCCGAGTACCAGGTGCGCTGGCGCTGGCAGAAGAACAGCGTCGCCATCTGGGACAACCGCTCCACCCAGCATTACGCCGTCCAGGACTACTGGCCCGCCGTCCGCAAGATGGAGCGCGCGGGGGTTGTCGGCGACAAACCTTTCTGAGCCCCGACCAGAGACGAAAAGGTGATGCCAATGGGACTGCACACTACCGGCACAACGGTGCCAGGGACGTCTCCCGCCGCACCGGCTGTATCCCGTAGCTATGCCTGGCTGGTGTTCGCCCTCGGTTTTGGGCTTCTGCTGTCCGACTACATGTCGCGACAGGTCCTCAACGCGGTTTTTCCCCTGCTGAAAGAGGAATGGCTGCTCTCCGACGCCGAGTTGGGCTCTCTCAGCGGCATCGTGGCTTTGATGGTCGGAGTGCTCACCTTCCCCCTGTCGCTTCTGGCGGACCGCTGGGGCCGGGTCGAGATTTTGGTCATCGCCGCGACGGCGTGGAGCCTGGCGACCCTGGGCTGCGCCATTTCCGCGAGCTACGGCCAGATGTTTCTGGGCCGGTTCATGGTGGGCGTCGGAGAGGCGGCCTACGGGAGCGTCGGCATCGCGGTGGTCCTCAGCGTGTTCCCCATCGGCTTGCGGGCCACGCTCTCCGGAGCTTTCATGGCTGGGGGGTCGTTCGGATCCGTGCTGGGCGTGTCGATCGGCGGTGTGATCGCCCAGGAGTATGGCTGGCGCTGGGCGTTCGGCGCGATGGGAATCCTCGGGCTGGTCCTGGCCGCGGTCTACGGCTTCGTGGTCACCGAGAAGAGGCTGGGCCCGGCGTCCATGCGTAACAGCGCCGTGTCCGGCGAACACGCCCCCATCCGGACCCAACTGCCGCGGCTGTTCTCCTCGGTCTCCGTGGTCTGCGCCTACATCGGCAGCGGGCTGCAGATGTTCATCGCGATGGCCCTGCTCGCGTGGATACCCAGTTTCCTCGACCGGTACTACGACATGCCTCCTGCGAAGGCCGGCCTGGCCGCCGGGGTCTTCGCGCTGATCAGTGGCATCGGCATGATCCTCTGCGGGATCGTCGCGGACCGCCTCAGCCGGAAGGCCGCGGCCCGGAAGTGGATCGTTGCGATCGTCTGTGCTCTCGGGTCGTTCGTGCTGCTGATGGCGGGATTCCACCTGCCGGTCGGCCCGCTGCAGCTTGTGTTGATCGCGGCCGGGACCCTGGTGGCCGGCGGCACCGCCGGTCCGGCGGCCGCCATGGTGGCCAATCTGACCCCCGCCGCCATTGCGGCGACGGCTTTCGCCACCCTCACGCTGGCCAACAGCCTGCTCGGGCTGGCCCCCGGGCCCGCGGTGACGGGCATGCTCGCGGACCATCTGGGCCTGCTCGGCGCTCTGCAGGTGATCCCGCTCGTCGCGCTCGCTGGCAGCGTGGCCTTCACCATCGGCAAGTTCTCCTACGAAAATGACCTGCGCCGCCTGGGGCTGCTCCCCGACCCGGCGCTCAAGACCCCGGAGTTGCGGTCATGAGTCTCAGCGCACAGCCGACGGTCGTCATCGTCCCCGGACTGCGCGATCATGTGCCGGACCACTGGCAGACCGTCCTCGCCGACAAGATCGCCGGCGCCCGAACCGTTCCCCCGCTGGAGAAGGACAGGCTGAGCCGCGACGCCCAGGTCGCCGCACTGGACGAGATGCTGTCGGACATCTCCGGGCCCGTCGTACTGGTTGCCCACAGTGCCGGGGCGATCACCACCGTGCACTGGGCGCAACGACTCCGGCGTTCCGTCAAGGGCGCGCTGCTGGCGGCGCCGCCGGACTTCGACACCCCGCTGCCGGACGGCTACCCCACCCCGGAAGTCCTGCGCGAAAACGGCTGGACGCCGACGCCGCGGACACCCCTGCCCTTCCCCAGCATCGTCGCGGCGAGCACGAACGACCCCCTGGCCGCTGCCGATCGCGTCGCTGATCTCGCCAGGGCATGGGGGAGCCGCCTCGTGGACCTCGGCCCGGTCGGACACCTCAACCCGGCCTCCGGCTACGGCGCATGGCCCCGGGCGGAGGAGTTCGTCCGCGAGCTCCGCCGAGCCTCGTCCGACATGTCCGCCTGACCGGTGACGGTCTTGCCTCATGGCTCCCTCCTGCCCGCGCCGGGCAGGAGGGAGCCATGTGCCGCCGAGCACGCCTCGTTGCGGACATGTCGATGCGTCCCGTATGCGCTTGCCCTGGCCGACCTCTGCGAGCCGCGGTCCCCACCCGCCTCCGTGGTCGCGTTGCTGGCCAGTGCTGCTGTCGGCGCGGTGTGGACCGTGTGCTCACCGGACTTCGGGACGTCCAGCGTGCTCGCGCGGCTGCAGCAGGCGTTTGTGCCGGTTGACGGTGTGGAAGTACGCGGCGTCCTCGCCCTGGAACGGCGGGCCCCAGGCGCGGGTGTCGTCGCCTCCTTCGACGTTCTCCACCTTGATCACGTCGGCTCCTGGATCACCAAGGATCATCGTGCAGAACTGGCCGGACAGAATGCGGGACAGGCCGAGCACCCGGAGGCCTGCGAGGGCGCCCCCGTGTTCGAGCCAGGGGGAACCTGCTGCGGAATCGGGCGTGACTTCTCCGATCTGATGGACTGGCAGGTACGGTCGTCGGAGCCACCGCTCCGGAGCTCGGGCGGGCTGTCAGGGCGTGGCTGCGTTCGCGGGCCATGACAGCGGACTTGCGGGTCGTGCCCCGCGACGATGCTGAGTATGAGCGCGACGTCCTGCACCGTGCGGGCCATGGGTCCGTCGACGGCGAGCGTGCACCAGTCCTCCGACGAGGCGACCAGGCCCGCACTGGGGCCTGGCCGTCCTCGTCCTCGCCCGTACCGCCCGCCGCGTCCCCCTCTTCCTCGCCGGAGCGCTGGTCGTCCCGGTCCTCTTCACCCCTGGCAGGCTACGACTGGTGGGAGGGCTACCGGCTGCTGGTCGAGCGCTACTACCAGGGGGCCGGCGGCTTCCGCCCGTACTCCTACTGGGTCTGGGCGAATTCTCGCCTGCACCACGATCGCTGCGGGCCTCGCCACGGTCGCCGGGCTCCGCCGCGCCGCGGCCGGCGCCCCCGGTGCCGGTACGCGCCCTGCGTACCGGCACCACCTGTGCACCCCAACGGCTGATTCTGCTCACTCTGATGGCGCTCCTGGCGGCCGACCTGTCCGGGATGAGCAAGGCGGAGACGGAACGCATCTGGCAGCCCTTCATCCTCTGGCTGCTGCCCGCCGCCGCCCTTCTGCCCATCGGCACCCGGAGCGGCCGGCCGACGGCGCAGGCCGTCGTTGCCCTGCTCGTCAACCACCCGCTGTGGACCGGGTGGTGGGAATGAGACCGTTGAACTCATCCGCGGCAGGGCACGGACGAATCCACGTTGACGTTCCGGTACGCCGACAAGCACCGACGGGTGCTGTCACCTGAGGTGTCGCGGAGTCCTGCACACTCCACGGCCACACGCATTCTCGTCCCACGGCCGCCGGGGTGGCCGTGGGACGAGGCCGAGCCGGCGGCGCGCGGCGTGTATGCGCCGCTGCATTCCGTGTCCTTCATGCCGTCCGAGGGGTCGAGCGTTTGCGTGTACGTGCGCCGTGTTGCACTCAGCGGTGCGGTGACCGTCGGACGGACAGGACCGCGACGTCGTCGTGCTGGCCGCCCCCTCCGGCGAACGCACGCGCGTCGTCGTAGAGGGCGTGCGGCAGCTCGGTGGGGGAGAGCGACGCGCGCTCGGTGAGGCGTTCGGTGACGGGGTAGAACGTACCGTCGGCGGCGCGGGTCTCGGTGAGCCCATCGGTGGTCAGCAGCAGCGTCGCACCGGACGGGAAGGGGAACCAGTCGACGGTCGCGGGTTCAGCGGCGAGTTCGGCGAGACCGAGGGGGACGCCGGAGCCGATGGCCGGTGTGGTGACGGTGGTGTCGTGCAGCAGCTGTGGCGGAATGTGCCCGCAGTTGATGACTTGTACCTCGTCGTGCGCGTCGACGTTGACGATGAGCGCGGTGACGAATCTTTCGTCGTCGCCGGTCTGTGCGGCATAGGAGTTGTGCCGTACGACAGAGGCATCGAGGGCATCGACGAGCGCGGTCAGGGTGGGCTCCCGGTGGGCCGCCTCACGGAAGGCGCCGATGACGGCGAACGCGGCGCCGACCGCGGGCAGGCCCTTGCCCTGGACGTCGCCGATCAGAACCCGGGTCCCCCATGGGGAGACGACGACGTCGTAGATGTCGCCGCCGACGAGCCGGTCCTCCTGCACGGGCTCGTACACGCCGTCGACCAGGACGTCGTCGGTGAGCAGAGGCAGAGGGCGCAGGATGTGGCGCTGCATTGCTGCGGCGGTGGAGCGAAGCCGCAGTGTCTCGTGCTCGCGGTGGATTCGACGCTGGCAGGCGTAGACAGAGGCCGCGCCCAGGGCGAGGGTGAGCAGCATCATCAGGATCCTGTCGAGCCACGACCGTCCGTCGCCGTGCCGGACCACCACGGTGACGGCCACCACAAGCGTGGTCCATGCAGACACAAACGTCGTCTGGCGTACGGTGCACAGCGCCGACGCCGTCCCCGGCAGGAACACAAGGAGCCCCAGAAGCCACACCGGGGACTCTGACAGGGCACCGATGATCAACACCAGGGCCGTCACCGACACCACGCCGATCACGACTTCGGCATTGCGCGGTGGTTCGACGGCCTCGAAAGGATGCGCGAATCTCTTCGGGTGAGTACGGGTCACGGGGCCTCCCGGGCAGGTGGTGTACTCCCCGTACGTTAGGCAGGCCCAGCCACGGGCGAGCCGCGCCCCGCCGAACGATGTCCTCTGTGCGGCGAGCAGCACTACGTGCACGGTGCGGCCCCTGCACCGCGCACGCGGCAGGTGGGAGCCGCGCCGCCGACTGCGCGGCTCCCACCCGGTCGGTTACTTCCGCACGCCGACCGCGCGGATGATCTCCTGCTTGACCGAGCCGCCCTTGTTGTCGGAGGCCGAGGCCCGCACGGAGATGTACCGCGCGCCGTTCGGCACCCGCACGGAGCCGGCCCAGGCAGCGGACTTGCCGCGTACCCCGTCGAGTTCGACGGACGTCCACGTCGCGCCGTCGTCGAAGGAGACCTCCAGCGTGGAGCCGGTGATCTTCCCGGTGTCCGTCGCGCCCTCTATGTACTCGGAGAAGATCCCGAGATCCAGCCGCTTTCCGGCCCGCACATCACCCTGCAGGTCGGTGTCGACGCCGAACCCGAGGTTGAGCACCGGCAGATACGTCCACCGGTCGGCCGGCGTGGCGGACGACTTGAAGGTCCATTCGGAGTGGCCCTTCGTGGAAAGCCGCCAGACGTCCGGGTCCATCGTGGTGTCGGTGACCACCTTGAAGTCCTGCTCGGTCGGCTTCACGCCCCAGGCGTGCACCCCCGAGCTTTGCTTCCGATCGACCTGCACCCCGTCCACGTACACCTCGGTGAACTGGGTCAGCGACTTCTGGTTGAACACTTCGCCGAAGCCGGTGTGGTCCGGTCCCGAGTCGCCCCAGCCCGGCGTGTTGAACTCCAGGTCGTTGCCCGCGCGACGCTGGCCCCAGCCGAGACCGGTACCCAGCCACGGGTGCCAGACCGGCTTGAACCATTCGGTCCCGGAGCGCTTGCCGCCGCGGTAATGCACGACGCCGCTGCGCTCCTCCAGGGCACCCGGGCCACTGGACATGGACTCGTGCCAGCCCTGGTCGGGGCCGGCGCTGATGTAGTCGGTGCGCTCCGCGGGGAACTTGATCTTCTCCTGGAATCCGAAGCCGACGGGGAAGCTGTCGGTGATCGAGTAGCGGAACTCGCCGCCGTCGGCGGGCTTCGGCGCGTGGAACTTGTTGTTGACCACCGCCAGTTCGCTCTTGCCCGGCCGGTAGGTCAGATCAGCGGGGATCGCCCCCGGGTATCCCTTGCTGAGGTCGTAGACATAGGGCGTGAACTCGGTGCCGGTCAGTTCCACGCCCCGGTGGAGTCGAGCGGCCTCGATCAGGCGCGCCCCGTCCTGCGCGTTCACCGTCGCGCTGTACAGGGGACGAGTCTCCCCGTCGGCCGCGCTGAAGTTGGCCATCAGCCGTCCGGGAGCCTCATCGGTGACGAACAGAGCCTTGGCGCCCGCATCCCGTGCGTTCTGGGCCAGCTCGGCGGACGTGATCGCGTCGGTGCGGCGCACGACGACCGCGTTGCCCGCCACGTCCTTGCCGGCGTAGTCGGCGGGGCTTCCGGCGCCCGCGTCCACCAGGGACATCCGCTTCTGCCCGGTGAACATGTCCGATCCGTACTGCACGGTCGTCTCGCCGAGCCGCTTGCCGCCTGCTTCGACATCGAGTTGCGGCTTGCCGAGACGCCAGACGGTCCGGTACTCGAAGGTGCCCGTGGCGGGCTTGCGGGTCGGTGCGGCGAAGATGCTGTCGTACTTCGGCGGGACCTGCACGGCCGGCGCGAAGGATGCGCCGTTCGCGGACCGGTTGAACTTCATCAGCAGCTGACGGGTCTCGGTCCGCCGGTCCACCTCGGCCCGGATCTCCCGCAACTTCGTCCCGTCGAGGGTGACTTCGCGGTCACGGTCCATGGTGACCTCGGGCTCGGTGAGCAGACCGAGGCCGAGCGAGTCCTTGCCCTTGCTGCCACGCACGTCGAGGAAGCTGCACAGGGTGTACATGCCGGGCTGCAGACGCAGCTGGAGCGTGCCGGATTCGCCGACCGTGGCGGGGAAGGGGTCTACGTCCTTGGCCAGCTGCTTTACGGTCAGGTTAGCGGCGGACGCCGCGCCGTCGCGGTCCTTGACATGGACGGTGAGGGTGTAGCGCTCGTTCTCCTTGGTCAGGCCGAAGACCGTGTGCGCCACCACCGTGTCGCCGGCCTTGGCGACGATCCGCCCGGAGGTGGCGCCGACGGGTGCGGCGGTGCCGTCACCGGTGACCGTGGTCTGTGCGGTGCCGTGTGCCGGCACGGTGAGGGTGGAGTCGGCGAGGGTGACCACGTTGCCCGGAGCGCCCTCGACGGCCAGCGCCAGGGCGACCGGCTGGTCGGAGGCGTTGGTGTAGGTCAGTGTCTTCGTGACCGGCTTGTTCGTCTCGTAGGGCCAGCTGGTGAAGCCGAGGTCGGCGCTGCCGGTCGCGGTGATCTGCGCGGCGATCGCGGACGGGACGTCCACGCGGCCCGCACCCACCTCGTACGATGTGCCGCTGATCTGCTTGGACGTGCTCATCAGCCCGTCCTTGAGCTGCTGTCCGCTCCAGTCGGGGTGCTTCTCGGCGAGCAGCGCCGCCACGCCCGCGACGTGCGGGGTGGCCATGGACGTGCCGCTCATCGATGTGTACGGGCCGCTGCCGCTCACGAGCTGCGAGCGCGCCGCGAGGATGTCCACGCCCGGCGCGGACAGGTCGGGCTTCAGCGCGTTGTCGCCGAGGCGCGGGCCCTGGCTGGAGAACGGCGCACGCCTGTCGGCGGAGTCGACCGCGCCGATCGTCAGCGCGGAGTCGGCCGCGCCGGGGGAGCCGATGCTGCCGGGGGAGCCGGAGTTGCCGGCCGCGATCACGAACAGGGCGCCGGTGTCCTTGGAGAGGGTGTTCACCGCCTGGGCCATCGGGTCGGTGCCGTCACTGCCCTGCCGCGATCCGAGGCTCATGGAGATGATCTTGGCGTGGACGTCCTTGGCCGCCCATTCCATCCCGGCGATGATCTGCGAATCGGATCCGGAGCCCTGGTTGTTGAGAACCTTGCCGACGGCGAGCGTGGCGCCGGGCGCGACTCCCTTCTCCTTGCCGTCGGACGCCGCGCCACTGCCACCGACGGTGGAGGAGACATGCGTGCCGTGGCCGTGCCGGTCGGCGACCTCCTCGCCGTCGATGAAACTCTTGGTCTCGCTCACCCGGTCCTTGAGATCGGGATGGGTCAGGTCCACGCCCGTGTCGAGGACGGCGACCTTGACACCCTTGCCGGTCAGCCCGGCCTCCCAGGCCGCGGGGGTGCCGATCTGGGCGTTGCTGGCCTCCATCGCGGCGTCGACGCGTGCGTCCAGCCAGATCTTCGCGACGCCGCCCGCCAGACGCACACGGCCCGGAGCCGCGCTGCGCGCCCCGGAAGTGACGTCCGGTGCGACCGTGCGCCAGAACTCCCCGGACGTCGACGCCTCCAGGGCCGCACCGCCCACGCTCGGCAGCCCACGGACCTGGCGGGCTCCGTGAGGCGTCGCGCTGCGGGCGTTCTTCGTGTACGTCACGATGAGCGGGAGGCCGTCGGACGACGGGTCACCGAGCCCCTGCTCGATCAGAGCGGTGACGTCGAAGAGCTCGGCGTCGAGGACGCCCGCTTGGAGGTAGGGCCGGGCCTCGTCGGGTATGACGGTGATCCGGCCGTCGGACATCTCGCTGCGAACCGCTCCTGTCGCGCCCTTGGGACGTTCCACGGAGACCGACTTCCGGCCCGCGCCGAGGTCGGTCACGGTCACCTGGTCACCGGTGATCAGGGTGACGGTTCGCGCGGTGCTGGGTGCGTGCACGGGTGACGCGGCACGGCCGGTGCCCGCCCCCGCCGTCCCCAACGCCCCGGCTGCGACGGCCTGCCCTGCCGGCAGCAGTACGAGCGACAGCCCCGCTGCCAGCAGCCGGGACCTCCGCCTCGCGGATAATCTGGTCATGGATGACTCTCCTCCACGCACCCGGTGAATGGGTGGTTCCAGGTGCTGCGAAGAGTTTTCGCGGCGGCAACTTGCGTGTCGACCATTCTGCGCTGGCGGATATCTGCCTTGGCAGAGACCCGTCAGAGACGGCCGCCTAGCACGAACTGGTCCTAGCCCAGCCGTGGGGCGGGCGTACCAGCCGAGTTGGATGCGGGTGGTCACCCCGGCCTGGACCATCAACCTCTGGATGTGCCGCTGCACGGTGCGCGCTGGTATTTCCACCTGCGAGGCCACCGCGTGGTCGGTGAGACCGGCGACCAGTTCGCCACCCTCGCCCGGCACTTCTTCCGGACCTTTCCGCAACTGGAGGGGGTCCGCTCCACGTACGCGTGGGGCGGTGCCATCGACACCAGTACCCGCTTCTGCGTGTTCTTCGACACGAGTCACCGCGGGAAGGTCGCTTGCGCCGTCGGCTGCACCGGACTCGGCGTCGATGCCATGCGCTTCGGCGCGGAGGTCATGCTCGACCTGCTCGCAGGCGACCGCACCCGGCGCACTGCGCTGGAGATGATCCGGAAAAAGCCCCTGCCCTTCCCGCCGGAGCCGGTCCGTTTCCTGGGAATTGGCATCACCAAGTGGTCCCTCGCCCGCGCGGACGAGAACGCCCGCCGGTGTAACCTCTGGCTCAAGACCCTGGTCCGCTTTGGTCTCGGCTTCGACAGCTGACACCGGACTCGGCTGCTGCCAGGAGTGGGCCTTGACCCCTGATCTTGGACACACGAGACACTGGATCCTAAGGATCTGAGAACGGACATCTCGTGGTCATGAAGAACTATCCGCCGCAGTTCAAGGCGGTCGCGGCGACATCACCTACCTCCCCGTGGACGGCGGGAAGTTCCTCTACCTGGCCACCGTCATCGACCTCGCCTCACGCCGCCTGGCCGGCTGGGCGATCGCGGATCACATGCGCACCGAGCCCGTCATTGACGGGCTGGCCGCCGCCGAGCGGACCCGCGGCAGCCTCGCCGGAGCGGTCATCCACACCGACCACGGCACCCAGCACACCAGCCGGGCGTTCGCCGATGCCTGCCACACAGCCGGCGTCCATCAGTCCATGAGCGCGATCGGCTCCAGCGCGGACAATGCGCTCGCCGAGTCCTTCAACGCGACGTTCAAACGCGAGACACTCCAGGGCCGCAAGCACTGGGCCAGCGCGCGCGAAGCCCGCCTCACCACATTTCGCTGGCTGAACCGCTACAACACAAGGCGCCGTCACTCCCGCCTCGGACACCGCAGCCCGATCGCCTACGAGACAGCAGCCGAAGCAACAGCAACTACGCTGACACCAGCCGCACAACCCGTGTCCAGGATTCGGGGTCAAGGCCCAGGAAAGCTTCACCCGCGTCTTCCCCCGTACGCGGGTGCCTTGCTTTTGTACTGCGGTGTTTGCCATCAGCAGCCGGGCGTTGGCATGGGAGGCTGTGCCCACCGGGGGAGGGAGGGGAACGGATGACGAACGCGCAAGGCGAGACGGGGAGGGACCGCGCGACGGCCGCGCAGTTGCTCGTAGCAAGCGCCGTGTGTGCGTTGTCGGCCGTCGGCGCCGTCGGTGTCGGAGACCGACTGGGAACGTGCGGTGCTGCTCTACGAGGCGCTCGGCCGGGTGGCTCCGTCACCCGTGGTCGAGCCCAACCGGGCCGTCGCCGCCGCGATGGCGATGGACCGCAGGAGGCGCTGTCCATCGTGGACAAGCTGGCCGTCTCCGGGCGCCAGTCGGGTTCGCACCTGCTCCCGACGGTGCGCGGCGAGCTGCTCGTCCGGCTCGGCCGAACCGTCAAGGCATGGGCCGAGCTGGAACTCGCCGCCCGGCTGTGTCGCAACCTCCGCGAGGGGTCGGTCCTGCTACGCAAGGCCGCCGAGCTGGCGTGACGGCCGGCGGCCACCGCTACCGCCCCGGCGTGCTGCCGCGCACGACCGGCTCCGCAGGAAGCAGCAGCCCGCTCGCCGGGGCGGCGGAGGGGTCCTCGACGGTGGTGATCAGCCGGTCGACGAGGACGTGGGCGATGGCGGCCAGGGGCAGGCGCGCGCTGGTGAGGGCGGGCTGGAGCAGCGTGCAGAGCGGGATGTCGTTGAAGCCGGTGACGGCGACGTCGTCGCCGACGGCGAGGCCTGCGGCGCGGACGGCCTGGTAGGCGGTCAGGGCGAGCCAGTCGCTTGCGCAGACCAGGGCGGTCGGGCGGTCGGGGCCGGTGAGCAGACGCTGGACGGCGTGGGAAAGCGCGGCCGGGTCGTCGTCGGGGACGCCGACCTCGAAGGCGCCGTCGGGGGCGGCGGCCGCGGCTTGCAGGAAGCCGGCCCTGCGGTCGGCGAGCCAGGGCAGGGACGCGGCGGAATTGAGGTAGCAGATCCGGCGGTGACCCTGGTCGAGCAGGAGTCCGACCAGGGCGGCGGTGGCGGCGGTGGAGTCGATGTCCACCCAGTTCTGCGGGCGGCCGGGGGCGGTGCGGCCGAAGGCGGCGAACGGGAAGCCGGCCTTGGTGAGCACGTCGACGCGGGGGTCGTCGTGGACGACGTCGGAGAGGACGAACCCGTCGACCTGGCGGGCCGCGATCAGGCCGTTGAAGGACTTGGCGACTGCTCCGGCGCCCTGCTGGGGGTCGGAGCGGAACACCAGGATGCGGTGGCCGACGGCGTCGGCGGCGGTCACCAGCGCCTGGAGGAAGCCGCCCATCAGGGGGTTGGGGTCGGCGGGGTTGTCGGCGGGGGCGGGATAGCCGATGACCTTGCGGGTGCCGGTGCGCAGGCTGCGGGCGGACTGGTCGGGCTGGTACCCGAGCTCGTCGATGGCGGCCGTGACCCGGGCGAGGGTGGTGGCACGTAGCCGGTGGGGTGCGTTGAGGGCGTTCGAGACGGTCTGGCGGGAGACTCCGGCCGCGTGTGCGACGTCCTCGATGGTCACCTGTCGAGCGGTCATCGTTCCTCTGTGGGCGGTGGTCGGCGGGCTGGGGGCGGCGGGTGGCCGCCCCCAGCCCCCGGTTGTCAGTGCTCGCGGGTCAGGGTGAGCAGGCCACCGGTCGGCACGGTCACCGAGTTCACCCCGGCGACAAAATCGAGCACGGTCTCGGACAGGATCTCACCACGGCAGTCCTGGACGCGGGCGAGGGCCTGTTCCGGTCGGGTGGCGGTCAGGAGCACCACGGGGTCGCCGTCCGCGTTGGCGATGAGCAGGGTCTGCGGGCCGTCGGCGGAGAGCCGGTCCGGGAGTGCGACGGGCAGCGGCGCGTAGCGTGCGACCACGGTGGTGTGGTGGTCGCGGGCGCGGACCAGGGGGTAGCCGAGGTCCGGTCGAACGGGTTCCAGGACGCCGAGTTGGAGGACGTCGGCGTACCGGCGGAAGACGCCGAGCCAGAAGCGCAGGGTGGCGAGCTGGTCAGGGCTTTGGGCGGCGAGGTCGACGGAGATCTGCGGCACCGAGAACAGGGCGTTGACGAGGTGGACGGCGACGGACTCGGGCGTCTCGGCGGAGTTCCACATGATCATGTCGGCGTGGACGGCGAGCGGGCCCGCGGTGAGCCGGCAGTCGACGGTGCGCTGGCGGTTCTCGGCGGGGCTGAGCGGGCAGTCGGTGGCGCGGACCATGGTGGCGTACGGCCACAGCCCTGGGCTGACGTACGGCTGGCGGTGCTCGACGATCACGTCCGGCCGGGTGCGGCGCAGGCGGGCGTCGAGGTCGGCGAGCAGCTGGAGCACGCCCTCGTGGACGGCGGTGCGGTCGGCGCCGGCCGGGGCGGGCGGGGGGTCGGTGACGGCGAAGCGGTCGATGAAGTCGAGCTTCAGACCGTCCATGTCCCACTGCTCGACGGCGCGGGAGACCTTCTCGACCAGGTAGGCGCGGACCTCGGGGTGGCGGGGGTCGAGCACGGCCGCGTCCAGGTGGGGCTCCTCGCGCAGGATCATGCTCTTGAAGTGGTCCCAGGCGTCGTTGTGCCGGCCGATGAACGGCAGTGCGTACCACAGGAGGTAGGCGAGGCCGAGCCGGTGGACCTCGGCGACGTGGGCCGCGGGGTCGGGGAAGGCCGCCGGGTTGGGCTCCCAGTCGCCGCAGTGGCCGTAGCCGCGGGCGCGGTCGGCGGTCTGCCAGCCGTCGTCGACGATGATGCTCTCGCAGCCGATGGCCGCGGCCAGGGCGGCCTGGCGTTCGACGGCGGCGGTGTCGACGTTCTGGTGGAGGCTGTACCAGGTGGAGTAGGCGGGCATCCGGGCGGCGGGGGCGATGCCGGGGTGGTGCAGGCCTTCGGCCCACCAGGCGGTCACGGCCTGCAGGGTGGCGGCGAAGTGGCGGCCACTGAGGTCGATCCGCAGCCGCAGCGGCGGCCCGTCCGGGGTGAGGTCCTGTTCGACGGTGAAGGCGAACTCGCCGCTTTCCTCCACCACGCCGGCTCCGACGCGCACGGGTGCGGAGGTCTCGCCGGCGGCGGCGGTGCACAGGGCGCGGTCGTCGGTGCCGACCAGACTGGCGACGGGGGCGCCCAGGGCGAGCGAGACGGTCCGGGGGGCGGTCCAGGACGGCGGCAGCCAGCGGGAGGCGTTGGTGTCCGGGGTCCAGTAGGCGGTGGCCCCGAGGCAGGGGACCCGCCATTCGGCACGGACGGTGGCCGCGGCCGCCGCCGTGACCTCGATCAGGGCCACGCCGCTGCCGACCGGGGTGACGGCGGTCTCCAGCCGGTCGCAGCCGAGCCCGGTGAGGTGGACGGTGAGCGGGGCGCCGGTGGAGTGGATCAGGCCGGTGGCGAGCTGCCGGTGGCCGACGGTGTCGGAGGTGGCCCCGGCCGGCGTGTTCGGGCGCCAGGCCGGGACGGGCTGCTGCGGGGCGGTGTCCGGCTCGGTGAGCGCCTGCGGGCTCTCGGTGCGCTCGCCGGCGGGGCGTGGTTCGGTGGTCACGGTGGTCACTCCTTGGTGGCCCCGGCCAGCAGGCCGGAGATGAACTGGCGCTGCAGGACGAGGAAGAGGGCCATCACGGGGATGGCAGCGATGGCGGCGGCGAGCAGGACCTGCGCGTAGTTGGTGGTCAACAGCCCCTGCAGGGTGGCGGTGGCCACGGGCAGCGTGTACATCTCGGGACTGCGCAGGGCGATCAGCGGCCAGACGAACTGGTTCCAGCTGCCGAGGAAGACGAACAGCGCGAGCGCCGCGATGACCGGCCGGTTGACCGGGATGACGATCCGCCACAGCACCCGCAGTTCGCCGGCGCCGTCGACGCGGGCCGCGTCCAGGAGTTCGTCGGGCATGGAGCGCAGTGCCTGCCGCATCAGGAAGATGCCGAACGGGGTGACCAGGCCGGGCAGGATGACGGACTGGTAGGAGTCGATCAGGCCCAGTTCCATCATCATTTGGAAGATCGGGATCAGCATCACCGTGTCGGGGATGACCAGGGTGCTGAGCAGCAGGACGAAGAACAGGTTGCGCCCGCGGAAGTCGAACTTGGCGAAGGCGTAGCCGGCCAGGACCGAGATGGCGACCGCGCCGACCGTCTGGACGCCCGCCACCAGCACGGTGTTGAGCAGGACGCGGGTGAGCCCGATGGACTCCTGGAGCCCGCGGAGGTTGTCCATGAGGTGGCCGCCGGGCAGTAGCTTCGGCGGCCAGGAGAACACGTCCTTGTCGTCCTGGGTGGCGGCGATGGCGAGCCAGTAGAACGGGCCGACGCAGAGCCCGAAGGCGCCCGCGAGCAACAGGGTGAGCAGTGGGCCGCGGGGCTTCACCGGCGCTCTCCCATCAGGCGGACCTGCAGGATGCCGAGCACGGACACGATCAGCGCGAGCGCGTAGGCGAGGGCCGATGCGTAGCCGAAGTCGAAGTACTTGAAGCCGTTGTTGTAGAGGTACATGGTGACCGTCAAAGTGGCGTTGTCGGGGCCGCCGCCGGTGAGGACGTACGGCTCGTCGAAGAGCTGCAGGGTGCCGATGGTGGAGAGCACCACGGTGAGGAGCAGGATCGGCCGCAGCTGGGGAAGGGTGATGGAGACGAAGCGCCGGATCGGACCGGCGCCGTCGACCATCGCGGCCTCGTACAGCTCCTTGGGAATGCCCTGCAGACCTGCGAGGTACAGCACCGCGTTGTAGCCGGTGTAGTGCCAGGTGAGGACGAGGACGACACCCACGCGGGCCCAGGAGGGGCTGCCGAGCCAGTTCACCCGGTCGACGCCGAACCCGGAGAGGACCCAGTTCAGCAGTCCGGCGTCGTGGTTGAGGATCACGGAGAACATCACGCCCGCGGCGACCAGACCGGTCAGCGAGGGGACGAAGACGCCGAGCCGCCAGAGCGGGCGCAGCCAGACCTTGGTGGAGTTGAGGCCGATGGCGACGAGCAGGGCGAGGCCGAGCATCAGCGGCACCTGGACGACCAGGATCAGCGCGGTGTTCTTCAGCGCGGTCCAGAACAGCGGATCGTCCAGCAGACGCCGGTAGTTGGCGAGTCCGGCGAAGTGCCGGTCGTCCCCGTTGCCGGTGGTGAGGCTGATCCAGAGCGAGTCGGCGATGGGATACGCCTTGAAGATCGCGAAGCCCAGCACCGCGGGCATGATCAGCAGGTACGGGACGGAGGCGCGGGTCAGCAGTCGGCGCCGGCCCGGGCGGGCGCGGCCGGAATGCTTGGGGGCGCCACGGCCGGCCGTGGCGGCGGCGGTGGCGGGAGCGCGTTCGGACGGGGCGAGGGACATGGTTCTCAGGCCGCCTGCTGCCGACCGGTCTGCTGGGCGAGCTGCTTGGCTGCGTCCTTGAGGGCGCTCGCCGGGTCGGCGCCCTTGAGCAGCACCTGGCTCTGGGCGTCGCTCGCGAGCTTGAGGGCGCGGGTGTAGTCGCTGGTGAAGTTGGTGGCTTCGGATTTGGAGCCGAGCGAGTCGACGAAGGACTTCAGCACCTTCTGGCCGCCGTAGAAAGGGTGGGGTGCGCTGAACTTCGGGTCGGCGTAAGCCGACTTGAGGGCGGGGAAGACGCCGCCGGAGGCGAACATCCGGTTGATCTCGGCGGGCTTGGTGAGCGCGTACTCGATGAATCGCCAGGCGGCCTTGCGGCGCTTGCTGGACGCGGCGACCGCCAGATAGGTGGAGTTGACGATGGCGCTGCGCCCGCCCCCGGGCACGGCGGCGGGGGGCTGCATGACGCGCCATTTCCCCTTCTGGCCGGGGAACTTGATGGCCAGGTACTCGGCGGCCCAGGCGGCGTCCGCGACGGTGGCGAGCTTGCCCTGGCTGAGCAGGCGCTTCCCGGTGCCCTGGCCCGCGGTGTCGGCGAGCAGGCCTCCGTCGTTGAGCCGCTTGACGACGGTGAGGGCCTGGACGGCGGCCGGGGATGCGAGCGTGACCTTGCCCTCGCGGTCGAAGTAGAAGGCGCCCTGGAGCTGCATCAGGTTCTGGAAGAAGTCCACGTCCTGGGTGGCACCGGTCTTGTCGAGCCCGAGCAGGTGGGCGCCGCTGGCGGCGCGGATCTTCGGTCCTGCGGCGATCAGGTCGTCCCAGTTGCTGATGCCGGCGGGGTCGACCTTGGCCTTCTCGAAGTAGTCCCGCCGGTAGAAGAGACCGAGCGGGTTGACCTCCCACGGGAGGGCGTGGGCGGCCTTGTCCTCGTCCATGACGGTCGGCCACAGGCCCTCGACGAAGGCGTCCTTGTGCTGGTCGGCGCCGAGCTTGGACAGGTCGGCGAGGCCGTCGGGGAACTTGTCCAGGTAGCCGGGCAGGTAGTCGACACCGACGTGCAGGACGTCGGCGAGGCCCTTGCCACCCGCTGCGAGGCCGACGGTGATCTTGTCCCAGATCGCTGGCTCGCCGACGTCCTGGACCTCGACGGTAATACCGGGGTTGTCCCGCTCGAAGGAGGGGACGACGGCGCGCAGGGCCTCGGCGGCGGTGGTCCAGCTCCAGACGGTGATGTGACCGCTGTCGCCGTCGCCGCCTCCGGCGTTGCCGCCCGATCCGTTGTCGCCGCAGGCGGCCAGGGAGAGCCCGGCGGCGGAGGCGGTGGCGAGCTGGAGCAGCTTGCGGCGGCTCAGGTGGTGGGACATATCGGCTCCTGGGAGTGGTGGGTCGTGGGGTGGGTGAGGGTGTGGAGCGCATCGGCGAGCAGGTCGGCCGCGGCGCCCGGGGTGGAGGCGTGGGGGGACAGTCGGATCCACTCGTCGCGGCGGGTGGTGATCAGCCCGGCCGCTTCGAGGGTGCGGTGGACGGTGGCGGGGTCGTGGCCGGGCAGGCGGAAGGTGCCGATGCCGGCGCGTTCGTGGGGGCCGAGTCCGTCCAGCAGGACGTCGGCGCCGGCCCGCCGCGCGCGGTCGAGCAGGTCGGCGAGGGTGGCGCGGATACGGGCGCCGATGGCGGCCGGCCCGCCCTGGTCGAACAGGTCGTCGATGGCTGCGCCGATGGCCGCGGCGGCCGGGAAGTCCGGGTTGGTGGCGAGGTGGGCGGCGGCCCCGGGCAGCGGCGGCGCCGGATGCCGCAGCGCGAAGGGCTCCGCGACGCCGGCCCAGCCGCCGAGCCCGGGAGCCAGGCGCTCGGCGCACCGGTCGCGGATCAGTAGCAGTGCGGCTCCCCAGCCGGCCCGTAGCCACTTCTGGCCGCCGCTGACGAGGATGTCGGCGGCGTCCGCTTCGAGTGCGACGGCGCCCAGGCCCTGGATGGCGTCGACGATCAGCAGCCGGCCGGGGCCGAGGACCTCCTTGAGGGCGGCGAGCGGTGCCAGGTGGCCGGTGAGCGAGTCGACGGCGCTGACGGTGAGGGCGGTGACGTCGGGAGTGAGGTGGCGACGCAGGAGGTCGGGGGTGATGTGCCGCTGCCCGGCCGGGTCGACGAGGCGGACGGCGGGGCCGCCGCGGTCGGCGAAGCGGAGCCAGGGGTAGAGGTTGGCGGGGAACTCGCCGCGGGGCACCAGGACGGTACCGGGGCCGTGGAGTGCGGCGGCCACGGTGAACAGGCCGTTGCTGGTGGACGGGGCGAGGGCGACCTCGTGCGGACGGGCGTCGAGCAGCCGGGCCGCCGAGGTCCGGGCGGCGTCGCTGAGGGCGAACAGCCGGTCGAGATCGGCGGGGGCGACGCGGGTGGCGAGCGCGGTTGCGGCGGTAAGCGCGGCGGCGGCCGGGCGGGAGAGCGGGCCGACCCTGGCGTAGTCGAGATATCCCACCATCGGACCGCGGGCGGGGGCCGGACCGGGGGCCGCGGGGGCGGCGGCTTCGGGTGTCCCTGGATAGATTTGATCGTTCAAAATGGCCCCTAACGGAGCTTGCTGTATGCACGTTCAGAGATTTGAAGGTTCACATTAAGGAGGGCGCGCCGACCCGGCAAGAGGTTCGGCGCAACTGCCTTGCGGCGAGCCGGCTGGCTGGCTCCGGCGCGGGTGGTCGGCGGGCGGTTCGCCAGCACGGGCACCGCTTCGACGAGAGCCGAGTGTTGCTGTCCTGTGGCATTTCACCTCGAAGAGGCCGGATTGGCAGCCCGGGCCGGAGAGCCGGCGCTTCGCCGTCCACACCGACATCATGAGTTGCGGTTGGCGAGCCGGCCGGCGGTCTGCGATCAGGAGGGAACCGCGTTGGCCGGTCGGCCAAGCGGGCTGGCCGCACTCTGCCGGGCTACGCAGGCATCTGCCACCACTGCCTCAGTGCGGCCCAGTTCGGCGTCGTACTGGGCCGCGTCGGAGTGAAACTCCGGCGGTCGGACCTCCGTGTGCGGGACCTGCCAGTCCGACCACTGCACCACGTCCCCGATCCGCTGCACGACCACCGACAGGAATCCGCAGCATCCGCCAGTGAAGCGCTCCGGGTCTGTTGGAGGCTCGATTCCCTGAGAGGATCGAGTCATGGCCCGTCCATCCCCTTGCCTCGCCGAGCTTCGTGAGCGTGCGGTGCGCATGGTCGCGGAGATCCGCCCCAACTACCAACTGAGTAGGCCGCGTTGAAGGCGGTCGCCGCGAAGCTGGGTATCTGCGCCGCCGAGACGGTGCGGACGTGGGTCAGCAACGTCCGGGTCGAAGTCGGCCGGGGGTGACCTCGGAGGAGGCCGCGGAGATCAAGCGGCTGAAGGCCGAGAACGCCGAGCTGCGACGGGCGAACGAGATCCTCAAGGCGGCGTCGGCTTTCTTCGTGGCCGAGCTCGACCGGCCGTCGAAGCGCTCGTAGCATTCATCGACGAGCATCGGCAGGTGTTCGGAGTCGAGCCGATCTTCCGTGTCCTGACCGGTCACGGACCGCCGGGACCGTCTTGACAGCCACCGCCCGCAACACCGCGGCGTGGTCCCACGGCGACTGGTTCACGAACTGCTGCAGGGCCTGCATGTCGCCGTCCGGCAGCCGCTCGGCCATCGGCTGGATCGACTTCCTCCGGCCGTCCAGCATCAACCCGCGCAGATAACAGTCGCCCTTCGCCCGCCGATCCCTGCGCGACACCGACGCGAACACCTCAGCCACGAACCCGGCCACCTCGTCCCGGAGTTGCTCGACCTCACCCAAGTCCACAGGAGCAGCATGACGAAACCAATGCCCAAGATCAAATCAACCTAACGAAGTACTACTAGCCCGCGAGTTCGGCCTGAGTAACACCACCTTCCGCCGCCATTTCCCCGACATCGTCCGCGACATCGCCGATGCATCCCGGCCCGGCCCGTCCGCAGACAATGCCTCAACCAGCCGCTAACACAGGCTGGTTGCCCGGAAAGCAAACCTAAAGCGGCACAACAAGGAACTCACCGCCCACCTCACACTCGCCGCCGCTTGCATCCAGCAGGTCACCTTGGACAACCAGCGCCTGCGGCACGAACTGGAGACCGCCCTCGGCGTCCCTCGCATCACACCGCCGGAACGCCGGCGTGCCCACTAGCTTCCGGGGCGGCCGGGCCGGGCCGGGGCTCAGGCGATCGGGGTCGTGCGTGTACCGCGGTCTCCTGGCGGGCGAGGGGGCCGGAGGCGGTCACCGCCGCGGTGCGGCGTACCAGGTTGGTGGAGTCGATGCGCGGCGATGGCCTGCCCGCCTCGGACGGCTACGGCCAGGCGGCATGATCAGACGGAGCCGGGCGGCCCGACGGCGGTGTTTCCCGTGGAGGGGTGCTGTCGTGCTGTCGGGCCGGTTCCAGGCGTCGGTCAGGCGGATTCGAGGGCCCGGAGAGCTGTCCTCTTGCAGGACCGCGAAGAAGAGACGGGGGAGTAGCGGCGGGCGGCGAGGGCGACATTGACCCGGCCGATGCGGATGGGGACGTTTCACCTGCCCAGGGTCGGCGCGGCTGTCAATGGTCTGGCCTCTATCGCGCGGTGCCGAGATCGCCCGGGGACAGTCTTGGAGCGGCCCGGTCTTGCGCCAAATCCTGGCTATGCAGTGGGCGTGGCGTGGGTGGTGGGTGCCAGGGTGCGCAGGACGTCGAATTCGTTGCCCTCGGGGTCGGCCATGACCGTCCAGTTGCGGGTGGGGACCTGGCCCACGTCCACTGTGGTGGCGCCGAGGCTGAGCAGTCTGGCGACTTCGTTGTCGGTGCTGGCGTCGATGGGGCTCACGTCGAGGTGGAGCCGGTTCTTCACGGTTTTTCCCTCGGGCACCTGGATGAACACCAGTGTTGGCGTCATCTGGCCGGCTCGGACAGCTTCGACGGTCGGCTCCCAGGAGCCGATCTCGACCTTGCCCTCGCTCCGGTCGAGCACGGTGAAGTCCAGGACTTCGCACCAGAAGGCCGCGAGCCGCTGCGGATCGTGGCAATCGACGACCAATTCGGTGAACCTGCTGGTCATGGCTTCTCCAGTTCGGTGGTGGTGGAGACGGGTGTGCTGAGGATGCCGTCGAACGCGTCGATGACCGGGGCGTGCTGGTAGATCCCCTGCATACGGATGCGGTCAGGGGCGCTGAGGTTCTCGGCCCGGGCCTGACGAAGATCAGCGACGGCGAGTCCGAGGCCGGTCTCGGCGAAGGCCGCTTCGATGCTTCCCGGCGCGGGTGGCTCCAGCGGGGTGTCGTGGACGGTGAATCCGAAGGGAGCGGCCTCGTCACGACGCATGTCGGCGGTGTGGCCGGTGACGCTGGTCAGGCCGAGAGCGAAGTACGAGTCACCGAGGGCGTGGTGCAGGTGCTGCCCCATGGGGAGCCCTGTGAGGTGGCCGTCGAAGGCGATCGGCGTCTTCTGGATGTGGGCGTTGTGCGCCATCAGTACGATGCGGGCCGTGGGTTCGAGTCGGTTCAGGTGCCACAGAAGTGACTCCGCCATGTAGAGGTCGCGGGCGGAGGTGTCGGCTGTGAGACCGTCTCCGGCGAAGAGGGCGGCCATGGCGCGGAAGGTGTAGTCGCCGTGGCAGGCGGCCTCCAGGCATCGCAGGGCGGTGTCGTAGCTGTGCCGGTCTCCGCGGGAGAGGTACAGCGGTTTCAGGGAACGGAATCGGATGAGCAGCCGCGCCAAGAGCGCGCTGAGGGTGTCCTGGTCGGTGGTGGTCAGACGCGCCCATGCGGGTGCGGCCACGGCTGCCGAGTCACCGGCGAAGGACGCGGCGATCGTGGTCGCGCTCTGGACCATCGGCAGGGTTTCCGGGTCGGTGTGGTGGAGGTAGTCGGCGACCGGGGCCAGGGCGGGGAGCAGCGACCCGCCGGCCGCCGGGATGTCGATTCCTGCGAAGCGGACCGGTTTCGCGGCGGTGCGGTTGTGGCGGCGGATGAACCGCAGTGGTTCCTGGAGTCCGATGGGGACCGCGGTTGCCAGGAGTGCGGAGAGGTCGTCGTCCGCTCCCGTGCCGTGGGTCCAGGCATCGAGGGGTATGGCTTCGCAGAAGCCGTACTCGAAGGCCAGGACGGTGAAGCCGCAGCGTTCGACGAGGAATTGCAGGATGCGCTGGCGCATCGCGGCGAACTCGTTGATGAAGTGGGAGTGTTCGCCGAGGGCGACCACGCGGGCACCGTCGAGGATGTCGCGCAGCGGTTCCAGGTCGTCCAGGGGCGCCGCCGGGTCGAGGTGGCTGAGCGGGGTGGCATGGCCGTGGAGCCAGTCGGTGAAGGAGGTTCGATCGGTGGCGGCAGGCATGGTGGCGGCTCTTTTCCGAGAGGTGATGGCGAGCGCGTGGGCGGTGGATTACGGGTGTGGGAGGGAGGGTGCCACGTCCTGCAACTCGTCGGCACTGCCGGACATGAGGGTCCGTACGTGCTCGCTGATGAGCTCCAGGGGCCAGTCCCACCAGGCCAGCGCGAGCAGCCGGGCGATGTCCCTGTCGCTGTAGCGGGTGCGCAGGAGACGGGCCGGGTTGCCGCCGACGATGCCGTAGTCGGGGACGTCCTTGGTGACCACGGAGCTGCTGGCGACGATCACGCCGTGTCCGATGCGTACGCCGGGCATGACGGTCGTGCTGTGGCCGAACCAGACATCATTGCCGACGACGGTGTCCCCGCGGTTGGGCAGGCCAGTCAGCAGGTCGAAGTGGTCGGCCCAGGAGCCGCCCAGGGTGGGGAAGGGAAAGGTCGAGGGGCCGTCCATGCGGTGGTTGGCGCCGTTCATGATGAACCGTACCCCCGTGCCCAGCGCGCAGAACTTGCCGACGACCAGCCGCTCCAGCCCGTAGTGGTACAGCACGTTGCGGGTCTCGAACGCGGTCGCGTCGTCGGGGTCGTCGTAGTAGGAGTACTCCCCGACGTCGATCAGCGGGGACGTGACCAACGGCTTGAGCAGTGCCACCCGCGGCTGGTCAGGCATCGGGTGCAGGACTGTGGGGTCGGCGGGTACGTGCACGGCGGACGCCCTTATCGTGTGCGAGCGGTCGGTACGCGGTGACCTGGAAGTAGCGTTCGCCCTGGGGTCCTGGGCAGCGGCATGGTGGTGTCGACGCTCTCGGCGCGCAGCCGCTTCTCCCGGCCAAGGCGGTTGTTGTCAACGGCTGTTCACGGATGCCTCGTTCGAGGTGGTGACCGCATCTGGATCGGTGGAACGGTGCGGCGCCGCGGAGCCTTCCGCGGGCCTGGACCTCGCCAGCCACAGGCCGGTGAACAAGGCGCTGGCCAAAGCGACGGTGCCGGCAGCGAGGAAGGCGCTGTTGAGGCCGGTCTCGAAGGAGGCGCCGCCGGATTGCCGGGTGCGGACGATGGCTCCGAGTACCGCCACGCCGAGCACCGCGCCGATCTGCCGGGTGGTGCTGCTGATGCCTGATGCGAGGCCGCCTTCCTGCGGGCTGACTGCTTGGATGGCGGCGCCTGTCAGTGGGGACATGGCCAGGGCGAAGCCGATGCCGGTGAGTCCCAGCCGCCACCACACGTTCCCGTAGCCGGTGTCGGCGTGCACCATGCCGAGCGCCAGCAGTCCCAGGCCGGCCAGGGCCAGGCCGGTGGTAACCACGATTCGGAAGCCGTACCGGGCGGCGAGCCGACCCGCGTACGGGCTGACGATCACCATGGCGAGGGATACCGGCAGGGTCTGCAGGCCGGCGCGCAGGATCGAGCTGCCCTGGACGTAGACGAAGAACTGGGAGAAGAAGAACGACGAACCCATGAGCGCGAACCCCACCACGACCATGGCGGTGTTGGACACGGTGAACAGGCGCTGCCGGAACAGCGGCAGCGGCAGCATCGGAGCGGAACGACGCGCTTCGACGGCCACGAAGGCGGCGAGGAGGATCACCGCGGCGGCGAAGCTGCCCAGGATGACCGGTGAGGTCCAGCCGCGGGCAGCACCCTCGATCAGCCCGTAGGTCAGTACCCCCACCGCCAGAACGGACAGCACCGTGCCCGGGATGTCAATCGCGGGGGCGCTCGGATTGCAGGACTCGCCGAGGTGGCGTAGGCCAACCAGCAGCAGGACCACGCCGATGGGCAGATTGACCAGGAAGATGGCGGGCCAGCCGAAGGCTTCTGTCAGCACCCCGCCGGCCACGGGGCCTGCGGCCAGACCGATTCCGCTGAATCCGGCCCACAGCCCGATCGCCTTGATTCGTTCTTGCGGCACGGGATATGCGGCGGCGAGCAGGGCAAGCGAGGCAGGGCTCAGCGCCGCGGCCCCGATGCCCTGCAGCACCCGGCCGGCGACCAGCCAGCCGACCGAGGGGGCGAGGCTGCACAGCAGCGACGCGGCGGTGAACACCGCCACGCCGGTCAGGTACACCCGCTTGCGGCCGAACCGGTCGGCGAAGACACCGCCGGACAGCAGCAGCATGGCGACCAGCAGTACGTACGCGTCGACGATCCATTGCAGACCGGTCAGCTGAGTGTGCAGCCGGAGCTGCATATCGGGCAGCGCCGCTCCAACAATCGTGTTGTCGAGCAGGACCATGAACTGGCCCAGGCAGGCCACCGTGAGCAGCACGGCCCGGTTTGATCGACTGCCTACGGTCGCATGCGATGCAGCCATGGGGATCCCCCTCAATCGGTAGTTGCACCCGGCCACGGTCGGCGCGGGTGGCGATACACCTGAGCACCCTAAAGCAGTCAGCGACTGCGTTAGGTGACTATAAGAGGGCTCGCTCCGCAAACGCAAGTCACGACTGCGTTAAGGTGGGGGCATGAACGAGAGTCAGCGAGCCCGGCGGCCCGGTGGGCGCAGCGCCCGCGTCGGCGCGCAGGTACACCAGGCCGTGACCAACCTGATCAGCGAGCGCGGCTACGGCAACTTCACCGTCGGCGACGTCGCAGCCCGTGCAGGCGTAGCCGACAGCAGCATCTACCGCCGGTGGGGCAGCCTGGAAACCCTGCTCAGCGACGTGGCGCTCACCCGCCTCAACACGCAGTCGCCGATGCCCGACACCGGGAGCCTGGCCGGCGACCTGCGCACTTACGCGGCCCAGGTGGCCCGCGAGATCACTGGACCCGACGGTCCGGCGGTGCTGCACCTGGCCGTCGCCCTGTCCAGCAACGGTCAGCAAGGCCTGCAGGCTCGTGACGACCTCCGCGCCGAACGCACCCGGCAACTGCAGTCCATGCTCGATCGCGCCCGCGAACGTGGCGAGCACGCACCCGACGCGCTCGGGGTGCTGGATCACATCCTGGCCCCGATGTATATCCGCGTCTTGTTCGGCATGGGCCCGCTCACCCCGGACTACATCGACGGGCTGGTCGACCGGTTGCTGTGACCTCAACCCGGTCCCCGGGATCAGCCCTCGGACGCAGTGCTACGGCACCGTGAGGTGCTCGCCGACACGCGCCCGGCCCGCTCGGCATCCGCCCCTTGGCCGGCTCGCGCGGCCTGGCTGAATCCGTCGGCCGGCAGGCCGTCGCCGGGGATCGGGGTGAATTCGACGTCAGGTGCGGGTCGTAGGCGTCGGGCTCGTCGGCGAACTCGTGGGAGGAGTATTCGTCGAAGCGGCGGGTGTGCTCGGTCAGTGGTCGGTATCGCCGGAGCCGGACGCGCCCTGCCCATGGCCCTGGCCACACGCCGACGGCCTGAGTTAGAAGGCGGTCAACGGGCACGTTCAAACAGTGCCCACAACAAAGCCCCCGGGGGCTACGACCTCTACAACGCCTCTTCACGGCTATGCGGCCAGCTGAGGTCCTCCATCTTCGGATCAATCAATGTCACTTGCCGAAGACTGGATGGGGGATGCTCAACCTCTCGGGCGGGGTTGTCACGTCTGGCAAGGAGCGGACCGACGACGGTGAGGTGCACGAGGTGCACTCGTTCAAGCGTCGCGCGGCAAACGCGACGCGACCTATTCCGATCCCGCCGCAATTCGTACGCATGCTGCGTGCCCATGTGAAACGGTTCGATGTGGCACCCGACGGTCGACTCTTCCGGAACCAGGCTGGCAACTACGTGGACGCTGCCGCCTACGGCATCACGTGGGCGCGGGCCCGGGAGCACGCCCTGACTCGTACCGAGAGGACTTCTCGCCTGGCGAAGCGACCTTACGATCTCCGGCACGCCGGGACCTCGTTCTGGCTCTACTCCGGAGTGGACCCGGCCGAATGCGCCCGCCGCGCCCGTCAGAGCATCGAGGTTCTCTTTCGCCACTACGCCAAGTTCCTCGACGGCCTTCGAGAGCAGGCGAACCGCCTCATCGAGCAGTCCATGAACGAGTGGCAGCGCGTCAGCCAAGGTGACGCACCCGAGGGTTGAACCGGGGGTTTGGTCCGTGACTGGTCCGGAAGCACTGGTCGGGAGGGGTACAGCAGTGGGAGAAAATGGGAGTTAGCGCGCAAGCCGGGCTCGGTCGAGAGCGGGCTGAGTGAAAGGCGCCTGCCGGGTGAAATCCCAGGTCAGGCGCCTTTTCTCGTGCGCCTAGAAGAAGCCCAGCTTCTTCGGCGAATACGACACCAGGAGGTTCTTCGTCTGCTGGTAGTGCTCCAGCATCATCTTGTGGTTCTCACGGCCGATCCCCGACTGCTTGTACCCGCCGAAGGCAGCGTGGGCCGGGTACGCGTGGTAGCAGTTCGTCCAGACCCGGCCGGCCTGGATGGCGCGACCCGCCCGGTACGCGGTGTTGATGTCGCGGGTCCATACGCCCGCGCCGAGGCCGTACAGCGTGTCGTTGGCCGTCTTGATCGCGTCGTCGAAGTCCGCGAAGGACGTGACCGCCACGACCGGCCCGAAGATCTCCTCCTGAAAGACCCGCATCCGGTTGTCGCCCTCGAAGACGGTCGGCTGCACGTAGTATCCGCCCGCCAGCTCCCCGTCGTACTCGATCCTCTGACCACCCGTGAGGACCTTCGCGCCCTCCTGCTGGCCGATGTCCAGGTACGAAAGGATCTTCTGCAACTGGTCGTTGGAGGCCTGGGCGCCGATCATCGTGTCCGTGTCCAGCGGGTGCCCCGGCACGATCTTCTCGGTGCGGGCGATGCCCGCCTCAAGGAACTCGCCGTAGTGCCCGCGCTGGATCAGCGCGCGTGAGGGACAGGTGCAGACCTCGCCCTGGTTGAGGGCGAACATGGTGAATCCTTCGAGTGCCTTGTCACGGAAGTCGTCGTCCGCGTTCCATACGTCGTCGAAGAAGATGTTCGGCGACTTGCCGCCCAGCTCCAGCGTCACCGGCTTGATGTTCTCGGAGGCGTACTGCATGATCAGCCGCCCCGTCGTGGTCTCACCGGTGAAGGCGATCTTCGCGACGCGCGGACTGGAGGCGAGGGGCTTGCCCGCCTCGGCGCCGAAGCCGTTGACGATGTTGACGACACCGGGCGGAAGGAGGTCGGCCACCAGCTTCAGCCATACGTGGATGGAGGCCGGGGTCTGTTCGGCCGGTTTGAGGACCACCGCGTTGCCCGCCGCGAGCGCCGGAGCCAGCTTCCACGTTGCCATCAGGATGGGGAAGTTCCACGGGATGATCTGCGCGACGACACCCAGCGGCTCGTGGAAGTGGTAGGCGACCGTGTCGTCGTCGATCTCGCCGAGCGAGCCCTCCTGGGCGCGCAACGCACCGGCGAAGTAGCGGAAGTGGTCGATGGCCAGGGGCATGTCGGCGGCCAGGGTCTCCCGTACCGGCTTGCCGTTGTCCCAGCTCTCGGCGACCGCCAGCTCCTCCAGGTGCGCCTCCATCCGGTCGGCGATCCTGTTGAGCACGGAGGCGCGCTCGCCCGCCGCGGTCGCTCCCCACGCGGGGGCCGCGGCGTGTGCCGCGTCCAGCGCCCGCTCGACGTCCTCGGCAGTGCCGCGGGCGATCTCGGTGAAGGGGCGGCCGTTGACGGGGCTGGGGTTCTCGAAGTACTGGCCGCGGGCGGGCGGGACGTACGCGCCGCCGATCCAGTGGTCGTAGCGGGACTCGTACGAGACGATTGATCCCTCGGTGCCCGGCGCAGCGTAACGGGTCATCTCTGTGGCCTCCCGGATCCGGTGCCGCCCGCCGTTGGACGGCCCTCGGCGCGAAGGTAGGCGGCGCCACGTTGCGACCCCGTTGCAGGCGAAAGGGGCTGTCCCTGCTCGGTGTCCAGCGAGCGCGCCCTGGCCAGCAACGCGGGGCGCTGTCCCGCGGATGCGGCCGCCGCGAGCGCCCGCCAGACCGGGAGGTCGTCCTCGCCCCACGGGCTGTACGCCCAGTCGGCCAGCAGACCCGGGTCGGCGCGCGCGATCAGTGCCGCCCGTAACTGCTCGTCGAGCCGTTGCCGCAGCCGGATGACGGACGGCGCCTGCGAGCCCGGCAGCAGCGGACCCGCGTAGGCGCTGAGCGCCGCTGCCACCGCGCCGGACGCCAGTCTCCGCGCGACCGTGTCGAAATCGGCGTCGACCGGCGCGGAGAGACGATAGGGGCGCGAGCGGAGGAGCCCGGGGCCGAGCAGGCGGCGCAGCCGGGAGAGTTCGGCTCGCAACGTCACCGGGGTCACCGACTCGTCCTCGTACAGTTCGACGAGGAGTTCGTCGCCGCAGAGGCCCTCGGGGTGGCGGGCCAGCGTCACCAGGATCTCGCTGTGCCGCCTGCTCAGCCGGATCTTGCGGCCTCCCGCGACGAGCAGTGCCTCGTCCCGGCCCAGCGCACTGAGCCGCACGGTCTCCCCGGCGGGCGTGGGCGCGAGCAGTGCCAGCTGTGACTCGGCGGCGCGCGCCACCGCCTGCACGAACGCCAGGCTGTGCGGATGCGCGAGCCGGTCTCCGCCGGTGATGTCCACGGCGCCCAGGGCCCGACCCGTGTGCGGGTCGTGGAGTGGTGCCGCCGCGCAGGTCCACTGCTGGACCGGCCGCAGGAAGTGCTCGGCGGCGAAGACCTGCACCGGCCGGTCCACGGCGATGGCCGTACCCGGCGCGTTCGTGCCGGCCACGGACTCGGCCCAGCGGGCGCCCTCCACGAAATTCATCCGGGCCGCGGCCCGCAGGGTCCTCGGGTGTCCTTCGACCCACAGCAGCCTGCCGAGCGCGTCGCACACCGCGAGAAGGTGTTCGCCGTCCGTCGCGTACGAGCTCATCAGCTCGCGGATCACCGGCATGGCTGGGGCCAGGGGATGCCCGTCCCGGTACGGCCCGATCTCGTCCGCACCCAGCTCCACCAGCGGTGCGCCGTCCGGGTTGACCCGGGCCCGTGCCGAGCGCCGCCACGACTCGCCGACCACCGGACGTACCGGCCGCTCCAGCCGACCTGCCGTGGTGAACACCTCGTGGGCATGTCGCAGTTGGCGCAGCCGTTCGCCGAGGTCCGCATCGGTCGCGAGGGCCACCCAGGGGTCCGTCAACTCACTCTCCCGTCCAGGGCCGTCGTACATGCCCCATCGTGGCCGCCGTCGACGTCTGCGACAACCTGGATGCGGAGAGTGAGCGGATGCGGCGGTGGAGACGTGTCAGCCGGCCGAGTAGAGATTGACGAGACGGATGTAGCGCACCCAGTCCCAGTTCGGTCCGGGATCGGTGTGGTCGGTGCCCGGGACCTGGGCGTGGCCGAGGATGTGCGCACGGTCCTTGGGGATTCCGTGGCGGTCGCAGACCGAGGCCGTCAGCAGCGCCGACTTCTCGTACAGGGTGTTGGTGAAGTACGCCGGCTGGTCCACCCAGCCCTCGTGCTCGATACCGACGCTGCGGGTGTTGTAGTCCCAGTTGCCGGCATGCCAGGCGATGTTCTGCTCCCGGACGCACTGGGCCACGTAGCCGTCCGCCGAGCGCACCACATAGTGCGCGGAGACCTGCTTCGCCGGATTCTGGAAGATCCCGATCGTGTTCGAGAACGTCTCCTGGGTGACATGGATGATCACGTATTGGACCGGATAGGCCGAAGGGCGGTTCGACTCCGTGTAATTGGACGTGGAGGCGGGTGTCCAGTGGGCGAGCGGATAGTCCGTTTCGCCCGCCGTCGTGGAAGCCGCGGCGCGGGCCGACGCGGGGAGCAGAGCTGCGGCCGCCGTCGCCGCGGCGCCCTGAAGAATCCTTCTGCGGTGCATGAACACTCCTGTGCGTGGGGGGAAAGAGGGAAGGGAAGAGAACGGGGTCAGGGGGCGGACAGCGGCGTCGCGGTCTCCCGCAGATGGCGGTGGAGTCCGCGATGGGGGTCACCTGCGGGGAGCCACTCCTTGCGGATCTTCGCCACACAGGTGTAGTTGGTGTCGCACACATTGGCCAACGGGGCCTCGCCGGCCTGGCTGACCAGCTGGTAGGCATCGAGTTCGGACAGCCCGTAGTCGCGCGCCAGCCATTGCACCAGGTCCAACTGCGAGATCCGGAAGGCGTCTTCGAGCGGCCGGGCGGAACCGGTCGACATCACATGGGTGTCGGACTCGATGCGCGGCCACGGAGTCGTGACGCCCTTCAGCAGCTCGACCAGCACCACCGTGTTCATCGCGCACTCCACGGCCACCCCGCAGGTCTCGCCCTCGCCCTGACGGGCATGACCGTCCCCGAGGCTCAGCAGCGCACCCTCGACGTTGACCCCCAGATAGCAGGTGACGCCGGCCCTCATCTCGGGTGTGTCCATGTTTCCGCCGTGCGCGTCGGGCACCAGCGCGGACCGTACCTCCAGATTGGCCGGCGCCACGCCGACCGTGCCGTGCATCGGATCCATCGGCAGCTCCACTCGGATGTCACTGTCCCGAGCGCTGAACAGACAGGTGCGGCGCGCCCGGTCGAGCTGCCACATCCACACCACCTCCGGCAGCGGAGCCTGCAGTGACGCGGTGGTGTGCGTGGAGGTGAGCGCGCCGAAGAGAGGGACGGTCGTCGAGGCCGCCCAGTCCCTGGCCGGTTCGATGGACACGAAGTGCACCGCGACGGTATCGCCGCTCTCGGCCCCCACCACATGGAAAGGGCCGGTCTGCGGGTTGAGGAAGGGAAACTCGCAGACCTCGGAGACCAGGTCCTTCTCGGAGCGCACCCGGCCGGCGAAGCAGTCCTCCGTATACACGTCGAGGAACGTCCCCGGCTCGATACGGGCGACCGGCGCCGCTCCGCCGAAGGTCCAGGCGTACTCGCCCTCCTTGGGGCGGACGGTCAGAATACGGGGATCGCTCATCGCTGCACTGCTCCTGTCCTGGTCTCCCCGGAATGCCCCGGGGCTTCGTCGAGATGGATCCGTCCGGTCTGGGCCACCCGCTGCGGATGTCTGCGCAGCAGCACCGCCAGGACAACGATCCCGATCACCATCCAGACACCGGCGACCGGACCCGCGTAGGAGACCGGCGCACTGAGCTACGGGACGAAGTCGAAGACCGGAATCCCGGCGGCCGTCAGCAGCGCGGGCACGAACGCCGCGATGCCCAGCACCGGGAAGAGGAGATGGAGTACGGGGTTGAACGCGTCGCGCCGTCGGCGCAGGAAGTACCCGGCGCAGGCCAGATTCACGACGATGTACACCCCGGTGATCACGGTGACGATCACGGTGGCCGGCAGTACGAACGCGGTCACCGGGTCGTATGCGAAGCCGAGCCCGAGAGCCGCGCCGACCGCGATCACGAACTGCGCGGCCACCCCGGTGACGGGGGAGCGGCGGCGCGGATGGAGACGCGCGAAGGTCTGCGGGAACACCCCGACGCCGCCGAGGGCGAACGCCGTCCCGTACACCGAAGAACCCGGCGAACGCGGTGATCACCGCGCCCAGCAGAGACCACGGCCACCACAGGGCCGCCGGGTAGGACGACCACTCCTGGTGCAGGGTGCCCGCTGTCGCGAAACCGAGCTGGAGCAGCAGCAGCGCGGGGACCAGCGCCTCCGCGAAGACATAGCCCCAGCCGACGAGAAAGCCGATGGCCGGATGCAGCCCCTGCGCGCAGTAGGTGGCGACCGAACCGGCGGCCGGCAGATGGCGGGCCAGCTCCGCGACGCACGAGGCGGTGAACAGACAGGCGATCAGCGCCACCACCACGGACAGCGGAAGACTCCCGCCCGCGAACGCTGCTCCGGACGGAATGGACGCGGCGATGGCGGCGGCGGGCGCCATCGCCGTGATGCTCTGGAAGAGGACTTCGCGCAGCCCGACGGCATCACGTAACAGTCCGCTGCCCGAATCCCCCGACACCCCGTGGCTCCTCTGTCCGACGACGGGAAGGCGTTGTCCGATGCATGGCCCCGCGTTTCGCGCGCCCTACCGTACGGGCGTCGCGCGGGCTGCGGAAGACGGCAGCCCGAATCGGGTGCGTGGACGAAGGAGCGCGGCGGATCAAGAAGGTGGACAACCCCGGCACGGGGCCGGGGCTGCGGAGAGCAGACGCGGGAGCGGAGACGGCGGACGGCGGACGCGGCCCCGACCACGTGCTCGTGGACGCCGCCGGACCCTTGCGGCTCCTCGACGGAGACTTCCCGGACCACGGGGCGGCGGCGGGCGTCGCCGAGTGCCACCTCCGGGAGGCGCTCGCCGGTCGAGGGCCGGAGCCGGCGAACCTCCCGGAGGTGGCTACGGCGTCAGCCGCGCAGCGGGCGCGGCAGCTTCAGCAGCGTCACCGACGTCTCGATGCCGCTGTCGACCAGCCGGCCGTTCGCGTCGAACGCCTCGGCGCCGTCGGTCATCCCGAAGTCGTTGTCGTTGATGAGAGCGAGCGTGTCGCGGCCCGTCACCGCCACGCCCTCGATCTTTCCGGGGATGCCCGCGACCTTGCCCAGGTCGACGACCAGGCTCTTCCGGAGCACCGGTACGCCCGACGCCGCCGGGTCGGTGAGCTCCTCGTACGAGGGCGATACCGACGGATCGTCCCACGCGGAACCCAGGATGCCGGAGCCGTGCGGGAGCGTCACCCGGTGCAAGCGGGCCGCCTTGTCCGTGCGCTCCTCGACCAGGAGACGGTCCCGTCCGATCGCGACGACCGAGGAGATCTTCAGCTCGGAGGTGTCGTCCTCACCCGGGTCCACGACGTCCACGGCGTCGAACCGGTAGGCGTACTCCGCCGTGACCGCGCGCTTCTTCGTCGAGAAGCGCAGCAGCCGCACATTGCGCGAGGATTCGCCCGCGTCCTGGTCGGGCAGCGAGAGCGGGCTCTGCACCGCCAGCACCAGATCGCCACCCGGCAGCTGGGCCAGCCCCTCGAACCCCCGGTTGACCTTGCGGTGCAGCAGCACGCCGGGCAGCGCCTCCACCACCGGGTAGTCGGCACCGGCGAGCCCGAGCCCCTGCGGGACATAGCGGGTCAGCACCCGGCCCCGGGCGGAGACGTGCACCAGCGAGGGGCCGTACTCGTCCACGAGCCAGAACGTGCCGTCGGCGGCACGGACGATGCCTTCGGTGTCGAGGCCGTTCGGGTCGTACGCGAGCGGCGTCTTCGCGTCGTACGTGTACGGGGCCTCGTCGCGGATCCGCTGGTTCGGCAGACCGGTGACGGCGGCGCCGGAGCGCGTGGTCAGGGGTATGGCCCCCAGCACCTGGACGCGCTTGCCGCTGATTCGTACCTTGACGATCGCCGGGTCGAAACCGGGGACCGGGAAGGTGCGCCGCTTCTTCCCGTCGATCTTGATCTGGCCGTTGGGGCCGCGGTCCGTCACCGTCCAGAACTCGTCCTTGCGGTCGGCCGGGTAGATGTCGCTGCCGATACCGCCGAGCATGACACCGCGGTCGTCGGCGACCGTCCCCGGGAGCAGCCCGTTGCTGAAACCGGCCAGGGGAACGTCACCGAGCACGGCGCTCCCGGTGACCCGCGCGGTGCGCTCCGGACGCCCGTGCCGGTCCTGCGCGCCCGTCGCAGTCCCGGCGACACACACCGTCCCGAGCAGGGCGAGCGGCAGCCCGACGGAAAGGGAACGACGGACAACACGCGCGGACATGGGGCCTCCTGGGGTGCTAACGGTTCGGACGGCCGTCAGGTTCTGCCCTGAGCATCAACGGATGGTGACGTGGAAATGAACTCCTGGGCAGAACGGGATGCCAGACGGGGGCGGGGCCGGACGTCCTGCCCGGTCCCGCCGTTTCGCCGCTGAGCCGACCTCATGAACGGCGGCGTCAGCCGTCCGATCCGCACGGACCTCCCAGGGCTGCCGCCGGATCGTCGTCCGCCGGGCCCGCCGGAACCCAGCGTCCGCTCTCCTTGCGGTACGGCCACCAACGCCCGTCCCGCCCGTACCTGAGCTGCACGCCGCCGTCCACCGAGGTCCAGCGGTTGCCGGCGGACCGGAGCCGGGGCTGTTCGCCTTCCTCCCAGGCCGCGGCGAGGCCGGCCCGGGCCCTGGCCAGGGTCTGCGGATCCGGCGTCCACTCCTCGTCGAGCACGGTGAGCGCGGCCGCCCCGCCGTACTGCCACGCACGCACCGCCGCGTCGAGTCCGGCACGGGACCGCCCCGATCCGACGGCCAGCCGTGTCGCGATCCAGGGCTCGGGCCGGGCATCCGCGACCAGCCGCACGGCGTCCTGCTGCGGCGTCAACCCGGCTGGTGGCGGCTGCTGTTCATGGCCGGGGGAGAGCGCGTCCGCCAGCATCCGGTGGGCGCGTGCCGCACCGTCCCTCGCCAGCAACTCCAGGGCCGACGGATCGACGCCGGGTTCCGGTTCCGTCTCCGTGCCCAGCGACGGCGCGGGGCCCGGTTCCGCCGGCAGCGGCGGAGGAGCGGGCAGCGGCGGCAGGATGTCCCGTGCGGCGAACGCCTCGTCCGCCCGTACGCCCCGGTCCTTCGCCTTCTCAGCCGAGCCACCGGACCCGTCGCAGGAGACGGCCGACCCGGACGGCGCCCACCCCTCGGCGCGGGCCGCGATGCGTTCCTGGAGCTCGCCCAGGAGCCGGCGTTCGCCGCGCCCGCGCACGAGCAGCAGGACGAACGGATCCTCGTCCATCAGCCGCGCCACCTGGTAGCAGAGGGCGGCGGTGTGCGGGCAGTGGTCCCACGTCCCGCAGGTGCACTCCGGGTCCAGATCGCCGATCCCCGGGAGGAGTTCCATACCGGCCGCCGCCGCGTCCTCCACCAGGTGCGGCGGCATCTCGCGGTCGAGGAGCGCCGCGATGTACCCGGCCCGGGCGGCGGCCATGTCCAGGAACCGTTCCCAGTCCGCCTCGCTCAGCTCCTGGAGGAGCACATCACTGCGGTATGCCGACGAGTCCCGGTCCCGGACGACCGCGGTGATCCGGCCGGGCCGTACGGAAAGCGCACCGACCCGGCCCTCGCGGGCGAACCTGCGGCCCTGCTTGAGCTGTTGGCCGTCCAGCGCGGTGTCCTCCAGGGCCTTCAGCCATGCCCGGCCCCACCATGTCTCCGCGAAGCCGCGGCCGCGCGCGGGCGGCAGCGCGGCGAAGGTACGTTCCTGCACCGGGGCGTCCCTCCCGTCGCCGGTCACGGATTCGTCCCCGTCTCTGTCGAATGCGTCACTCATCGCGTGCCCCCTCGCAGCTCCACCAGATCGGCCAGTTCCGCGTCCGTCAGTTCGGTCAGTGCCGCTTCTCCGGAACCGAGCACCGCGTCCGCCAGTCCCTGCTTGCGGGCCAGCATGGCGGCGATCCGGTCCTCGACGGTGCCCTCGGCGATCAGCCGGTGCACCTGCACCGGCTGCGTCTGCCCGATCCGGTACGCGCGGTCGGTGGCCTGCGCCTCGACCGCCGGGTTCCACCACCGGTCGAAGTGCACGACATGGGCCGCCCGGGTGAGGTTGAGTCCGGTGCCGGCCGCCTTCAGCGACAGCAGGAAGACCGGAGCCTTGCCCGCCTGGAAACGGTTCACCATGGCCTCCCGCTCCGCGACCGGTGTGCCGCCGTGCAGGAACTGCGTGCGCACCCCACGCGCCGCCAGGTGCCGTTCGAGCAGCCGGGCCATCTGCACGTACTGGGTGAACACGAGCACACTCGCGTCCTCCGCCAGGATCGTGTCGAGCAGTTCGTCCAGCAGCTCCACCTTTCCCGAGCGCTCCTCGATCCGGGGCTCCTTCTCCTTGAGATACTGCGCGGGGTGGTTGCAGATCTGCTTCAGAGCCGTCAGCAGCTTCACGACGAGGCCCCGGCGGGCGAAGCCGTCGGCGCCGGAGATCGCGGCCAGCGTCTCCCGTACCACCGCTTCGTACAGCCCCGCCTGTTCCGCCGTCAGCGACACCGTCCGGTCCGTCTCGGTCTTCGGCGGCAGCTCGGGCGCGATGCCGGGATCCGATTTGCGCCGTCGCAGCAGGAACGGCCGCACCAGTGCGGCCAACCGCTCGGCCGCCGCCGGATCGCCGCCCTCCGCGGTCCGCGCGTAGCGGGTGCGGAAGGTGCCGAGCCGGCCCAGCAGACCTGGCGTCGTCCAGTCGAGGATCGCCCACAGCTCGGACAGGTTGTTCTCCACGGGGGTGCCGGTGAGCGCCACCCGTGCCCGTGCCCCGATCGTCCGCAGCTGCCCGGCCGTTGCCGAGTACGGATTCTTGACGTGCTGCGCCTCGTCGGCGACCACCATGCCCCAGCCGATGCCGGCGAGCTTCGCCGCGTCGAGCCGCATCGTGCCGTACGTGGTCAGGACGAATTCGCCGCCCGCCAGATCCGTGAGGCTGCGCGATCCACCGTGGAAGCGGCGCACCGGCGTAGCGGGCGCGAACTTCTCGATCTCCCGCTGCCAGTTCCCCATGAGCGAGGTGGGGCAGACCACCAGCGTCGGCCCGGAGGCCGATTCGATGCTCTGGCGGTGCAGATGCAGAGCGATCAGCGTGATGGTCTTGCCGAGCCCCATGTCGTCGGCGAGACAGCCGCCCAGACCGAGCGATGTCATGGTGTGCAGCCAGTTCAGTCCGCGCAGCTGGTAGTCGCGCAGAGTGGCGGCGAGAGCCGGAGGCTGACCGATCGTCTGCTGCCCGCCGGACTCCGGCTCGGCCACCCGGCGGCGCAGCTGCTCCAGCCAGCCGGTGGCCAGGACGTCGACCCGGCGGCCGTCGACCTCGGTGGAACCGGTCAGCACGGCTCCGAGCGCGTCGATCGGAGTGACCTTGCGGTCCTGGGTCTCGCGGGCACGCCGTGCCTCTTCGGGGTCGATCAGCACCCACTGGCCGCGCAGCCGCACCACCGGCCGGTTGGCCTCGGCGAGGCGGTCGAGCTCGGCGCGGCTGAGCTGCTGATCGCCCAGGGCGAACCACCAGTTGAACGTCAGCAGCGCGTCGGACGACAGCAGCGGCGGGGCGTCCGACCCGGTGCGGGCGAAACCCGCGTGCTCCTGGTCCGTTCCGTCTCCGGGCGGGCCGACGACGGCACGTGAGGTGAGCTTGCGGGCCAGTTCCTTCGGCCAGTGCACCTGTACGCCGGTCGCGGCGAGTGCCCGTCCGGCGGGGCCGAGCAGTTCGGCGAGCTCTTCGTCGGCGGGCTCCACGGAGTCGGGCACCGCGGCCGACAGCAGCGGAGCGAGCGTGGGCCAGGCACGGGCGGCCCGGCGCAGCGCCAGCAGGGCGTCCATCCGGACCCGGGGGCCGAAGGCGGCGGCCGGCGCCGAGCCGGCCCAGACCTCGGCGGCATCGGCGACCACCGCCGGATCGCTGACGCTGTGGATCTGCAGGACAGCGCGGAAGGACGGCCCGGCGGGCTGCTCGCGGTCCTGGTCCGGCGTGGTCGGCCCCGACACCTCGACCCGCAGCGAGAGCCGGACGCCCGCGTCGTGCCCGGCGGCGACATCGGTGGCCCAGGCCCGTTGACCGGGCAGATGCTGCGGCGCGTCGACGGCGAAAGCCGGGCCGCCGGCGGCGAAGGCCGCGGCGGGGGTGCGCGGCAGCCCGTCCGCCACCGCGTCGAGGAACGCGCGCAGCAGCCGCTCCGGTTCGGGCAGCAGCACGGGCTGCGCGGTCCCGTCGAGCGGTACCGCATGGGCCAGGGGCGGCATCGAGGCGGCGAGCGTACGGATCCGCGACTGATCGTCGGCGGTCAGCGGACCGGTTCGCCAGGCGTCGTGATCGGTGGCGGTCAGCCCGGGCAACAGCAAGCCGCGGGCGGCGAGTTGCAGAGCGAGGAGAGCGGCGGCGCCCCAGAACGCGGCCGCGCCGGAGGCGTGCGCCGAGCCTCGTGCGCGCGTGAGCACGGGCAGCGCGTCGCGGACCGGAAGCAGCCGCGCCGGTACGACGTACACCCGGGCGTCGGCGCCGAAGACGGTGAGCTCCTCGACGGATCCGGGGGCGTCGGGCGGACTGCTGCCGTCCGGATGCCAGAAGGCGATGCGGCCCGTACGGGACGGGTCCGCGGGCAGGAAGGCCACGGAGCAGCCGGAGAGTGCGGAGATCTCGGAGAGCGTTGCCGCAGGGAGCCTGTGCACAGCGATGCCGAATTCCTCAAATTTGACTAGTCGGAGTACGAGTCGCCGAGGGTACTCCACCGCTGCGCCTTCCGGTGGGCGGAATCGCCGTGATCCATCCCACTTCCGGGCGGCCCGACGGCCCCGCGCGACCGCGTGCCACGCCTCGGGGTGCAGCCAGCCCCCTCCGGGGGGAGGGGGCTGGCCCCCGGAAATCCCGGGTGGTGGCGCCATGGTTGCCACACCCCCGGTGACCCTACGTTTCTACAGGTCAGCGCAGCCTTTCAGAGACCGGAGACATCATGCCCCAGGCCGTAGCCGCCGTTGTGGAAGGCGCCCGTGACAGTTCGGGAACTGCTGTGGGTGCCGACGGCGCCACACCCGCCCCGAGCCAGGGGAGCGACTTCGCTCCCCTCCTGCGGGCGGTGAAGGGGCAGGGGCTCCTCGATCGGCGCACCGGGTGGTACACGGCGGGAATCGCCACCAATCTGGTCGCGCTGGGAGCTGTGCTCACCGGCATGTTCCTCCTCGGCAACACCTGGTGGAACCTGCTGCTCGCACTGCCGCTGGCGATCTTCTGGTCCCGCACCGCGTTCGTCGGACACGACGCCGGACACGCGCAGATATCCGGCGACCGCAAGACCGGCCGGGCCATCGGCCTCGTGCACGCCAATCTGCTGCTCGGCATGAACGAGGCGTGGTGGAACGACAAGCACGTACGTCACCACGCCAACCCCAACCACATCGACAAGGACCCGGACGTCGGCGTCGGCGCCCTGGTCTGGACCCAGAAGCAGGCAGCCCAGCGCGAAGGCTTCGCCCGCTGGCTCACGCGCAACCAGGCCCGGCTGTTCTTCCCGATGCTGCTCCTCGAAGGCATCGCGCTCAAGATCTCCGGCTTCCAGTACCTGCGGCAGCAGCCCGCCCGGGAACGGGCCCTCTCCGCACTGCTCCTGGTCACGCACCTCGGTCTCTACGCGGCACTGCTGCTCACCGTCATGTCCCCGGGGAAGGCCGTCGTCTTCGCACTCGTCCACCATGCGCTGTTCGGGCTCCACCTCGGCATGGCCTTCGCGCCGAACCACAAGGGCATGGAGATGCCCGACCCCGACGGCGACCGCTGGGGCCACCTCCAGCGTCAGGTCCTCACCTCGCGCAACGTACGCGGCGGCGTCCTCACCGACTGGTTCCTCGGCGGGCTGAACTACCAGATCGAGCACCACCTCTTCCCGAGCATGCCCCGCCCGCATCTGCGCCTGGCGCAGCCCATGGTCCGCGCCCACTGCAAGGCGCTCGGCATGCCGTACACGGAGACCGGGCTGATCGAGTCCTACCGGCAGGCACTCCAGCACATGCACGAGGTCGGCGAACCCCTGCGCTGAGGACTCCGCGGCCGGCTGGAACCGATGGGCACGCACAGGCGTTCTCACAGCAGGAGCGGCTCCGGGCCGCGAAGGAGGCATGGACGATGTCGAACAGCGCAAAGATTGCCATCGGGGGAGTCGTCGCGGCAGTCATCCTGATGCCGTTCATCGGGTTCTGGCTGTCACTGCTGGTCCTGATCGGAGTCCCGGCGGTCGCCTACCTGCTGCTGGACCCGAGTCAGCGGCGCAGGCTCCGCAGGATCACCCGCAAGGAAATAGGCCACTGACAACAAGTCGCCGACAGCAAGCCGACCACCATGGGGGTTCCGCAGTGAGTGGGACAGTGACGGCGGTGAGCAGGAGCGCGACCTATTCGTTCACCAAGCCGAATCGGAAGAGCGTCACCCTGCCGGCCGGGCTCGGTGTGGAGGGCGATGTGCACGCGGGGATCACGGTCAAGCACCGCTCCCGGGTCGCGCGGGATCCCACCCAGCCGAATCTGCGCCAGGTTCACCTCATCCACGCGGAGCTGTTCGGAGCATTGCGGGCGGCCGGTTTCGAAGTCGCCCCGGGCGATCTCGGGGAGAACGTCACCACCAGTGGGGTCGGCCTCCTCGCCCTCCCCGCCGCGGCGCTCTGCTGTACCTCGGCGACGAGGCGGTCGTCGAGGTCGCCGGCCTGCGCGACCCATGTCTGCAGATCGACACCTTCCAGGACGGGCTCCTCAAGCAAGGTGGTCGGCCGGGACGCGGCGGGCCGGATCGTGCGCAAGGCCGGGATCAGGGGCGTCGTCGCGGTCGGTGGTGTGGTCCGGCCCGGTGACCCGGTCGAGGTCGAGCTGCCGGCCGGGCCGCGTCGGGCGCTGGAGCGCGTGTAACCGGAGCATGCAGGTCCCGTGCGGTGGGCACCGGGGCGTCGGGCAGGAAACGGTATCCGGCTTTTCGCCGCGCACCGGGAGTTCCCTCAGGCCGGCCGTACCGCCATGGCGTCCAGGGCGTTCAGCAAGCCGGGCAGTTCCGTGCCACGCCCGATCGGCAGCACTTCGCCCGGTTCCTCGTCCAGCAGGATGAACGCGATGTCGTCGGTCCTGGCGACCAGCGACCAGCCGGGCCCGTCGGCGCGCAGCATGCGGGCGTCATTCGTGGCGAAGGAGGAACGGACGCGGCCCGGCGGCGGCGGGGCGTCCACATAGGCATGGGCCTCCGCGAGGGCCCGGCACACACCGGGGTGTGCATGGGAAGGAGTGTCCTGCGCGGGGTCGCGGGCGGTGGTAGGGGCCTCGTCGGTCCTGGTCCGGTTCTCGGCTCCGGGCTCGATCTCGACGTCGGCTTCGTCTCCGGTTTCGGTATCGCCCCCGCCGAGGACTCCGGCCCCGGCTCGCCCCTCGGGCCCGTTCTTGCCCGCGCCTTCGGGCTCCGCCGGGTGCTCGCCCGAGCCCTCACTCGCCGCGCCGGTGGCGGCATCGTCCTTCTGAGCCGGGACCGCGGCGGGTGCGGTGCGGTCGTCGGCCCGGCCCCCGGCCGCGCCCGCCTCACTGCCCGGAGCGGCGAAGGCCGTCCCGTCGTCGAGCTGCTCACGCCAGGCCGCCCACTGGTGCGCTATCTCGTCCGCTCCCATGCGCCGCTGGGCCGGACCCCACGACTCCGTGTCGGGGGGTGCCAGCGGCGCGGGATCGGTACCCTCGGCACCCGGGTCCGGCACCGGATCGTGCGGGGCGGGCACACCTGGAGCGGCGACCCGCACCGCGAGCGGCCAGCCGGGCAGAGCGCAGACCACCGAACGCTCGTCGGGGGAGAGGTCGTACTCCATTCCGCAGTCCCAGGCCGCGATGGCGACCGCGACCAGCGATACGTCGTCGACGACGACGGTCCACCGTGCCCCACCGCTGTCCTGGCCGAGGACCAGCCCGTACCCCTCGGCGTACGGTTCGAGGGCGAGCGCCGCGCACGCGGCGGGGTAGTCGTCACCGAGCACGCCAGGGAACTGCGCCGGTGTCAGCAGCACCGCGGTCAGCACATACAGTGCGTCGTCGTCGGCGACTGCGTCGCTCGTGCCGGCCACGGCACCCTCCTTGTCCGTCGTGGTTTTCCGTCGGCGCACCTTAACGAGTCGGTAACCCACTCGTCGAGGCCCTGACAAGGGGGCGCCGGGCCCGCAGCTCGGTGGACGGGGCTCTTCAGTCGGTGGGCAGACCGAGCAGCGTGCGGGCCACTGTCTGCGGTGACTCGTCTCGCTCGCGGGCCAGCGCGATGACGGCCCGGCAGGCCAGCTCGCTGATACCGAAGGAGAGCGCCTCGGGCGACACCCAGCCGCTCGCCTCGTCGATCCGCGCCTGATCCTCCTCGACGGATGCCGAGACATAGGTGGCGGCCGCCTCGAACAGGTTGTGCTGTTTGCGCCGGCCCTCGTCGAGAGGGGCGGCGGGCCGCTCGCCCTTCCGGTCCGGGGACACGACCTTCCGCAGACTGCCGATTATGTCGATCATGGAGACCGCCTTTCCGAGGATCTGTGCGTGCATGACGTGCTCGAGCGACAGCCGCTCGAACAGCATCCGCACGTCTGGCACTTGCGCATACAACTACCACCTATGGTGTTCCCCGCCGACGTAGAGTTGGACCTCCGGCCGAGGCAAGGGGGCAGCGGGATGCGGCGGTATGACCGGCTGAAGGAGATTCAGCGCCTCGATCCGGAGCGGGACTTCCTCCGGATCTACCGGATCACGGCCACCTGTGAATTCCCCTGGGACCTCGCCCGCGCCCTCGAACTGGCCCTGTACCGCACCTATGCCGTTCCCAGCATCGGACGACTCCTCGCCGAGACGGCCGAACTGACGGACCGTCCACAGAAGCGCTACGACGACACCGCACTCCTTCTGGACGCGGTCGTCGAGCACGGCTTCGAGAGCGCCCCGGGACGCACGGCCATCCGCCGGATCAATCAGATGCACCGCAGCTACGACATCAGCAACGACGACATGCGCTACGTGCTGTGCACCTTCGTCGTCACCCCGAAGCGGTGGCTCGACCACTACGGCTGGCGTCGGCTGTCCGACCACGAACTGCGGGCATGCGCCGTCTACTACCGGACCCTGGGTGCCCATATGGGCATCAAGGACCTGCCGGAGACGTACGAGGATTTCGAGCGCACCCTCGACAGCTACGAGGCCGAGAACTTCGGCTGGGACGAAGGGGGACGCCGCGTCTCCGACGCCACGCTGGACCTGATGAGCTCCTGGTATCCACGTCCCTTCGCGCCCGTCGCGCGGAAGGCGGCCCTCGCACTTCTCGACGATTCGCTGGTGCGGGCATTCCGGTACGAACGCCCGACCCCCGCGGCCCGCAACCTCACCCGTGGCGCCCTGCGACTGCGGGCACGGGCGGTGCGACTGCTGCCGCCGCGCTCCACCCCGCACTACGCCCGGCAGAACCCCGAGATCAAGGGCTACCCGAGCGGCTACGAGGTGTCCGGGCTCGGTACGTTCCCCGGTCAGGGCATTTCCGGCTGTCCGGTTCCGCACGACAGGCGCCCCGGAGCTCCGGCCGAGTGAGAAGCCGGGTGAGCGGTCGGGACGGACGCCGCCCGGGCGGGAAGTGATCAGGAGGGCCGAGCGCTCGCCGGTCGGCGCGTCCGTACGGAGAGGGCGAGGAACCGGCGTAATTCCGAAGCTTCTGAAATGCGCCCCGGGTGCGCCCCCGTCGCAACCACGGAACTCGAACCGGTGAGGCCGGGGCGGTCTGCCTGACGGGCCACTCCAACTGTCGCCGCCGTAGGACAGGGTGATGTCGGGCATCCGCAGGCCGGTAGCCTGCCGTCATGAGTGATCAATTGCCCACCAACGGGGACGGCATCTGCCCGGCCAGGGGCACGGCTGGATATGCCGAGGCGGCGGACACGCTGGCGGTCCAGTACGAGGAAGTCACCTTCGGCGAAGTCCACCGCGACGTGCTGCGGCTGGTCCCTGCCGAGCCCGGGCGCATCCTCGACGTGGGTGCGGGCACCGGGCGTGATGCTGCCGCATTGGCGGCCCTCGGGCACAGCGTCGTGGCGGTCGAGCCGACCGCGGAGCTGCGGGCGCACGGACAGCGAATCCATGCGGACAGCGGGATCGACTGGGTCGACGATGTTCTCCCGAACCTGACGCTGAGCCAGCACACAGGGCGGTTCGACGCGGTCTTTGCCACTGCGGTGTGGATGCATCTGGATGCCGAGGAACGCGGGCGTGCGATGGCCAGGATCGCCACATTGCTGATGCCTGGCGGCCGGTTCTTCGTCAACCTCCGCCACGGCCCCGTGCCCGCAGGGCGCCACATGTTCGACGTGTCCCTCGCTGAGACATCCGAGCTGGGTGCTGCACATGGCCTGCCGACGGTCCATCGCAGCGAGCGTCCCGATCTTCACGGTCGCGACCGTGTCCGGTGGAGTTCTCTCGTGCTTGAGTCGCAGGACGCCGACAACCCACTCGATTGAACGCGAAGTCCGGATGACGGCCTTCTGTGCGGTCAGTCGCCGGGAGTCATGCCGGTGCCGGTGAGGCAGCGTCGATCAGAACCCGTTCCCGTACGAGACGACCGGACGGCAGTACACAGAGCGGACAGGCCGCTCTCCTCGCCCCGGTGCGGGGGAGAGGGGAGCGGCCCGTGCTCAACGCCCGTGGCGTTCCTCCGGTCAGACGTTGACGCCGTAGTCGGACGCGATACCGGCCAGGCCCGAGGCGTAACCCTGTCCGACGGCACGGAACTTCCACTCCGCGCCGTGCCGGTACAGCTCGCCGAAGACCATGGCCGTCTCGGTCGACGCGTCCTCGCTGAGGTCGTAGCGGGCCAGCTCGACGCCGTTCGCCCGGTTCACCACGCGGATGAACGCGTTGCGGACCTGGCCGAAGCTCTGCCCGCGGCTCTGCGCGTCATGAATGGAGACCGGGAAGACTATCTTGGCGACATCGGCCGGGACAGCGGCCAGGTCGACATTGATGGACTCGTCGTCGCCCTCGCCCTCACCGGTCAGGTTGTCACCGGTGTGCTGGACCGAACCGTCCGGGCTCGTCAGGTTGTTGTAGAAGACGAAGTGCAGGTCGGAGAGGACCTTTCCGGCGTCCGAGCACAACAGCGCACTCGCGTCCAGGTCGTGGTCCGCGCCCGTCGTCGTCCGTACGTCCCAGCCCAGGCCGACCGTCACTGCGGTCAGGCCGGGCGCTTCCTTCGACAAGGAGACGTTGCCGCCCTTGGCCAGGGTCACACCCATGAACTTCCTCCATTGATCTGTTGGTCCAGTGGTCCAGTGGTCCAGCGATTCGGTGATCAGCGTTCCTTCGCTGTCACCCGGGTCAACGACGGCGTCGCGCCCGTGGTTCCCTTGCTTGCGCAATCCCTGAAGTATTGAGCTGTGAGGGCTGCTTCACGTCGGTGGGCCGGAGCCTCATGTGCGTGGATCGGCGCCGGGACTCGCGTCGGTCTCCTTCATGGCCTTCGCCTCACTCTTCAGGATCCGCATGGATTTGCCCAGGGCGCGGGCCGTGTCCGGCAGCTTTTTCGAGCCGAACAGCACGATCACCACAATCGCCACGATCAACAGGTGCCAGGGTTCGAGGCCGTTGCGCAACATGTACGTCCCGCCCTTTCTTTCGGTGTTTTCGCGCGGCGTCCGCGGGCCGTGCGTCAGGCTGACTGTGGGCAGGGCCGGTGATCCACCCAACAATACTTGCTACATTGCGCAACTGTACAACCGTGAGGCGGCGGGGCGTGTCTCCCCCCAAGGGAATCCGGACGGACGGGATGGCCGATGACAGGAAGCCGCACGGCGGCGGACAGGCGAAGGGACAGCAGCCTGCGGCGGACGGCGACGTCCTGGCTGTCCTGCCTCGTCCTTTTCGTCGCGGGCGTCGGATGGGTCTACCTCGAACTGAACGGTGGCATCGACACGTTCAGTGCGGACGGGATCTCCGGCGACCGGCCACCCGGCTCGTCGAAGGGACAGAACGTCCTGGTCATCGGGTCGGACTCGCGCTCGGGCGACAACAGCGGGCTGGGCGGCGGCACGGGCGCGGTGGGCCGTTCCGACACCGCGTTCCTTCTCCATGTGTACGCCGACCGCAGACACGCCGTCGCGGTGTCCATTCCCCGTGACGCACTGGTCGACATCCCGGCCTGCAAGGTGCCGGGGGGCAGGTGGACCGTGCCGCGGCACGACGTGATGTTCAACGGGGCGTTCTCGGTGGGGGAGACGGCAGAGGGCAACCCGGCCTGCACCCAGAACACCGTCGAACAGCTCACCGGCCTGCGCGTCGACCACACCGTCGTCGTCGATTTCGCCGGGTTCTCCGCGCTGACCACGGCCGTCGGGGGCGTACTCGTGTGTCTGCCCCAGGACATCCACCAGCGCGACCTCGACCCGAAGCGGTCCACCCGAGGAGCCCGGATCTTCACGAAGGGTCCGCAGACCGTCTCCGGACAGCGGGCACTCGACTACGTCCGGCTCCGGCACGGTATCGGCGACGGTTCGGACGTGGGGCGGATCAAGCGTCAGCAGGCATTCGTGGCCTCCCTCATCAAGAAGGTCAGGTCACGGGGGCTGAACCCGACGACCCTGCTGCCCCTCGCCGACGCGGCCACCGACGCGCTGACCGTCGACCCGGGCCTCGGCTCGGCCGACCGGCTCCTTTCGTTCGCCATGTCGATGAGGAGCGTCGATCTGCACAACACCAAGTTCGTCACCGTCCCCTGGCGCTACGAGGGCGCACGCGTAGCGATCGTCGAACCGGACGCCGACGAGCTCTGGGCCTTGCTGAAGTCCGACCGCACGGTCGACGGCCAGGACGCCAGCGGCAGGGGACCGGCCGGGACCGAGGGGGAGAAGCACGGCCCGGCCTCGGACGCGGCCACCAGCCCGGTCTCCGGCGCGGGCATCAGCATCGCCGTCTACAACGGCACCACCGTCAGGGGACTCGCGGCCCGCGCCGCCGGACTCCTGCGCTCCCGGGGCTTCACCGTCACCACCACGGCCACGGCGAGCAGCCAGGACCACACCTCGACCGTCATCGAGTACGCACCGGGCCTGCGGGACGAGGCGGAGACCACCGCACGGCTCTTCGCGGGAGCCCGGACGACGCCGTCAGGCACCGCCGGCATCCAGGTGATCCTCGGCAGTACCTTCGCCCGGAACCCATCGGTCGTCCCCGGGGCACCGGCACACTCCGCCGTGGCACCCGCCGTCGCCGACGGGGTCCGATCGGCCGACGACGACCCGTGCGCGGACCTTTCGTACGGCTGAGCGCACGCTTCCGGAACCGGGAACTCGGCGTTCAGCGCGGTGCCCGGGCCGTCCGAAGCCGGGGCGCGGGGTGACGGGGAGCCTCGAAGCCGTACGACTCGTACAGAGCGGCGCCGTCCGCCGTGGCGTTCCGATCGACCACGGTGACACGGGCCTCCTCACGGAACCACGTGAGCAGGGCGTCGAGGCAGACCCGGGCATGCCCGCGGTGGCGCCGGCTGGGATCGGTGCTGACGTGGGTGACGTGCCCGTGCAGACCGCTCGGGTTCGCCGGGCCGAGGGCATGCGCGTCGCACGCTCCCACCGCACCGGCGACGGTGCGGAGTGCGGGATCGTCGACCAGGAACGCGGCGGACGTGGCAGAGTGACGCAGCCGCTCGGTGAACCGCCCGCCACGGGGCGTCGGCGCCACCGATGTCCCTCCCCACCTCGTCCAGCATCAGCCCCGCAGCCGTTCCGGTGCGGGCACGTCGTCGAGCGTGGCGCGTCGAGCACACGCCACGTGCCCACCGCCGGAGCCCGCACGGGAGCCGGAGTCCGGGTGGGCGACGCGCGACGGGGTCATGGGTTTCTCCTCTTCCGCTCGTAGCGGGCACGGGCGGCCCACAGCCCGTATGCGTACAGAGCCAGCACCGTTGCGAGCAACAGGTAATAGAGCGGTGGCAGCGCGATCATGCCCAGCAATGGACCGAGCGGGGTGAGCGGCAGCAGCAGCCCGACCACCGCGAGACCCGACGCGGCCGCGCGCAGCGGTCCGCCGCTGCGATCCTCGGCGGTGCGGCGCCCGGTGCGCAGCAGCAGCATCACCAGAGCCTGGGTGAGCAGGTTCTCGGTGAACCATCCGGAGTGGAAGGCCTCCTGCCCCACCGATGTCGCCGAACCGTGCAACGCGTAGGCCAGCACGGCGAAAGTGGCCAGGTCGGCGGTGGCGTTCAGCAGACCGAAGCCCGTGATGAAGCGGAGGAAGTCGCGCGGACGCAGGACCGTGGGCCGCCGCAGTACCGCGGGTGCGGGCCGGTCGAACGCGAAGGCGAGCTGCGCCACGTCGAAGCACAGGTTCTGCACCAGGACCTGCGCCGGAAGCATCGGCAGGAACGGCAGCATCAGCCCTGCGGCGAGCATCGCGATGACATTGCCGAGATTCGACGAGAGCGTGATGCGCAGATACGTGGCGATGTTCCCGCTGCAGTGCCGGCCCGCCGTGACCGCGTGATCGATGGCGGCGAGATCCTTCTCGGCGAGCACCACATCGGCGGTCTCCCGCGCCACGTCGACCGCGTTGCGCGGGCAGATACCGACATCGGCCGCGTGCATCGCGGGCAGATCGTTGACGCCGTCGCCGAGGAATCCGGTGGTGTGCCCGGAGCCACGCAGCGCGGAGACGATCCGGGCCTTGTGCTCGGGTGTGCAGCGGGCGAAGACCGTGGCCCGGTCGACGGCCTCCGCGAGCCGGCCGTCCGACATCGCGTCGATCCGTTCCGCGGAGACCACCTCGCCCGGGTCGAGGCCCAGGTCCCGGCAGGCCCGGGCGACCGTCCCCGGATCATCTCCGGTGAGGACCTTCACAGCGATGCCCCGGTGGCCCAGCACGTCCAGCGCTTCCGCGGCGCTCGGCGTGAGCGCGTCCCGCAGGGCGACGAAGCCGAGGAAAGCCAGCCCCCGTTCATCGGCCGTCGTGTACGCGCCGAGCCGGGCGGGCCGCTCGGTACGGGCCACCGCGAGCAGCCGCAGACCGTTCGCGGCCTCACGGGCGGCCAAGGCCCTCAGCCGCTCCCGTTCGTCGTCCTCCAGGGCGCAACGGCCGAGCACCGCTTCCACCGCCCCCTTTGTGACGAGGGTGTGCGTACCGAGCTTTCCTGGGCTGCGGACGACCGCGGTGGCGAGGCGCCGTACCGGATCGAACGGCAGCGCGGCCACGCCGTCGTACGCGGACAGCGCCTCCTCCTGCTCCTCGGCCGCGTCCAGTACCGCCTCGTCCAGTGCGTCGGGTGCGGGCAGATCGGCGAGTTGCAGCGTCCAGAGCGCGTTGACCCCGGCCCAGTGCAGTACCTCGGGGTCGGACCGGTCCGACCCGTTCAGCGACCGTTCGACGACCGGCCGGTCCTGGGTGAGTGTCCCGGTCTTGTCCAGACACAGCACGTCGATCGCCCCGAGGTCGTGCAGCGCGGGCAGCCGTTTGACGATCACCCCGCGGTTCCGGGCGAGCAGCGAAGCGCCCCTGGCCAGCGCCGTCGTGACGATGACCGGCAGCATCTCCGGAGTCAGACCGACGGCCACCGCGACGGCGAACGGCAGCGTCTCCAGACCGCGGCCGCGCAGAGCCGCGTTGGCCATCAGCACCAGGGGCGGGGTGAGGAGCATGAACCGGATCAGCGTCCAGGAGATCCCCTGCACCGAACGGTCGAAGGCGCTCGTGCCCCGGCGGCGCGCCGAACCGTCGTACGCGGCGGCGAACCTGGTGTCCGCACCCGTGGCCGTCACCACCGCGGTACCACTGCCCGAGGCCACGCTGCTGCCCTGGAAACACAGCTCGGGCCGCCCGAACAGCCCGGCCTCGACGGCGGGCCCGGCGGCGGCCGTGAGGTATCGGTCCGGCGTGTCGACGGGCTGTTTGGCCACCGGCGCCGATTCACCGGTCAGGGCCGACTGATGCACGGTCAGGCCGCTCGCGCGCAGCAGCCGCACATCGGCGGGCACGAGATCCCCAGGCCCGAGCCTGATCACATCGCCCGGTACCAGCTCGCCGACCGGGAGCTCACGCGTCTGCGGCGCGGCGTCCGGGCCGGTGCGGCGCAGTACGGTCGCGGTGGTCGCCACCAGCTCACGCAGGGCGGCCGTCGAGCGGTCGGCCCGATGCTCCTCCGCGGAGCGCAGCAGACAGCTGACGACCACGAGCACCAGTGTCACCGACGCCGTGCCCCACGAGGCCACCGCTGCCGAGACCAGGCCCAGGCAGAGAAGCACCGAGGTGAACGGATCCCGCAGGCTGCGCAGGAAACGGCGGGGCCAGGAGACCGGACGCCAGGCCGGCAGAGTGTTCTCGCCGAACCGCGCCAGCCGTTCCTCCGCCTGCGCCTCCAGCAGCCCCCGCGGACCGCTGTCCAGCGAACGGAGCACCTGCAAGGAGGTCGGGGCGGCACTCGGCGATGCGGTCGGTGCGCCCTCAGGGGCATCGCACGGGCCGGCCGCCGTGCCCGGCATCGGCACGACGACGGCGGACGGATCATCGGGATCGGTGCTGCCGGGACTCGCGGCGGCACTGCTCTCAGGCACCGAGCCCACGGAGGTGTACGGACTGCTCGGGCGGGTGTCCGGCGCGTGCGGCGAGCTGGCCGACCATCAATCGTACGACCGTCACCACATCGGGGTCGTCGACCAGGTACACCTGCCGGCGGCCTTCGCGCCGTGACCGTACGAGACCGGCCAGCTTCAGCTTCGTCAGGTGCTGGCTCACCGAGGGCAGGGTGCCGCCCACCCGGTCCGCGAGGCCGGTGACGTCGCTTTCGCCCTGGGACAGGGCCCACACAATGTGCAGCCGCGCAGGCGTCGCCAGCAGGCCGAAGGCGGCGGCCGCCTCCACCAGTACCTCCGCGGGCGGATCCTCGAAACCGCCGTCGGCAGCTGTCGACACTCTTGCTCTCCCTGTCCGCGTGGGCTGTCCCTCGCACCCGAAACACCCAGTGTAGGCGCCGGACGATTGCGGTCAGCGGGCCCATGCCTTCGTGCGCGGGCCCGCGCGCTCTCGACCGCGGCCGGCAGACGCTCTCGGACAGACCCATCGCCCGGTGGACTCGTCCGGGCAGCGTGTGAGCGGGCGACGGCCGTATCGCAAAGAAGCCGCACCGCAAAGAAAATCACATCGTAAAGAAAGCGACCACACCCCACGGGTCGGGTTCTCGTTTGCCGCGCTGTCGCCGCTGTCGCCGCTGTCGCCGCTGTCGCTTCGAGCACCGGCGGATCCCCTTCGTCGTCGCGGCCAACTGCTTCGCGGGCGCTCGTTCGTACGGTGAACGCGAAGTGTTCCGTGCCCTCTACCTCGGCCTCGGTACACCCGTCGTCCTGAGAGATGCACGCGACCGGGACTCCGGCAGGGAAGTCCTGAACCGCGTGGTCGAGTACGCCGGGGCGGGATGCACACGGCCCGGCTCCTCGACTCGGTGAGCCGACTCTCCCGGCGCTCTTCCGCTGCGTGGCCCGGGGCCCGGACCCGGCCACATGACGGAGGAGCGCTTGCCCGTACGTGACCAGTGCGCAAGGCTTACGCGAAACGTGGGGCACGGGGAACGCATGAGCGGGGAGGAGCGGGGAAATGGCGCTGGACAGGGGACTTGACTGGCTCCTTGACGATCTGACCAGCAGGGTCGAGCACATACGGCACGCGTTGGTGCTGTCGAACGACGGACTGGTGACGGGGGCGAGCACGGGCCTGGCTCGTGAGGACGCCGAGCATCTCGCCGCGGTCTCGTCCGGGCTGCACAGCCTTGCACGTGGATCGGGACGCCACTTCCGGGCCGGGAAGGCCCGGCAGACCATGGTGGAATTCGACGAGGCGCTGCTCTTCGTGACGGCCGCGGGCGAGGGCAGCTGCCTGTGCGTGCTGAGCGAGGCCGAGGCCGACGTCGGCCAGGTCGCGTACGAGATGACCTTGCTCGTGAACAGGGTCGGAGAGCACCTCGGTGTCGCCGCGCGGCAGGAGGGGAGCGAAGAGGGCACCCAGCCCTGACCTTGTCGCGGGAGTTGTCCACAGGCCGTACGAACGGTGGCTCCCCCGGACTACTCTGCTCACAGAGAGTAATTGAGGGTCGCGGGGGGAGAACGTCATGACAGTCATCGAAACCGGGTGTGCGAAGACGGCGAGCACGATGGCCGCGGGTACGGCCGCGCAGGAACTCCAGCTGAAGCGCGGTGAGTTCGCCATCGCCGTGCATATGGGGCTGGTCCGGGTGCTGGTGCAGCAAGGTGGTGGGGGAAGGGCAAGGGTCCGCAGGGAGGAAGTCGACCGGCTGCGGGCGCAGGCCGGGTTCCCGGAGACGCTGCGGGGGCAGGTGCGCACGGTGGGGACGGCGGAAGGGGCGCGGCTGCTCGGGATCAGCCCGGACCGGTTCACCAAGCTGGCCCGTGCGGGATGCCTCACGCCGATCACCTTCTATCTCAACCGGTACCGGGCGGTGGTATGGCTCTACCTCGCCGAGGAGCTCTCAGGGTTCGCCGCCCGGGAACCGCGCCTCCTGGTGGGGAGGAGCCCGGCCTGGGTGCGCAGCCGGCTGGAGGGAGGCGCGGACTGCCGGGCGCGTGAGTGGCGCTCACGCCGGATCGAACGGCTGTTGAGCCTCACGGAGGAACCATGGGCCCGTGCGGCCGTGCTCGCGGACACACTGGACCCGGTGCAGTTCGCGGAGGTGGTCGAGGATCCGTACGAGCGCGCCTACCTCGCCAGGATCCGGTCCGAAACGGTCTACGGTCCAACGGTGTCGCCTGCCGCGCGGGAGACGATGGCGCGCCTGATGCAGGCCGACGAACCGGACGAGATGCTGTGGCGGCGGGTCGGTCTGATCCTGGAGCTGGACAATGCCCGGGAGGCCCGTCAGGCTCCGCGGCCGGGCGACGGGTGGCGACCCCGTCCCGGCCCCGGGCGCGATCCCGGACCTGAGGTGGAGAACGAGCGCCGACGGGATCCCGAACCCGATCCCGGCAATGGGATCGAACCCGCCTCCGAGCCAGGCCCGGGGGCCGGGCTTGAACGCGGTGGTGGGACGAAACCCGGTGCGGAGCCGGGGCCGGGACTTGTTTCGGTCCCCGAACCCGCCCCGGCGTCCGGCCCCGGCCCGGCGCCCGAACCCGCACTCACTTTCGTACGCGGTTCCGATCGGACGGGTGATCAGGATCCCGCTCCCGGACATCCACCGACAACCGTGCCGGAACCTGCACGCGGGCTGCTCGCCCGGCTCGGGCTGCGGAGGCACCCATCCCGGCGTCCCCGCTGAAATTACCTCGCGCGGAGTGAACGGCACCGGGATCCTGGCCCACATGCTGATCAGGGAAGCCACATCCGGGGACTGGGCCGCCATCTGGCCGTTCTTCCATGAAATCGTCGCAGCGGGCGAGACGTTCACCTATCCGCTCGACCTCGCCGAGAGCGAGGCGCGCTCCTGGTGGCTCCTCGAATCGCCGAACCGCACGGTCGTCGCGGTCGATGACGACGGGACGGTCCTCGGCACCGCGAAGATGAACAACAACCACATGGGCAACGGCGCGCACATCGCGGGCGCCAGCTACATGGTCGACCCCGGGCATTCAGGGCAGGGAGTGGGCCGGGCCCTCTGCACGTACACGCTGGACTGGGCCCGCTCGTCGGGGTTCCGGGCCATGCAGTTCAACGCGGTGGTGGAGACGAACACCCACGCCGTCCGGCTCTACCACTCGCTCGGCTTCGAAATCCTCGGAACCCTGCCCGAGGGGTTCAACCATCCCAAGCAGGGATTCGTCGGGCTGTACATCATGTACCGCCGCCTCTGACGCGCGTGCCGTCCCCGACGGCCGCGCGGCATCGGCTCCGACCGCACTCTCTGGCGACGCCCCGGAAGGAGTTCCCGTCAAAAGCCTCTGCCACGCTCTGTGCGCTGTGTCCGTCATGTCCTAGCCGGTGGTGATGTGGGGTCAGTTGTGACCCCGGATGCTTCATGGGGCGGGCGCATGCGTGGATATCTGGGGCAGTACTGTGCGCCCCACCGCCATTCGGGCGTTGAAACATATGCGGAGGAAGAATTCATGACCATACCCAGGAGATCGTTGCGCGCTGCGGGGACACTCGCGGCCGCGGCGGTGGTCGGCCTGACCGGCACGGTCCTCTGCGCCGGCCCGGCTGCAGCTCACACCCCCACCTGGGCCGTGACCTGCACCGACGTGAGCCTTGACCTGACCGCCTACAACAGCAACGTCACCAACCAGGTGACCGTCACTGTCGACGGCAAGGACCTCCTGCCCACCGAGACCTTCGGCAGGGAGTTCCACAGGAAGCTCGAGCTGCCCAAGCACGACAAGGAACTGACGGTTCATCTTGTCGTCAAGGCCGGCGACGGCAACAACTTCTCGCGTGACGAGACCAAGCAGGCACCGGTGTGCGAGGGCACCACGCCGTCCCCTGAGCCGTCCGAGGCCACGCCGTCGCAGTCGCCCTCCTCGGAGGCGCCCACGGAGAGTGCCAAGCCCACCGAAGGCGCCACGCCCAGCGAGGCGCCTTCGGAGTCCGCCCCCGCCGCGGCCTCCCCGAGCCCCAGCTCGCCGGACCTGGCCGAGACGGGTTCCTCGTCCGCCACTCCGATCATCGGTGGAGCGGCTGTGGCCGTCCTGCTGGCCGGTGGCGGCATCATGTGGTCCGTGCGCAAGCGTCGTACCGCACAGCACTGACGTAAAAAGGTGGTCCCGGCACGGGAACTGTGCCGGGACCACCGGTCGAGGAGTGCGCCCTCCCGCGCAGACGCCACACCTCATCTGTGCTCTCGCTCTTCGGCGCCCTCGTCACTTCCGCCCCGTGGGCGGCGGGGGAGCGGAGGACCCGATCTCGCACCAGACCGCCTTTCCCTCGCCGCGGGACTCGATGCCCCAACGGGCAGCGACGGCATCCAGGAGCAGCAGGCCCCGCCCCGAAGTCGCGGTCTCGCCCGGACTGCGACGTCTCGGCCAGACGCTCGAACGGTCCTGCACCGACAGCCGCACCCGCCGGACGGGTTCCGGCAGTACCTCCAGAGTGAGTACCGCGCCGCCTTCCGTGTGCAGAAGCACATTCACCAGCAGCTCCCCGGTCACCAGCTCGGCGTCGTCGGCCAGTTCGGACATGTCCCAGTCGTTCAAGGCCTGGCGCACGATCGTACGGGCGTCGGACAGGCCCTCCGGGTCCGCCTGGTGAATGTACAGGTGCAACCGTGGGGCCCGCGGCGACCCCGGGTCCGGACTGCGCCGCAGCACCAGCAGGGCGACATCGTCCCCGGACCCCCAGCGCTCCCAGAGCCGGTCCGACAGATGGTCGGCCAAGGCCCGGGCGCCCGCGGGTCCCTCGCTCACCTCGTGGATCAGGGCCTGCACACCGGTTTCGATATCGCCCCCCGGCTCTTCCACCAGTCCATCGGTGTACAGGACAAGGGTGTCGCCCGGCACCAGGTCGAGCCGGGTCCCCGGAAACTCCTCGTACTCGAAGTCGGTCGAAATCCCCAGGGGCAGCCCGCCCCGCACCTGAGGGCTGCCCACCCTGCCGTCCATGTGCCGGATCAGCGGGCCGAGATGCCCGGCCCGAACCACACGTACGGTTCCCGACGCGAGGTCGACCTGGGCGTACGTACAGGTCGCGAAGCGTTCCGTGTCCAGTTCGGCGAGGAAGCGCGAAGCCCGGGCCAGCACCGTGGACGGAGAGTGCCCCTCGCCGGCGTACGCGCGCAGGGCGATGCGCAGCTGGCCCATGATGGCGGCGGCATGAGTGTCATGACCCTGGACGTCACCCACCACGATCCCGAAGCGGTTCTTGGGCAGCGCGATCACGTCGTACCAGTCACCGCCCACCTGCCGTCCGCTCCAGGCCGCGTGATACCGCACGGCTATCTCGCCGCCTTCGATCTCCTGGATCCGCCGGGGCAGCATGGTCGCCTGGAGACCGGTGGCGAATTCGCGCTCCTCGTCGAAGAGCGTCGCCCGCTGCAGGGACTGCGCCACGATGGCGGCCAGTCCCAGGCACAGGTTGCGCTCATCCGCGTTGAAGGCCGTTTCCTCGCGGTAGAAGAGCGCAAGGCTACCCAGGGAACGCGCCTGGGCGACGAGCGGCAGATAGGCGGCCGCGCGGAATCTGAGCTGCCCTGCATGGGGAGCCACCACGGGATAGCGATGGGCGAGTCCCGAGACCGAGTTCAGGAACCGGGGTCGTCCGCTGAGAACGGTGTCGGCCAGGGGAAAGCGGCGGTCCAGCCCTCCGGAGCCCAGCCCGTTGATCGCCTCCAGCGGGTCGCCGCTGAGCGCGATGACGTTCAGCGAGGTGTTCTCGACCAGGCCGAGTGCGAGCCCGTCCGCACCGAGCCGGGCCAGCCCGCCCGGTCCGGTGAGCGCGGCCGTCACATCATCCACGGTCACCGCACGCGACAGCGCACTCGTTGTTCGTTCAATGATATTGGTCTGGCGCTGTCGCCGCTTTTCCAGGTCCAGCACGAAGGCCGAATGGGTGACCTCCGCCGTGGCGTCCCGTACCACCCCGATGACCCGCTGAGCCCGCCCGTCGTCACGGCGCAGAATCCGCGCCTGGATATGGGCCCACTGGTCCTTGCCGCCGTCGAGCGGCACTCGGATGTGCACGCTGTACGAACTGCGCCCGCCCCTGATCGCCTCGTCGATCGCCATGTCGAGCCGGGCCCGCTCCGAGGGTTCGAGCCGTTCCACCACGGACTCGGGCCGTGAATCGAAGGTCAGGGGATCCAGCCCGAAGACCAGCAGGCCCGCGTCGTCGACGTCCAGCGTCCGGGCTTTGAGATCCCACTCGAAACTGCCCGTCCGGTTCATGGCAAGCCGCTGCGCCGTCGCGGTCTCGCCGTTGGGCGTCTTCTCGATCAGCGGGCGGGGCGGGACGGAGGAACGCGGCTGCCGGTCGTGATCGCTCATTCCTGCTCCGGAGATCGTCCGGCGGGACTGCCGGACGGCGCGGCCCGTACGGCGTGACTCAATTGTCGAACCGGTTCCGGCAGGCTGCCACAGCGGACATCCGGCAGGTCCCGGTCCGAGGGCAGGCCCCGGTTCGAGGGCAGGCCCCGGGCCCCGTACCCCTGCCTGCCCGAGCCCTGGGCGCGCCCCGCAGAATGGCAGCGGAAGATCGTCCGCGTTCGGCGGGCGATACGGCACAGGGGCTGACCGGAGCGCATTGATGAATCACGACGATCCCGTTCTGCTGCACACCGAGGGACGCATCCGGCACATCACCCTCAACCGCCCGCGCGCCCTCAACGCGCTGAATCACGCCATGGTGCTGCGCATCGACGAAGCACTCGCCGAAGCCGAGGTCGACGACGCCGTCACCGCGGTCCTGATCACCGGAGCCGGGGACCGCGGCCTCTGCGCGGGCGGCGACATCCGTTCGATCCATGGCGACGCCCGCTCCGGCGACGGCACCTCGATGGACTTCTGGCGCGACGAATACCGGCTCAACGCCCGTATCGCCCGCTTCCCCAAGCCCTACGTCGCGATCATGGACGGCATCGTGATGGGCGGCGGCGTCGGTGTCTCGGCCCACGGCGACGTCCGTATCGTCACCGAACGCTCACGCGTCGCCATGCCCGAGACGGGCATCGGCTTCGTCCCCGATGTGGGCGGGACATGGCTGCTCAGCTCTGCGCCCGGTGAGCTCGGCACCCACCTCGCACTCACCGCGGACGCGGTCGGCGCGGCCGACGCGCTGCTGTGCGGGCTCGCCGACCACTTCGTACCGGTGCACCGCCTTGCCCAGCTCGTCACGGCCCTCGCCGCCTCCGGTACGGCCGCCGAGATCCAGGAGACGATACGACGGCACGCCTCGCCCGCGCCGGGTGGCGAACTGGCGGAGCACCGCGAGTGGATCGACTTCTGCTATCGGGCCGACTCCGTCGAGGAGATCCTCGACCGGCTCGGCACCTGCGATGTCCCCGCCGCCAAGCAGGCCGCCGAAACGATCCTGGCCAAGTCGCCCACGGCGCTCAAGGTGACCCTCTCCGCGCTGCGCAGAGCCCGCGGGCTCGACAGCCTGGAGGCGGTGCTCGACCAGGAGTACAGGACCTCGTGCACGGCCTTCACCAGGCACGATCTGGTGGAGGGCGTGCGTGCCCAGATCATCGACAAGGACCGCGATCCGCGGTGGAGCCCGGCGGACCTGGCCGAGGTCACCGACGCCGACGTGGCACTCTTCTTCGCGCCGCTGGGCGACCGCGAGCTCGGCCTGCATCCCGGTCCGGATGCCGCTTCCGGGACGACGGACTGAGCCGGGAGGCGGCGGGCCGGGCAGGACGGTGCGGGGACGCACCGGAACCGCGGAACTGTCATAGGTCATTGGGGCCGGTGACGGTGCGGAACGGCACGCCGAGGAGATCGGCCGCGGCCTTGAAGTCCTTGGCACGGTGGCCTGTGCAGAGAGCCCAGTGGTGGCCGATGCCGGTTGCGGACCAGGCATCGGTCCATTCACCGGGGTCGAAGCCGAAGTCGACGCGTGAGGTGGTGTTGCCGATCTCCAGCACAGGTCCCGGGACGACTTCGCCCTCGGAGGCGATGAACGTGAAGGTGCCGTCCGCCTCCTGACCGACACCGAACGTGGTGACAGGACCGTGCTCGACGTCGAACTCGACACTGACGCCCCAGCCGCGTTTGCCGTGATAGACGCCCAGCCCGCGCAGCAGCGGATCCTTGGCGCTGATCGCGAGATGGGCCGGGCCGTCGTGCCCCATCTCGACGACCCGGTCACGGAAGTTGAGGGCCTGGAGCTCGGTGAAGGAGCCGCCTGCGCCGATGGTGTCGGCGATCAGCATGGCGAGGCTGGTGCGCAGCTCGTACTCCCCGGCCATCGGGATGCCCCGGGCGGTCAGCAGCGACGCGCCGAGGATCATGCCCGCGCCGAGCCGCTCGTGGATCTCGCCCTCCAGCCCGCGATGGTAGTAGGCGAGGCTGTCGAGCGCGAAGTCCTCCACGAGCCGGTCAAGGCCGACCGACACCCGGGCGGCCCAGAGGAGATCGTCCTCGGCCACGGAGTCGTCGAGGGTGAAGACCCTGTGCGCGAGCGTGACGCGCTCGGCCGCCTCCTCGTCCGTCACGGCGGCGACCCGGACCCGCAGGTCATCGAATTCGAGAACCTCGACGTGTCCGCCGAACTGGCCGGAGACCAGGGTCATGTCGGTGGAGACGTCGAGCATCCCCGGGTAGAGGTGGCCCATCAGTCCGTGCCGGCCGTGCCGCAGCGCGCCGCGCACCCGGGCGGCGGAGAGCCACCGGCGGATCCGGTTCCAGGCGTTCTCGTCGTGCAGATGGCCGGTGACGGAGCGGAAGGGGATGCCGCTGCGCCGGAACACATTGGCGACCTCCGGCAGCGGGCACTGTCCGCAGTACGCCAGCCACTGGCCCGTGCCGGTGTTCGGGTGGTCCATCGCCTCGGTCGGCTGGAGGTCGATGACCAGAACCGGGGTGTGGGTGCGCTGGGCGATCGGCAGGACCATCGAGGCCGTGAGATACGTCGTCAGGAACGTGACGACGATGTCGCAGTCGGCCCTGCGCAGCTGTTCCGCGGCCCTTGCTGCCTCCTGCGGGTCGGAGATGAAGCCGGCGTCGACGACCTCGCAGCCCAGCTCCTCGAACCGCCCGGTCACGAAGCGCGCCGATTCCCGCAGTTGGTCGAGGAGCCCGGGGAACTGCGGCCAGTACGCCCCCAGTCCACCGGAGACCAGGCCGACGCGGGTACGGCGGCGTGTCGTGCGGGCGAGCACGCCGTCGAGCACGGCAGGAGAGACATCAGTCATGAGCTTCCTTCCTTCGTCATCCATCGGGGGTCCGAGCCCCGGACGGGGACCGTCCTCCGTGCCGAGGCGCCCAGGTCTCAGTCCGTCCCCAGCCTCGCGGCGGCCCGGTCCCAGGCACGTTGATCTCCCTGCGGGGTGTACTGGCGCAGTTCCTGGGTCCGCGCGACGAGTCGTCGCATGTCCAGGAGATCGCCCACCAGGCCATGGGCGCGTGCCTGCAACAGGACGTTGCCGAGCGCGGTCGCCTCGGCCGGACCGGCTGTGACGGGCAGCCCGGTGGCATCCGCGGTCCACTGGCACAACAGCTCGTTGCGCGAACCCCCGCCGACGAGATGGATCCGGGCCGGTTCCCACCCAGCCAGCCGGGCGGCCTGTCGCAGCGTTCTGCGATGCGCCAGCGCCAGACTCTCCAGCACACACCGCACATACCCGCCGGGGCTCCCGGGAGGCGCCTGTCCGGTCCGTACGAGGTGGGCGTCGATGCGCGAGGGCATGTCGTCCGGTGCGAGGAACGCCTCGTCGTCGGGGTCGATCACCGCGGTGAACGGCCGGGCCCTGGCCGCCTCCGCGAGCAGTCCGGGCAGACTCGGAGCCGTACCGTTGCGATCCCAGGCACGGCAGCACTCCTCCAGAAGCCACATGCCCATGATGTTGCGCAGAAAGCGGACGGTCCCGTCCACCCCGCGCTCATTGGTGAAGTTCGCCGCCCGGGACTCCTCCGTCAGCACCGGAGCCGCCAACTCCAGACCCGCCAATGACCAGGTGCCACAGGACACATAGGCGAATCCGGGCTCGGTCGCGGGGACCGCGGCGACCGCCGACGCCGTGTCGTGCGAGGCGACGGTCGTCACCCGTGTACCGGCCGCGAGGCCGGTGTACTCGGCCACATGCGGCAACAGCGTCCCTGCCGGGTCGCCCGGCTCACGCAACGGCGGGAACCAGGAACGCTCCAGCCCCAGCCGGCCGATCAGCGTGTCGGACCAGGTACCGGCAGACGCGTCGAAGAGGCCGGTCGTCGAAGCGTTGGTGATCTCCGCACCCACCGTGCCGGTCAGCCAGTGCACCAGCAGATCAGGGATCAGCAGCATCGTTCGTGCCGTCCCCCACTGGGCACTCGCACGGTGTGCGGCGAGCTGGAACACCGTGTTGAACGGCAGATGCTGCAATCCGCCGACCGTGTACAGCTCCTTCGCCCCGCATGCGGCCAGCACCTCCTCGGCCGCCTTGCCGTTGCGGCCGTCGCGGTAGTGGAACGGCAGCCCGAGCAGCGCCCCGTCGGCATCGAGCAGGCCGTAGTCGACCGCCCACGTGTCGACGCCGATCGAGGTGACCGGGCCGCTGCGCGCAGCCGTCCGCAGACCGTCCAGCATCCCCTGGTAGAGGGCCAGCACGTTCCACCGCAGCCCGTCCGGCAGCCGGACCGGGGCGTTGGGGAAGCGGTGTGCCTCGGTCAGCACCAGCTTCCCCGGTCCGGTCCGGCCGGTGATCACCCGCCCGCTGGTGGCACCGAGGTCCACGGCCGCGAAGACCGCCTCGTTGTGTGCTGTCACAGACATGGACGTCCCATCCGGCTCGTCGCGGGGACGTGAGGCGTCGTGGGGACGCGGCGCGGCGCAGGAATGCGGACCATCGCCGGTACGCGGACCACCGCCGGGACGGTGGTCATCGAAGGAACGCCCCCGTCACACCGGCGTCGACGGGAATGTGCAGTCCGGTCGTGTGCGTCAGATCCCCGCCGGTCAGCGCGAAGAGGGCGTTCGCGACGTGCTCCGGGAGCACCTCGCGCTTCAGAAGCGTCCGCTGGGCGTAGAACTCACCGAGCTTCTCCTCCTCGATGCCGTACGTCGCCGCACGCTGGGCACCCCAGCCGGCTGCGAAGATGCCCGAACCCCGCACCACGCCGTCGGGATTGATGCCGTTCACCCGGATCCCGTACTCGCCCAACTCCGCCGCCAACAGCCGCACCTGGTGAGCCTGATCGGCCTTGGTCGCCGAGTAGGCGATGTTGTTCGGGCCGGCGAACACGGCGTTCTTCGACGCGATGTAGACGATGTCGCCGCCGAGGTTCTGCGCCCGCATCACCCGCGCGGCCTCACGCGAGACCAGGAACGAGCCGCGCGCCATGATGTCGTGCTGGAGGTCCCAGTCCCGGGCCGTGGTTTCGAGAAGCGGTTTGGAGATCGAGATCCCCGCATTGTTCACGACGAGATCCACACCGCCGAACGCCAGCACGGCGGCCTTGAACGCCCCGGCGATCTGCTCCTCGCTGGTCACATCGACCGTCACCGCGACAGCCTTGTCGGGCCCGCCGAGATCGCGCGCCACCGCGGCGGCGCTCTCCGCGTCCAGGTCCGCGACGACGACACACGCCCCCTCGGCGACCAGCCGGTGCGCGATGGCCTTGCCGATACCGGACGCCGCGCCCGTGACCAGTGCCACCCGGGTGGCCAGCGGCTTGGGCTTCGGCATCCGGCGCAGCTTGGCCTCCTCCAGCTCCCAGTACTCGATCCGGAACTTCTCGGACTCCTCGATCGGCGCGTACGAGGAGACCGCCTCGGCGCCACGCATCACATTGACGGCGTTGAGGTAGAACTCCCCGGCGACCCGGGCGGTCTGCTTGTCCTTGCCGAAGGAGAACATGCCGACCCCGGGCACCAGCACGATCGCGGGATCCGCGCCGCGCATCGCGGGGGAGTCGGGCGTGGCGTGACGCTCGTAGTACGCGCGATATGCCTCCCGGTACTCCTCGTGCTGCTCCTTCAGACGGGCCTGGGCCTCGTCCAGCGGGGCGTCCGCGGGCAGATCGAGGACCAGCGGCCTGACCTTCGTACGGAGGAAGTGGTCCGGGCACGAGGTGCCGAGCGAGGCGAGCCGCGGATGTTCGGCACGGGCGAGGAAGTCCAGCACGGGCTCCGTGTCGGTGAAGTGACCCACCTGCGGACGGTCGGTGGAGGCCAGGCCGCGGATCACCGGGGCGAGCGCGGCGGCGCGCTCCAGGCGCCGCTCCTCGGCAAGGGCCTCGCGGCCCGCCCACACGGGGCCGAACGGTTCTGCTTTGCCCCGCTCCTGGAGAAATGCCTCGGCCGTGCGGATCATCCAGAGAGCGTTGTCCTCGCACTCCTCGGACGTCTCGCCCCACGCCGTGATGCCGTGGCCGCCGAGGACCACACCGACGGCCTGCGGGTTGGCCTCCTTGACCGCGGCGATGTCCAGACCGAGCTGGAACCCGGGCCGGCGCCAGCCCACCCAGGCCACCTTGTCGCCGAAACACTCCGCCGTGAGCTTCTCCCCGTCGTCGGAGCACGCCAGCGCGATCCCCGAGTCCGGGTGCAGATGATCGACGTGCGCGGCCTCGACCAGTGCGTGCATGGCCGTGTCGATGGAGGGGGCGGCGCCGCCCTTGCCGTGCAGGCAGTAGTCGAACGCGGGCACCATCTCGTCCTCATGCTCCACCCCGGGGTACACGTTCTTGAGCGCGCGCACCCGGTCCAGGCGCAGCACCGCGAGTCCGGCCTCGGTCAGGGTACCCAGATCACCACCGGACCCCTTGACCCACAGCAGCTCGGTCCCGGCACCCGTGACCGGGTCGGTGCCGGTGGCCTTCACCGATGTGTTGCCACCTGCGTAGTTGGTGTTGCGGGCGTCGGAGCCGATCCGGTGGGCGCGCTCCAGGAGAGCGGCGACTTCGGCGTGCGTCGCGGACGTCATGAGATTCCTTCGGGGTCGGGGCGGGGCCGAGCCGAAACGGTCGGACGGGTGTACGGGTGAGCGAGGCGGGGGGAGAATCAGGCGCCCCAGCCGGCCTGCTCGCCGCCGACCCGGGCGGCGGCGATCCGCTCCTGATTGCCCGAGGCCAGATATGCGGCGAACGGATCCTTGGCCAGGCCGAGTTCCTCACGCACCTCGGCGAGCAGCGGACGGACGTCGGTGTTGTACGCGTCCATCAGGACACCGTTCGCGGCGAGCACATCGCCGGTCTGCTGCGCGGCGCCCAGCGCAGCCGTGTCGATCAGCAGCGCCTTGGCGGTCGCTTCCTGCACATTGGCGACCGACCGGATCACCGCAGGGATCTTCGCCTCGATGTTGTGGCACTGGTCGAGCATGAAATTGACGTTCGTCTCGGACTTCAGACCACCGTTCTTGACCACTTCATGCATGATCCGGAACAACTGGAACGGATCGGCGGCACCGACCATCAGGTCGTCGTCGGCGTAGAACCGGGAGTTGAAGTCGAACGCGCCCAGCCTTCCCGCACGAAGCAGGAACGCCACGATGAACTCGATGTTGGTGCCCGGTGCGTGGTGCCCGGTGTCCACGACCACCTGGGCCTTCGGGCCGAGGTTGAGGCAGTGCGCGTAGGCCGTGCCCCAGTCCGGCACATCCGTCGTGTAGAAGGCGGGCTCGAACAGCTTGTACTCCAGCAGCATCCGCTGGTCGTCACCCAGGCGCCCGTACACCTCGGCCAGCGCCTCGGCGAGTCGCTCCTGACGGGCCGCGATGTCGTCCTGCCCGGGGTAGTTCGTGCCGTCGGAGAACCAGAGCTTGAGATCGGAGGACCCCGTTCGGTCCATGATGTCGACGCACTCCAGCAGGTGGTCGGTCGCCTTGCGGCGCACCTTCGGGTCGGGATGGGTGACCGACCCCAGCTTGAAGTCGTCGTCCTGGAAGACATTGGAGTTGATCGCACCGATCCGCAGCCCGAGATCCGTGGCACGCCGGGTGAGCACGGAGTAGTCCTCGACCTTGTCCCACGGGATGTGCAACGACACCTTCGGCGCCACACCCGTGAAGGCGTTCACCTGAGCCGCGTCCTCCAGCTTTTCGAACGGGTCGCGCGGGACACCCGACTGCGCGAACACCTTGAACCGAGTCCCCGAGTTCCCGTACCCCCACGACGGTGTCTCGATCACCTGGGACTTCAGAGCTGCCTTGACGGCCGACACATCAGACATGAACACCTCACAAGCGGAGTCATCCAGCGACCGGTGGTCGTTCGAATGGTGTGTGAATCGATTCATCCGAGTCTCACGCTAGATTTGCCACAAGCCTCCAGTCAAGCGACGAGCTGGGTTCCCTTTCGGCTTGAATCAATTCACCGCGGTGGAGGAGGGCACTTCAGGGAGGGGGAGGCGACGCGGTACGGGCGACTCGGTGCGGACGGACAGGCAGCGAGTGGCCTCGGGGCAGGCCCGGGCCGCCGGTTCATGGAGAGGATGGTGGCGCATCGGGGCGACGAGGTGAAGAGCGGCGGCGTGAGACGGCAACGCCCGTCGAGCCGCCTGCCCGTGGATCGACGGCGCGGCTCCACGGCCTGGCGGGCCCACCCCGTCCGCCCGGGGATGGAGCGCGCCGCGGACGCGCGGTGCCGTTCAACGACCGCAGTGCCGTCCGCCGGACCTGTTCGGCGACCGCACGGCCCTCTTCGGCAGGTCTGTTCGAGCGACCGTACGGTGCCGTTCAACGGACCCGGTCAGTGACCGCTGCCGGACATGCTCGGCTGAAGCGAGCGCACGAGATCGAAGAACCGGGACTCATTGCCGCAGAGCCCCGCGCGCTCCAGCGCCACATCCGCCTCCGCGATCGGAGAGGCGAGCAAGGGCACATACAAGGGGCCTTCGTCAGGCTCCGCCAGCGCGGCCCGAGTGGCCTCCAGCAGTCGGACATACGCCTGGGCCGCGGCGAGTTCGTCATTGCGCATCTCAGCATCTCCCGGTCAGAGGTGTCGGACCCACCAGCATCCCCCATAGGTCTGACAATGGCCTCCCACGGCGGCCCGGGGCCGCCGGCTAGCCGCCGTTCGGCCGTCGGACACCGGGTGGCGGTTCGACCTCCAGGAATCTTCGGCGCCGCGACCCGCGGTACAGCAACGCCGTCCAGCCCAACTCCCGCAGCGCGGCGGCGCACCGGCCCAGTTCGGCCTCCTCCGCATGCGCGGCTCCACTGCCGGGCGGACCGAGCCACTCGACCCTCACGCTGCCTGGCGCCTCGCCGCGCAGCAGGCGATACCCGGTCGCCGTACGCACGCCCGACCCGTCAACGGCCGAGGCGGCCAGGCCCGATGCCTCCAGGGCCAGAGCGACGGCCCGTATCGGCCGGAGCGTCTCCCACTGCGCGGGTACGCCCTCCGGGGCCGTGTGCCTGGTATTCGTCAGCCGCCGGATCTGCATCATGCCTTCGAACGCCGTCCGTACCGAAGCGGCCCGGCCCCTGTCCGGTGCCGGCGGGCCGTCCCCGGTAGCGGGTTCGAAGCCGGTCTCGTGCTCGATGCCCATCTGCGTCCCTCCTGCCCCTTGACCCTTGGCGTACTGCCAGTGTGCGTCGCCCCACTGACAACGGCTCCGGCGCGGGGCACGGGCCACCCCGGACGCCGACGCCGCCGGCACCGCAGCCGTCGGCTCCGCTACGCGGGCGGGGCGCCCTTCTCGTCGGACGACGGTGCACCACCCCCGCGGAGCACCTTGCCCGGATTGAGAATGCCGTACGGGTCCAGTGCAGTCTTCACCGCGTGATGCATGCTCAGTACCGCGGAACCCAGCTCCTTTTTCATGCCGCGCATCTTCAGCAGCCCGACCCCGTGCTCGCCCGTCACGGTCCCCCCGAGCGCGAGAGCGTCGTCGAGGATGTCCTCGAACGCCGACCGGGCACGCGCACGCGCGGCTTCGTCACCGGGCGGGGTGATGATCAGCGGATGCAGGTTGCCGTCCCCGGCATGGGCGGTGTTGGCCACCAGAATGTCGTGCCGGGCCGCTGTCCTCCCGATCCGGGCCAGCATCTCGGGCACCGCGGTCCGGGGCACACAGACGTCGTCGTATCCCGCGACGCCCATCGCGGTGCGCCGGCCGAGCGGGACGGCCTCACCGAGCCCGTTGACCACCTCCGGACCGAGCACGTAGTCGCGTGTCACGCCGTACTTGACGCAACACATCCCACCCGCGTTGGTCGCGACGTTCCCACCGATCGTCGACCAGGGCGAGCTCGCCGGGTCCGGCGGGTACCAAAGTCCGTGCTCCGCGCAGGCCGCCAGCAGATCGTCGTTGACGACCCGGATGGACGACGGCCAGGTGCTCCCCGGTGTCGATGCGAATGATCCGGTCCATGTCCTCGAAGTCCTCGAAGGACAGGACGATCGCCCCGTCGACGGCGTTCGCCCCACTCGAGAGGCCGGTACCGGCGCCACGTGGCACGAGCGGGATGCGATGGGTCAGACAGTGCCGGACCACGTCCCGTACCTCTTCGGTGGTCTGCGGGCGCACCACGGCCAGGGGTGTGCCGTAAGGGGACCACTCGGCCTCGTCGTGCCGGTACCGGGCAAGGCCGGCCGGATCCGTGGGTACCCGCCGGGCAGGGATGCCGTCGGCTGGTCCGTTCGCCACGCCCGTGGTCGCCTCCTGGAAAGGTGCAATAACCACCATCGTCGCGCGCACGGGTCCCAGCCCGGAGCGGAGCCCTCCTGATCCGCTTCACGTGCAGGGCGCCGAAAGGGACTCCAGTGCGATAACCCCTCCATGATGATCATCAAATCGGTGTGCACGGACGACGGATCCCGATAGGGTCGACCGTCCGAAAGCTCCGTATCCCAGAGGATCCACGCACTGTGCCCGACAACGCCCCACGCCCCGGCACCGACCGTGCCGCCCTGCGCGCCGACTGCGCCAGCTGTTTCGGGCTGTGCTGCGTGGCCCTGACCCTGACCCGGTCCGCGGACTTCGCGATCAACAAGGATGCCGGGAAGCCCTGCCGCAATCTGCAGAGGGACTTCCGCTGCGGCATCCACACCGAACTCCGGACCCAGGGCTTCCCCGGTTGCACCGTCTACGACTGCTTCGGGGCCGGCCAGAAGGTCTCCCTCGAGACCTTCGGCGGGCAGGACTGGCGCCGGGCCCCGCAGACCGCCCAGCAGATGTTCCAGGTGTTCCCGGTCGTGCGGCAGCTCCACGAACTCCTCTGGTACCTCACGGAAGCGCTGTCCCTGGAGGCGGCGCGCTCCCTCCAGGGCGAGATACGCAGCGCCCTCGACGAGACGGAACGTCTCACCCGCCTCCCGGCGGACGCGTTCAGGGACCTGGACGTGGCCGCCCACCGCGACGTCGTCGCCGCCCTCCTGCTCCGCACCAGCGAAGTCGTACGCGCGACGGTGCCGCGCAGGAAGAAGCGCGACCACCGAGGCGCCGACCTCATCGGGGCCAGGCTCAAGGGCGCTGATCTGCGAGGTGCCGACCTGCGAGGCGCCTACCTCATCGCGGCGGACCTCACGGGTGCCGATCTGCGGCTGGCCGATCTGATCGGCGCCGACTTCCGTGACGCCGAACTGTCCGGTGCCGACCTCACCGGAAGTCTCTTCGTCACCCAGGCACAGCTCAATGCGGCGAGGGGCGACGCGGCGACGAGAATCCCGCCCTCGCTCAGCCGCCCCGCTCACTGGGACCGGTGAATTCGCCGCTCGGACCATGCCACTGACGGCCCGGAGGGCATCCGTACCGCACCCGGCGAATCGGCCCTCGCGGCCGGGCACTGCGGACGCCCGTGGCTCGTTGCACAGGGTGGCGTACCCGGAACGCCTTCGACGACCGGACCGAGGAGTCGCGCACATGCCGAGCAGTACCGACCGCAGCCGCACCGATCGAAGTGGTGCCGACGGGAGCCGCACCCGCCTGATCGAGCGGCTCATGGAGCAATTCCCGCACGTGCCCCGGGAAGCCGTCATCAAGGAAGACCTCCTGCGCGGCGGCGTGGCGTTCGACGAGTCCGCCCTCAGCGACAACGAGGGCGGCGATGTCAAACCGAAGTCGTACTTCATCTTCTCGTTCGACCACGGAACCCTCCCCGAGCTCGGCGCGGCCGCGCTGCGCCGCCCGCCGGAGGAGATCGTGCTCACCGGCGGCCCGTACGAGCTGCGCAGGACGGTGGTGTCGGTACGGGTCAACCCGGCGTCCCCGTACCGCGTCGCGGCCGACGACGACGGCGTGCTCGGGCTGTACCTCGACGGCCAGCGGATCTCCGACGTCGGCCTGCCGCCGATGCCGGACTACTACCGGCACACCCTTGAGAACGGGAAGTCCGTGATGGAGGTCGCGCCCACCATCCAATGGGGCTACCTCGTCTATCTGACGGTCTTCCGGGTCTGCCAGTACTTCGGGGCGAAGGAGGAGTGCCAGTACTGCGACATCAACCACAACTGGCGCCAGCACAAGGCGGCGGGACGTCCGTACACCGGTGTGAAGCCGGTCGAGGAGGTCCTGGAGGCACTGGCCATCATCGACAAGTACGACACCGAGAAGACGTCCACCGCCTACACACTCACCGGGGGCGCCATCACGTCCCACATCGGCGGCCGCGACGAGGCAGACTTCTACGGGCAGTATGCGAAGGCCATCGAGGAACGGTTCCCCGGCCGCTGGATCGGCAAGGTCGTAGCCCAGGCCCTCCCCAAGGCCGATGTGCAGCGCTTCCACGACTACGGTGTCCAGATCTACCACCCCAACTACGAGGTGTGGGACCGTCGGCTGTTCGAGCTCTACTGCCCCGGCAAGGAGCGCTACGTGGGCCGCGACGAGTGGCACCGCCGCATTCTGGACTCGGCCGAGGTCTTCGGCCCCCGCAATGTCATCCCCAACTTCGTGGCGGGTGTCGAGATGGCCGAACCCTTCGGCTTCACCACGGTGAACGAGGCCATCGAATCGACCACCGAAGGGCTGCGGTTCTTCATGTCGCACGGCATCACGCCGCGCTTCACCACCTGGTGCCCGGAGCCCACCACTCCCCTCGGAAAGACCAACCCGGACGGAGCGCCGCTTGAGTACCACATCCGCCTGCTGGACGCCTACCGGGCGACCATGGAGGAGTACGGGCTCAGCTCACCCCCCGGCTATGGCCCGCCCGGGCCGGGCCGGGCCGTCTTCTCCGTCAGTTCGTTCATGGACAGTCTCCCGGCCCGCCCGGACGACGATCAGTGACACCGAACCGGTCTTCGGGTAACCGCCCGGGCGGCGGCAGCGGGTTCGCGCACGATGCGGGTGAAGCCCCGCACCAGGACGTTGTACGCCCCGGTGTCCCGCGCGAGCACGGTGCGCAGCGGTTCCACATCGGTCAGCACCGCCCACGAGAGTCGGGGCCCGGCCGGGCGTAGGCGCCGTGCGTGCCGCGGCCGCCGGGGGAGGGGCACCCCGCCGGACCGCTGTGATCTCCGCCTACGAGGAGATGGCCGGCCCCGTCCGGGCCGGTGCCCCCGCTCGGACGGCAGGCGGGAGGGCGACCCGACCAGGGTCCCTGCGGCCTTCTCCGGCCTCGCCGCTGAGAACACGCCGCTCGGGCTGCCCTTCGTCAACGGCGAGCCCGACGCGATCCACGCCCCTCTCGACGCCGCCCGCGTCGAGAGACTTGCGTGGGAGTCGGTCCGTCACGGCACCGACCCCCACGCATGAGGTTCGCGGGCGGCGGGACCCGGCTATCAGTTGCCCGCACCGGATTGCCGGCCGCGCGGAGCCGACGGGTACACGCACCGGACCGGCGCCTTCCTGACGGTCCGGTGCCTACCTGCGAAGCCCACCGCCACAAGGGTCGACCTGCCGGTCGTCGGCGCCCCGGCCCGTCAGGCGCGCCACTCCGCCGTGCGCTCCGGGGACGCCTCGGCGAGCGCCTTGACAACGGCCTCGGCATCGCCCTGGTGACCGTAGACGGGCGTGCCGGGCTGCTGGCGCCAGGATTCGTCGAGGCCACCGGCGTCCACAGTGTCGAAGCCCAACTCGTCGATGAGGTCGCGCACGACCTGCTTGGCTGCCGGGTCGTCACCGGCCACCGGCAGCGCCTGACGGGCGGGGCTGCCCGTCGGGCGGCCGTTGTCGAGGATGTCCTGCGCGTACGTCCCGTTGAACGCCTTGATCACGGGGTGGCCGATCTGTTGCTCGGTCCACCGGCTCTCCGGCAGACCCTCCTCGATCGCGGCGATGCGGCCGTCGCGCTGCTGCGGGTAGTAATTGCCCGTGTCGATGACCACGGCCCCCTCCGCTGCGCCGCCGAGGAAACCGGAGGGCAGCTGGGGGACGGCCTTGAGCGGGACGGTGACGACAACGACCTGGGCTCCCCGAGCGGCCTCGGAGGCCGCGACAGGGGTGGCTCCGGTCTCCTCGGCGAGCGCGGTGAGCGTCTGCGGACCGCGCGAGTTGGCGACGGAGACATCGTGACCCAGCGCGGTGAGACGCCGGGTGAGGTTGCCGCCGATGTTGCCCGCGCCGATGATGCCGATCTTCATGGATCCGACCTCCGATGGTGCCTGCGGTACGTGATGTGGTCTCGCCGCTTCACCAACTACCCGCTGCCGTTCCCTATTCCGGGAAATGGCAAAACGATTCGCTCGTTCACCGGAAGGATGGGACGCAGCGACTGCGGGCACGAACAGGGAGAGAACCGGAATTTCCCAGCCCACTTGGAGGCGGTGCTCATGCTGCACGGCGTCGACGTCAGCGCGTATCAGTCGTCCTTCGACACGGACGGATTGGACTTCGTCCTCATCAAGGCCACCGAAGGCCGTTCCTACGTCAATCCGCATCTGACCTCGCAGGTCAAACGTGCCAGGGACGCGGAGTGCGTCGTCGGCTTCTACCACTTTCTCTGGCCGGGCGACATCACGGCCCAGGCGGAGTACTTCCTGAGCAAGGCTCCGGAGAAGGCGGGCGATCTGCTCGCGGTGGACTGGGAGGAGAATGGCGAAGGCACCCGGGCGAGCAACGCCGAAAAGGACGGCTTCATCCGTGAGGTCAAGCGCCTGAGGCCCCATCACAGAGTCCTGCTGTACTGCAACCGGTACTTCTGGCTGCATCACGACACCACGTCGTACGCCGGGGACGGCCTGTGGATAGCCGACTACGTGACCGCGGGGAAACCCAGGATCAAGGCGTTCTGGCGCATTCATCAGTACACCGACCAGCCGCTCGACAAGGATGTCGCCGTTTTCTCCTCGCGGACCGCTATGCGCGACTGGGCCGACGGGTAGCCGCACGCGCGGGCCGTGAGGCCGACGATCGGGCACAGGGCACGGGGGGACGCCGGCATGGGGTGCCGGGGGACTTCGGGTAGTGCTCCAGGCACACGAAGAAGCGAAGTCGGACCATGCGAAATAGGCTGTTCCGAGGCTTCTGTCACCTGTACTGTCGCACGGTGGCCGACCAGCCGGACGTGCCCGATCGAAGCGGAGGAGCACCCATGAAGGCCGCTGTTGTGCGCAGCTTCACCGAGCAGCTGGTGGTCGAGGACAGGCCGGTCCCGAGACCGGCCGGACACCAGGTCCTCGTGCGGATGGAGACTTCCGGGCTGTGCCACACCGACATCCACGCCGCGCGGGGCGACTGGCCGGTCAAGCCGAGCCCGCCGTTCGTGCCGGGGCACGAGGGCATCGGCATCGTCGAAGCGGCCGGTGCGCAGGTCACCCACCTCGCGGCGGGGGACCGGGTTGCCATCCCCTGGCTCGGAGAGGCGTGCGGGTACTGCGACCACTGCGTCTCCGGCTGGGAAACGCTCTGCCTGAAACAGCAGAACAGCGGCTACTCGGTGGACGGCAGCCATGCCGAGTACGCACTCGCGCATGGAACGTACGTGGTGCCGGTCCCCGACGGCATCGACCCGCTGGACGCGGCACCGCTGACCTGCGCGGGCGTCACCACGTACAAGGCCGTGAAACTGTCCGGCGCCCGCCCGGGCACGCGCGCGCTCGTCTCCGGCATCGGTGGCCTGGGTCACCTTGCCCTGCAGTACGCGCGGATCTTCGGTGCCGAGACGATCGCCGTCGACGTCACCGACGAGAAGCTGGCGCTTGCTCGTGAGTTGGGGGCCGACCACGTCATCGACGCCCGGGTCCAGGACGTAGCCGAAGAGACGCATCGGCTCGGCGGAGCGGACGCGGCCATCTCGCTGGCCGTGAGCAACGCGTCGTTCAGCGCCGCCTATGGCGCGCTGCGCCGGGGCGGCACGCTCGTTCTGGTGGCGCTGCCGGCCGAGGGCAAGCTGGAACTGCCCGTCTTCGACACGGTGCTGAACGGCACGAAGATCGTCGGCTCCATCGTCGGCACCCGTGAGGACCTCGCCGAGGTGTTCCGCCTGCACCGGCTCGGCCGTACACGCGTGATCCGCGAGAGCCGGGGCCTTGACGACATCAACGCGTCCATCGACGAGGTGCTGAAGGGCAAGGTGCCGGGCCGCCTGGTCTTCGACATGCGCTGAACGGCACGTGCTGCGGAGGGCCGAGGCGCCTGTTTGCGGCTTGCGGGAGCCGTGCCCGTGCCCCGTGCCCTGTGCCCGTGCCCCGTGCCCTGTGCCCGTGCCCCGTGCCCTGTGCCCGTGCCCCGTGCCCCGTGTCCGGCCCTGCCCCGGGCCGGACACGGGCAGGCCCCGCACCCCTCGCTCAGTACGACTGCAACTCGATGAGATGGCCCTCGGGATCGCGCACATGGGCGGTGCGGAGCGTGGGGCCCCACTCCGGCCGGTCGCGCGCGCCGACAACGGCTGAAGCGCCGTGCCGGAGGCAGTGCGCCAGCCCGGAGTCGACATCGGGTACCCGGCAGACGAACATCGAACGATCCTGCGCGGGTGGCGCCTCGGCGGGCAGGTCCGCCGTCCCGATGACGGCCGCCATCGCATCGCGGTCGAAGAGCACCAGTACCCCGTGGCCATCCACGTCCCAGTGGGCGTACGGGCCGGACTCGCTGCCACTGGCCCGGGTGGCCCCGATCAGAGCGGGCAGCACAGCGTCGTAGAAACGGAAGCATTCGGCGAATCTGCCGACCAGCAGGCGGGGATGCAGGGCATCCATGACGTGCTCCGATCAGAATAGTAGGTGAACACCCATTATTGGTTGCAGCCTAAGATATCGTCGATGAGCGAGACCCCGCCCAGCCTCCTGGGACTCACGACCTATCTGCTGTCCAAGACCGGCAAGGCTGCCCGCAGCCGGCTGGCGGCGCGCCTGGCCGAGCGCGATCTGAAGCTCTGGCACATGGCCGTGCTGTCGGCACTGGTCGATTTCGGCCCGCATGTGCAGCGGGAGCTGGCGTCACGGCTGGGGATCGACCGGAGCGACCTGGTCAAGATCCTGGACGATCTCGCGGCGGCCGGCCTCGTGGACCGCGCCCGTGACATGACGGACCGCAGGCGGGTGACTGTCACGCCCACCCCGGCGGGCCGCACGATGCTGACGGAGCTGCAGGGCGAGGCGCTGGCCGTGCAGAAGGAGCTGCTCGCCCCCCTGTCCCGCACCGAGCGGGCGCAGCTGGCTGCGCTGTTGAAGCGCGTCCACGCCCACGTCCAGGAGGAGCCCGAAGAGCCGAGGTCAGGTCGCTGAGTGACTACCCGAGTCCGGTGCGGCAGACTTCTCGGGTGACCACAGCCGCGGCTCAGCCGCCTCGTGACCGTGCGCTCGGGCGCGGAATCACCACGCTCATTCCGCAGGCCAGCACCGCAACCCCGGCTGAACAGGCGGCGGCCGTGCTGACGGCGATGCAGAGCGTTCCGGTCCGGGTGGGAGTTCTCCAGGCCGCCGTAGTGCTCCTGGAAGAGCGGGTGCGTGCCACGGAGGACAGCGCTGAGCGCGCGGCAGCGGCAACGACGGTCGCCATGCTCCGCAGCGCGATCGGTCAGGCGGGCTGAACCGGGCCGCCGTGCCGGGCGGAAGGACCTGGGGGTGCCGGGGCCGCGTGCAGATGTCCGAGGGCGGCAGTATCGCGCCCGGTGACCGCCGAACGCCCGGACTCCACCGGCGGCTCCGGCCGCTGGGTCAACCCGCTGTACGTGCCCTCATCCCGCCTGGAGTTGTACGGTGCCGCCGAGCACGCCCGAGCCGTCCAGGGCAGCAACAAGCGGCGCCCGGGAACCCGGTCGTACGTCCAGATGTCCTCCGTCACCATTGCGTCCGCGCCGATCCGGACGGAGGCGTCGACAGCGGCCGCCGTGCCCCGCGCGATCGAGCCGAAGAGCCCTGACGTCCGGGGGCCTTCCCTGCCTCGGCCTTGAGGCGTGACGAGGAAGCCCGGATCGCCGATCACGAGCTGCTTTCCCGAACCAGGTGGCCGTCAACACAGCGCCGCGCAGCATCGGATGCCCGCCCCGCCGGCCGTTCGCGACAGCAGCGAGCACGGGTCCCCAGCACAGTGCGCCGCGCCCGGTGCCAGGCCCGGACCACTGCTTCGTCCTCGTCGTCGAATCTGGGCTTGCCTCCGACAGGCGTTGGCGAACTGCTCCAGGGCGGGCTCGAAGGCCACCGGGTGGTTCCTGCCGGCCGGGGCGGGCGGCATCGTTCCGGGAAGGTGGGACCTGCGCCATGTCTCGTTGTCGAGGGGCGCGTGTGCGGGGTTCACGGAAAGCCGTGCCACAGTCCGGGCCACGAAGGAGAGCTGCCGGCGGGAGCCGTCATGGGTGAGGCTCCTGAGGGGGAGCTGTATTTCCACCTGCTCCGCGGCGGCAGTCGGGGCGCCGGGCACACACGCGAAAACTTGAGGAGAGAAGGGTTCCCGCGCCGCCGCGCCGGCTTCGAGGCCGCCTCAGGTCGAGTCCGTACTCCTGGAGAGCGCTCCCGACTCCATTGGCATGGACCTGACCGACATGCTGGGCTACAGTCCGTTGCGGCACACTCTGAGAGCGCTCTCAGGTGAGACCTCTCGGATGCCTGCTGTTCCTCCCCATGATGTCGGAACAACAGAAAGGCCATTCCCTTGAGACGTATGACAGCCTTACGTGCGAGCCTGGCAGCCGCCCTGGTCGTCGGAGCGTGGGCGACCGCAGGCCTCGCCTCGGCCTCCGCCTCCGTACCCGCCGTGGACTCACCGTCCACTGCCTCCCGCGCCGACACCGCCGAAGCTCCGGCTTCGTCCGGTCTGCTCTCCGCCATGCGGAGAGATCTCGGCCTGACGGAAAGCCAGGCCAGGGCCCGTCTCGCCGCAGAGAAGTCGGCAGCCTCTGTACAGGGCAAGGCCCGACAGGCCGCCGGGCCTTCATACGCCGGCTCATGGTTCGAACCGGCCACGGGCAAACTCACCGTGGCCGTCACCGACGTCAAGAAGGCCGACGTCGTAGAGGCGTCCGGTGCGACCGTCCGGCTGGTGGACCACAGCGCGCGTCAGCTCGACGCGGCCAAGGCACGGATCGACAGGTTGTCCGCGCCGGACGGCATCAGCAGTTGGCACGTCGACCCGAAGGTCAACCGGGTCGTCGTGAACGTCGTCGCCTCGGCAGAGGATGACAACGATGTCCGCACGTTCGTGGAACAGGCCCGCAAGGCCGGCCCCGTCCTGGTGAGGCAGACGCCCGAGGCGCCCCGGACCTTCTCCGCCGGGACCGTGGGCGGTGACCCGTACTACACGGGCAACGTCCGGTGCTCCATAGGCTTCTCCGTCTACGGTGGCTTCGTCACGGCAGGACACTGCGGCCAGGCGGGCGCGGCGGTCAGCGGATGGGACGGCTCGGCCATCGGCAACTTCCAGGGATCGTCCTTCCCGGGTGACGACTACGCCTGGGTCAGTGTGGGCAACGGCTGGTGGACCGTACCCGTGGTTCTCGGCTGGGGCACCGTCTCCGACCAACTGGTCCGGGGCTCCGCGGAGGCGCCCGTCGGCGCCTCGATCTGCCGCTCCGGCTCCACGTCCCACTGGCACTGCGGCAACGTGCTGGCCACGAACGAGACCGTGAACTACAGCCAGGGCGCCGTCTACCAGATGACCAAGACGAGCGTCTGCGCCGAGCCGGGTGACTCGGGCGGCTCCTTCATCAGCGGCGACCAGGCCCAGGGAGTCACCTCGGGCGGCTGGGGCAACTGCAGCAGCGGCGGCGAAACCTGGCATCAGCCGATCAACGAGATCCTGAACCGCTACGGGCTGACCCTGCACACGGCCTGACGGTACGCGGGGCGGCCGGATCGGTTCTCCTGCCGGCTCCGCTCGGAGGGCCTGTCGCGAAAAGGTTTGCACCACTCGAGTGCGACAGGCCCGTCCGGGCGGACGGGGCCCGAGGACTGCTCCAAGGACGGCAGCGTGGGCCGGCGCGGCCACCGAGGTGTGTCACAGGTGTCCATGGGAAGCGGCGACGATGGTGTTATTACCGGCCGCCCTGCGTGCGGATTGGCGTGGGCCGAGGCGGCCTGCCAAAGACTCGGGAAGACTGGACGCCGATCGTCCGGCCAAACGTGACGCGGGACGAGAACCCTCGGGAGCCGCCGCGTTGCTGACGGTGTCAGGCGGGAGTGATCCGGGTGGCGGGGAAGCAACGGACGCCGGAGGCGCCGCGCGGGTACTCCCGGCCCGCGAAGAAGCAACGACGCGTCAGGCCGGCTGTTCTTGTCTTCTGCGTGGTGGCGGTGCTCGGCTGTGCCGCGTCGATCATCTGGCCGTGGGCGGCGGCCGAACAGACGTGGATGTGGGTCGACGTCATCGTCTTCCTGTTCATCGTGCTGATCGCATTCTCCGTCATCCTGGGTGACCGCACCCCCGATAGTTCGACGGAGTTCTGGGGCGGGGTCTGACAGCACCATCGACACGTCGTCGTCCGGCCCGGATCACGAGGAAAGGGCACCGCGTCCAGCCACACCGCCACTGCGTATACGGGCGGACCGACCGGTCGCCGTTCACATGGACGTTCACGGGCCGGGGCAGTGGTGGTCGGCCGACGGCAACGTGTGGGTCGGCTCGGGCGATGCGGTCCGACCGGCGGCATCGGCCTTCACGCCCCCGACTTCGACGAGGTGGGCGTCGCGCGGGCTCACGCTGTCGAGGCCCGCGGCAGGTCGGGTCGCGGCGGCCTGGATGCTTGCGCGGCCCGGCAGCCGGCGGTGCGCGCTCCCCTCACGAGGCGTCCGGGATCGCGGCATCGGGAAATATGCTGCCGACCCCCTCGGCGTCGGCGCAGGCCGGGCCCGGCCGTAGCCGTCGTAGCCGTCGGAGTGCGCGCTTTGGCGCGGTTGCCGGGGGCTGAAGTCAACGGGGCGGCGGCAGCTTGTACGAGGCTCGGATGGGGAGGCTGCTCCGGGTGCGCACGCTGGCCGCCATCAATTGCTCGATGGCGAACAGCGCGGCGCTCCGACTGAGCTTTGAGTCGACCGGGCCCCCGAACGGGGAGGCGGGCTGGGCCCTCCACGGACTGCCGCGACGACCTGGCCGCGGTGGTCTTCGTGGGTACGCCTACGCGTAACGACCGAACGCACCATGGTCTGGGCAACGTGCGGCCGCCGACTCCGCTGCCCCATGAACGTAAACCGAACCACCTTCTTGCTCTCCCCGGCATCGCCTGCACCCTCATCTGCCACCGTGGACTGGCCAAACGACGTGACTTCCCAGATGCGGACGTCGCCACCGACGGCGTCCGCTTCCCATCGAGCGTTGTGAAGCAGTCCCCATCGACGCGGGACAGCGGTCGAGCGGGCACAGGGCCTACGCGATAGTCCGGGACCACCGCACGATCCCCGAAGCCGACGCACACTCCGATGCTCACGCGATGGCTGGTCCCGTTCGCGGTAGGGGGCCGACTCGGCATCGCGAAGTCGGACTGGAGTACGGCAGGCAACAGGCCCGCGGGGACGCGTGGGGACAACGGGTACACATACACAAGGTGCGGCTGGGCAGCAACGAGGTCAGGGTGGTGCGGTCGGCCCGGGCCTCGGCACGGTTGCCGCCGCGCGACGACGGCCACTGGATGTCGGTGTACGCCGACCGGGACGGCGCCGTCCAGCTCGTCACAATGCGGGCGCCCGCCGCCCGGCCTGCCCGATCGCTCGTCCGCCGCCGATCCGGGCCAACCCGGTCCCCGACGGCGTTCTCGGCGACGGCGAATCGGTCTCACTGATCCTGGTCCACCACAGTCTGCGGTTTCCGACCGTGTCGTGGAAACAGGTCCGGGCACGACGTGGTGGGCACTGGCAGACTTCACACCGCAGTCACCCCGGACCACGAATTCCCCGGCGAGACCGCCCTGGACCATGGGCGGCGACCATACCGGGCCTTTCTGCGCCGAGCTCAGCCGGGGCCCACGGTCACAGTCTCGTCGACACGTGCCCGCCCGCTTGCATGTGCAGTACCACGACGCCAAGAACGGACGCCTGGGGGCGTGTGGCAAGGCCGGGCGGTGCTCACCCGTTGCGTTGCTGGATCCCGCATCGGTGACACAGCTCGACCGCGATCCCGTCTGAGCAGCCAAAAAAGGGTGTTGGGCGGTGGTGTTGGGCGGCTGCTTGGGCGTGTCAAGGAAAGACACGCGGTCGCCGGGGTGAGCGGGTTTCGGGAAGTCGCCTGGACAGGCTAACCGGATTTCAAGTCGCCTGATTCCGGAGCCAGTTGACTTTACCTAAGATTATATGGAAATAGCATATGGCGTACCTTGTGTACCTCGATCGGTGTTCCGGCACCGGCGCCCAACGCGTCCGATATGACAGCTATGGGGACCGTCAGTACGTTCAATCACGGGTCGGCTGCTCAGTCGGCCTCTCTGAGACAGGAGAAGTGACATGACTACCCGTTCCACCGTTGTTACGGCCGCTGTCGCGGCTGCCGCGGCCCTGGCCGCCACTGGCATCACCTACGCCTCGGCCGCCTCCTACGAGCCGGCCCAGGCTGCCCCCGTCGTCCAGCAGGCTCCCGCCCCCGTCGTCCAGCAGGCTCCCGCCCCCGCCTCGGCCCCCAACGGCGGCGACGCCGGCAAGGGTAACGAGGGCAAGGGCAACGAGGGCGGGGGCAACGAGGGCGGGGGCTACGAGGGCAAGGGCAACGACAGGGGCTACGAGAGGGAGCGCGGGCACTACGAGGAGGGCCGCATCCACATCAACGAGCGGACCTACTCCGACGAGCGCGGTGGCTGCATCACCGTCGTCAGCGGTCTGGGCTCCCGGAGCCTCAACATCCGCAACGACAGCCGCCGGACCATCGAGGTCTTCCGCGGTGCCACCTGCGACAACGGCGCCCCCATCGCCACCGTCGGCCCGCACAGCTCCAGCGACGGCGTCTTCCCCGGCCACGTCCGGGGCGGCGTCCACGTCCGCGACGGAGTCGTGGGCAGCTTCCGCGTGATCGAGCGCCACCACGAAGGCCGGTGACCCAACCATCACCGCCTGACACGGAACCCCGGCCCGCCGGAATTGGGCCGGGGTTCCGTGTCCCAACAGCTTCAGGCAGGGCACCGCTGCACCCTCGGCCCCAACGCCCTTCCAGGGACGAACCCCGGGACCAACGGGGTTTCCTTCATGTCGAGTGCCAGTCGTCGGCCCGCATGTGCCGGATGCGCCGCTCCATGGGCGTGGACCCGGGGCGGTGCGTAGCGGTTGAAGACAGTGTGTGCGGAGTTCAGGCAGCCCGTGCCGCCGGAACGCCGGCCTCTGGCTACTGTGGCGGCCTCACGTCGGCCTCGCGCCCCGAAGAGCCTTGCAACACCCTGTTTCACGACATGCGCGAACTGTCCGAACTCTTGGCCACCGCTGCCCGCTGAACTCCTGCATACCTCACCGTGGACCACCGAACCGACGTGTCCATCTTGCAGACAGCAGGCCAGAGCCGATACCGATGACCGGTCCCCGGCTTGGCCTCGGCCTCGCAGGCGCGCCTTGTGCGGCACACTGTGTCCCTGTTCGGGACACCCCCGCCCGACTGGTGTGCGTGCCGGGGCAGAGCGTCCGTGGTGTTCTCCTGCCGGAGGCTCGGCTGCTTGCGTTCCGCCCGTACGGTGCCGGCCACCGGGTTGAAGCCCCTGGATCACGGCGGCCGATTCGGGGCCTTCCGTCACGTCACACCTGACCGGGCGGAACAGTGGGGCATCTCATTGCCCAGGACGGAGCGTCCGGTCTCATCCTCTGGCTGGTGCTCAACCCGGGATTTCCGTGCGCTCCCACCATTCGTAGACAGGCAACGAGCCTTCTGGGGTTTCCTGGTGGCGCGTGGTGATCTTGAAGTGCTCGTATCCGCCTCGGAACGGGATCTTGAGGTCGGCTCCAGGTGCGGGTACGGAGACGATCCGCTCAGGGAGATCGTGGGGGCCGCCCTCAAGAGCTGCTTTCGTCGTGTGGGTCATGAGGGAAGTCTCCCCGGGAGGGTGGTCCCGCTCTTTCATGACGCGCCGAAGTGCCGGCCGCTGTGTGTCCGTCGGCAGTCCGACAGCGCGACGGCTGCATTTCCTGGTGGCGCGTCACAGCTGTCCTCCGTCCGTGTGCTTCCGGCCCGGGGAATCCGGCCGCTGCTCGGCTTGCCGGGGCCGGGGAGCCGCCTCCTTCTGCGGCCTGTAGGGGCAGTTGCGCCGCCGTCACGGGGCAATGGTGATAACGGGGTGGGGAAGGGCGCCCAGTCGCTGCCCGCCGATGATGCCTGTCTCCGTTTCAGCGGGGCCGCCGTCGGGCGGTTGTCCATCAGTGGAGTCGCCGTCCAGACCTGGATTGAGTCCTGCTCTCTCGTTCATGCCGATGCCCAGGCCGAGGCCCGCGCCGAAGGTGTCATTGAGCCAGATGATCATTTTTCCGGCCCTGCCCGGTCCATCTGGAGTCAGCCCGATGCAGTCGCACGCCTGCTCTCGTGGCAAGGCCCTCGGTGGTTTGCACCCCGTCGGGTGTGTCACGTCCTGATGGCCGGTCAATGACTGGCGTTACCGAGGTTCTGCAGGCCGATGGGAAGACGGGTGCCCATGGGTGGTTGTGAGGATTGGGCCTGGAGGCTGGCAGCCAGATTCCGGATCGCGGGGAGCCGTGCGAGGAGCGCTTCGCCGGGGCAGGACGTGGTATAGCCGTCGCGATGGCCGGAGATGGCATCGAATTCGGCTGAAGTCCCCTTGGTGTAACGGCTCTTGTCGTTCGTGGAGGTGAGCCGCACTTTGCTGGTGGGGTCGATGCCGCTCAGGCCGAGCTTCCAGGCGGCGAGGGCCGCGATCGCGTGTTCCATGGCTGGTGGTACGGGCGTGCCTCGTCCGAAGGTCCCGATCGCGGCGACCCCTGTGGTGCCGCGGTTGAAACCGAGGGTGTGGGACCCGATGACGGGACGGTCGCTACCGCCGGCACGGCCTTCGTAGATAGTGCCGCATGCGTCGACGAGGAAGTTGTAACCCAGGTCTCCCCACCTGCGGTCGCGAATCTGGCCCGTATAAAGATTGCGCAGGGTACGTGGGACGTTCGTGCAGTCGTAACCGTTGGGGGTGTCGGTGTGATGAATGAAAACCGCCGTCACCTTTTCCGCGTAGTGGGCATGGGGGTCACGCGTGGTTTCGTCGGCCTGCCACTGTGTACGCGGCACGATGGCGGGCCGTGGTGCTCCACGGGAAACAGCCACTGAGGTTGCTCCCAGGGCCGGGAACGGCTGCGTGGAATCGGTAGTCGGTTCAGGAACCGATCCGGCCGGCCACACGGCGGGCGGACTTTGCGGCGCCGTCTCGTCGTCGGCACCGGCCTTCGTCAGCCCTGACGGCGCTGCGATGAGGGACACCGCCATGGGGGCCGTGACCCATAGTGCTATGCGGAACAAACGCACAGGGAAAACCTTCTTCGTCTTTCGCCGGCACAGCGGCGGGAGCGCGTATGCTCACAGCTTTGCGGCGGGATGTTTGCCGCGCGCGCCGGACTACTGCGGTCAGGCGAGCGCGTCCTCGCTCCTGGTCGGCGTGGATGCTCCCGGCCGTCGTGCCACGACGAGGTCGGTGTCACTGATGCTCGGAAGCTCGGCATCGACCACATGGTCCTGTTGGCCGAGGCATGGGCCGGCGGGCCCCGAAGCGGATGGCCGTGTACGGATCCGGATCTTCACCACAGCTGCCGTCCCTCAATGGCCTGCCATCCTGCATCGCTCGGGTAATTGCAGGTCACAGCGACATCAACACGACGATTGGCCTTGCCACGATCTCCCCTGAGGGCGCCGTCGAAGCGCACCAGGCGTTCATCGGTCGCCGTCGCCGTCGCCGTCGCCGTCGCCGTCGCCGTCGCCGTCGCCGTCGCCGGTTCCGGCCGACCGATGACTACCGGGCGGTCACGCCAAGAGATTCGGGAGCAGTTCATGGGCCACGTCGCACGTCGCGAACTTGCTCTCGGAGACTGCGGACGAGCAGACGGAACCGGCTGCGTTCAGAAGCACGCCTGCCTTGAAGGTCCCCGCAAGTGCATTGGACGATGGAGCAGCGACCACAGCTCGTCCGAGACGGCCCATGGACGAGACTCCCTCGTGCCCACCACCAGACCTACGACCGTCCAAGCCGGCAGTTACATCACCACCGGCTTCCGTTCAGACCTTTAAGCGCACTGAGCCCACTTCGGTACCCAGATCTCGCTGTCGAGGCGGCCGGGGTATGTGGAGACGAGGTGCTTGCGCAGTGCGGCGAGGGCAGGGTGCGGGTTGTCGGTGCGCCAGATCAGCGAGTGCGGGTAGACCGGGGTCGGGTTGTGCAGGGGGATGCGCCGCAGGTCGTGGCCGGCAGGCCAGACCAGTGGGGTCTGTTCGCTGACAAAGGTCGCCAGCGTCGGGGAGTCCGCGATCGTGTCGAGGAGGGGCTCGATACCGAAGTTGGGGCCGATCGAGTCGATGGTGAGCCCGAACACGGTGGCGAGTTCGTCGTAGTAAGCGGCCCACTCGGTGCCGGGGATGTTGCCGGGCATCCAGATCCGGCGCCCGGCGAGCTGTCCGGGAGCGATCGCGCGGGCGGCGGCGAACTCGTGGGCCGGTCCGGTGAACAGGTGCAGTGGTTCGTCGAAGACCGGAGTGGCCTCGACGCCGACGGGGAGCTTCCGGCCCGGCATGGTGACGGCGCGGAAGGTTGCGTCGATCGTTCCGGACCGGACGGCGGCGATGGCCGTGACCGAGTCGAACAGGGTCACCACATCGAGATCGGTGTCGGGATACGCGCGGTGGAAGTCGCGCAGCAGACCTGCCAGCGAGAGCCGGCGGCCGATCACGTCGACGCGCAACGCCCGGCGCCCTGGCCGCACGGAAGCGGCTGCCCGCTCCTCGGCCTGGAGGAGAGCCCGGGCGTAGGGCAGGAACGCCTGCCCGTCGATGGTGAGCCGAGCTCCGCGGGCCGTGCGGCTGAACAACTGCACACCGAGGTCCTTCTCCAGCACGGCGATGCGCTTGGAGACGGCCTGTGGGGTGATCGACAAGGTGGTGGCGGCTTCTTGGAACTGTCCCGCGTCCACGGCGGTGACGAAGGTGCGTACGGCAGTGAGGTCCACGCTGAGCATCATAGGCAAACAACTAATTGTTGAGTCTGATCAGTGAAATGGTTGTTTGATTCCAGTACGCCATGCTCGCTTTGATGTCTCTGGTCAACGTGCAGTTTCGCAAGCCGAGTGGCAGGAGGAACGTTGCCCGGCTGCCGGGCGGCCGCCGGATGCACTTCAAGGGCTTGGCCTCATCGCGTACACGGGCGGGTTCGACCCGTTGGCTGCTCCGTCGGCGCAATCGCACCGCGACGGTTCGAGTCGTCCGCCCATGTGCCGATGCCGGTGCGGTCGGCCATTGACAAGGCCACCATCGCGTCTCTGCCGGGGTGGGGCTTCCTACTCACCTCGGAGATGACCCACCCATGCCGGATTCCTTCGTTCACCTGCACAATCACACCGAATACTCGATGCTGGACGGCGCACAGAAGCTGAAGCCGATGTTCGACGAGGTGGCCCGACAGGGGATGCCCGCGATCGCCATGAGCGATCACGGCAACATGTTCGGCGCCTATGAGTTCGCGCAGGTCGCGAAGGGCTTCGAGGGCATCAGGCCGATCATCGGTATCGAGGCGTATGTGGCGCCTTCCTCTCGTCTCGTCCGGAAGCAGGAGTTCTGGGGGCCGGGAGGCCGTCGCGCTACGAGCGCAGACGGTGAGGGGTCGAAAGATGTCTCCGGTGGCGGCCGCTTCACCCACATGACCATGTGGGCGCGGAACGTCCAGGGCCTGCGGAACCTGTTCCGGCTCAGCACGCAGGCCAGCTACGAGGGTCAGTTTCCTGCCGGGAAACCGCGCATGGACCGGGAGCTGATCGCTGAACGGCCGGACGGCATCATCGCCACCACGGGCTGTCCGTCCGGCGAGATCCAGACCCGTCTGAGGCTCAACCAGTACGACGAGGCGAAGGCTGCTGCCGCGGCTTACCAAGAGATCTTCGGCAGCGAGAACTACTTCCTGGAGCTGATGGACCACGGCCTGGACATCGAGCGTGAGGTCCGCAGCGGTCTGCTGTGCCTGGCCAAGGAACTGAACATTCCCCTCCTGGCAACCAACGACGCCCACTACGTCACCGAGGACCAGGCCGACGCCCACGACAGCCTGCTGTGCATCGGTGTCGGCAAGAACAAGGACGACCCGGGCCGCTTCCGTTTCAACGGCTCCGGTTACTACCTCAAGACAGCCGCCGCGATGCGCAGCCTGTTCTCGGAACTTCCGGAAGCCTGCGACAACACCCTGCTGATCGCCGAGCGCGTCGAGTCCTACGACGAGGTCTTCGACTACGTCGACGAGATGCCGCAGTTCCCGGACGTGCCTGAAGGAGAGAGCCAGGAATCGTGGCTTCGCAAGGAGGTCCTCAACGGGCTGGCCATGCGCTACGGGGACCCGATCCCCCCGCACGTCATGGACCGCTTCGAGACCGAGATGACGGTCATCGGCCCCATGGGATTCAGCTCCTACTTCCTTGTCGTGGCGGACATCTGCCGCCACGCCCGGAACAACAAGATCCCCCTCGGTCCCGGCCGGGGCTCGGCCACCGGCTCCGTCGTTGCCTACGCCACCCGCATCACCGAACTGTGTCCCCTGGAGCACGGCCTTCTCTTCGAGCGGTTCCTGAACCCCGAACGCATCAACCCGCCGGACGTCGACCTCGATTTCGACGACCGTCAGCGCGACCGGATGGTCCGCTACGTCACCGAGAAGTACGGCGAGGAGTACACCGCCATGGTGAACACCTTCGGCAAGATCAAGGCCAAGAACGCGATCAAGGACTCCTCGCGCATTCTGGGCTATCCCTACTCCCACGGCGAGCGGATCACCAAGGCGCTCCCGCCGGACCAGAACGGCAAGTCAGCCCCACTGGCCGCGGTCTTCGACTCCTGCCACGAGCGGTATGGAGAGGCCGGCGAGATCCGGCAGATGTATGACGCCGAACAGGATGTGCGGCGGGTCTTCGACACTGCTCGCGGGGTGGAGGGCCTCACCCGCGGCACCGGCGTGCATGCCGCGGCGGTGATCCTTTCCAAGACAAAGCTCACCGACCGCATCCCGCTGCACATGCGTGCCTCGGACGGCGTGAAGATTACCGGCTTCGACTATCCGTCCTGCGAAGCCATGGGACTGATCAAGATGGACTTCCTGGGGCTGCGGAATCTGGGTGTCATCGACCAGGCAATCGAGAACATCCGCGAGAACCGGGGCATCAGCCTGGCCACCGTGGATCCCCTGGACGGCGGCCGGTCCACCGTCGTGATCCCTCTGGACGACGCCAAGACGTACCGGCTGCTGGCCGAGGGCAACACGTTCGGTGTCTTCCAGCTCGACGGCGGTGGCATGCGCGTGCTGCTGAAACAGATGGAACCCACCCGGTTCGAGGACATCGCCGCAGTCAACGCCCTCTACCGGCCCGGTCCCATGGCGGCGAACGCGCACACCAACTACGCACACCGCAAGACCGGCCGCCAGGAGATCACCCCGATCCACCCCGAGTTGCGCGACGCACTGGAGCCGATCCTCGGCAACACCTTCCATCTGCTCGTTTACCAGGAGCAGATCATGGCCATCGCCCGGGAACTGGCCGGGTACACCCTCGGCGGCGCCGACTTGCTGCGCCGTGCGATGGGCAAGAAGAAACCGGAGGTGCTGGCTGCGGAGTGGGGCAAGTTCCACAACGGCATGAAGGACAACGGCTACAGCGAAGAAGCCATCAAGGCCCTGTGGGACGTCATGCTCCCGTTCTCCGGCTACGCCTTCAACAAGTCCCACACCGCCGGCTACGGCCTCGTCTCGTACTGGACCGCCTATCTCAAGGCCAACTATCCGGCCGAGTACATGGCCGCCCTGCTCACCTCCGTCGGCGACGACAAGGACAAGGCCGCGATCTACCTCGCCGACGCCCGTAAGAACGGCGTCCGGGTGCTCCAGCCCGACGTGAACGAGTCCGTCGCGGAGTTCACCGCTGTCGGTGATGACGTACGGTTCGGGCTGCGATCCGTACGCAACGTCGGCGACAACGTCATCGAGGCCATCGTCGACGCGCGCCGCCGGAAAGGGAAATTCACCTCCTTCTCCGACTTCCTCGACAAGGCCGACCTGCCCGCACTGAACAAGAGGGCCGTGGAGTCCTTGATCAAGGCCGGCACCTTCGACTCCCTGCAGCATTCACGCAAGGGCCTCACCGCCATCCACGAGGATGCCATCGACGCGATCATCCCCGTGAAGAAAGCGGCAAGCTTCGGGCAAGACGATCTCTTCGCCGATCTGGGCGGAGAAGGGAGCGGCGAACCGGCCTTCGGCCTCGACTTTTCCGTTGACGACGCAGAATGGCCTCGCAGACAGCTCCTGGCGACCGAACGCGAAATGCTCGGCCTCTACGTCTCAGCCCACCCGTTGGACGGCGCCGAGCACATCCTCTCCGGCGCCCGGGACTGCTCCATCGCCGAACTGCTCGCCTCCGGTCGCACCGCCGGGGATGTGCAGCTCTCCGGGCTGATCACCGGCATCCAGCTCAAGATGACCAAACAGGGCAACACCTGGGCCATCGTGAACCTCGCGGACCGCGATGTCGGCATCGAGGTCCTCTTCTTCCCCGCCGCCTACCAGCTCGTGCAGTACGCGTTGACCGAGGACAACGTCGTCTCCGTCAAAGGAAAGATCGAAGACCGGGATGGAACCGTGAACATCTTCGGCAGGGAACTCGTGGTCCTGGACGTGTCCTCCGCCGAGCACGGCGGGAAACCTCCGGTGCGGCTTGCCCTTCCCTTCCACCGGATCACCGAACAGTCCGTCAGAGAACTGAAGCAAATCCTCGCGGACCACCCAGGTGACAGTCCAGTCCACCTCAGCGTCCGCAGCGCACGGAAGACGACTGTCTACGCCTTGCAAGCCACGGTGGATGCCACCACCGTCGCCTCCGACGTGAAAGGCACGTTCGGGGCTGACGCGTGGGTGGGCCTCGTATGACGCCGAGGACCGACGCGTCGGCCGAAATCGAACTGCGGACCTCCGGGACACCCCCTCCCTGCCCACACTGGGAGGCGCCGGTGCCGGTGGCTCGCTACTCACGCGCCTGGCGCAACCGCGCCGGAGAATGGCCCGATGGCCTCAAGGAGACCGTGCTCTGCCGATCCTGCGACATCAATGACCCTGCAGCAGGTGGCAGCCCGCCCCCTGCCCGCGACAAAGGAGACCATGGGCGTCCAGGCGAAGGCCCCCACACCGGCTGCCTGTGGGCTTTCGCCACCCCGCCCGCGGCGCCATCGGCGATGTCCACGGCCTGATCGCCGAGGATCAGGCGTGCCAGCGCCCGGCATGTGCATCGGGCACGGTCGGCGTCGTAAGGGTCGTCTCAGCCACCCGCACACCCCCCAGGCTGTGTCCGCATCGACTACCCGATTTCTGCCGGGGGCCGTTCTCCGCTTGAGGGCTCAGCCGCATGAGGTGTCCTTCTCCGTGATAGGCGGAGGCAGAGGGCTGTGCCTGCCTACGGGGGCGGGTGGGGCGGCGGCGGTGGCCCGCTGGGCGCCGCGCCGACGGCCGGACCCGTTCTTGCTGGTCTCGTTGCGATCGTGCTCGGGCAACTGGAAATCGCGCTCGGCGTGCTTCCGACCTTTCTTTCGTTCACGGCGATGCTGTTGTGCTGCGGCTTCGTGGCCCAGATGTTCCTCCCGCCGACGACAGGAGGTACGGGCATCCGCCGGCCGTTCCGTTGATCACCGGCCGCGCATCTCCGCGCCTACCAGGGCCAGGGCCACAGGTCTGAAAGGGATGCTGCATGCCGCGCACGTGCCGCCTGCCGCGCAACGTCAGTCGTTCTGCCACGAGAAGGCGGGCGCTTTCGCGGGAGCAGCGATCGATACGGGAGAAGACAGGGCCCGCACGGCTGGTCCGGGCCCTGTCGCACACGGGAGTGTCGCTCAGTCGCCGGTGTTGGTCGCCCAAACGGGCTGGTTGGCGTTGTTGTAGACGACGACGTTGCCGTCGTCCTGGACGGCGAGGTAGCGGCCCTTGTGCCAGGTTCCGGCGGCCCAGATGGCCTTGCCTGCCCTGTTGTAGATGACGAAGTTGCCGTCCTCCTGCATGACGAGGTGGTCGGCGTTGGGGTAGACGTTCGGGGCCTGCCAGGCGGGGCGGTTGTCCTTGTAGACGACGACGTTGCCGTCGCTCTGAACACGCAGGATGGTGCGGCCGTTGCCGGAGGTCCATGCCTGGTTCTTGCCGAGGGTTGCGGGCGCGTAGAAGCGTGAGTCGCTCCGCAGGGACTCTCGGGGCTGCGCGCTCTGGACGGTACGGCTGCTCGCCACGGCGCCGGCGGGAGGAACCGCGGCCAGGATGGGCAGGGCTGCGAGGGTGAGCGCGGGGAGGCCGCGCCAAATGAGGTTCTTGATCACAACCCCGGTTTTACGCAGTTCGCATATGCCTGCGACAGTCCGGAGCGACGAACTCACCCATACGGTCCAGCGATTTCAACACCGAAGCGACACTGCTTGCGCCGACCGCGTCGCCGACGCCGTCGAACGCGCCATGGCACCCGATCTCGGCGGCACGTACACCTTGCGCCGGGCCGCCCCCGCCCGCTTCACCCTCGGCGCCCGCCTGGACATGATGGAGGGGGCACGCCCTCCAACGAGTGGATGCACCCGTGAAGCGGCTCGGACCGCTATCCCTTGACTCATGATCACGTCACGTGGACGGGTGCGGGCCGCCCCCGCTCTCCGCGGCCTGCCCGCCGTAGTAGCGCCCGCAGCCCAAGTTGACCGGGTACCTCCTCGGAGGAGCACCACTGCCGGACGCTCGGATCCGAGGCGTTCGACGCGCAGGTGCTCTGCCGGTCCGGGCGCCGAAGGAGGCATCCACGAGGGTTGTCCGTGATGTGACCGACCGGATGGTTGTCCTTGGAGAGGAAGCGGAATCGGCGGTCCTGATCACCGGATTCCGTCGTCCCGCCGACCGTCGGTGCTCGGTGCCCGGGTCGCTGGTTCTTTCCTGTGTTCCGCAGTTGTGAAAGGTGTTTGTGATGGGCCGAGGCTTGATCGTGGTGGATGTGCAGAACGACTTCTGCGAGGGTGGGAGTGTTCCCGTCGCGGGAGGTGCGCGGATCGCCTCGGCGATCGCCGATCTGGTTGAGCAGAGCGAGGGTCGCGACTACCAGTATGTTGTGGCCACCCGGGATCATCACATTGATCCGGGCAGCCATTTCTCCGAGACCCCGGACTTCCAGGACAGCTTCCCCGTCCACTGCGTGGCAGGGAACGAAGGCAGTGAATTCCATCCGAACTTCGCACCCGTGGTCATGGACGGCAAAGTGCACGCCGTCTTCTTCAAGGGTGCCCACAGTGCCTCCAAGAGCGGCTTCGAAGGCGCGGACACGGAGGGAACCTCCCTGGCGGACTGGCTGCGCGCCCGCGGGGTCGAGGACGTCGATGTGGTGGGCATCGCGACGGATCACTGCGTGCGTGCGACCGCGCTGGACGCCGTTGCGGCGGGATTCCGCGCACGGGTACGTCTCGACTACTCGGTCGGGGTCGCCCCGCGCACAACGGCTGCTGCCCTCAACGATTTTCGTCAGGCAGGCATTGCGGTATCCGGCGAGGCGCCGGTACCGGAATAGTTCGGCTCCGGTTCGAGACGCGTCTGTATCGGCGTCCTGCCGGCCCGGCGAAGGCTGTGTCCACCTCGTCGCCGGGCTCGACGCGGGGAGCCGGGCCGGGTGGGGGATTCCCCCGTCGGTTGTTCGCCCGCCGGTGTCCAGCGTGGCTCGGGCAAGGCCGCGGGTGAGGTGACCGGGTCCGCGAATGGGCGGAGCCTGCGGGGTGTCGCCGGGACTCGCTTTCGCGTGTCACCGGCGTTCCGTTCGGGCGGTTGTTGCCGTCATCGCGGTCTTCGCCCACCAGGGCGGTGAAAGCGCAACGGTGGGCACGACGGCCCTTCCGATCGCTGGCGCAGATGTCGCGAGCCATACCAGGCCAGATGGCCCCTATCCATTTCAAGATCCCCCAACCGAGACCTGCATCACCCGTCCACAACCTCCCAGGACAGAACATCCAGGGCTTCGTGGCATGGTCACGCCGTTCGCCCCTGAGAGGTTCGATCCGCTGTGCCCGTCCTCTGCGATGCCGATCCGGATCAGTCACATGGGCAGGTCGGCTGCCCGGACGCCATCCTTCGGATTCTTTCGAGCCGGCACGCGAAATTCGCGGCGATCTGCCGCAGTCACCGTCGACGGCGTCGTGCTCATGGACTGCAGGAGAATCCAAGACCTGGCCCACGTGATGAGGCGGACGATCGCCTGTAGCAGCACAAGCAGCAGCGAGAGCAAGAAAGGCGAGATGGTTGCGGGGGCTTCGTTCATAACAGGGGCTGAATCTGCGGCAGTCCGAGAGTCACGAGGCCGTCCGCTCGACCACCCTCCTGCGTCGACCGAGTCGTTCGCCGGACTCGATGCCTTGCGGGCGGTACGTACCGCCAAGGCCGACCCGAAGGCCCTGACTGCGATCCGCTCCGCCCGGCAGCGGATGTGGGCACTGGCCGGCGACCGCAGCTCGCTCGGTCCGGACGGCGCGGTCACCATGGACATCGATACCGCCCTGGTCACCGCGTACTCCGAGAAGCAGGACGCGACGCCGACCTGGAAGCGTGCCTTTGGGCACCCGCTCCTGGCGTTCATCGTCCATGGAGCGGCCGGGACCGGAGCCGGTGGCCGCATACGGGCCGCCCGCGACGCCGGCCTGCGCAACCTGCCCCTCCATGGCGCCGCCCACAACCAGGTCTGGCTGGAGGTTGCCTTCCTCGCCCCGGACCCTCCTGCCTGGCTGCCCGTGTCGGCCCCGAGGGACCTGCCTGCCGCCGGGAGCCCAAGACCCTTCGCCTGAGACTGTTCTCCGTAGCAGCCCGCCTGATCGACACAGGCCGACGCACCTACCTTCGCTTCGCCCGTCACTGGCCCTGGACCGGGGCCCTCACCAGTGCCTTCGCTCGGCTCCAGTCCTACCGGCACCGGACTGGCCGGAGAACCCCGTCCGTCCCGACGAACCGCATCACCCCCGGCGTTGTGAAAATCCACGCCCACCCGAGGCGGCACTCGGGGCCCTCGCCACACCCACAGGGCAGAACACGCCGTCCACGAAAGCCCAGAGCCCGCGTCAACGAGCTGACACAGGCTCATGAACGAGCCAGGCCGGCCCTGGATCAAGCCTTGGCGATATTCCTGCCCGGCATCGGCTCCGCGAGTGCTGTCCGCCATTCAGGCGCACCGAAGGCGTCCGCGAAGTACTGCGTCTCGTGCACCACGTGCCCATCGGCAAACTCCATGATGCTCACCGAGTAGGTGGGCACCCCGTCGTATGTGATGACACACTCGCTCACCCACAGATCCCCGCTGCCAACGATCCGGTGGACCGTGAAGTGCCGATCGGCCGGATGCCCGCCACGTTGCGCCGAAATCGTTGCGCGGCCCCGGAACCGTTCACCTGACTGGGGGTAGTCGAGGATCGCGTCCGCAGCGTAGATGGCGTGCTCGGCTTCGGCATCCCCACGTTCCGATGCCTGCCAGTGCTCTTCGAGTGCGGCCCTGGTGCGGATATCAGGATCCATCGCATTGTCCCTTCTGCAGGCGGCCGGAGCGTTTTGGGGACGTGGGAACGCTTCAAGGCTTCCTCCCAGGACGCTCGGCCGTTGAACGTAATGGGCAACGGTGACAGCGTAGACCGTCCGACGCGGCGACTCGGCTTTCCCCACGGGTACCTGCCGCCCGCGCCGACACCGAGGTGAATCGCAGTGCGCTACAGGTCGTCCGGCCGCTGTCGCACCGGATCGGCGTGAGCCAATCGGCGGTAGCCGGGTCCCATTCCCGAAGCTTTGGGCGATGCCGCCGTCACCGTGGTGGTGCCGGAGCTGCGACCTCGACCGCCCCTCCTCGGGGCGTCGTGTCCCAGACCGTACGGGTGGCCACCAGTGCGTCCGCTGCCTCGGCCGCGTCCTCCTGGTTCGTGCACCATCCCCACGCCCCCCGTGACGGTGCGCCGTTGTAGTGGGTCTCGTCTACGACGCAGTGCTGGGCATCGCAGACAAGGACCTTGTAGGGCAGCTCCGGGGAGGGGTACAGCGGGTGCGCCATCTCCACGATTTCGTCCGGGGCGTTCACGGACCAGCCGGACCGGGGCCGGCGCCGGACCGGGTGGGTGTCGTCCGTCCAGACCGGCGGCCACAGCCCCGCGGCCCTCACCGCCCCGTCCGATCCTTGCAGGGGACGGGGACGGGGACGGGGACGGGGACGAGGGTACCTTCGGTGACAGCGGCCGCCGCCTGGTGCTCGTACAGGTACTCGCGGATGACGGAGCCGCCGGGCACGGGCTCTGCCGCGCCCCACCGACCGGGTGACACCGAACACAGCCGCACCTGTCTGAGAGCCTTCCCCAACTGGGCCATGCAGAGCCGCCGCTACCGACGCACCCTCTCCATCCCCGCGATGAAGCTCTCCCGGCGAGCCGCGCTGAGCGAGGTCGAGCGCCTCGGCGCCCTTGGCCGACTGCTGACCGACTGGAGACACCCATGCGTCTCCGAGTCGCCGGAGTCATCGTGCTCCTCCACGCGCAGCTCGTGAGCCGCATTGTGCGGCTGAGCGTCTACGACGTCATCTGCGATGGGGACACGGTGCCGCTGCGGCTCGGAGAGCCGGCCTCGCCCGTTCCCGCACCGGTCGCTGCCCCTGCTGCTGGATCACATCGCGAACCGCGACAACATGAACACCGCCACCAACCCCGCCCTGACCACCTGTCCGCGCTCCTGAACCAGGTCGGGGTCCCGGCCGCAGCCGCTCGTGGCGCCTCCATCCGGCAGCAACTCCTCGAACTGCCCGCCCCCGTCGTCGCGGACGCTCTCGGGTACCACGACAAGACCACCACCCGGCTCCGCAACGAGGCACCAAGAGGCTCCAAAAGGTTGGACCCCGCCTCCGCGGTGGTCCGTTCTCATGAGTCACGAGGCGAGGTGGGTAGGCGCTCCGTATCGCCGCCAAAGGGCAGGAACACAGCTCGGGTGGCGAGGAGCCACTCGCCGTCGACCTTCTGAAATGTGTCCTCGTAGTGGCCGACGTTGGTGGGGAGCCGCGGCGGGAGCATCCCGTCACGCACCGGCAGTACCGGCTGACGGCCGATCACCTGGCGGGGCACTTCGCCCCGTGGCCCGCTGATGAACTGGCCGGTCTCGTGATGGGCGCGTTCTCCTCCTGCGGGGACACCGCCTACCGTGCGCACGGCGATGCTCTGATGGAGGAGCAGGCGGCACTGGCCGGTCCGGAGAGCTGGCCGTGGATGAGCTGGCTGGCGTCGGCCAGGGCGGAGCAGGGCCGGGTACGGGAGGCGCACGAGCTGGCCGAGCAGGCGTTGGCCCTGTATCCCCGCTCGGGGGTGGCCGCACACGCCCTCGCGCACGCCGAGCATGAGTTGGGAACCGGACGCGCCTGCGGCGACTTCCTGGACCAGTGGCTCCGGGCGGACCCGCAGGCGGTGCAGTCACGGCATCTGAACTGGCACGCCGCACTGCAGTCCATCGCCTGCGGCGACTTCCCGGACGCGCGTCGGCGGGCGGACACGGCACTGGCGCGTACGGATGTCGGCATGCGGGCCGCGACGAACTGGCGTCTGCTCCTGGTCGGACGGTCACCGGCCGGCCAAACCGACCCGGACCTGGTCCGGGAACTGCTCGCCGCACCGGGCGGGATGGCGGAGGTCTTCCACACCTTCAACCTCGCGCTGGCCCTGGCCGTGGAGGCGGCCACCGACGACCTGCGCGTCCCGTCCCGTCGGGCTGCCGCCGACGAACGCCCCGATTTCCGCGATGTCCTGGCTCCCGTGGTGCAAGCTCTGGCGGAGGTCACCGCGGGCCGCCCCCGCGTCGCGGTGGACCTGCTGAGCAGCCTGGGCGAGAAAGCGGAACGGATCGGTGGGGTGCGGGTCGAGCGCGGATCATCCAGGACACCCTCGCCCGTGCCCTCGTCGACGCCGGTCAGCATGTCCGCGCGGCCGGCCTGCTGCACCACCGCACCACCACCCGTCACCACCACACCTACGAGGATCTCCTCCTCGCCGCACGTACGCCGGCTGCCGTGGTCGACCCCCGCTGATCCTCACCACCGGATGGCACGGCCTCTCGTTTCAGCAGGAGCCACGGTGGCTCCGTTCACTTGAAGCCCGCGGCGTCTGGACATCGGTTTGGGGCAGCAGGGAGCGATCTCGAAGCCGGTGGATGTTCACGAGAAGCGTTTCTGGCTCAACTCCCATGACGTCGTCACTGCCCACCACGACAACAGAACTCGATTCCACAGCAGTTGGAAGCTGGCACGGCCGAACATTTTGGCACTTCAGCATCTTGATCCGATTGATGTGACCCTCGGCCACGCCCGAGCTCCGGGGCAGGGTCGGACCGGCGATCACAGCGTCGCGGTAGCGGTCGATGCCCGCGGCGAGGCTACGGAGGTTTGACAGGTCGTCCTGGCGGACGGCGTCGAGCCACTCAGGGAGCCGTTCGCCCTGGCGCTCGGCGAGAATCTGGGCGAAGGACCGGACGTGGCAGTGAGGGTGTCGAACTCGGGACAGTTGGCCAAGGCCGCCTTGAGTCGGAGTTGTCCGATCTCCGGGAGCGCTTCCGGGCGGCTGAGAATCCATCCGGCCACCAGGCGGGGTGCCGGGGGCTGTACGGTGATCGGCCGGGGTGACGTGCGCCTCTTCCTGATGCAGGCGCTGACGAGGCCGTGGCTGCCCTTGCGACCGAGCGGGACGATCTCCTCCCAGAGTTTCCAGGCGTTGGTGCAGCCCTCGTTCCAGCGGTCGTCGGGGTAGGGCTTGCACTCGCGCGGCTGCTCGGCCCCATGTTCGCCGGGGGCGGCAATCGCTCCGCCAGATCGAGCAACCTTCAGGAGCCCTGAGGTCCCGCCACCAGGCCACCGACCGGGAGAACAGGAGTAACCCGCTGTCCAGGGGCTGGCCGCCGTACCCAAGGCTCGAAGAACACGCGGGATGTCGCGCGTGTCGCGCCCACGTGGACGCTCACCGCACCCTGGGCCCGGTCAGCACCTCCACCACCAAGCGGCCCCCTGCGCCAAACTCCACCTGGGTGACAGCGAGCGCATCCGCCTCATCCGGATGCGCTGGCGCGGGCCAGGCGTGAGGATCGGGATACGGGCGGTGGCCGGTTGCCCCTGGTCTGTCTCCTAGCCGGCGGCCGGGCCGCCTCCCGGTAGGGTCTCGCAGCTTGCGCCGTAGCGCGTCGTGTCGACTGACCAGGGGTTCTTGCGCTGTCTCACACCGTGGCAGGAGGCCCTCGTCTCATGGGGTGGCATTTCCTCATGATCGCTGGGGCAAGCGTCCGGGACGGGCTCGTCCGAGCGGGAGGTGCCGAGCGTTGATCTGCCCTCGTCGGCCTGGGCGGATCATCGTAGCGATGCGGTGTACTGGTCGCCCCGGTACCGCCACCAGTGTTTCCGCGAGTGTCGCGTATGAGGAGGCGATGGCAGGGCGAGAGGCGAAGCCCTGTCAGTGGACGACGTCGAAGACGTTCTTCTGCAGGCCGTTGGAGTAGGCCTCGTACTCGACCAGCTTCAGCTTCTGGGTGTCCTTGTCCGTCGTGCTGAACAGGCGCTTGCCGGCGCCGAGCAGCAGCGGGAAGACGAGCAGGTTGTAGCGGTCGATCAGGCCTGCGTCGGACAGAGCGTGGTTGAGGGAGGCGCTGCCGTGGATGATGATCGGGCCTCCCTCGGTCTCCTTGAGTGCGGCGACCTCGTCGAGCGAGCGCAGGATGGTGGTCTCGCCCCAGTTCGAGACGAGGGCGTCGTCGGTGAGCGTGGTGGAGACGACGTACTTCGGCATCGTCTTGTAGTCGGCGAATTCCTCCATGTCCGGCCACACCGGGCTGAACGCCTCGTAGCTGACCCGGCCCAACAGGATCGCGGTGGATTCCCTCTGCTCCCGCCCCTTGATTTCGAACGCCTCGGGGACGAACTCGATGTCCTTGTAGGTCCATCCAGAGTTTCGGTAGCCCGGTTCGCCGCCGGGGCCCTCCACGACGCCGTCGAGCGAGACGAAGGCGGTGCTGATCAGGGGACGCATGAGGTTTCCTTGGTGTCTCGTGTCTGGATTTCGGTTGCATGCTGCCGCTTCGGCCCTGTTCGGGACGGCGGAGAACTGGTGATGACGTATCCCGGAGAGCCGCATCAGGCAGCTCTTCCGGTGGCGCCGGGATCTGGCACACGCCGCGCGTACGGGCGTCCTGAGCGGCGTGCGGAGGTCAGCTGAGGAGTCCGGTCAGCCACTGCTGCCAGGCGGCCTCGGCGTGGTCCGTGTCCGGGCCGAACAGGTGGTGGAACATCAGCGCCATGCCGGAGCCGTGGTGGAAGGTGTAGATCCCGTCGGCGGTGCGGAGCTCCATGCGCTCGTCGTCGGACCAGACGACTTCGCCATCCAGTGGCGGTAGCCCGGCCGGTGTGGCGTGTACCTGCGAGCCCACGGGGGTCGGGCACGGCAGCGACAGCCCTTGGGCGAGTGCCGCCCGCACCTCCAGTGCCGATCGCACGCCGGACGGCGCCAGGGCGAAGACGGGAACGCCGGTGCGTCCGGGGAAGTGCGTCAGGTATTCGCGGAGCGTGTGGAGGTGGAAGGGCCAGCCGCGGCGCAGGGCGTCGTACTCGTCCTGCCAGTCGTCGCCGAGCAGGCCGCTGTGGACGACGCGGAGCACGGTGCTGCCGCCGTCCCGCCCCTCGATCAGGTACTCGAAGGCCATGAACCGGCCGTCCTCGGCAGTGGCTGTGCGAGTCGCGAAGCGTTTGCCGGGCTCGTAGGCGGTGACCACCGCCTCCTCCCGGTGCCCCCCGGTTTCCATGGCGGCGGCCCCGCACTCGCGTGGCTCCACCTCGTTGCGGCCCATGAACCAGGAGTCGATCCCCGGTCCTGTGGCGATCGCTTCCCAGACCTGTTCCGGGCTCGCCGGGAGGGTCGTCTCCCGTTCGATCTCGAAGGGGTGCGTCATGGTGCGTTGTCCTGTCCTGCTTCGGATTCGGTCTCGTGCGCCCCCCCGGATCGCTGCTGCGGGCCGTCCGCGTTCGCGTCAGGGCCGGGCTGCGGCGCGGGGATCTGGTGGAGCCCGACGATCACTCGGTGGCTCCGGCCTTCCGGGGCGGCCTCGTCGTGGTAGCGGCCGACGAGGGCCGCCACCGCCTGGGCCAGCTCATCGGCGAAGGCCGTCCGGTCGGCCGCGGAGGCGAACCGCACCTCGGCGTCGATGCCGAAGCTGGCGACCCGTCGCCGTACTCGGGTCGCGCCGGCCAGCAGCGTGCCGACCTCCTGCACCAGCCGCGCCCCCAGCGCCAGCAGCCAGCGCGCGGAGAGCTGGTCGGGAGACCGGGAAGGATCCGGGCTGACGGCGGCCAAGGCACTGGGGGAGATCACGTAGGAAGCGGCGGTGGCGCGGTACACCCGCTCGGTGACGTTGCCCTTGCGGCGTTCCTCGGCTAGCTCGACCAGCCCGTGACGCTCCAGCTCCTTGAGGTGGTAGTTGACCTTCTGCCGGGGCAGCCCCAGGCGGACGGCCAGCATGGCGGCCGAGCCGGGCTCGGCCAGGGCGGCGAGGATCCGGGACCGTATCGGGTCCAAAGACGACTCGGCCGCAGCGGGTTCTTCGATCACAGCGACGTCCAGCACCGTTCCAGAATCCTTCCGATAAATAATTTTGTCAAGACAAAATTTATTGTCGGTGACCGTTCGGGCTTCGTTGTGCCCGCGTCTTCTGGCCCCCACTGGCGTACCGGGTTGATTTGGCTCCACCGGTCGGCGGTCTCTGAGGGTGGAGGGAGTTCCACGCTTCAGCTTCGACCGCTTCTGTAAAGCAGGCTTGACAGCCGTCGGGGGTGACAAGCCTGCTTGACAGGTGAGGAACACGGTCAGAGAACTGCGATCGTCGCGAGGACTCTCCCAGGGGCAGCTGGGCGCGGCCCTGGGGGTCTCGCGGCAGACGATCAATGCCATTGAGACCGAGCGGTACACGCCGTCCCTGCCGCTCGCCTTCTCCCTGGCCAGGTTCTTCGGGGTCGGCATTGAGGAGATGTTCCATGTCGAAGACAGCCCAACAGGTGAATAGAAAATCGCGGCGGTCGATGCCCGCCTTCTTCCTCGGGATCGGCGTCGTTTGCCTGGTGTCCGCGGCTGTTGGCGGCCACCTCCGCCTTGGTCTGGTGATGCTCAGGGTCGCGGTCTGCGGTCTTGCCTTGATTCTGCTGGCTCGGCGCAGCGAGACCTGCCGGAGCCTCACCGAGGAACCTGACGAACGCTTCGCTCTGATCGGTCAGCGGACCCGGGCAGGCACGGGAGTGGTGCTGACGCTGGGGAATCTCGGCGCCTTCATCGGTGAGTCGGCGTCCGGACGGAGCGGCAACCCGTTCTACTGGATGATGGCGACCGCCGCCCTCGCCTACGTCGTGTTCGTCGCCTTCTTTCGTCGGCACACCTGAGGCGTGGACCTCTCAGCTGTTGGCGGCAACTGTGTGACGACGGGCCCGCGGCGGAGTGGATGCGTCGGGCCGTCTGCTGGACGGATGGCAGGGTGTCTCCCGTCGATCACGGGCATGTCGGGGCTGAGCTGTTCACGGTCGTGCCGGGAGGCCGGAGTGCGTCTGTCGCGGCCTGAGCTGTTCGCTCACATCCGTCGGAGCCGTGCCATGCGTGTGGACGTACGCGACTTCGTCTCGCCCGCCCGCCGAGGCCAGAACCGCCCGTCCTGCGGCCAGCAGCCCACCAACCACGGCCGCCCCTTCGGATAGCGCTCGCCCCGGAGTTGCGGACAGGACTGGTTGACGCACGACCGTGGGGTACCTGTGCGGCCTCGTGCTACGGGAGGTGGTCGCTGAGCGGGGGGACGGTGAGCAGGGTGCGGTAGGAGGCGGTGTCGTCGGGTTCGCCGACGCGGCGGCCGTCGGCTTCGACCCAGGCGTGGGCGGCGAAGGGCGGGGTGCGTACGCCGGTGGACCAGGTGGGCCAGGTGCCGCCGAGGCGGCACAACAGGGCTGTGGCGAGGGAGCGTTGGAGGCAGTAGCGCCCGGAGCACAGGACGCTTACCGCCGTGACGTCCTGCCGGGCCCGCAGGGCCGTGGCGTGGTCGGCGGGCCGCGCTCCGCGGCGCGCGGCCCGCAGCAGGGCCTGTAAGTCCTTGGGTGGCAGGCGGGCCAGTAGCCGTGCGGCGGCGACGGCGGTGCGGGCGGCGGTGCGGCGGCCGAGCGGGGGACGGTTGTGGCCGGTGTCGAGGATCTGGCTCACGGGGCGTCGACCACCAGTCCGCAGCGGGTGAGGCGGTCGAGCAGGGCGGTGACGTCGGCCGTGGCGCGATCGCGGGTGACGGGGCGGGTGGCGGCGAGTCGGTCGGCGATCTGCTGGGGGCCGGCGCCGTCGAGGAGTGCCTGGAGGACGGTGGCGCCGGTTGCGTTGAGCTGCCAGTAGCGGCCGTCGCGTTCGTCGAGCAGGACCATGCCTTCGTCGGTGGGGCAGCAGGCGACGTCAGTGCGCAGTTGTGTCAACGGGGTGCTCCTCGTGCGGGTGGTGGAGGTGGACGAGGTGGGCGGGGGCGGGGTGGGCGGCCAGGTCGCGCAGCCATGCCTCGGCGCCCAGCGTGTTCTCCACTTCCGGGGCGCCGCCGGTGTTCAGGTCGGGGCTGATCAGGGCGCGGCGCAGGAGTTCCTGGTCGGCGAGGCCGGCGGCGGCAAGGTGCGAGGTGTCGGCGATGTCGGACAGGTGGCGGCGGTGCGTGCGCAGGCCGAGGTACCAGTCGGGGCCGCAGTGGTCCTTGGTGGTGCGGTGCAGGATGTGTTCGGGCACCAGGCCCTCCATCGCGGCGGCCAGCAGAGGTTTGTAGGCCCAGGGATGGCCCGCTTCGTGGGGACGGACGGTTAGGCAGGCGGTCAGGACGGCGTCGTCGCATAAGGGGCTGTCCATCGGCAGTTCGTGGGTGATGGATGCCTCGTGGAGGAGGGCAGCACCGCGTCCGGCCTCACGCATCTGGTGGAGCCAGGCGTGTCGGCCGGGGTCGGGGTCCAGCGGCTCGGTGTCTTCGGCTGCGCGGCGCAGGACCGTGGCGACCAGGTCCACGGCTTGGTCGCTCGCCCAGGGCGGCAGGGCCGGCCGGGGGCCCCACGAGTCGGGCCCCGGGTTCGTCCAGGCGCATTCGCGCAGGCGAGCGGCGGCGCCGGTGAGCCAGGCCGGGTAGGAGCCCGCGCCCAGCAGCATCCGCGCGGCGGCCGGCAGGCTCCAACGGCCGCGGGCCCTGAATCCGTTCGTGACCCGCAGCGCGGTGAGGGGGCTACGCCGCCAGAGGGTGTGGAGGTAGGCGGCGGGGGGCTCGACGGCGTGGTCGCCTCCGTGTCCCGACAGGCGCAGCTCGGCTCCCCGGGCGCGCAGCGCGCCGGCCGTGTGGCAGTGCCGTGCTCGGTCGCGCAGGAGCCCCGAGGGCTCCTCCAGGGGTTCGCGGCGTTCGTCGAGACCGGTGAAGCATGCGGGCAAGTCCGCGGAGGTGAAGACCAGGGGTTCGACGCGCGGCAGGCGGTCGGCGGCGAAGCGGGCGTAGTGGTGGTCCTGGTTGCCGGGGCTGTTCCAGTGCTGGGTCGAGGTGACCAGATCGGCGCCGGCTTCGGCAGCCAGGAAACACAGCGATGTGGAATCCATGCCGCCGGACAGATCCGCGGCCAGCACCCGGCCCGGACGCACGCGCAGGGCCACAGCGGCCTGCAGGGCCTCACGCAACAGGCCCGCGGCATCCGCCATGGGCAGGTGTGCGGGCGGTGGCCGCCACCACACGGTGGTGTACGCACGTCCGTCAGGAGCGACGCGGAGAGTGTGGCCGGGCTCGACGGTTTCCACCCCGGTCCACATCGCGGCGTCGGCCAGCGGGTGCGGCAGGCAGGGCGCGGCAAGGCGGGCGGCGACTCGGGCCGGATCAAGGACGGCGTCGGTGGTGAGGTGGGCCAGCGAACGGGCCCGGTCCGCGCACACCGTCAGTCCCTCGACCGTCGCCCGGTACAGGCGTCGGGCCCCGAAGGCGCTCCCGCGCACGTGCATGTGGCCGTCCACGGACGCGGCCACGTGGAAACTGCCGTGCACCCCGTGCAGCGCGGGTTCGACGTCCGCGAGCGTACGGACCCTCTTCAGACGGGCCGTCAGTTCCACAGGCGTCGTCGACGAGGTACCCACGACCGCCAGCGTCCGCCCGCCCTCCGAAGCCAGAACCATCCGCCCCGGCGGCCAGGACCCCACCAGCCACGGCCGGCCCGACGGATGGCACACCACATCGACGGCCCCCTCCCGCAACCGTGCAGCCAACTCCTGCCGCGTCTCCCGATCCGGGAGCGCCACGAACCAGCACGCCACCATGCCACTCACTCAGCAGCCAACTCCCAACGCCTCGCACCAACCGCTACCTGGTACTCCTGCCCCGAACCGCGAACGGGCTGTGGCCCGGCCAGACGGACGGACCCTGGACTCCTTCCGCCGGCGGCTCTCCCGCGACGACGGTCTACCGGGGGTGTGCGGGTGCCGGCCCGCGCCGCATGGCGGCCACGTACCAGCACCCGCACACCGGGTCAGGACCAGACGTACCAGGTAGCGCCCGCCTCGGGATGCACTCCGGTATTGCCCTGGGTGAGGTCGGCGAAGTCGCCGACTTCGGCCAGCAGTGGGGCCTCGTACACGTCAGCGGGCTCGATGTTCAGCGTCTCGCTCAAGGTGAGCACCTCCAGATCAACACGGGCGGACGATCCACCTGCTACCGACAGTGACCCACAAGCCGGACCCGCCACGCCACAACGTCCCGGAGACCACCATCCCAACGAAGGACTGCGAGGCATCCACACCCCGAACACGGGTGAAAGTGAGGCACTTGACGAACGCGTCCGTACGCCCGCCCTGCGCCCCATGCTCCCGAGCAGGCCCCGCTCGACGGTCGGGCCACGGCTGCCGGCCGGTCGAAGAGTTTGATGTGCAGCCCGGCCGCAGGCCGCTGTGGCGGGGGCGCCGACTCCGTAAGGTCAGGTACGGCCGATGCGGGCGCCGCTGTCTGCAGCACAATGCGTCGAAGATCGGGCCGCCTCGGCGGCCCGGCTGCCTTCCGCCCGACGGACTGCCAGGCACCCCGGCCGGCTTCCGCCGGCCACCCCAAACGCGGAACGCGGTCTGGACGGGTCCTGCTGATCGACGTCGGCAGCGGTTGTCGGGCATGGGCTCAGGCACTGGATACGACCCGGGCGGCGGGACTGGATGGGCGTGCTCGCGAAGCGGCTCGGCTCGGCTCCCGGTACGCACCAGGTGTCCGCTCCCGTGCGTGGATCAAGATCCGGTGCGTCCGCACCGCCGAAGCGATCGTCGGAGGGTGGGTGCCCGGCCGCGGCCGGCTCGCCGGTCTCCCCGGCGCGTTCCTGGTGGGGGAGTAGCCCGAGGACACTCCGCGGTGGTGGGCAGTGTCGGAACCGGGTGGAGCGGCAGGGAGCGCACCACCCTCGATGCCCCGCACCACGTTGCCGCAGTCGACGAGTGACCGCTCGACGAGGCCCCGGGATGGCCCTTGCACGGTGGGTGCTGCCCCGCCTGGTCGGCACAGTCCGCCACGCGGCATCGACTGCATCGAGCTCGGCTTCTGATCGCTGCACAGCGCTGTAAGCCACCGAACTCCCTTGCGGCTGCCTCCTCGTGGCTGACCCCCTTGTGAGTGAGCGCTTCAACCGGCGAGTGAGCGTGCGAGTCGGTGACCGGAGCGTTCGGCGTCGACGGCTTGGGCGAGTCGGTCTGCGTAGGTGTCGAGCAGTGGCTTCATCTGCTGACAGTAGGGCTGTTTGTTCTCTTTGTTCTGTTTGAGCCAGTGGACCGGCTCCATGTGCGCCGGCCAGGCCTCCGCTACTTCTCCGACGACCGCGAGCTCGTCGCCACCGCCCACATCGGTGCCCGGGGCGCCCACGGCGAACCGCGATTCGCACTCTGCCTGCCCGAAGCCCGACACGATCCCGAGTACGAGGCGTCAGCCGCCCACGGCGAGAGCGCGTATCGGTGGGATGACCGATGTGCGGGGGGTGGGGGCGTGGCCATAGTCCTCGGGAGAGCGTTCACGGGTGGCCGTGGTGCGCCCGGTTTTCGAAAGGACCTTTTGTGGACACGTATGCGGATCTGGTGTTTCTCGGCGGGCGAGTGGTCACGGTCGATGCGGAGTTCTCCGTCGCCTCGGCCCTGGCGGTGACCGGTGGGGTCATCAGTGCCGTCGGCGGGCGGGACGACGTCGCGCCGCTCGTCGGACCCGACACCCGCGTCGTCGACCTGCGGGGGGCGACGCTGCTTCCCGGTATCAACGATTCCCATCTGCACGGATGCGCCTTCGGCATGTCGACGCCGCCGCTCTCCCTCGACCTCAGCCATCCTGCCGTGTCCTCCCTCGCGGACGTGGCCGAGGAGGTACGGGAGGCCGTCGAGCGGGTTCCGGGCGGACAGTGGATCACGGGGCACGGCTGGGACACCGGTTACCTCGACGAGTGCGTCTCCGATTCGTCGCGGCTGCCCTCGCGGCACGACCTCGACGCGGTGAGTCCGGACCACCCCGTCGTCCTGTACTCCTTCTCCGGGCACGCCACCTGGGTCAACTCCAAGGCACTGGAGCTCATCGGGATCGGCCGGCACACCGTCGCGCCGCCCGGCGGGGCCATCGTCGTGGACGAAGACGGGGAGCCGACCGGGCTGCTCCACGAGGGGGCCCAGGCCCTCATCCAGAACGCGCTGCCGCCGCTCAGCCGGCAGGAGCGGACCGACGCGATCAGGTCGAACCTCGCCACACTCGCCCGGCTCGGCATCACCAGCTACACCGAGCCCGGACTCGGCCCCGGCGGCGACGGCATCATGCGGGGCGCGCTCGGTGCGGAAACCCTCGACGTCTACCGTCGGCTGCTGGCCGACGGCGAACTGACCGCCCGCCTCGGCGTTCTGCTCCTGCCCACCGGTATGGCCAGCACCGCCGAGGAGTTCGCCCGCACCCTCACCGCCCTCGGCGAGTCCGGCGACGCCGATCCTCGACGCCTCGCGATCCACGGGGTCAAGATCTTCGCCGACGGCATCGTCCCCAACAAGACGTCCTGGATGCACGAGCCGTACGTCGGCGGCGGCTGCGGCTCCCTGTGCGTCGGCGGCGAGACCGACGCCGAGCGGATCGCCGAGATCGACGCCATCATCCGGCATGCCCACGCCGCCGGGCACCAGCTGGGCGTCCACGTCACCGGCGACCGGGCGTGCGACACCGTTGCGGATGCCTTCGCCGCTGCCGTGGCCGAGCACCCGCGGCCCGACGCCCGCCACTACGTCATCCACGGCGACCTCCTCACCGAGCACAGCATGAAGGTGCTGGCCGCGCACGGCTTCGGCGTCAACATGAACCCCACCATCAAGTGGACCGTCGCCGACATGGAGGAGGACTTCGTCGGAGCTGAACGGGCCGCGTACGCATGGCCCTACCGCGACGCCATCGACGCCGGAGTACGGGTCGCGAGCGGGTCCGACGCCCCTGTCACGCACCCTGACTGGCGCCAGGGCGTCGCCACCATGATCCTGCGCGAGTCCAAGGCCACAGGCCGCGTCAGCGGCCCCGAGCAGCGCATCGGCCTGGCCGAGGCGATCCGTACGTACACGATCGACGCGGCCTGGCAGGACTTCGCCGACGACTGGAAGGGCTCCCTGGAGCCGGGCAAGGCCGCCGACCTCTGCGTGCTCGACGGCGACCTGCTCACCGCCGACCCCCACGACATCCCGGAGATGCCCGTCGTCCTCACCGTCATGGACGGGCAGGTCGTGCACGACACCCTTCGCGATTGACGTATTCCGAACAAATGATCATCCTTGGGGGATGACAGCGGAGCGGAGCAGAGCGGACATCCTGGACGCGGCTGTCCACGTCCGTGAGGCCGCCAGGAGCGCCACGAGCGGTGCAACCGGCGTCGACACGGTCCTGGCGGCGCTGTCGGAGGTGATGGAGTACGACCACGCCTCCCTGGCCCAATGGGATCCGCTGCACCGGCGCCACACCACCCTGGCCGGGAGCTACCCGGACGACGCCACGGCCTATATCGAGACCCGCCTCCACCACGACCCGGTGTTCTCCGTGCTCCGCAGCCCGGCCCGAGGCGGTCTCTGGCTCAAGGACGTCCCCTGGCAGCTCCTGGCGGCATCCCCGGGCTTCCAGGAAGTGCTGTCTCCCCTCGGTATCGAGGACGGCGTGGCCCAGTGCCTTTTCGCCACCGACGGCCGGTACGTCGGCATGCTGAACGTCAGCACCCGCAGGCCGCGGCGCGCGCCCGATCCGGCGCGCGCTGTGGTCACCCTGCTCACCGAGGCCCTCGCCGCGGCCGTCGATCCCTGCGCAGGCCCGCCGCCCGAGGAGATCGCCGCGGACGCACGGCACCCGGGCGCGCGGCGGCCTGGCGGACTCTCGCCACGAGAGCTCCAGGTGCTGGCCGAACTGACCGCCGGCCGCACCAACCGGGAGATCGCCGAGCGGCTGTTTATCACGCCGCGCACCGTAGGGACCCACATCGAGCACATCCTCGCCAAGCTCGACCTCCCCAACCGATCGGCCGCCGCCGCCCGAGCCGCCGCCTGGGGAATCGAACCCTCCCGCTGATCCGAGTCCGGCAGCGCGAAGCGCTTGGATCGCGGACGTGACCCTGAGGGCCACCCCGTTCCCTCACCTGCTGGAGCGACAACAGAGGGTTGAGGCAGGGCCGCTGGGGCCCCACGCCCGCGGGTTGGACGATCTTGTGCTGCCGTAGGCGCTGCCCGCTCCGTGCTCAACCCGTCGAATCAAATGCATGGTCACGCCTCCGTTGAGCCGCGGTACGGCAATTGCCGCACAGCGTGCTTGTTGTCGCCAGGATCACTGGTGAGCACCCAACTGCCTTCCGATTCGGACCAGGTGATGGCCTTGGCGAGTGTGCCTGCCATCTGGCAGGTTTCTGGGTGTCGGGAGCGTCGCCTCCGCGACCGTGTCGTGATCTCCACCGGGCGGGTACGTGGCAGGAGGTACAAGCTCGAAGCGGGGAGGCGTGGCGTGCGAGATGAGCTTCTCGGGGGCCGCTACCGGTTGGTGCGACACCAGGCGAGGGTGGCAGGGGCCCAGCGTGGGTGGCACGGGCCGGGTGTGGGAGGCCCAGGACGAGACACCGGGTCGGCCCACGGCCGTCTAGGCGATCTCCTCGCTCGCCGGTGGTGGAAGCCGCGGCGACGACGCACGTGCCCGGTCTTCTGCGTGAAGCGCGGATCACCGCCCAATTGCAGCACTCCTACATCGTGACCATCGACGCCCTCGGCGAGACCGGTAGGGGAGACATCAGGGTGCTCCGTTCAAGGGAACTTGCAGGTTGGTGCACGCGAAGGCGACAACTACCGTGCAAAGACATAACCGTGGCCGGCCGCTTCAGCCGGCCACTGAGCGTGGCAGCCGACCAGTTGAGCAACACGTCGGCCGGAGCCACGACCACGGCATCAGGTCAAACGCCTGCATAGGAATTGTGTGCCATATTACGGATGTATCCGACGAAAGGCGCTTTATGAAATTCGCGGTCATCGGTGGTACCGGGCTGATCGGGTCGCAGGTCGTGGACAATCTGAACGCCGCCGGGCACGAGGCGGTACCGCACTCACAGTCCACCGGAATCGACGTCATCAGTGGCCAGGGGCTGGACAAGGCGGTGGCGGGGGCCGATGTCCTCGTCAACCTGACGAACTCCCCGACCTTCGACGAAGCTTCCCCGGCCTTTTTCCGGACCTCAATGGACAACCTTCTGGCCGCGGGGCAGAAGGGGGGCATCCGCCACTTCGTCATTCTCTCGATCGTCGGCGTGGACCAGGTGCCTGAGCTGGACTACTACCGGGCCAAAGCGCTTCAGGAGGACATCCTCGCGGCCGGACCGATTCCCTACTCGATCGTCCGCGCGACGCAGTTCATGGAATTCATCGACGCGGTCCTGTCCTGGACCGCCGACAGTGACACCGTCCGGCTGCCCGCCACGCCGATTCAGCCAATCGCCGCCAAGGACGTGGCCGACGCGGTGGCGGAAGTCGCCGCGGGCGCCCCACTGAAAGGCATTCGAAACATCGCCGGCCCCGAGGTCTTTCCTCTGGACGATCTGGGCCGTATCACCTTGTCCCACAAGTCCGACAGCCGCACCGTCGTCACCGATCCCACCGCCGGCATGTTCTCCGTTGTGAGGGGTGACGTCCTCACCGACAGGGACGCCCACCTCGCCCCCACCCGCTACGCCGACTGGCTCTCCTGAAGCGCTCGCGTCCTTCGGCTTCCCGTTCGGCCGGGCGCGGACGGTTCGAGTAGCCGGCAGCCTCGACGCCCGGCAGAGCGCGACCACAGGCCGGGCGTCCGCGGGTTCCAGTAGCTCCGGCACGAGCGCGCTGGCTACGGCAATGGGTGGTCGGGTCGCCGCCCCGGCCCGCGCCCCGCCATCTGCCCGGACTGCTGCCCAGTGCCCGAAAACCATGGATCATGTTCCGGCATTGGCCCTGGCCCCAGCCCCGGCCACGGCTGACGGCCATCGGGCCGCTGGCGGCGCACATGGGGCCACGCTGTGGACTCAGGCGCGCGGCGGCAAGACCTCGATCACCGTGGCCGTGCCGGCAACAGGTCGGGCTTCGTGCATGGTGATCACGTCACCACACTTCAGATGCCTCCACTGCTCGGGGCGCAAGGGTGCCAGCCGGACGTCGGCGGTCTCTCCCGGGCCGAGCGTTTCCGCGTACTCCACCCACAGCCTTGCGATGCTCAGCCCGCGTTCTCCGTCGGCAGTGTGGTTGCCGATGTCCCACATCGGCCTGAGCCGACCGTCCCCGGAAAAGGCAGTTCGACGTCTGCCCTCCTCCGCATCTGTCAGGCTCAACGTTGCCCGGACAGTGCCGTGCTCGACTTCCCAGCCCCGCCATTGACACCAACGGCGGCTGCGGTCGAGCATCATCTGCCGAGCGGCTTCGGCGAGCAGCCCCCAGAAGTCAAGAGAAACGGGGTGGACATCCCCGATCTCCATGAGAACGCCGAGCACCATCTCCCACTCCTGGCGCCCGATGTCCTCGCGAACATCCCCGACCGTCCGGCCGCTCTCTGCCACGGCGTCCTCGGGCAGCAGATCGACGGCCTGCCGAAGGAGTGTGAACGCGTCATCCATGTGCTGCATTGTCCTCTGTTCCCGGACGCCCCGTTCATGGGCGACCAGGTGGCTGAGCAGGTGAGGCGGAGAACGGGTGTCGGTGAGCTCTGACATTGGTTCTCGAACGAGACGCCGGGAGGTGCCGGCGAGAACCGAGAGCGCGGTGTCGGCGTGTTGGTGACCAGCGGCACAGTCCGGGTCGTGGATCCGAGAGTGGAGTTGGAGCTGTGACAGAAGTAGCGAAGGATTTACAGGATGCGGAGCCGGAGTTCGACGGTACGGGCCTATGGCGTCAGCGGGATTTCATACTGCTGTGGAGCGGCCAGACGGTCAGCGAGATGGGCTCGGCGGTCACCCAGATCGCGCTGCCGCTGCTCGCGGTCGTCGCGCTCAAGGCGAGCACGCTCGAGACCGGGCTCCTGACCGCCGCCACCACGGCGGCGTTCGCGCTGATCGCGTTGCCCGCGGGTGCGCTGGTGGACCGCGGCGCCAAGCGTTCGATCATGATCGTCTGCAATGTTCTCCGCCTGGTGATCATAGGCTCGGTCCCGGTGGCGGCGGCGTTCGGCGTCCTGACGATGGCTCAGCTGTACGTGGTCGCGGTGGCCGCGGGTGTGTGCACGGTGTTCTTCGACGTCTCCTACCAGAGCTATGTGCCGTCGCTGATCCGCACCGAGGACCTGATGGCCGCCAACGGTAAGCTCGGGACGACTCAGGCGTTCGCGCAGCTTGGAGGCCCGAGCCTGGGTGGTGGACTGGTCGGGGTGCTCGGCGCGGCGGGGGCGATGACGGCCGACGCGGTCTCCTACGCGATCTCGGTGCTGTCGATTCTCGGGATCAGGAAGCGGGAGGAGCCGCCGTCGGCGCGGACGGCGGACGAGCCGCTGCGGCGCCGGATCGCCGAGGGACTGAGGTTCGTCGTCGGGCACCGGATTCTGCGGAGGGTCGTGGCGTGCACGGGCACCGCGAACCTGTTCTCCGGGATGAGCTCGGCGCTGGCGATGGTCTTCCTCGTCCGGGTGCTGCACGTGCGCCCCGAGCTGACCGGGCTGATCGTGGCGGGCGCAGCCATCGGCGGGATGGCCGGGGGAGTGTTCGCCGGCCGGCTCGCCAAGAAGGTCGGCTCGGCGCGGATCATCTGGGTGTCGATTCTGGTCTTCAGCGCGCCGCAGGTCATCGCGGCGGCCGCTTGGCGAGGCTGGGGGGTGCTGCTGTTCCCGCTGGGCTGGGGCATCGCGTACTTCGCCGCGATGGTCTACAACGTCGCACAGCTCAGTTACCGGCAGTCGGTGACACCGCCGGAGCTGATGGGCCGTATGAACGCGGCCGTCCGCTGGATCGTGTGGGGCACGATGCCGCTCGGCGGCATCCTCGGCGGAGTACTCGGCACGCTGATCGGCATACGGCCCACACTCTGGCTGGCGTTCGTCGGCTCCTGGGCGGCCGGCTGGTTCGTGTTCTTCTCCCCGCTCCGCCACATGCGCGATGTTCCCCGACCCGCGCCCGCGCCCACCCCCGTTGTTACGAGTTGACGGTGAGCGCGGGGGCGTCGCTGAGGCCTACGACTACGGGGTGGGCGAGGAGCCGTCTCGCCCTGGGCGCCGGTTCCTTGGGCGGCTCGGGCCGAGCGGACTCCAGAGCCCTCTTCACCGCCAAGATGCCGACGCCGTACTTCCGCTGGAGAGCGCGGTTCGACAGGCCGGCGCGCGCGTCGCGGCGGAGCGCCGTGCACAGATCGACCTTGGTCTTCGGCAGCACCCGGGTCTCCTCGTCGTGTTTCACCGCGGCGCGGGCAACGGCCCGGTACTCAATCCCTTCCCACGGGACCGTTCCCGCCGGGGCCGACGAGCTCACGCGCATCGCAACCCGTTGGATCCGCCCCGCAATGAGCGCACCGGGCTCTACCGGTCGACGGTGCCCAAGCGGGAACCACGCAGCATTCCGGACGTGGAGTTCAGCGAGATCTTCGCGCGCCTGCCCTCGCGCCGGGACCGGGTCCTGGTCGCCTTCTACATCTCCACCGGTACCCACGCCGGCGAGCTGCTGACCGCGTGGCAGGGCGGAGTTGATCCGGGACGGGAGCTGATCGCGGTGGTCCGGAAGGGCGCCGGGGAGGTCCAGGAGCTTCTTGCCTCGACCGACGCGTTCGTGTGGCTGCGGCTCTACCAGCTGGAGATGGAGGACTCGGGCCCACGAGGACGGCGGATGCTGCTGTGGTGGACGCTGAGGGACCTGTCCCAGCCGCTTGCCTACCACGCCGCCCACCGGATGTTCGAGCGTGCCAACGCCAAGGCGGGCACCACTGCGACGCTGCATGCCCTGGGGCACACCGCAGCCCATCGGATGGCCGAGGACCCGAATCTCTCCCTCGCTGATGTCCAATTCGTCATTGAACACCGGAAGTTGGCAACGGTGCAGCTCTACCTCACCCCTCGCAAGGAGGCAGTGGTCCGTCGGCTGCTGGCTCATCACACCGAGCAGACCCGGCAGGCCGCCGCACGCACTATCCCCCTTCCGGCATCGGGTTACCGGCCGGAAAGCCTGGACATCCTGTTTGGAGCGGGCACCACGATCATCTGCCGCGTACGCGACGCTTCAGGCGCCATCCCCTTGGTCCGCGCCTACGACTGGCACGAGAACGAATGGCTGGAGCCGACTCCGCTCCCTTTCCAGCGCTCCGTCCGTACCGAGAAGCGCCGACCCCGACCAGCGGATGCGTCTCGTCGAGATCCGCGACAGTCTTCACGCCCGCATCGCGGAGGCCGAACGCGAAGGATGGCTTGGCGATGTCGAGGGACTGAAGATCAGTCTCGTCGGCGCTGAGGAAAATCTCGCACAGCTCGACCGCCGTCCCGCCCCCGCAGCGTTGTTGATCTCGGCATCCCCATGGTGAATCACACCGGGAACACGAAGAGTCCGAGAGCCTGGCCCGCACCCGGCGGCCACTGAATCATCCCAACACCCGCTTGATTGCGCCGCGATGGCGAAGTGCAGAGAACGGGCGGTGAGCCCTGATCGCGAGTCGAAGCCTGGACCTGTCGGCTCCCTGCCCGGCAAGTTGGATGCGGTCGTGCGTTCGGCCAGACAGCCCCTACCTAGGCCTTGCGGGCGAGCAGTTGGATCTCCTGGAACTGCCGTCGGTCGGTGGGCTGAGGCTCGCGAACCATCCGGGCTACCTCGGCCAACCCGGACTTGCGCAGCATCGCGGCGAGGTGATCGGGCGACCACCGATAGGCCGGCGTGACTGCGTGATCGAAGACCTGCGTCGGGTGAGACGGGTCATCGCTTGCTGAAAAGCCGACCAGAAGGTGGCCGCCAGGTGCCAGCACACGATGGAACTCCGCCAGGATGACGGGGAGTTCCTGCGGCGGGGTGTGGATGATGGACCAACGTGAGAGTACGCCGCCCAGCGCGCCGTCAGCGATGCTCAACGCAGCCATCGAGCCCACGTCGAACCGCAGGCCCGGATAGGCCTGTCGAGCCAGCTCGATCATCGCAGGAGAGGCATCAACGCCAAACGCCGCCAGCCCCAACTCGTCCAGATATGCGGTGATATAGCCAGGGCCACATCCCAGGTCCGCGACCTGACCGTCCCCACTCGCACTCACGACCTCGGCGAAGGCACTCAAGATCGCGCGGTCCAGGGGACTGTCACGCAGCGTGTCGCGGAACAGCTGCGCATAGGTGGGGGCAGCAGCGTCGTAGGCCTCGCGGGTGGCACTGAGGGCATCGTGTTCGATCACGCTCGCGATAGTAGTTCCTGGCGCTGAGGCGAGCCGAGAGGATCACGATCCTCCCTCCCGCCGGTCCGCCCGGGTTATCGCTAGTTCAGAGATTAGAGCATCCGCCACGGCGTCTTCTCCCGCAGGTGGGCGTCGCGGCGGGCGATCAGCGAGTCAATGGCCATCTTTGAGCGGGCTGGGGTCTCTGAGTCCGGCGGGGCCGTCCGCTTTGCCCATGCCGACACCTTCGGGCCGTCGCACCCCCTGCTCGCCGCACCAGCCCAGCCACGACAGCGCCGATGCCCGGCGGGCTTCCAGGTGTTGACCGCAGCCTCGCCCCAGAAGTGTTCGAGGACGCCGCCGATCTCGTCGTCCGCGACCGTCGCGAGCGGGCGGGTCTCGCCGAGCCATTCGACGGTCTTACCGACCCCGGTCCCGTAGTTGCGGACCGTGTTCGCGTTGCCGAGTGAGTCGAGGAACGCTTCCGCTGCGCTCTGTACGGCGGCGGGAGGGATTGGGCCACGAGAGCACGACCGTGCCAGTCAGAGATCAACGAAACCGGCCCGGGGCCCCAGCCTTGATGGTGACGACGAGCAGGAGTGAGCGGGATCGGGCCGCGTAGGCGGGGAAGCCGGCCACGACAGGGGTGCGCTTGTGGTCGGCGAGCTGTCCGCAGGGTTCTTCGAGTGCGCTGGTGGTGCGGGCGGAGCCGACACCACCGATCGTGTCGATGACCTCGTGATCCAGGTCGAGAGCGGCGTCGACGCCGCCGAGGGAAAGGTGGGCCAGGCTTGCCGGACCTGGTCGATCACGGCGTCGCGCCTCTCGCGGTCGTTGTTGCGGGGCCTTCGCGGGCGCTGGCTGTGCGGAGGTTCTCCGGGGCACGCGGGGAACGTGACGAGGCCCTTCCCCCACCGGGGGGAAGGGCCTCGCGAGTGAGCGCTGGGCAGGCCTTGCACCTGCATTTCCCCGCAGGAAGCGGGGTGTCTTTCCTTGGACCACCAACGCAGCGTCAGTTGCCGCAGGCCGCGGCGAACTTCCAAGATCAACTATAGCGCATGCGGTCGTCGGTCGGTCCAGCCATCACGGAGACGGTGCTGGACGATGCGTTGTCCCCGATAGAGGCGATCCGCACCCAGCGGCGACGTCGGACAGCGAGGCCGCTGCCCTACGACGTGCACGAGCCGGGCAGGCCGGGACGGCTCACAGCGTGCCGCAGCTGGGGGTGGACCGCTTGACGCGGAACGTGCGTCTCATTGCTCGCCGTCGAGGCCCTGGACGTCGACAGGCTGTGTTCCGTTGAAGGTCACGAGGATTCCGTAGGGGTCTGCCAGTCGGAGCCCGCTCTCGGCGAAGCGGATTGCCCAGGTCTGGTCGGCCCACACCGTTGCTTCGGGGACTGCCAGTGGCAACTCTGGAAGGTCCAGCCGGCTCAGTTCTTCGGCTGTGAGTTCAAAGTGTCGTTCCCGGAGTCGGGTGCGGCAGTACTCCAGGGCTTGGTCGACGAAGACGCCGAAACGGCTCACAACGTCGTGAGCGAGTTGGAGGGTGGACTCTTCCGGCGGGGCGGCCGGCTCGATCACCAGGCATATCCTGGCCGGTTCCGCGCCTGCCGGCTCCGGGAAGTAGCCGGTCCAGCAGGCCAGTGACGGAGGGCTCTCCGTCCGTGTCAACGCGAGCCCGGCGATATGCAGGGTTGAGGGCAGCTCCGTGTCAACGCCAGGTCCTTCAGTGCCCGAGCCGCTCGGTGGTGCGCCGTTGTCGAACATTGGCTCAGCCTAGGCCAAGCCCGGTCACGACGATGACCGACAGCCGAGGCACATGGTGATTCACGTGGCCGCTTCTGCCGCCGTGTCAAGCCCTGTTCGCGCGGCCTGCAATAGGGGGCAGGCCGGCCAACCCGGGTGCGCGGGGGACGACCCCGGCCTGTTCCCGCTCCGCGCCCGTGAGCGGTGTCCGACTCGGGCGCGCGAGGGACGAGCCAAATGCGTCAAAGGTGCCGTGAGCCGTGTGGTGACCGGATGCCGTACGGAAATGAGGCGGTCAGACTCGTCGTCTGGTTCGACAGCTGAGCAGGGCGAGGGGGATGAGCCTCTGCCCGATACCCCGCGGTCGTTCGAGACAGTGCTGTGCCTGCCGGACCCGTTCAATGCGACTTTCCGGGACTCGTTCAGCTCCAGTGGGAATACCCCAGCCGTACGCCCGTCCATAGCCGCTTCGTTGATGCCCGGTCCGAATCGCGAGGCTCCCAGATGTTCGCCGCCACGTCCGCCGCGCACCGCACCGCCGCATCAGCCGCCAAGGCCAAGGCGGCGTCCCCGGTCCGCACCCAGACGCTGGCGGACGGCAGCAAGGCCGAGATCTACGAGCTCGGT